>NZ_UYXQ01000135.1 GCF_900624995.1 Pseudomonas antarctica
GATCCCCAACGCTTGACGCTGGCGCTTCAAGTGCTCCGGCATCTCTTTGTAAACGTCTTCGAACATGGTCGCGGCGCTTGGAATCTGGCCGCCGGCGAGGGTGCCGTACTGTTCGGCTTCTTTTTGTGCCTTGACCACTTCGGCCTCAAGTTCGGCACTGACCGCCGCGTGTTCCTCTTCGGACCACTGGCCAATCTTGATCAGGTGCTGCTTAAGGCGCGCAATCGGGTCGCCCAACGGGAAGTGGCTCCAGTCATCGGCGGGGCGGTATTTGGACGGGTCATCGGAGGTGGAGTGCGGACCGGCGCGGTAGGTGACCCACTCAATCAGGGTTGGCCCCAGGTTGCGGCGCGCACGCTCGGCAGCCCAGGCGGAGGCGGCGTACACCGCGATAAAGTCGTTGCCGTCCACACGCAGCGAGGCGATACCGCAACCGACGCCGCGTCCGGCGAAGGTGGTGGCTTCACCACCGGCGATGGCCTGGAAGGTGGAGATGGCCCACTGGTTGTTGACCACATTGAGAATCACCGGCGCACGGTAGACGTGGGCGAAGGTGAGGGCGGTGTGAAAGTCGGATTCGGCGGTGGCGCCGTCGCCAATCCAGGCCGAGGCAATCTTGGTATCACCTTTAATCGCCGAGGCCATGCCCCAGCCCACGCCCTGTACGAATTGGGTGGCGAGGTTGCCGGAAATGGTGAAGAAACCGGCGTCTTTGACCGAGTACATGATCGGCAGTTGGCGACCCTTGAGCGGGTCGCGCTCGTTGGACAGCAGTTGGCAGATCAGGTCCACCAGCGGCACTTCGCGGGCCATCAGGATGCTTTGCTGGCGGTAGGTGGGGAAGCACATGTCGTCGATGTTCAAGGCCAGGGCCTGGGCGCTGCCGATGGCTTCTTCGCCAAGGCTTTGCATGTAGAACGACATTTTTTTCTGACGCTGGGCGACGACCATGCGGTTGTCGAATATCCGCGTCTTGAGCATGGCGCGCATGCCTTTACGCAGGATCTCGACGGGAACGCCTTCACCCCACGGGCCAAGAGCCTGACCCTGGTCGTCGAGTACGCGAATCAGGCCTTTTGCCAGGTCGGCGGTGTCGGCGGGTTCTACATCAATGGCGGGTTTGCGCACCAAGCCGGCGTCGGTCAGACGCAGGTAGGTAAAGTCGGTCTTGCAGCCTGGGCGGCCCGAGGGTTCGGGAACGTGCAGACGCAATGGTGCATATGGCTGATTCATGGCTTTCTACGCTCGATCTTGTGAATTTCTTGTAGTGGGCGCGCTAGCTGACAGTCAGTCTCCGGGTAGGAGAAATCTTGTCCTACAACAATCATAGGCGTGGCGTAGAAGAATATTTATCTCTGTTTCGTTGCGCTCGCGATCATTTGAGGATAAAAAAACTGCATAAACATAATAAGCAGGTGATTTTGTCTCATGCGCAAACTGGACCGTACCGATATTGGCATTCTCAACGCCCTTCAGGAGAACGCCCGCATCACCAACGCCGACCTGGCTCGTTCGGTCAACCTGTCGCCCACACCGTGTTTCAACCGAGTCAAGGCGATGGAAGAATTGGGCTTGATCCGCGACCAGGTCACGCTGCTGGATGCCGATTTACTCGGGCTGCACGTCAATGTGTTTATCCATGTGAGCCTGGAAAAGCAGAATGAGTTGGCGTTGCAGCAGTTTGAAGGCGCGATCTCCGACCGCCCGGAAGTGATGGAGTGCTACCTGATGGCCGGCGACCCGGATTACCTGATCCGGGTGCTGGTGCCGACAATCCAGTCGCTGGAGCGCTTTATGATGGATTTTCTGACCAAGGTACCGGGCGTCGCTAACATCCGCTCCAGTTTTGCCCTCAAACAAGTGCGTTACAAGACGGCGCTACCCCTGCCACCCGGTGGCTTGATGGTCTGAGTGGCGCAAGACGGCAGCGCAGCAAGGCGCTGCCTCAGCGTCATAAAGTGACGCGTGCAAATATAACGTGGACTTTTATCTGAGTGGCTCCTTGTACCTGCTAAGCTCCATTTTTAAAGGGCGGGATACGTCATGGACAACCAGCAATTAATATGCCGCGCGCTCTACGACTTTAATCTAACTCAGCTTTCTATCGCCGCAGCGCTAGAGGACATGGCCGCGCTGATCGAAAATCTAAGTCACCTGTCGCCGCAAGTAAGCACCTCTTTGAAACGCCACCTGGAATCGGTTGGTCGAAACTGTGACCGGTCCTGTAATGCGATGTATTCGCTGCTCAACGATAAAGCTGAAGCCGATTAACCCTACAACGTTTGTAGGGTTGCGCGGGTATTGTTTATAAGTTAACTAATATAACGGTCCGACATCCTAGTTGCTCTAATAATAAAAGATATGGGAAAAATCACGTATTTTTCACGCACGGTTATGCACGATGATAGCTATAGGCCATTTAACTAGATGGTTTACGCAAAGAGGGGAATGGATATGTCCTTGAGATCCTTGAAGTTAAACCTTCGTACTGCTCTTTGTTTTGGCGGTGGGTGCAGGCTGCTATCAATCCAAGGGGGAGGGACACGGATAAAAGTCGACACCGTCTATGCTTCGACTGTTGAAATTGACCCCCGCTGGCTGCCGAGTATTTATGTGGACCGTTTTTCGCTAGCACTGAACCTGCGCACCGCGAGGCATGGCCTATGTTGAAACGCATTCCTGCGTCGCAAGTGGTCTTGGGCATGTACATCCATAAGCTCGAGGGCGCCTGGATTGAGCATGGTTTTTGGAAAAGCCATTTTCTCCTGAACCACGCTGAGGATCTGCAGCGCCTGCGCGATTCGTCGGTCCAAGGCGTATGGATTGACACACTCAAAGGCTGCGACTTAGCGCCCATTGCCCCGGCCGCGTTGAAGCCGGCTCCGGTGGTGGTCAAACCCCGCGCGGTACTGGCCCGTCACGAGATGAAGGCGGAGGTGGCCCGAGCGGTAAAGTTGTGTGGGGTTGCCAAGCGCGCAGTGATCGCGATGTTCGGGGAGTTGCGCATGGGCAGGGCGGTTGACCCCGCCAACGTCACCCAACTGGTCGAGGATATTTCCCAGTCGCTGCTGCGTCATCCTCACGCCTTCATCAGCCTGGCCCGCTTGAAGACCGCCGATGAATACACCTACATGCACTCGGTGGCTGTGTGTGGGTTGATGATTGCTATGGCGCGCCAGCTGGATTTGGCGCCCGCCATGATCCAGGAGGCCGGGCTGGCAGGGCTGTTCCACGACGTTGGCAAGATGGCGGTTCCCGAAGCGATCCTGAGTAAGCCCGGCACGTTGACCGCGCTTGAGTTCGCCTCGGTGCGCCTGCACCCGACCCAGGGCGCGGACATGCTTCGCCAATGCCCGCACATCAGCGCATTGGTGCTCGATGTGTGCTTGCATCACCATAAGAAATGCGATGGCAGTGGTTACCCTCATGGCTTGGTGCAGGACCAGATCAGTTTGTTTGCGCAAATGGGCGCGGTGTGCGACGTGTACGACGCAATCACCTCAGAACGCCCCTACAAGCATGGCTGGGGGCCTGATGAGGCCATACAAAAAATGGCTGAATGGAAAGGCCATTTTGACGCACGGGTGTTTCAGGCGTTTGTGCGGTGCATGGGCATTTATCCGGTCGGCGCCTTGGTGCGGCTGGAGAGTGGCCGTATCGGCGTGGTCATCGAGCAAAACCCTGGCGCATTGCTGACGCCGATCGTGAAAGTGTTCTTTTCCACGCGTTCCCGCTTGCCGATTACCCAGGTGGTGGTCAACCTGGCCAAGCAGCCCGACAAGATCGTCGGCCGAGAAACTGCTGAAGCGTGGGGCTTTAAGCACCTCGACGAATTGTGGTCAGGGCTTGCGCGCGTCAAAGGGTCCTATTTCGATCAGCCGGCTTAGAGTTGATTGAGCGGAATTTTCAGGTAGACCACCCCATTTTCCTCCGGCGGCGGCATATTCCCGGCCCGCACGTTCACCTGGATCGCCGGCAACAGCAGCGTCGGCATTCCCAGCCCGGCATCACGCGTGGTGCGCATTTCTACAAACGCCGCCTCATCCACCCCGTCATGCACATGAATATTTCCCGCGCGCTGTTCGGCCACGGTGGTCAGGCACTTGGCCGCACGGCCCTGGGGCGGATAGTCATGGCACACGTACAGTTGGGTTTGCGCCGGGAAAGCCAGCAACTTGCGCATCGACGCATACAATTGCCGCGCATCGCCACCCGGGAAATCGCAGCGCGCCGTGCCCACGTCGGGCATGAACAGGGTGTCACCCACTAAAATAAACTGGTCGTCGATCAGGTAGGCCATATCCGCCGGGGTGTGGCCGGGCACATGCAGCGCCTGGGCTTTCAAATTGCCGATATGAAAGATCTCGTCCGGCGCAAATAAATGATCGAACTGTGAGCCATCCACACGAAATTCCGGCTCCAGGTTGAAGAGGGTCTTGAACACCCCCTGCACCTTGCTGATCGCCTGGCCGATGGCGATCTTGCCGCCCAACGTGCGGCGCAGATAGGGCGCGGCGGACAAGTGATCAGCATGCGCGTGGGTTTCCAGCAGCCACTGCACCTGCAAGCCGTGTTCGCGCACAAAGGCGATGACTTTATCGGCTTGGGCTGTATCCGTGCGCCCGGAAGCCGGGTCGTAATTGAGCACCGAGTCGACGATGGCACACGGGCCGCCGTCGGCTTCGTAGACGACGTAGGTGAAGGTCGACGATGCCTCGTCCAGAAAAGCTTGAATTAACGCGGGCATGGCGGCTGTCCCTGTTGAGGAAAAAAACAATGAAGAAAAAAGTCGTTACAATCAGTTTATGTTTACACATAATGTTTTGAGCTTAAGTGACAGAAAGGACCTGAAGCAAATGGAATCTACTCTGAGTGAAGGCGAAGTCGCCCAACTGCGCGCCTCGGCGTCCAAGGCCTGCTCCTTGCTCAAGGCACTGGCCAACGAGGACCGTTTGTTGATCCTGTGCCAGTTGACCCAGGGTGAGCGCAACGTTGGCGAATTGGAAACCATGACCGGCGTAAGACAGCCTACGCTGTCACAACAGTTGGGCATTTTGCGCGACGAAGGGTTGGTCGCCACCCGTCGGGAAGGCAAATACATTTTCTACGGGCTGGCCAGCCATGAAGTGATTCAAGTAATGAAGACCCTCTCCGGGCTGTACTGCGGTGCGGTCATCAAAAGCTGGGCGTGACGCCATCCGGCAACGACCCTTGTGTGCAGATTTAAGAAAGGCGATTGACCATGAATGACCAACACGGTGGCCCAACCATCAGTGGCGATATCGTAGTCATCGGCGGCGGCTCGGCAGGCATCGGCCTGCTGGCCAGCCTGCTCAAGCGCGACCCGCACCTGAACATCACTCTGATCGAACCGAGCGAATACCACTGCTACCAGCCGGCCTGGACCCTGGTCGGCGGCGGCGCCTACGACGTCAAAAAGACCCGGCGCCCATTGGCCAACGTACTGCCCAATGGCGTCACCTGGGTGCAGGCCGCCGTCACCGAGCTGCTGCCCGACGAGCAAACCCTGGTGCTCGACAGCGGTCAGCGTGTCACCTGGCACAACCTGATCGTGTGCCCCGGCCTGCGCCTGGCCTGGGAGAAAGTCGAAGGCCTGCAAGAAGCCCTCGGCCAGCACGGCGTCACCTCCAACTACAGCTATGAACACGCCGCCTACACCTGGCAATTGGTGCAGCAACTCAAGAGCGGCAGGGCGATCTTTACCCAGCCGGCCATGCCGATCAAATGCGCGGGCGCGCCGCAAAAAGCCATGTACCTGTCCTGTGATCACTGGCTCAAGCAAGGCCACCTGAAAAACATCGATGTCGAGTTCGATCTTGCCGGCGCCGCGCTGTTTGGCGTGGCGACGTTTGTGCCGCCACTGATGAAATACGTCGAGAAGTACAACGCGCGCCTGGCGTTTAACTCCAACCTGATCAGGGTGGATGGGCCGGCACGCAAGGCTTGGTTCGAGGTGAAGGACGCGGCGGGTAATGTCAGCGTTGAAGAGAAAGCCTTCGACCTGCTGCACGTGGTGCCGCCGCAAGTCTCCCCGGACTTTATCCGCCAAAGCCCGCTGGCCGACGCCGCCGGCTGGTGCGAGGTCAACCCCCACAGCCTGCAACACCTGCGCTACCCGCACATCTTCGGCCTGGGTGACGTGTGCGGCACCACCAACGCCAAGACCGCCGCCGCCGTGCGCAAGCAGATCGTGGTGGTGGCCGAAAACCTATTGGCCCTGCGCAAACAGGCGCCGCTGCCGCTCAAGTACGACGGCTACGGTTCGTGCCCGCTGACGGTGGAGAAGGGCAAGGTGGTGCTCGCCGAGTTCGGCTACGGCGGCAAACTGCTGCCGACCTTCGCGCTGGACCCGACCCAGGCGCGCCGCTCGATGTGGTTCCTCAAGGCCACGCTGCTGCCGTGGTTCTACTGGAACGGCATGCTTAAGGGCCGCGAGTGGCTGACCCGCCTGAGCAAGGTGGATTAAATGCTGCTGGCAAGTCTGTTGGGTTTATTGATGGGCCTGGTCATGGGCCTGACCGGTGCCGGCGGTGGCATCCTCGGGGTGCCGGCGTTGGTGCTGGGGTTGGGCTTGACCATGACCCAGGCGGCGCCGGTGTCGCTGCTCGCCGTGGGCGCGGCGGCAGCGGTGGGTGCAATCGACGGGTTGCGCCATGGCCTGGTGCGTTATCGCGCGGCCTTGCTGATCGCCTTGCTCGGCGCGCTGTTCTCGCCATTGGGGGTGTTCGTTGCTCACCAACTGTCGGAGCCCGTGCTGATGGGGCTGTTTAGCGCGCTGATGGTGCTGGTGGCCTGGCGTATGTTGCAGCGCGAAAAGGTCGAGGTTGGGCCGAGTGACCATGGCGCCGCGTCCTGGGGCCAGAAGAACTGCATGCTGAATCAACAGACTGGGCGCCTGGCCTGGACTGCCAAATGCAGTGCCACGTTGGCAGCATTAGGCGCTGTGACGGGCGCGGTATCAGGCTTGCTCGGCGTGGGCGGTGGTTTTCTGATCGTGCCGGCGTTCAAGCAACTGACCGATGTGCAAATGCGCGGGATCGTTGCCACCTCCTTGATGGTGATCAGCCTGATCTCACTGATTGGCGTGGCGGGGGCGTTTCATGCCGGGGTGAGCATCGAGCCTGTGGGCTGGGTGTTTATTGGTGCGAGCATTGTTGGCATGTGGGTGGGGCGGCGCCTGTGTTCGGTGATCAAGGCGCGAACCCTGCAGGTTGGGTTTGCCAGCCTGTGTGTGGTGGTGGCCGTTGGCATGCTGGTCAAGGCGTTGCTCTGAAGCAAGCTCTGAAACAAGGCGGCATGCCTGATCTGGGGACTTGATACCTGTCAACACGGCTTGCGGCATTGTGCGTCATGCTCCGCGCCTGATTTGAAGGCTGACGGAGAGCCCCATGAGCACGCCCGCAACAACCGCTGCATCATTTAAGTTCCCCCTGGGCCTGGTGGTCGCCGTGCTGGTGATGGTCGGTGTGCTGCTGTTGCCGCTGCCGGCTGAGTTGCCCGTGGCCGGGCATCGAATGCTCGCGATCCTCGCGTTTGCGGTGGTGGTGTGGATCAGCGAGGCGGTGTCCTATGAAGCCAGCGCGATCATGATTACCTCGCTGATGGCGTTTCTGCTGGGCACCGCGCCTTCACTGCAAGACCCGGCGCACCTGATCGGCTCCAGCCCCGCGATCAGCATGGCCTTGACCGGGTTTGCCAACCCGGCGCTGGCTTTGGTGGCGGGCGCGTTGTTCATAGCGGCGGCCATGACCCACACCGGCCTGGACCGGCGTATCGCCCTGGTGACTTTGACCAGGGTCGGTACCAGCACGCGCGGCATTCTGCTGGGGGCGATCGCGGTCACCATTCTGTTGAGCCTGGTGGTGCCCAGCGCTACCGCGCGCAGTGCCTGTGTGGTGCCGATCATGATGGGCGTGGTGGCGGCGTTTGGTGTCGACAAACGCTCCAATATCGCCGCCGGGCTTATGATCGTGGTGGCCCAGGGCACCAGCATCTGGAACGTCGGTATCCAGACCGCCGCGGCACAGAACCTGCTGACCGTCGGTTTTATGGACAAGATGCTCGGCGAGCGGGTGTCCTGGGTCGACTGGCTGATCGCGGGGGCGCCCTGGGCGCTGATCATGTCGGCGGTGTTGCTGGTGCTGGTGCTCAAACTGCTGCCGCCGGAAAGTGACAGTATCCCTGGCGGCAAGGAGGCGGTGGCCCAGTCATTGGTGGACATCGGGCCCATGACCGGCCCGCAGAAGCGCCTGCTGGCTGTTTCTGTGTTGCTGTTGTTGGCCTGGGCCACCGAGGGCCGTTTGCACAATTTTGATACCACCTCGACCACGTACGCCGGTCTGGTGGTGCTGCTGCTGCCGGGCATCGGCGTGATGACGTGGAAGGATGTGCAGTCGCGCATCCCTTGGGGCACGGTCATTGTGTTCGGCGTCGGCATCAGCCTCGGTACGGCGCTGCTGACCACCCAGGCCGGGCAATGGCTGGGCTCGCAGGTGGTGGCGCATACAGGCCTGGACCAGGTCGGGCCGCTGGGGGTATTTGCGATCCTGGGCGCGTTCCTGATCGTGATCCACTTGGGCTTTGCCAGCGCCACCGCGTTGACCTCGGCGCTGTTGCCGATCCTGATCGCCGTGTTGCAGACCTTGCCGGGGGAGTTCAACCGTTTGGGCATGACCATGTTGCTCGGGTTTGTGATGAGCTATGGGTTTATCCTGCCGATTAATGCGCCGCAAAATATGGTGTGCCTGGGGACGGGGACCTTTACGGCGCGGCAGTTTGCCAAGGTCGGGATTTTGGTGACGCTGATCGGGTATGCGCTGATGCTGGTGTTCGCGGCGACTTACTGGAGCTGGCTCGGCTGGATCTGACACGTAATACGCTGCTCAACACCCAGGAGATCTCAAGCGCAAGGGGCGGTGCCCGCTTGAGACATGGCAAGATGAACGTCTCTCAGGTTTACTAGTCCCTGAGTAACGGCGTCACCGACCTTGCACGTCGGCTCATCAAGGTCATCGAATGGATAAATACACCCCCCACACCTGGCAGCCCCACGAGCGCCCGAGCCTGCCCGGCTCGCCGTCGACGCCGCTGCACCCCACGCACAAGCGCTGGCTGTTCGCGCTGGTCGGCGTGCTGGTGGCAATCACCGGCGGGCTCGGCAACGCGCTGGTAATCGCCAACCTGCAATACCTGCAAGGCGCCTTGGGCGCGACCACCGCCGAGATGGCCTGGCTGCCCGCCGCCTATGTGATGACCAACGTGTGCATGAACCTGTTGCTGGTGAAGTTTCGCCAGCAGTTCG
>NZ_UYXQ01000136.1 GCF_900624995.1 Pseudomonas antarctica
GTGCGCCTCTGGCGAACTGGTCATAGCTGGTACTGGATGGAATGTAAAACAACCCAAATGAGACCAGTCTGTCCAAACCACCCTATTGGTACCGATGATTATGGGGTGAAGCTGTCCCCGTCAAAAATCTGGAGTTTGGGCGTAGAACCCCTGATAGCTCTATGGATGGGGCTTACCTCCGAGCAGCCGTCAGTGGTTGTAGTGGTCAACTAATCCCGGACACGACGTTAAGTTTTTCCTCGGCCCGCGCTGGCGCCAACCCATCGTTGAATTGGTGAGGCCGAATCCAGTTGTAGCGATGCATCAAAAAATGGCTGATATCGCGCTGTGCTTCCTGCGCAGTTCGATAGCCCACGGTCGGTATCCATTCTGTTTTCAAGCTGCGAAATACGCGCTCCATCGGTGCGTTATCCCAGCAGTTTCCTCGTCGACTCATGCTCTGGCGCATGCGGTATCGCCACAACCGCTGGCGAAAGAGTCGGCTTGCATATTGCGATCCCTGGTCCGAGTGGAATAGCAGATCCGAAGGCCTGTCACGCTGCTCGTAAGCCATATCCAGCGCTTTGATCACCAGCTCAGCGTCTGGCTTTTCCGACAGCGCCCAGCCCACGATCCGACGCGTACAAAGATCCAGGACGACAGCCAGGTAATGCCACTTTCCTTGCGCCCAAATGTAGGTGATATCGCCGCACCAGACTTGATTGGGCGCTGGCACGTCGAACTCGCGGTTCAATGTGTTCGGGATATCCTGTCTTTCTACTGTTGCTCGCTTGTAGGCATGGGAGCCGGGTTGTTTGCTGACTAAATCAAGCTCGCGCATCAAGCTACGCACTTTGAATCGACCGAGTTGTTCACCGTCTTCACGCATCAGCGACAGGATGCTGCGACTGCCCGCAGAGCTGCGACTTTGCGAGAACAGCTCACTGACGCGACTACGCAATCGAAGCCGTTCAACATCCGGCGTGCGGCGCCGCAGGCGCTGGGCGTAGTAACACGAGCGAGTGACGTCAAACACCTTGCACAGCCAATCAACCGGCTCATGGGCGCTCAACTGGTCAATCAGCGCGAACGCTCGTGATCTTCCGACATCAAGAGCGCAGTAGCCTTTTTAGTATTGATTTCTCTCGCTCAAGCCGAGCAATCCGGGCTTCCAGCTCCTGAATTTTTTGCTGTTCAGGAGTCAGTGCTTTGTTCTGCGGGGTGACGCCTTTATGTTCTTTCTGAATCTGGTCAACCCAGCGACGCAATGCCGACTCACCAATGCCGAGTGAACGGCTGGCTTCGATGTAACTGTAGTTTTGCTTGAGCACAAGGTCGGCAGCCTCGCGCTTGAATTCAGGAGTAAAGGAGCGGCGTTGTTTGGTCATCTGACACCTCGATCTGGCGAGCATTCTCGCCTAAATGGGTGTCCGGTTTCATTAGACCACTACAGGGCGCAGAGTCCGGCTCGATGCGTCGATCGCTAGCGTCGCGCAGAACACAGCCTTTACACTAACTTTGTTCATATGAACTCGAATGCAAACGAACAAAATCCTTGCTCTAGGAATGCTTTCATTCCGTAGTTTTTCTTGATTCGATCTCACTGGGTGTCCTGCCATCCAAAGTGGGCACGTTGTCCAGTTTTTGAATTAGGCTGTCCAGTTTCTCTAAATCGCCTTCCACAATCGCCCGCTCATCAGCCGTCAATGGAACTGCTTCTAGGTAATGTCCTATTGAGGCTTTGCTTTCCAAAGCCTGAGCTCGTGCACTGGCTTTGGGCAGGTTGAAATCACACCCTGCACAGGCCATTCGATGTGGGCAGCTACTCCAGAATGGATTTGAGCAATACGAGTCGCCCAAGTCATAGAAGGTATAAGGCTCTTCCGAATGACGGGCTATTACATCGTGATCAATCAGCACGGATATCATGTGCGACATCTGGTCTGCTTTTACGAAGGACGCCGCCAGCTTGGTGGGGCGAATGCGTATGTAGTGCAACGTCGAACTGGGTGAACTGTGCCCTGACCACTGCATCAGTTCAATCAGCGACATACCTTGCGGGACACTGGCCAAAGCGGTCACCACGGAAGCTCGCCCGCGGTGGCTGGTGATGCGGCCGCGGCTGTCGTCCATTGGGACACCCGCTTTTGCGCACAATGTTGGGATGATGGTGGTGTTGATGACACCTTTCCCCATACGTTTACCCCGATACTGAAACAGGTAGCTGACTTTCTCCCCCGTTCGCTCATCCAGGAGAGGTGCCTGGTTCGCAGGCCTTTCCCGGAGCCAGGTGTCAATACGCTCTTTAACTACCGCTGCAACGGGCTTAACGAAAGCTTTGAATGTCTTACTGGCTGGAATATCGAGATAGCACAAGCTTCCTGCAGGAACGGTGGTCCCATCTTCATGCACAACATCGCTTGACTGTGCACGGGCGCAGCCGAGGGCAAGCCGCATAATTTCGTTACTGCGTAACCCCGTGTGTGTCCATACCACAGCAACCGCCTGAACCATCGCCAGGGGGTAGTGAATTTCCGAGAGTAAGTCCTTACGCTCCAAGTTCAGGCTGGCCCATATCAACTTGAGCCAGCTTGAGTCGTCAATCACGCGCGGGTTGATAGCCGAATTGAAGGCTACGGTAAGCGGGGTTGCCAAATGATGACGTGGGCTGAATTTTAAACGACCCCATCCCCATAGCTCACAATCGATAAAAAACCGCCGTATGGCATGAAGGAAATGGCGTTTTGAGTTGGGGGCAATCGGCAGGCCCAATCCCTTGAGCTTCGTGTGCTGGGAAGATTCCAGGGCCCATTCACCGACGGTCATCCGATCAACCGCCGCGATAAACGCGGCGCAGGTCGACATGCTCCAGTCGGTAGGGGAACTAACCCATGGCTGCTCACGCGCTAGCCAAATACCGGTTCTCAAGATAAAGCTATAGTTACTTTCGCGTGTACTGGGGCGTAAAGTCGATGTATCTCGCCAGCGACGACACCATTGCACCCAGACAGGGTCGATGCCCTCGATACTTTTTTCGCGCCAGCTCACATAGCCGCGCATACGCAACGGTTTCGTTAAAATACCAAGCGCAGCAAGACCGTGTGAGACCATGCCGACTGACCGTGCTATACCGTCACTCCGATGCGCCTGTCCTCGCATCAGCAGTTCCTCAGTGAAGGTTTCCAATCGTGGATCGCCATTTTCCAACATTAGTGCACCTAACACACTGGACAGGGTCTGTTCGAGGTTGCGCGCTGCGTAACCCAATGCTTTCAAGGTTTGGCCCAAGCGGGCTTGCTCGGCCTCAAATATCTGGCGCCCAAAGATGAATGAAGCGTAAATCGCGGGTTGGCGAAATTTAGCGATACGTTGAGGCTTATTAAAACCGCCCAAGTGGTAAGCGACCGTAGCAAGATATGGACGCGAGCCTGCGCGGGTGTTGAGCAAGGTGAGCCATTGCGTCTCTGACCAGCGCCAATAAGGTATACCGGTTTTGCTTACCTGCCAGAGAATTGCGGAAATTGACGCTACAGCTAACGCTTGAGAGACCCCGCTACTTTCGACCAGATCAATCAAAGGATTCACGAGTCCGGGTATCTTCGACTGAAGGTAGGGCCAGTCAGAACGGTAAAGACGATTAGAGAGAATGGCTTGTTCTGAATTCGACAAGACCTCATTCTGCTCGTACAGGCTTATATCGAAGGGCTCATATACCTCGGTAGATGGGGCGCTCATGATGGTGAATCCACTTGGAAAAGTTCACCGAACATTCGGGCATCCAAACTGCCCACGGATCGCGCCATTTTTGCGGTCAGATCCGCCCCTGACAGGTGCAGGTAAATCAAGGTGGTTTTCGGGTCTCTATGTCCTGCATATGCAGTGAGTTCGTGCAGTTTCCAGCCGGCACGAGCCAGATGCGTTAGCCGAAGGTGGCGGAAGGTATGGGTACTCAAAGATGAAATGTTTGCCTGCTTGGCCCACGTTTCTACCGTTTTACTCCACGTCCAGCGGGTTAAGCCTGATCCGCGATTGCGGTCTGACTCAGACCGGAACAGTGCTCCTTTCGACCATCCCGCCTGGCGAAGGGCATGCAGGTGCGCCATTAGTACTGGTGCAATGTCAGGGCTGTAGCATACGATGCGGCTGCGTCGACCCTTGGTCGTTTCAGCTCTTACCGAGATCAGTCGATGCGCAACGTCCAGGTCTTCAATTCTCAGGGCCACCAGTTCGGCGCGGCGAAGCGCGCCGCAGTATGCCAGCGAGAGCATGAGTCGATCACGAATGGACGACTTGGCCGCGAGGGTCAGAAAGTTGCGCCACTGCTCATCGCTCGGAATGTCTGGCAGCTTGAAGAACCGGGGTACCAGGCCCCTCACAAACCCGGAATGTCCGGGTACTGGGAGCCGACGTGTATGCTGCCCGCGAGGTACAGGGTTTTGTTGACAAAGCCCTTGAAAGGCTAAGTGGTCGTACCACAGGCGAATCGCGGTGAGGCGTTGGTGCAAGGTTGAATTCGCCACTGCATTTTCTTGGCCGGGTAACAACCTACGGATGTAGAGTGTGACCTGTTCAAACGTGACTGATTCCGCTTCCAGGCCAACGGCTTCGCAGTAGAGCAAATAATGCGCCAAACCCCGCCCGTACGCGTCCAAGGTGGCAGGTGCTCGCCCCAGATTACCGAGCAGTTGCAGCCATTCCTCAACACTAGGATAGCGGTGGAGTACCAGCTCATACGATGCGGTGGAGCCCATGGGTAATCCCCCAGGAACGTCAACAGAATCAGACTAGCTTAAAAAAGCATTCCACCTAACTTACTACAGCGCGTAGTTGCCGGAGTCGTTGATCGGCATGCCGTCCACCGACATCCCCACCTGGTCAGAGTTGAGCCCGCGCATGGTGAAGCGAAAGCCCGACAGGCCGGTGTTGTCCTCACTGGAGATGTTCAGGCCTGGGGTGTACTTGAGCTTGTCGATCGCGTTACCGGTGGCGGTCTGTTTGTCCAGCGCTTCCTTGGTGACTGTGGAGCGGCCCTTGATGCTTTCTTCCTGCACCATGTAGCCGCCCCCTGCGGTGGCCTTGCCCTGAACCCCAATCGTGCCGACGTCACTGTCGCCTGTGTCTGCCATGGCCATCCCATGGCCCATGCTTGCGGCAACAAGTGCCAGATGAATACGTGTGAACCTCATCACTGTCGTCCTGGTGTCGGGTGCTTATTGCACGCTGTAGTTGAAGGTGGCGGTGAAGCGCTGCTCGTTGCGCCCCCCGAAGGCTTGCTCGGGGAACGGCTTGACGTGTTTGATGCGCCGCAAGCTGTTGGCGGCGGCCCGGTTGAGCAACATGCTCGAGGCCTGGGTTTGCACGCCTGCGTCCAGAACGCGACCCTGGCGATCGACCAGCAACCACACCACCACTTCGCCGCTGGGGCGTTCGAGGGAAGCCTGGCGACCGGTGGGATCCTGCTTGTAGGTGTCCAACTCGTTGCGCAAGCCCTTGAGGTAACCGCCTTCCAGCGCCTGACTGTCGACCTTGGGCGGCGCCGGTGGCGCCGGTGGCGCAGCGACGGCGGCCTGGACTGGCTTGGCCGCCACCTGGGGGGCCGGCGTAGGCGTCGGTGTCGGCTTGGCGGCCACGACGGGTTTGGGCTTGGGCACCGGCTTGGGCTTGGGTTCGGGTTTTGGCAGTGGCTTTGGCGGTGGCGGTGGCGGGGCCGGTTCGGCCTCTTCGTCCTCGATCACTGGCGATGGCGGCTCTTGCTCCACCACCGGTGTCGGAACCACTTCGGGCTCCGGCTCGACCAGCGCCAACTCGACCGCCGACTCGTCGTACACCGGCTCGACCTTCAACGTCTGTGACTGGATGCCCATTGCAATCAGCACCAGGGCGATCAGGGCCGGGACACTGCCCAGCAACTGACGCGCACGAAACAAGACGTACATGATCAGGACTTACGCGTGGCAATGGACACGGAGGTAAAGCCACCCAGGCGCAGGGTGTCCATGACCTCCACCAGGCGCGAAACCTCCACGCCCTTGTCGCTGTTGACGATGATGGTCGACTTGGTGTCAGGCTTTTCTGCCGCTTTCAGCGCTGGCACCAGGGCATCGACCGTGAGGTCCTTGCCATCGAGTTGCAGCTGACCTTCAAGGCCCAGGGTCAGAATGAATTTGTTCTGCGGTTTGAGCTGCTGCGAACTGCTGGCGCTGGGCAATTGCGTCTTCATGCCGAGGGCCGGAATCACGTTCAGGCTCACCAGCACGAAAAACACCAGGAGGAACATCATCACGTCGATCATCGGGATCAGTTCGATGTGCGCCTTGCGTTTTTTGGGTTCGTCCCAGGTTCTCATTCCGTTACCCCGTTATTGAATTAGGGGCGACACGCTAACAACCAAAAATGACCGAATGGTTAACTTTAATTTACGTTTTAAAGGCTCTAGGACGCGTCTTACAGGTGATTTGTCTTGCAATTTTGTGGCGTAATGAAATTGACACGAAGCGCGTACACTCTGGAGGAATTTATCTTCAGAGCCGCTTTGTATGCCGACTGCACTGCCTCAATTATCCACCCCGCGACTACTATTGCGGGCGCTGGAAATGGACCAGACTGAGACGCTTTTGCGCCTTGTCAGCGACCCCGCAATCGCTGATAACACGGCGAATATCCCGTCGCCCTACACCTTGGAAGTGGCTCAGCGTTTTATTGGCCAGATGCAGGAAAAATACCGCGAGGGTGGTCTGTTGGGCCAGGGCATGCACCTGCGTGAAACCGGCGAATTGATCGGCATGGTCAGCCTGCGCATCAACGCCCGTCACCACTATGGTCACCTTGGCTACTGGGTGGCGGCGCACTGCCGCAACCAGGGTTACGCGGCAGAAGCGGCGAGGGCGGTGATGGACTTCGGGTTCACCGAGTTGGGGTTGCAGCGCGTCGGCAGCCAGTGCTTTGGCCGCAACAAGGAGTCGGCGCGGGTCATGCAGAAAATCGGCCTGTGTTATGAAGGCTGCATGCGCGAGGCGTTCCTCAAAAACGGCGTGTATGAGGACTTGCTGGTGTTCGCCACTGTGCGCGACGACTGGGAGCGCGCACGGTGAGTGACGCGGTGGACCAGGGCCGGCGTCGGCTACTGACGGGGCTGGCAGTCGCCACCGCATTCTCAATCCTCAGCCCGTTTGCGCGCAGCGCCGGGGTGGATTACCCGTTCACCCTCGGCGTGGCCAGCGGCGACCCGCTGCCGGATGGCTTTGTGATCTGGACGCGCCTGGCGCCGTTGTTCAATGCAGCGGATGGCCGTGGTGGGTTGAGTCGCGCAGTGCCGGTGCGTTGGCGCGTGGCCAGCGATGCGGCGATGAGGCGCATCGTCACGTGCGGCGAGGTGCTGGCGACTGAGCGCTTTGCCCATTCGGTGCATGTCGAGGTCGCGGGGTTGGAGGCGGGCAGGCCGTATTGGTATCAGTTTGATAGCCTCGGCGCGCAGAGCCCAGTGGGCCACGCACGTACCGCGCCGCCGCTGCACGCCATGGCAGCGGCGACCGTAGGGTTTGTCTCCTGCTCGCACTGGGAGCGTGGGTATTTCAGCGCCTATCGCCACTTGGCGGCCGAGCAACCCGACCTGGTGTTTTTTCTCGGCGACTATATCTACGACAGCTCCTACGCCGCGGACTCGGGCAAGATCATTCGCCCCCACGGCAGCGGCAATGCCGTGAGCCTCACTGACTACCGCAACCGCTACGCCTTGTATAAAACCGACCCGGACCTGCAAGCCTTGCACGCCGCAGCGCCCAGCGTGGCGACCTGGGATGACCACGAGGTGCAGAACGACTACGCCAACCGCTGGTCCCAGGACCCAAAGATTCCGGTTGCGCAATTTCTGCAGCAACGGGCGGCGGCGTATCAAGCGTTTTACGAACATATGCCACTGCGTGCCAGCAGTGTGCCGAAGGGGCCGGACATGCGCATTTACCGGCGCCTGGATTACGGCCGGCTGGCGCGTTTTCATGTGCTGGATGGGCGCCAGTACCGTTCCGAGCAACCGTGTATCCAGGCCAATGGCAGTCATCAGGGGCACATCGCGTCGAACACCTGCGCAGACTTGCGCGACCCCGGCCGTACGATGCTCGGCTGGCAACAGGAGGCGTGGTTGGACCAGGGCTTTGCGCAATCGAAGGCGCAGTGGAATGTGATCGCTCAGGATTTGCTGGTGGCCCCGCTGATCCAGCGTGACTTGACCAGCCACAAGGTGGGTCATTGGACCGATGGCTGGGATGGCTACATGGCCAATCGCTCACGGATGCTGGCGTCCATCCAGCGCCATAAGCTCAACAACGCGGTGTTCTGGGGCGGCGACATCCATTCGTTCTGGACCACCGACCTGCACGCCGATGGCAACAACCCGGACTCGCCCATCGTTGCCACCGAGTTTGTCGGCAGCTCGGTGACATCGGATGGTCCGCCGTTTGAGGCCTTCAGTAAGATCCTGCCGCTCAACCCGCATGTGAAGTTCTTCGACAGTCGCCAGCGCGGGTATGTCTCGGTGGCGTTGGAGGCGCAACAGATGCTGACGAACTTCCGCGTGATTACTGACCCACGCGATCCGAACGCCACGGTGTCGACGCTCAAGTCATTTGTGGTGGAAGCGGGGCGTGCGGGGGCGATTGCGGTTTGATGCACTCTTTGGTTGAGCACAAGCTCAATGTGGCGAGCGGCTTGTTGTGGCGAGCGGGCTTGCCCCGCCTTGGGCTGCGAAGCAGCCCCAAAACCTGGCGATTAAGTCTTACTGAAAAAATGCGGTGGCTGTATTAGGGCCGCTTCGCAGCCCAACGCGGGGCAAGCCCTAATGCCGTTCAGTTAAGCGCAGATCCCCTGTGAGAGCGGCGGTGCGACGATTCGACTTGCCCGCGAAAGCGGTGGGTCAGTCAACATCAATATTTGCTGGGCCGACGTCATCGCGGCATAGGTATCTACACATCTTTTTTATGGGTTGAATTCTTTGGTTGTCGCGGGGGTGCGGGGTACATATCCGTTGCTGCGGTAACGGCTGATATTGGTTCCGCCCTTACGGCGGGTCACTTTTGAAAGAGCCCAAAAGTAACCAAAAGGCTCTTCCCCCACCACTCGGCACCTCGCTTAGGCTCGGTGTGCCCTCACGCAGGCTTTGGACCGTGGGCCGCCGCGATGGGCCATCCTTGGCCCATCGCGGCTAAACCGGCGTCCTGCCGGTTTACCCACGCTCCAAAGCCTGCGTTCGGCCAGCGTGGTTTAACGGGGCGCCTAAGATCAAAAGCAGATCAAAAGCAAGAGC
>NZ_UYXQ01000137.1 GCF_900624995.1 Pseudomonas antarctica
CCCCCATTGAAGCTTAACCCGGTAACTCATGAGCTCTCCTGAATTGGGCGGCCGGGAGCAGGAATCGAACCTGCCGACGCTGAGCAAAACTCAGCCCTTGAACCTTCAAGCCCGGCCAGATGGTGGCATATTAACATCCAATGGATCCAAAGTGCAGTGCGACTTTCAGGCGATTTTTCGCAATCTGGACCGCAACCCCACGATTATTTCGGATACAACGGCGGCAAGCTGGTGGTGTCCGTCGCAGGGTCTTGCTCACGCTCGGCAACTGGAATGGCCTTGACCGCCCGCCACAGGTCTTCACCCAACCAGAAATGCCCACTCTCGCTGTACAGCGCGCCATTCAATCCATCCAACGCATCCGACAACGGCACAAACCGCGCCGCCATGTCCGCCAGGGTTTCCGGCTGTTGCCGCGCCCAGGCATCCAGTGCCTGGCGCGTGGCTTGCGGGTCGTTGGCCTGGGTCGCGCGCTTGAGGTCGTCGAGCAGGCTACGCGGGCTCGGGCCGGTTTGCGCGGCGCGCTGCACGGCCGGTTGCCGACGTGCACGCCACCACAGGCCGAAGCCCAGCAGCGTGGTGCAGGCGAAGATCAGCGTGCTCAGTTGCCACAGCCACAGGCGATCATCGTCCGGCGCAGTAATCACGGTCGGCGTGGCGGGGGTGTCCACCACCAGGCTCGGGTTGGTCGCCACTTGCAGGGTGCGCGCGGGCAGGCTGGTGCGTTCGAGGTGGTCTTCGTGGGTGTTCCACCACACCACGTCCACGGCCGGCAGTTCGACGGCGCCGGCGCGGGTCGGCACCAGGGCTTCGCGGTCTTCGCGGCTGCCCGTCAGGCCGTGGTCATTGTTCTGGTTGTCGAGCACCGGCTGGTCGGGGTAGCGGCGCAGGCCATTGATGTCGGTGCTGGGCTGCGCCGGCAGTTGTGCGCTGGACAGCCCTTCGGCCTTGACCGTGAGGCTGCGAGTCAGCGAGTCGCCGACTTGCACATGCTCGGGTTCGGGGTTCCAGGCTTCCGTCAGGGTCAGGCTGCGTGCCGGTATCCACGGTGCGTCAGCCGGGTACATGGCTGGCTTGGGCTTGACCGTCAGCGGCAGGTTGGCGGAGCTGACGTGAATCAGCTTGCCCGGCTTGGTGCCTTGCAGGGTGTTTTCTTGGGGTGGGCGCGATTCCACCAGCGTGGCGCTGAAGGTCTGCGCCGCAATCATCAAGGCGCCGCTGTGCTGCGGGTAGATCGCGTAGCGGGTCTCGATCACGCCGTGGCGAATGCTGTTGATGACTTTTTCGTAAGTGCGCGACTCGCCCAACTGCTCGATGCGTGCATCGGGAATCTGCAACGGCGTGAGGCTGCTGTCGTCATACAGCGACACCGAGTGGTACACGCGCACGGTCAACAAGGCCTGTGCCTGCACGTACACGCTGCTCTGGTCGAGGTTGGCTTCGATGAATACCGGCGCTAGCTCGGCGCTGGTGTTCTGGCTGGCGGTTTCCACCACTTGCAGGCTGATCGGCTGGGTCTTGAGCTCGCCCACTTGCAATGGCGGAATCACCACCGTGCCGTTTTCCTTCGGCAGCAGGGTGATGATCCAGCGTGTGGTGGCGTGGTTGTCGCCACCCAAGGTGGTGAGCTGGTTGATCTGGCGCGTGCCGCTGACTTCGAACTGCGCCTCCAGCGGCGACAAGTCGGGCTTGCCGAACTGGGTGACGTCGCTGGATTGCACCGTCAGTTCCACCGTTTCCCCGGAATTGAGGCGGCTGCGGTCGACGCTGGCAACCAGGTTCGCCGCCTGGGCGTGGCCTGCCGTTAACGCGAGCAGGAGCAGAAGGGGGGGGCGGCGGCTCATCGAGTCTTGTCCTGATGTTGTTGCTGTTCGTACCAGAATTTGCGCCGCAGCAGTTCGCCAGGGTTGTCCGGGATCTCTTGCAGCCATTGCTCCAACGCTTGGCGATGCTCGCCATCAATTCTGGCATCGGCGGGGCGAAGCGGCGGGGTGGTGGTGGGTTCATCGCCCAGTTCGCTGCCCGGTACGTCGTTGCCGCCGGCTTTGGGCGTGCCGCCGGTTTGAGTATCGCCCGTGCCAGCCTCGCCCTGGCCTTGGGACGATTGTTCGCCGCCCGACGCATGTTGCCCGCGCGTGCCCGGTTGCGCAGTTTGGCCGGGTTGGGTGGTTTCGTCATCCTCGTTTTTTGCAGGTTTAGTCGGCTCAGGCTGTGCTTGTTGCTGCATCAGGCTTTCCACCAATGCTTTGTTCTTCAGCGCCGGTTGCAGGTCGGGCTGGGCTTCCAGTGCCTGCTCGTAAGCGTCGATGGCCGCTTCAAGTTCGCCGGACTTGGCCAAGGCATTGCCGCGATTGTAGTGGGAATAAGCGTCATTGCTTTGGGCAAAACGCTTGATCGCTTCGGCGTAATTGCCCGCTTCATACAATGCAACGCCTTGCCACTGCGGGTTGTCGAAGTGTTCGGCGGCCTCGGCGGGGCGCTTTTCCTTGAGCAAGTACTGGCCCTGCTGATCGGGACGCAGCCACAGGTCCTGGAACTCGAAGGCATAGCTGGGCTGCGGTGCGGCCAATAACAGCAGTGGCAGGCAGAACAGCCAGCCGCGGCGCCCGGCGCAGGCGGCGAGCAGTAACAGCGGCAGCAGCAGCCAATAACCCTGGTCGGCCCAGGTGTCGAGGTGCAGCAGTTGGCCGTCGTTGCGCAGGTTCTGCGGGCCGTCGAGCAGGTTGAGTTGGCGCAAATCCTTGTCGTCCAGGCGCGCGGTGCGGTAGCGGCCGCCCATCTCGCTGGCGAAAGCCTTGAGCGTCGGGCTGTCGAGGCGCGGCACCAGGATCGCGCCTTGTTCGTCCTTGAGGAACTCGCCGCTTTCCTGGGTGACCGGCGTGCCTTCGCGACTGCCAATGCCGAGGATCGACAAGGTCGGCGCCTGCGCGCCTTGCAACTGCAGGCGGATGCCTTGGCGTTCCTGTTTCGACAGTGAAGAGCCGACCAGCAACAAACGGCCTTGGCCGAGGCCGCTTTGCTTGAGCAAACCCAGGGCTTTTTCTACCGCCAGATCGGCGCGATGGCCGGGCTCCGGCATGATCGAGGGCCGTAGGGCTTCGAGCAGGTTGCGGCTGGTAGCCAGGTCATCCGACAGCGGCACCAGGGTGTGGGCGCTGCCGGCATACACGACGATGGCGGTCGGTGCATCGGCGCGCGCTTGCAGCAAGTCATACAGCTTGCGCCGAGCTTGTTCGAGGCGATTGGGCGGGCTGTCGGTGGCGAGCATTTGCGGGGTCAGTTCCAGCAGCACCACCATCGGGTCGGCGGGTTTCTGGCTGGACTGTTCAACCCTTTGCCAGCTGGGGCCGAGTAAGGCCAACACGGCCAGCAGCCAGGCGATGCCCAGCACCACCCACGGCGATTTGCTCTCGCGCCCGCTGCCACCACTGAGCAACACCGCATGAAAGGCCGGCGGCAGGATCATCTGCCAGCGCCCGGCGCGCTTTTGCCGGTGCCACAGCTGCCACAGCAGCCAGCCGAGCAGCGGCAACAGCAACAGCCACCAAGGACGGAACCAGTGCGGCCACAGATCGATCATCGACGCCTCCGCAAACGCAGGCGTTTAAGGCGTTGGCGCCATTCCGGGTGCTGTTGCAGGAAATTGCCCTGGGTCGAGAGTTTATTAAAGAAGCGCTGCAGCGCGTTATTGGGCCAGCGTTCCTGGATCACCAGCAGCATGCTCAGGACCAGCGCGAGGGCCAATGGCGCGCTGTACAGCGCCTGGGCCGGGCGGGCCTGAGTCGGTTGTTGGGCTACAGGTTCAAGCTGGTCGAGGGTTTCCTTGATCTTTTGCAATTCCTCGCCGTCGCGGGCCCGGAAGTAGCGGCCACCGGTGGCGTCGGCGATGGCCTTCAACGCGGGTTCGTCCAGGTCCAGGCTCGGGTTGACGCCAAGAATGCCCAGCGAACCGGTTTGCTCCGGATCGGCGCCAATGCCGATCGGGTAGATCTTTACGCCTTCTTCAGCGGCCAGGCGTGCGGCAGTCAGTGGGTCGATCTGCCCGGCGTTGTTGGCGCCGTCGGTGACCAGGATCAGCACGCGGCTGTGTGCCGGGCGCTGGCGCAGGCGTTTCAAGGCCAGGCCAATCGCATCACCGATGGCGGTGTTCTTGCCGGCAATGCCGATACGCGCTTCGTCCAGCCAAGTGCGCACGGTACGCCGATCGAAGGTCAGCGGGGCTTGCAGGTAGGCCTGGCTGCCAAACAGGATCAGGCCAACGCGGTCGCCTTCACGGCTTTCCAAAAAGTCGCCGAGCAGGTGTTGCACCAGGCTCAGGCGGCTGACGTCTTCGTCCTGCCAGTGCATGTCGGGGAAGTCCATGGAGCCGGAGACATCCACCGCCACCAGCAGGTCGCGGCCACTGGCGGCAATCGGCAACGGTTCGCCAAGCCATTCCGGGCGGGCCGCCGCGGTGAGTAGCAGCAGCCACAACACCACAAAGGGCGCCTGCTGACGCCAGCCGGGTAGATTGACGCGTGCGCGACGGCGGGCGAGGCCTTCGAGGTCGGCGAGGTAGCTGACTTTTAACGCCGGCTCACCGCTGTCGGCCACCGGCAAGATAAGCCGCATCAACCAAGGTAATGGCAACAGGGCGAAGATCCACGGCCAGGCGAACTCAAACATGTTTGCGAATCCAGGTGTCGACGGCTTGAGTCAGGCCAGCAATGGCCTTGTCGTCGAGTTTGCATTCGGGTTTGTAGGCGCCTTCCACCAGCACCATCCAGCGCGTGAGGCCGGCGGCCGGGCAACGGTTGTCGAGGAACGCCAGCCATTTACGCCCGTTGAGGGTGTGGCTCTGGCTGTAGGGGTAGTCGTTGCGGCATAGGCGTTTGAGCAGGCCATTGAGTTGTTGCAGCCAGGCGCCGGCGGGTGCGCCGTCGTAAGGTTTGGGCATCAAGGCCAGCTCGGCCAGGGCGGCGATGCGCAGCGGGTCCAGCGGTTGTTCGGCGCGAGCCACGGGGCGGCGCGTGGGCAGCAAGCGACGCAGCGACCACAGCCCCCAGCCGAGCAGAGGAATCATCAATAGCAACAGCCACCAGCCTGGCGCAGGCGGCCAGAAGCCGATGGCCGGCGGGGCGATCAGCGGTTGCAGTGGGTCGAGGCTGCTCATTGCTTTTTAACCGGGCGTTGCGGGTTGAGGTATTCGCGCAGTTGCTCGACCATTTCGTTTTGTGTACTCAATGGCATCAGCAGGATGCGCAGTTTCTGTGCGAGCAATTCCCAGCGGGCGATACGCGCTTCGGCCTGGGCCTTGTAGGCTTGGCGCAAGTCGAAATTCAGCGTGTCCAGTTCCAGCTGCGCGCCTCTTTCCGCGAAACGTAATAGCCCGGCGGCGGGCAGAGCGTGGTCCAGCGGGTCGGAAATCGGCAACAGCAGCAGGTCGCAATGCCGCGACAGCAGGCTCAGTTGTTGCTCGGCGCCTTCGGTCAGCGCGCGCTCATCGCAAATCACGATCACCAGGCTGCCCGGGCGCAGCACTTCGCGGCCACGGCGCAGCGCCATGCCCAGGGCATCGGCTTCGGGGCGGCTCTCGGTATTCAGGCTCTGGTTGACACGCACCAGGCGGTTGAGCAGTTGCAGCAGGCTTTGCTTGCTGCGCCGAGGCTTGATTTCGTAGTGCTCGTTGTCGCCAAACACCAGCCCGCCGACGCGGTCGTTGTGACCCAGCGCCGCCCAGCCGATCAAGCTGGCGGCTTGCGCGGCGAGCACCGACTTGAACATCTGGCCGGAGCCGAAAAACAGCCGGCAGCTTTGCTCAACCATGATGAAAATCGGCCGCTCGCGTTCTTCGTGGAACAGCTTGGTGTGCGGCTCCTGAGTACGTGCCGTCACGCGCCAATCAATGGTGCGTACATCGTCGCCAGCCTGGTACACGCGCACTTGGTCAAAGTCGACGCCACGCCCACGCAGTTTGGAATGGTGCAAGCCGATCAGCGGGCTGCGCTGGCTCGGTGTGGAAAACAGCTGCACTTCGCGCACGCGGTGGCGCATCTCAATCAAGTCGCTGAGGGTGACGCGGATTCCATCGCTTGCGTTCATGGGGTTCAAGCGACGGCAACGACGTCGAGAATGCGTTGCACCACGCGGTCCTGGTCAATACCGGCGGCTTCGGCCTCGAATGACAGAATGATGCGGTGGCGCAGCACGTCGAACAGCACCGCCTGGATGTCTTCCGGGCTCACAAAGTCGCGACCGGCCAGCCAGGCGTGGGCGCGGGCGCAGCGGTCGAGGGCGATGGAGCCGCGTGGGCTGGCGCCGTAGGCGATCCACTCGGCCATCTCCGGGTCGAACTTGGCCGGGGTGCGCGTGGCCATCACCAACTGAACCAAGTATTCCTCCACCGCATCGGCCATGTACAAACCGAGGATTTCCTTGCGCGCCGCAAAGATGGCCTGCTGGCTGACGCGGCGTTCGGGCTTGGTTTCACCGTTGAGCGCTTCGCCACGGGCCTGTTGCAGGATGCGCCGTTCGACGGCGGCGTCGGGGAAGCCGATCTTGACGTGCATCAGGAAGCGGTCAAGCTGGGCTTCGGGCAGTGGGTAGGTGCCTTCCTGCTCGATGGGGTTCTGCGTGGCCATCACCAGAAACAGCGGCGACAACTCGTAAGTACTGCGCCCGACGCTGACCTGGCGTTCGGCCATGGCTTCGAGCAATGCCGACTGCACCTTGGCGGGCGCGCGGTTGATTTCGTCCGCCAGCACCAGGTTGTGGAAGATCGGCCCTTGTTGGAACACGAAGCTGCCGGTTTCCGGGCGATAGATCTCGGTGCCGGTGATGTCGGCGGGCAACAGGTCGGGGGTGAACTGGATACGATGGAACTGCGCTTCGATGCCTTCGGCCAACTCTTTGATGGCCTTGGTCTTGGCCAGGCCCGGTGCGCCTTCGACCAGCATATGGCCGTCGGCGAGCAGGGCGATCAGCAGGCGATCGATGAGTTTTTCCTGGCCGAGAATCTGCGTAGAAAGAAAAGTTCGCAGCGCGAGCAGCGCTTCACGATGTTCCATCGATGACGGTTCCTGGAGAGATTGGCCGGGCGTTGAGAAAAAAACGCCGGGCCTGGGGGGCTTACTTTAATGCATCGAGGGGGGTGGCGACTAACGGCGCGCGGGGTATTTTTAGGAAAACTTGTAGGAATTTTGTGTGTGCAGCACAAATTGTGCTGAAGGCTTGCCTTGCCCATGTGGGCGCTGGCTCCCACATTTGATCTGTGCGGCAGTTTAGATTCGGGTAAAGCTGCCGGTGCCCTTGAGAATGTTCTGCAAGGTTTCTTCAACTTCAGCCAAATCCGACGCGGCAGTGGCGTGGGTGATCTGCAGCTGATCCTTGCCACCCAACGCGTCGGCGTCCCCAGCGGCCAGCTCGATCAGTAGCGTGGTGTCACTCAAGGTGACCTGCAGCCCATCCAACGTCGACGGCTCGTAATCCCAAGTGAGTTCAACCTCATCTTCATCAGGGTATCGGGTGAGCATGAACATCTCGCCGTTCTTACCGTGACAGCAGAGCATGGCCATGTTGTCTTCTTCGTCGTCGCACGGGGTGGCCATCAGTGCGTCAGTGTTCAGTTGCAGCATGAGAAATCCTGTTTGGGGGAGGGCACAACGAGGCAATTGTGCCATTGCGGCGAATTTTGTGCTGCATCGTATGTCAGACACAATGCATGACCTGACGGGCAATACCAGTCATTTTCGGTACTCGCGGGCGTGAAATTCGTTGGTTTTTCTGCGGGAAAATCCGGGTTGCTCAAGTCGCAACCCCAAGCCTGCGTGCCGATGACCGAATATGTCGCAGCATCGCAAGCAGCTGTCTTCCTACACTCGTTAAGCTGCGCAACGGATGTGCCCTGTGCCGGGAGTCTGACCTGCCCGTCGTACCGTCGCCCTACACTGCGCACATCTTATGGAAGTTGTATGTGACCTCATTGTCTTGTCCAGCTTCACCCACCTGTCACCCTGATTCGTTTATGGTACTTATTTGACCCGTATCGACGAACAGCGCTGACGGTCTCCCCGCAAGGGGATAACACGCGACGCTTCCATCAATAACAAGCCCAAGCGGAGTACCACAGATGGCGTTCTTCACCGCAGCCAGCAAGGCCGACTTCCAGCATCAACTGCAAGCGGCACTGGCGCAGCACATCAGTGAACAGGCACTGCCACAAGTGGCGCTGTTCGCTGAACAATTTTTTGGCATTATTTCCCTGGACGAACTGACCCAGCGTCGCCTTTCCGACCTGGCCGGTTGCACCTTGTCTGCCTGGCGCCTGCTTGAGCGCTTTGATCACACCCAATCGCAAGTGCGGGTCTACAACCCCGATTACGAACGTCATGGCTGGCAGTCGACCCACACCGCGGTCGAAGTGCTGCACCATGACTTGCCCTTCCTGGTGGACTCGGTGCGTACCGAGCTGAACCGCCGTGGCTACAGCATCCATACCTTGCAAACCACCGTGCTCAGCGTACGTCGTGGCAAGAAAGGCGAGCTGCTGGAAATCCTGCCAAAAGGCACCCAGGGCGAAGGCATCCAGCAAGAATCGCTGATGTACCTGGAAATCGACCGCTGCGCCAATGCTGCCGAACTGAACGTGCTGAGCAAAGAGCTTGAGCAGGTACTGGGCGAAGTGCGCGTGGCCGTGGCTGATTTCGAACCGATGAAGGCCAAGGTCCAGGAACTGCTGGACGGCATCGACGCGAGCCAGTTCAGCATCGACGGCGAAGAGAAAGCCGAGATCAAGAACTTCCTGGAATGGCTGGTGGGCAACCACTTCACCTTCCTTGGCTATGAAGAATTCGTGGTACGTGACGACAAGGACGGCGGTCATATCGAATATGACGCCAATTCCTTCCTCGGTCTGACCAAGCTGCTGCGTGCCGGCCTCACTGCCGAAGACCTGCGCATCGAAGACTACGCGGTGGCCTACCTGAACGAGCCGGTTGTGCTGTCGTTCGCCAAGGCTGCGCACCCAAGCCGCGTGCATCGCCCGGCTTATCCTGACTATGTGTCGATCCGCGAGATCAGCGCCGACGGCAACGTCATCAAGGAACACCGCTTCATGGGCCTCTACACCTCTTCGGTGTACGGCGAAAGCGTGCGAGTGATTCCGTATATCCGTCGCAAAGTGGCGGAAATCGAACGTCGTTCGGGCTTCCAGCCTAAAGCTCACTTGGGCAAAGAGCTTGCCCAGGTGGTTGAAGTACTGCCGCGTGATGACCTGTTCCAGACCCCGGCCGCGCGA
>NZ_UYXQ01000138.1 GCF_900624995.1 Pseudomonas antarctica
GGCTGAATATTCAGGTGATCGTTTCGGATCAACAAGAACAGCAACGCCGGGTTGAAAGCCGTTCAAGTGATATTGCCGGCTTGGTCCCGCCTACTTGGCAGTCGGTATTGGCGCATGAGTATGAGCCTTGGGGTGAACTGCCGCTGACGCTCGATACGGCGCTTGTGACAGCCGATCAGGCAGTGGCGTTGGTGCTGACGCACATCAAATTCGTGGCGAGCAGGCTTGCCCCGCGTGGGGCTGCGAAGCAGCCCCAATAAAACCGCCGCAGTGCTTCAGGTAAACCCATCGCCTGAGTTTAGGGCGGCTTCGCGCCCCAACGCGCAAGCCCGCTCACCACACCAAGCACACTCGCCACAGGTAAGCCGACCTTAAAGCACCGCCCCCATCGCCTTCATCAACACCGGGTCGCGCCCATAAATGTCCGGCGCGTACACCAGCCCACCCTGGCGATCGACTTCCACCGTCCAGTACCCCAACAGCACCGGCACGGGTGTGGCCAGCCTGAATTCATGGGTCACGCCGGTGGCGAGCAGTTCGTCGGTGCGCGTGCGTTCGGCCGGGCTCACCAGCAGGTCGCGCAGCAGCAACGGTTGCTCAACCCTCACACAACCCGAGCTGAATGCACGTGGCCCTTTGGTAAACAGCGGCTTGCTGGGCGTGTCGTGCAAATACACCGAGTACGGGTTGGGAAAGCGCATCACGATCTTGCCCAGCGGGTTGCGCGGGCCGGCGTCCTGGCGCAGGAGAATATTGCCGGGGCGCGCCCAGTCGATCTGTTCAGGCGCCAACGGGCGGCCTTCAGGGTCGAGCACTTGCAGGTTCTGCTGGCGCAGGTATTCAGGGTTGAGGCGGATGGCCGGGAGTTTGTCCTCACGCATGATGGTCGGCGGGATGGTCCAGGTGGGGTTCAGGGTCAGCCGGGTGATGCGCGACTTGAGCAGCGGCGTCTGGCGCTCGGCACGCCCGACTTGCAGGCGGGTTTGCCACACAGGGATGCCGCTTTGGTAGACGCTCAATTGCGCGGCGGCGACGTTGACCAGTACGCCTTCGGGCTCCAGGTCCTGGGCCAGCCAGCGGAAACGCTCCAGGTTGATACGCAGTTGGTCGCGGCGCATCGCCGGGCTGATGTTGAGCTCGGCCACGGTGCCGGCGCCGATCACGCCATCGGCCTGTAACGAGTGGCTGAGCTGAAAGGCCTTGACCGCCTTGACCAGTTCATCACGGTATTGCTTGCCATTGCCACTGGGCGCGTTGGCCAGGTAGCCACCGCGGTACAAGCGCTGCGCCAGTTCCGGCACGCGTGGGTCTTCCATGCCGGGGCGCAGTAATGGCCCGCTGGCGACCGGGTCCCAATGCGGCAACGGTTGCAGGCGCACGGTGGCATAGGCATTGCGCAAACTGCGGTAAAGGTCGGCGCTGGGGCGCGCCTGATCAAAAGCGTGGGCCATGTCTTGCAAGCCGCTGGCGGCGAAGGCCAGCACCTCGGTATTCGGGTCGCGGGTCGGCGGCTGGGAATGCCACAGCGGCTCGAAGCGTGATTGCTGCAGGCGCCCATAATGCAGATCCTGCAGGGCTTGCAGGTACTGGCGGCTGACGTCGATATCGCTGCACAGCACGTTGGCCGCGGCGTCCGCCGTGGGCAGGCTATAGTGAGTGGGGTCCAGGCCGTCGTCGGCCAGCATCAGCAACTGTGTGTGCAAGGCTTGGCGGCGAGCATCGTCTGACCACAGCGGCACATCACCCTGCTGCTGGTAAAACGCTTGCAGGCGCGATTGCGTCGCCGCGTCGATGTGGGGAACAAGGCTTGGGCAAACGCCGGGCAACTGCGCGAGGGCCTGTTGCACCGGGCTTGTAGACGCCACAGGTACAGGATCCACCGGCAGCTCATCGGCTGTCGCGACCAGTGGTGCAACGAGCAGGCAAATGCTCAAGTAACATGCGTGTTTTTTGAACAATTGACTGGGCTCCAATCCACAGCGGGGGACGCTTTGTAGATGCTGACTTTTATGTGCCGCTTCGGTTTGATCACCGTCACCCTGGCGACGCTGAGCAATTTTGCGCTCGCCGCCAATGGGAATCCTCCTAACTTGTATAGCAGCCTGGCGCGCTCGGCTCCAGAACTCAATCCCACTGTATTGAAAAGCGCCCTGAGCGCCATGCAGTGCGCGGTCAATAACGGTGAGGAACGCTCAGAGCGCCTAGCGGTTATTGATTATTCCCAGCCCTCGACCGCTCGTCGGCTATGGATCTTCGATTTACGCAAAAAAACCTTGGTGCTGCGCGACCTGGTGGCCCACGGGGCGAAATCCGGGGAAAACTTCGCCACCCAGTTTTCCAACCGCGAAGGCAGCCACCAGTCCAGCCTGGGGCTGTTCCGCACCCAGGAAAGCTACCTCGGCGCTCACGGCTACTCGCTGCGCATGGACGGCCTGGAGCCCGGCTTTAATGATCAGGCGCGTGACCGCGCGCTGGTGATCCATGCGGCCGACTACGTCAATTCCGCGTGGAGCAAGCGCGAAGGCCGTATCGGTCGCAGCCAGGGCTGTCCGGCCGTACGCCCGCAGGTGGCGCGCCAGGTGGTGGATAAGCTCAAGGATGGGCAGTTCATGTTTTCCTGGTACCCGGACCAGCGCTGGTTGAAGTCTTCAACCTATCTCAACTGCAAGCCCCAACAGGTGGCGAGTAGTCGTACAATCCGTGGTGGTTAGCCTGTCCCCACAGATAAGAGAGAGCGTCGCATGCTTTTACACCAATCCACCTGGATCGAGATCGGGCAGTTTCTGGAACGCAGCCGCACCGTGGTGATTCCCATCGGTTCCAACGAACAGCACGGCCCCACCGGCCTTCTGGGCACTGACTGGATGTGCCCGGAGATCATCGCCCATGAGGCGCAAAAGAATGCCGACATCCTGATCGGCCCGACCTTCAACATTGGCATGGCCCAGCACCACCTGGGCTTTCCCGGCACCATTTCCCTGCGCCCTTGCACCTTCATCGCCGCGATTGGCGACTGGGTACGTTCGTTGGCCGGGCATGGTTTCGAGAAGATCCTGTTTCTGAACGGCCACGGCGGCAATATCGCCACCATTGAAGCGGCGTTTTCCGAGCTGTACGCCGAGGCGAGCTTCGCCCGCCGGCCGGCCGGGTTCGCGCTGAAGCTGGTGAACTGGTGGGACCTGGAAGGCGTCACCGACCTGGCGCAGCGCCAATTCCCGGTCGGCCACGGTAGCCACGCTACGCCGTCGGAAATCGCAGTGACGCAGTGGGCGTACCCGGATGCGATCAAGTCAGCCGACTATTCGCCGCAAATCGCCAACACCGGGCCGATCCGTGAGGCGCTGGACTTCCGCGCACGCTTCCCCGACGGGCGCATGGGTTCGGACCCGGCGCTGGCGACAGTGGAAAAAGGCGGTGAGTTGGTGGCGTTGGCGGCTAAAGGGCTGGTCAAGACCGTGAACAGCTTCAGTCGCGAAGCAAAACCCTAAGCACTAGACAAAGCAAAATGTGGGAGCGGTGGTGCGACGATTCGACTGGCTCGCGAAAGCGGTGGGTCAGTCAGTAAATGCATCGACTGATACTCCGCATTCGCGAGCAAGCCCGCTCCCACATTCTACCTGTGTACTGCCTTTAGCTACTTGCAGTCCTGGGCCGCCAATTCAAGCCGCGACGGCTTGATCGCCGAGGCCAGCGGCTTGCGCTCGTACAGGAACACTTTGGTGCCGTCCTGGGACTTGTAGGCTTCCAGCACGTCATCGGCGGCAATCTTGCTGGTCAACACCACCTTGGCGTGGCGTGAGTTCTGCGTCACGGTCGAGCTGATGCCGTGCTTTTCAAGCTTGGGCAGTACACATTGCACATAGCTTTCGGGGGTCTTGTCCGTTTGCAGCGTCAGGGTCGGAGCATTGGGAGCCGTGATACAACCGGTCAGCAACAAGGAAGCAAAAGCCAGGGCCGGGACAAAAAAAGAGCGCATAAACATTCCTGAAAATTAACCAATAGGGTTCACATCGATCCGCACATCACCCGGCGCGGACCAGGGCCTTGAGCGACGCATCAAACTGCTTCAATGCATTGAGCTGTACATCACGCTGCTGTTCAATCTGCGCGGCAATTTCCGGGGCCGCCTTGTCATGCACCCAAACCGATGGCACCTGCTTGTGCACCGAGCCTTCGGCTTTAGCGATGTATTGCAGGTCCGCATCATAGAACCGAGCAACAAAACGCGCCTCGACCTGGTCGTTACGCTGGGTCAGCAGTTGGTTATGGGTGTCGAGCATCACCACCACATCAGGGTGCGCCTGCACCAGTTCATCCAGGCTGCTATAGACCGTCACGCTGCGAAAAGTGCCCTGCAATGAATTCATCAGCCAATCAATCGCCAGTTCCGGGTCTGAACTGTTGACGAACGCCTCGCGGATGCGCCCGTCAAGGGCATCCTTGGCGCCGTTCATGGCCATGGCGTGGTAGCGTTCAAGGTAGCTGAGGTTGTCGCGGGTGTTTTCGCTGTACAACACCCCCACCGACTGCGCGTGCTGCAGGGAGTCTACGCTACCGGCGAGTGCCAGCAAATGGCCCGTACGCAGATCATCGGCAATTGCCGGGTTGGTCAGCACCGTGGTGCCGAGCATCAGCATGATTAAACCCAGTTGGATTATCGTCCTCATCGCGCATTTCCTTGAACAGCGTCTCGATGGGGTGATTCTGCGCTTTTGGCATAAAAACAGAACTTGCGATGCTTGATGGTGACTATCATTTGAACCGATAGTGTCGGGTATATCGATCTCTATAAAACTATAAGGACCACGCCATGAAGCCCCACCAGAAAACCTTCGACCGCATCCGCGAAGCCGTATTGCCGGAGTTTCGCGAGCGGGTCGCCGATTACCTGGTCGATTATGAAAACGTGCTGCAGGATCAAACCGCCGATGCCGATCAGTGCAACGCCAGCGCCCAGCAACTGCGCGGCTACCTACGGGGCCTGAACACCACACGGGTGCTGGGCATGGCGGACTGGGAAGACCTGGATCGGCGCGTGGCCCACGAATGGCTGTAAACCGCTAGAGCGGCGGGCGTTGCAGGTCGACCCACGCCTGCACTGATGGCCGCTGCCACTGGCACCGCGCGTAGTCCACCAACTCGGCCGGCACACTGTCACCATTGAGGATCAAGCGGTTGAGCATCACCGCCAGGTCCACATCGGCAATTGACCAGTCGCCGAACAAATACTTGGGATTGCCTGCCAGCAATGCCTGCGCCGCATTGATCAGCTTACGCGCGGCCGCTTCGCCGTCGGGCGACAATGGCGGCATTCTCTGCCCGTAGAACACTACTAACGTCGAACGCTCCTGGCGAATCGGCAACAAGTCGCTGCGCAGCCACGCCTGCACCTGTCGCGCCTTCGCCCGCTGTTTTGGCCCGCTGGGGTACACCGGCGTTTCGGGGTAGGCCTGCTCCAGGTATTCGGTGATTGCGGAAGATTCCGACAGCGCAAAGTCGCCTTCCACTAACGTCGGCACGCGCTGTGTCAGGGACAATTGGGCGTAGTCCCCAGCTTTGTGTCGTGCGCTGTCCAGGTCGACGGTATGCGTGTCAAACGCCAGGCCTTTTTCGTGCAAGGTCACGAACACGGACATGGCATAGGGGCTGGTGAATTGGGCATCTACATATAAGCGCAGCGCGTGTGGATTCATAGCGGGGTCTCTTTGAGTGAGCGCCCAATCTACGAGATTGGCGGCAAGTATAACAATGCGCGCTTTTTATGGGGGCATTCCTGGGGGGAATGCCAACAGCACACGGAACGTACTGTTGCTGGCGATACGTAAACAACCAACCATCAGCCACGCCTAAGCGCTTTTCCTAAGCGCTTTTCAACGCCTGATCAAATAGATAAGCCATCATATTATTTAAAAACACCTCCTGCCCGGTATCGACCGCAGTGCCTGTAATGTCATACGACACAAGATTTATATCACTGACGGCAACGACCCTATCCAGAGTACCCCCTACAGTCCAGGCAAGCACATTAGTGCCAACAGTCGCTAAGACCCTACTCCCCGCAGGAAGCTGTGCAGCGCTGATTGCGAAGGCGCCAGAGCCTTTTAACGGAATGCCAGAAGAGTCGCCAAAATAAGTGTTTAAATACTCTGTTGTCGAGGACACTCCCGTGTAGCTTTGCGCAAACGTTCCGGTCAGGGTACCGACATGCCCAAATTGCTGGAGGACATTGATCGCACCGGCCGTCGGAGAATGGTCACAGACCAATAGTATAACGCCCCCTCGCTCAGCATATTCCTTCAATCTAATGGCGTCTGCAGCTGTAAAGCTGCTCATAAAAAGACCCACCAGCAGCACATCATATCTGGCTTTTAGTTCAGCCGCAGTCACAGGCGAGCCGAGGATGTCAGCCGATGCATTGGCCGTGTTAACTGCCTGTACTTTTTTATATATTCCTGCCGGGCCGTAATTTGAAGGTGCCTCAACCTGCTGCTTGAAATTTGAATACTTAGAATCAATGATTGTGTTCTCTGAGAAACCTAACTGTATGACTGGCAATGTTACCGGTAACGCAACCGGGTCAACCGGATCAACCCGCTTAATCGGCACAGACGAACAGCAGGCATGGTGCGCGTGAACGTGTACATGCACATGTATCTCTGCACCGTGTTCAGAACAGTGGCCAGAGTGCTTGTCACAACATTCACGACTCTTCGTGCAGGACACTTCACGTAGGCATTGGGTTGAATCAGACATGATTGATACTCCTGTGGGCCGTGAGCGCTCAGCGCACAGGCGGGTGAATAACGCATCATCGGTGTTCATCAGTTCCTGCCGGAGACTGAAGTGCGAACACTACATACCTGACCCCGCGCGCTGTCTACTGTCATAATTAACAGGTTCTTTTTTACCTAAACCCTGTAAAAACAGCCCTTCATTAATACCGATAGAATCAGGCTTAACCCGCAAACCCTCCAACCGTCAGGCATTCACTCTCCTGATCAGTAGCCGTAAGGCCCAACACCGCACTGCGATGGGGAAACCGCCCGAACCGTTCAATGATATTTGCGGGCTCTTTGGCCCAAGGGTAGCGACTGGCATCCAGACGCTGACTCAACTCAACGCATGCCGGATTGGGAAGACCTGGACAGGCGTGGGCACGCGCTGGTTTACGGAGCGCTGAGCGAAGTCCGCCGTCTGGTTCTGTGCGGTGTCCAGGTCCAGTGCGACGGCTTCGAAGGCCAGGCCTTTTTCGTGCAGAGTGACGAACGCCGAGATGGCGTAGGGCTGGTGAATTGGGCATCTACCTACAGGCGCAACGCGCGTGGATTCGTAACGGGTATCCTTGAGTGAGCGCCCAACCTGCGAGATCGGCGGCCGAGATGACAATGCATGCTTTGATTGGAGGTATGACCGGCAGCAATACCTACCGTGCAACAGCATCGTCTAAGGCGCTTACATTATCGACATGCAGGATAAGAGCAGCCGACTTGCTTCACGCCTTTACCTGTTTACCTACCTGCTAGCGTTTTTCCAACACCTTATCAAAGAGGTAGGCCATCATATTGTTCAAGAATCTCTCCTGCCCGTTATCTATTTCAGTCCCAGCCACATCAAACTGCGTAAGGCTGAAATGGCTCATCGCAACCACTCGGCCCTCAGTAGCGCCTACAGTCCAGAAAAGCAGATTGGAACCCGAGGTGGCTAACACCCTGCTACCCGAGGGAGGTTGCCCAGACGTTACCACCAATAATGAGTGCCCCTTGAGCGTTACGCCAGACGAGTCACCAAAATAGCTGCTTAACCTTTCCGTCGCAGAGGCTACGCCACTGTACGCCACAGCAGTGGCTTTCGTAAGGACACCCGTATGTCCAAACTGCTGTAGAACATTCGTCATCCCCGCCGTCGTGGCCCCATCACACGTCAATAATACAACACCTCCCAACGCGGCATACTCTTTCAGCCTGACGGCTTCCGCCACTGTAAATGGACTGCCATGCAGACCGACAGAAAGCACATCATAGGTCGCCTTTAACTGAGCCGCTGTTAACGCAGAGGAAATAATATCTTTTGATGCATCCAACGTTGTTACAGCCCGAATTTTATTATAAACCCCACCCACCCCATAATTTGAAGGCGCGTTAACCTGCACCATTAACTCTGGGTAATGGGGACTGCCCATTGCAACACCATAAAAGCCAAACCTGATGACAGGTAGTTCAATTGGCTTAACTGGGTTATCCGGTTTTTGATCGAGTTTCTGATCTGTTTTTTCAGCGGGCTGCTCAACCGAACAAACCGTTTTGGACGGACAACAGTGAAGGTGTCGGTGAATGTGTACATGCACCTGTATCTCTGCACCGTGTTCAGAACAGTGGCCAGAGTGCTTGTCACAACATTCACGACTCTTCGTGCAGGACACTTCACAGTGGCATTGGGTTGAATCAGACATGATTGATACTCCTGTGGGCCGTGAGCGCTCAGCGCACAGGCGGGTGAATAACGCATCATCGGTGTTCATCAGTTCCTGGCGGAGACTGAAGTGCGAACACTACATACCTGACCCCGCGTGCTGTCTACTGTCATAATTAACAGGTTCTTTTTACCTAAACGCTGTAAAAACAGCCCTTCATTAATACCGATAGAATCAGGCTTAACCCGTAAACCCTCTAACCGTCAGGCATTCACTCTCCTGATCAGTAGCCGTAAGGCCCAACACCGCATTGCGATGGGGAAAGCGCCCGAACCATTCAATGATGTTCGCGGGTTCTTTGGCCCAAGGGTAGGCACTGGCGAGTGGTAACGAGCTGGCGGGGCAATCCCCATACGGACCGTTGAAGGCGATGTCATCGGTGTTCAGTGGCAAGTCACGAATGATGAACGTCTGCGAACAGTTGCCGAACCCGGACGATTGACGCGCCCAGGACTCATTGAGAATTAATCGCATTCACGTACTCATGGAGCGACGCTGGCAATTTCATGATGTGCGCAACACTGAAGAGCCACTGTGGGCGGGCTTGACGCCGATGGCGGAGTTTCAGCCAGCGCATTTGCCAGCTGACCCACCGCTATCGGGAGCAAGCCCCTTCCCACATGTTTATTTACCCCGCGTTACGCCAGTTCAGCCCGCAGTTGGCGCGCAGCAGTGACCATATGACTCAACGCCGCTTCCGTTTCCGACCAGCCACGGGTGTTAAAGC
>NZ_UYXQ01000139.1 GCF_900624995.1 Pseudomonas antarctica
CACTACCCTGACCGAGGTGTTACGCCAGACCACCGGCGTCAACGTCCAGCACTACGACTCCGACCGCGTCTATTATTCGTCCCGTGGGTACGCCATCACCAATTACCAGATTGACGGGATGCTCAATACCTTCGGCTATATGAAGTCGGACTCAGACACCATCATCTACGACCACATCGAAGTGGTACGCGGCGCAACGGGCTTAACCACCGGTGCGGGCGACCCCTCGGCCACCGTCAATATGGTCCGCAAACGCCCCACCGCTCAATGGCAGGCAAAAACCGGCGTGAGCGGTGGCAGCCATGACAACTACTACAGCTACGTGGATGTGGGCGGCCCCCTGGCATTTGACGGCCGGCTGCGCGGGCGCACCGTGTTGGCCTACCGCGACAGCCAGTCATTTCGTGACAACTATGGGCTACAGCGGTCTGTCGGCTACGGCATTCTGGAAGGCGATCTTTCCGACGATACCGTGCTGGCTATAGGCTTTGATTATCAGGACAAGCACGTGCAAGGCACTTCCTGGGGCACCGTGCCCTACTGGAACAGCCAGGGCGGCAAGGCAGGGCTATCGCGCTCCACCAACATGGCGACCGATTGGAGCTCCTGGCCGCTGACGGACAAGACCACCTTCGCGACGCTGGACCATCGGCTCGCGGGCGACTGGCACTTGAAGGCGGCCTATACCCATCGGCAAAGCGACACCGACGGCAAGGTGTACTACGGCGGCGCAGGTTTCCCGAATGCGGATCGCAGCGGTATGTATGCGTGGTCCAGCCATATGCTCGGCACCTCCAGAATGGAGGCAGTCGACCTCAATCTTGCCGGCAGTTACAGCCTGCTGGGCCGTGAACACGAATTGATGATGGGGTATGGCGAAGCCGCGCAACGGGATGTTTCACCGTTCATGCGCCGAGGCGATACACCTGCAGGGTACGGCACCATTGCAGACTGGAAACACATGGGCGGGATCGGCAAATTCCCCGACACCGTCACGGGGCTCAAGGGTGAGCACAGCAAAAAACAGCAGAAAGCCGGCTACCTGGCGACGCGCCTGAGCCTGACAGAACGTTTGCACGCCGTGCTCGGCAGCCGTTACGGCAGCTGGGAGCTGGAAAACGCAGAACCCGCCTATGATGCCAACAACCAACTGACCAAGACCAACAACACCCGCCAGACCCACAACGATATGTGGACGCCCTACGCTGGGCTGCTTTACGACATAACGCCGCAATACACCGTCTATGCGAGTTACACCGATATCTTCAAGCCACAGGCCAAGCGGGATGCCAGCAAGCAATACCTGGAACCTGTGGTGGGCAGCAACTATGAAGTCGGCCTCAAGGGCAGCGTGTTGGACGAGCGTTTGAACCTGGCAGCAGCGTACTTCTGGAGCACCCAGGACAACGTGGCAGAGCTGGACGACTCAGTACGGCCAAACCCGATCACGGGCGAGGAGTACTACAAATCCGGTGGCAAGGGTAACAAGGTAAAGGGCTTCGAACTGGAGGCCGCCGGTGAAATCATGCCCGATTGGAATGTGACTGCGGGCTACACCTACACCCACGCGTTGAAAGGCTCGGGCAAGCGCAACAACACCGAGCAGCCGCTTAACCTGCTGAAGCTCTCCAGCGCCTACCGACTGCCGGGTGAATGGCACAACCTGACCGTGGGCGGCGCCGTGAATTGGCAGAGCGACATCTATGAGTTCAGCAACCGTCCGACGGGCACGCGGAATGCTGAAGGCAGCCTGATCACCACGCGCACGAAGATCACCCAACAGGCCTACACCGTAGTCAACCTGATGTCGCGCTATCAGTTCGACGAACATGTGTCGGCCTCGGTCAACGTCAATAATCTATTCGATAAAAAATATTACGAGCGCGTCGGTTTTTATAATGGTGTGTATTGGGGCGACCCACGCTCCATCACGCTCGCCTTGGATTGGAAGCTATAACGCCAAACCCGAAGTTAACAGAAACGTTAACTTCGGGGCACTTCCACGTTAATTCCCACTTAATAAGATAGCGCCATAGTCGCCCTACGAATCGGATCACGGAGCGATCAGTCACCTATCACTTTTAATGGGAACATTGCCATGAAACTCTCGACCTTGATGCTTGCCAGCCTGATGACCCTGACCTCCGTTGCCGCCTTTGCAGAAGGCGGTTCAGAGCGCTCAAAGCAGTTCTACAACGACTTCACGTTCATGCAGCAAAAGACCCACGGCACCACTGACCCAACAGCAATTGCCGACGGCAAGAACGTAAAGTCCGTAACGGCTGAACCCTCCAGCGCAGAGCAACAACCGAACAGCTGATTTAATAGTTAGTTAATCCGCCGTCCCCTGTGCCATTCCGCTCCGTTGGCAAAGGTTAACTTGGCGCCATTTAATGGCGCCTTTTTTTTGCGCTGACTTTATTAAGTACGGCGATTAAAGTGGCTTGCTCCAGAACAGCATACGCCCGTGGGCCGGATCAAAGATCGAATCATCAAAACCGAACTTTCGATACGCTGCCTGAGCCACGTCATTGCCCTCAAGCACCTCCAGGGTGATCTTGCAGCAACCACGCTGACGAGCGATCTCCTCGACCTTCTGCAACATCTTCTGACTCAACCCCAGGCCACGAAACCGATTCACCACCACCACATCGTGAACGTTGACCAACGGGCGGCAGGCGAACGTCGAAAACCCTTCAAAGCAATTGACCAACCCCGCAGGCTCGCCGCCGACAAACGCCAGTACACTGAAAGCGTGGGGGCGCTTGGCCAGTTCGGCGGGCAGTTGCTGCAACAGGTCGGCAGGCAACGTATGACCGCCGCCCATCGGGTCTTCGGCGTAATGGTTGAGCACCAGGCCGAGCGCCTCGGCATGCACGGGGTTGGTGTAGCTGGCTTGCAGCACCAGGATGTCTGGGGTGTCCATTTCCTTCCTCAATAACGACCACAAGGGAACCGGCTCCCTTTGCGAGGACCGATTGTAAGCGCGTAGTCGGCAGTAGATGAAGGAGATTAACGACAAATACCCGACTGAAAGCACGAAGGTTTACTGCATCAACGGCTGCCATCAGGCGGGTTCAGAGATGTGTCCTACACGCCGAAACGCTGCAGTTGCATCGCCTGCAAACGGCTGAGGGTGCGGCGGAATGCAAACTCCAGATAGCCCTCGGTGTAGAGGTTTTGCAGCGGTACTTGAGCTTCGATAAACAACGGCACTTTGCGGTCGTAGCACTCGTCCACCAGGGCGATGAAGCGCCGCACACTGTCATCGTGCACCGACAGTTCCGGCAACTCGCGATCACCGGCCACCACCCGCAGAGCAGCATCTTCGGTACCTCGAGCGATGCGCGCGGGGCGTTTTTGTGCGCTCAAATCAGGCACTTCACCCAGCAAGATGGCATTGAAGCGGTCGCACAGCAGCATGAAGTCCATGGCGGCCAGCGGCTGCTCGCACAGGTCACAGTAGCGACACCACAACACCGTGTCGCTGGCCTTTACTGCCACAATCGCGCGAAAGCCAACAGTGACCGGGCCATGGTTCACCGACTGCCCTTCACTCAACTGCTTGAACACTGTAGCGAGTGCATCCGGCTGCTTCACCCAATAGCGCTGCACACCGGCGCCGGGGTGCAAACGGTGGTCTTCAACGCCATCTACCGCCACCACCTGCATGTGCTTTTGGATCGCCGCGATGCCCGGCAGGAAGCGCTCGCGGTTGAAGCCTCCAGCGTAGAGCTGGTCGGGTGGCTGATTCGAGGTGCAGACCATCACCACGCCTTCCTCGAACATCACCTGGAACAAGCGGCCAAGGATGATCGCGTCACCGATATCATTCACGAACAGCTCGTCGAAACACAGCACACGCACTTCCCGAGCGAGCTCCCGGGCCAAGGCCTGCAGTGGGTCCTGGATACCGCTGAGCTGAAACGAGCGCTGATGCACCCAGCCCATGAAGTGATGGAAATGCTGACGCCGCGCAGGCACCCGTAGGCTTTGATAGAACTGGTCCATCAACCAGGTTTTACCCCGCCCCACCGGCCCCCACAGGTAAACACCGGTGATGGGTGAGCGGCCTTGGTGCAGGGCCTCATGGCAGTGTTGCAAGGCTTGCACCGCCCGGCGCTGGGCATCGTCGGGGACGAAACCTTGCTGGGCGATGGCGTGTTGGTAAGCGGCGAGAGGCGAGTCGAAAGTCATGCGTGCCAGTATGGCTTACAGGGAGATATCCAGGCGTGAAATCTTGCCCTGTTCGTTCAGGCGAAACGTGTAGCGCAGCTCCAGCGGGCTGCCGGGGAAATTGCCGGACACCACATTGCTGACCAACACCTTACCGGTACGCAGCTGCACGTTGCAGGGACAGCAGCTTCGTACAACTATCTAAAAAACGAAAATAATGAACACGCTTTAACTCGACACAACGAAAACCGCTTCCCACGAAAAATACCCCCCAGATATAAAGCAACCCAAAACATTCTAAAATACGCATTACCCAACACAACACAAACCAAAGTCAAGTATAGTCATTCCCATCCAAATTTTTAATTATGCTATAGATAGTTTTTTTCGCCATAGAATTTCCTTGTTCCGTAAAATACCTCAACTGCCCAAAAAAATCGTTAGGAATCTCTGCAAAATTAGTTTTTCCATACAGCGCGATTTTTTGCTTAAAGATTTTATAAACATCAGGCACATACCCTGGCTCTCTCTTAGCAGACAAGAGCAGTTCAATATCTTCATCATCAAACATAGAGACAAGTTCTTTCGTGGAAAAAACTGGGGTTCCGCGCTCCGCACTCAAAGCAATCAATATTGTGCGAAGACACCAAACCAACCTCTTATTTATATAAAAATAATTTTTAAAATTTTCGATATTTAAAAGCAGAGCAAACCCTAGGTCTGAAGCTCTTGAGATATCTATATTGTAGTTTGGCCGCAACTTGAAGGCCGACCGCACTCTATCGAAACTCGAATCCGGATCATATATAACTACCGCTTCACGCACAATATGAAGAAAAAAAAGATCACCACCTTCAGCTCTACTCATAGCTAAATCAAATGGATAACAGGCAACATTCGTTGCCCCATGAAAGACCATTCGGTATCGATCATCATTAGTTATGGCAAATAAATCAGTATCGGAGCTTAGCGTATGATCATTACGAGCTCGACTACCATACAAAGCCATAGACATTATAGCCATTACATTACCCGACTTATACGATTTACTAAAACCGGTACCATGATCGCGTACCACCACAATCCCAGAAAAGCGTTTCCTGCATAAAGTAATTGTTTCCCCATGCAAGACTCTAGCGTTGAGTGCTTTGTATAACCTATTAGAAAAGTAATATCAAAAGCTTTGACCAACCCGAGCGCAATACTGCTTTGCTCCCACGCATAACCCATCGCAAAGATAAGCGTCATGGCAAGACCAAAGATAGCTGGCTTTGCAATACTCTGCCCCCAACCATTAAGCCAGCCTGACAAACTAAGTATCATTAACTCAAAAGACAATACCCACCCTACGACTTTATTAAACTTCTTTTTTGGTCCATTGACTGAATTAAATCGCGCCTTGCTACGTCCGGCCTTTACTGCTTGAGTGAGATAGGATTTCACCCCAGTATAATAAGCATTATCATCACCGTGATGCTCACCACCCTGCATTAACATTCTGGACAATTTCGCTTTAGATTGATCAAGGCGCCAAACCTGGTACTCTGCGGTCACACCTTCTTTATCAAGAACAGCACCATCTAAATTTGTATATCCAGAGTTCACAAGCCCACAAGCGTCAGAAACCAATGTATTAACTAGCTGGGTTCCGCCATTGAAAGTCGTATTCTCCCACGTGCATTCGTGAAAGAAGCAATCCTTGAACTCCGCCAAAGTAAAAGAACAGCTTACAAACTTGCAATCATTGAACTTAGCCTTACTCCATACGGATCCGTTCCCCAGATCACACTTAGTAAAACTGCATTTTGAAAACTTTATTTGGCCATGTTCAAACTTTCCAGAAAAATCACACGTATCAAAATTTATTCCCCAAAAGGAAATTCTCTTCTCTTGTCCGATTTTTTTTTGATGCGCCTCGAGTGTGACAGCATCAAATTTAAACTTCGTCGGCCCCTTATTATTCGTAAAATCCCAATTACCAGGATTTAGCTGGATATTTTTTTGGGTGTACAAACAATCCCACCATGCGTATATCCTTTTACTCATAAAATCACATTCCGTATGCAAGCTATAAATAGTCGGGGCGTAAGCCATTCGCGCCCGGGATCATACATTGATTCCGAGAGAGTGTGTCTGGAAGGCGGTGATAGATCTTCTCGCTCACCAAAATTTGCCCCGCTCGCTTTTCCTTGCCTAATAGTTAGCCGTGCCAGCAGCAAAATATCAACTCCTCCTAGCCCACCGATTATCTGGGACGAAAAAAACGGCCTGCGCAGGCCGTTTTTTTCAATACCTCGTTTTATGCAAGGCTCTTGCTGACCACCTCGAACACATCACTCGACAGCTCGCCAGACGCACGAATGCGCTCCAACTCCGCCTTCATCAAGGCCTGGCGCGCAGTGTCGTATTTGCGCCAGCGAGTCAACGGCGCCAACTGGCGCGAGGCAATCTGCGGGTTGAACCCGTTCAGCTCGATCACCAGGTCCGCGAGGAAACGGTAGCCCGAGCCATCCCCAGCGTGGAAGTTGATCAGGTTCTGCCCGGCAAACGCGCCAACCAGTGCGCGCACCTTGTTCGGGTTCTTGATGTTGAACGCCGGGTGCTCCATCAACGCCTTGACCCGTGCCAGCCCGCCCGGCAAGGTGCTGCCGGCCTGGACGCTGAACCACTGGTCCATGACCAACGGGTTGTCCTTGAAGTTCTCGGCAAACACCGCCAGCGCCTCGGCCTTCTCGGCCTCGAACGGCGAATTCACCAACACCGCCATCGCGGTCAGGCGCTCAGTCATGTTGTCGCTGGTGTCGAACTGATCCAGCGTCGCCGCCAGCACTTCAGGCTTACCACTGAGCAGCAGGTACGACAGGGCGATGTTCTGCAAGGCGCGGCGTGCAAAGTGCTCGGCCGCCGCCACGTACGGCGTCTGCTTGGACAGCTCGCGATTGGCTTGGTAGCGCAGCCACAGCGGTTCGTAGAGGTTGTCGGCCAATTGCTGACGGGCAAACTCACGGGCAGCGTGGATCGCATCCACATCTGCCACTTCGCTGATCTCGCTCAAGTAAGCTTCGCTCGGCAGCGAAAGCATTTCAGCGACCATCGCCTGGTCCAGACGTTCATCGCTCAACACCGTGCGCAGCGCGTCGATCAAGCGCTGATCCAGCTTCAACGATTGACCCGCCTGATGCTGACCAATCAACTCCTGCAACACCTGCACCGAGAGTTGTTGGCCGGCATCCCAGCGGTTGAAGCCGTCGCTGTCGTGTTGCATCAGGAACATCAGTTGATCGCGGTTGTACGGGAAGCTCAGCTTCACCGGCGCCGAGAAACCACGCAGCAAGGACGGCAACGGCTGTTCGGCGATATCAACGAAGGTAAAGGTCTGCTCGGCTTCGGTCACCGAAATCACCCGAGACGTACCGCCGGCAGTTGCTTCACCGGCCAGACGCAGGGCGATACCGGCGCCCTTCGCGTCCAGCAGACCCAGTTCAACCGGAATCACAAACGGCAGCTTTTCAACCTTGTCCGGGGTTTGCGGGCAGCTCTGGCGGAAGGTCAGGCTGTAGGTCTTGGCAGCGGCGTCGTAGGACTCGCTTACCGCCAGGCGTGGCGTACCGGCCTGGCTGTACCAGCGTTTGAACTGGCTCAGGTCGGCGCCATTCGCGTCTTCCATGGCCTTGATGAAATCATCACAGGTCACGGCCTGGCCGTCATGACGCTCGAAGTACAGGTCGCTGCCTTTGCGGAAGCCATCGGCGCCGAGCAAGGTGTGGATCATGCCGACCACTTCCGAGCCCTTCTCGTACACGGTCAGGGTGTAGAAGTTGGAGATTTCGATAAAGCTGTCCGGGCGCACGGCGTGCGCCATGGGGCCGGCGTCTTCGGCAAACTGGTGGGTACGCAGGTACGCCACGTCCTGAATGCGCTTGACCGTGGCCGAGTTCATGTCGGCCGAGAAGCCCGAGTCGCGGAACACGGTGAAGCCTTCCTTCAACGACAGCTGGAACCAGTCGCGGCAGGTCACGCGGTTGCCCGACCAGTTGTGGAAATATTCGTGGGCAACGATCGCCTCGACCCGCTGGTGCGCGGCGTCGGTGGCGGTTTCGGCACGGGCCAGCACGGCGCTGGAGTTGAAGATATTGAGGCCCTTGTTCTCCATGGCACCCATGTTGAAATCGTTGACCGCCACGATCATGAAAATGTCGAGGTCATACTCGCGGCCGTAGGTCTCCTCGTCCCAGCGCATGGATTTTTTCAGGCTGTTCATGGCGTGCTGGCATTTGTCGATATTTTCCGGCTCGACATAAATGCGCAACGCCACTTCGCGCTGGGTCAGGGTGGTGAAGGTGTCTTCAACGCACCACAAATCACCGGCCACCAGCGCGAACAGGTAGGCCGGTTTCTTGAACGGGTCTTCCCAAGTCGCCCAGTGGCGGCCGTCTTCACCCGGGCCGCTGGCGATCGGGTTGCCGTTGGACAGCAACACGGGGTAGCGGTGTTGCTCGGCGATCACGGTAGTGGTGAAGGTGCTCATCACGTCCGGGCGGTCGAGGTAATAGGTGATTTTACGGAAGCCTTCAGCCTCGCACTGGGTGCAGAACATGCCGCTGGATTTGTACAGGCCTTCCAGGGCGGTGTTGGTTTGCGGGTGGATGCGCACGCTGGTGTCGACCGTGAAAGTGTCGCTGGTCGGGTGCAGGGTCAGGTGGCTGTCGGTCAACTGGTAGTCCGCTGCGCTCAGCTCGCGGTCGCCCAGGGTGACGCTCAACAGCTCCAACTGCTGGCCATCGAGCACCAGCGGCGGCAAGCCGGCGCCGCGCTCGGGGTTGCGGCGCATCACCAACTGCGCGTGGACCAGGCTGTGGTCCTCGAACAACTCGAAGGTCAGGTGCGTCTCTTCGATCAGGTAGTCCGGCGCCTGATAGTCCTTCAGGTAAATCATCTTCGGTTGTTCGGTACGCATGGGGGGCATCCTTCTACTGATGCACGGCGGGCTGGTAGGCCGTGT
>NZ_UYXQ01000140.1 GCF_900624995.1 Pseudomonas antarctica
CGTACCGATAGCACCCGGAACGACGGTTGATGGCGCGCCGGTGAAGGTTGTGGTCACGGTGTTAGCGACAAGGTCCGACAGATCACAGCCTTCAAGTTCGATCAGCACGCGCCGCGCTTCAGACTTGCCGCCATCTTGCAATTGATGCTTGGCAATGGCGCCCAGGTTAACGGTCTGATCGACGGAGTCAGGCTTGATAGAGCAGGCACCCGAGTGGACCGATCCCAAAAAAGTAACTGTTCCATCCGCCGCCTGAGCAACGGACATCGAACCCGCCAACAGCCCGAGAGTTAACAGCGCAGTTTTAAATTTAGTTTTCATTTACAGAGGCCTACGAAATGTCAATAAAGAGCCCATCGCAGTGTTGCGCAGGGCTTGTTTTTCACATCAAACGTGACTCGCAAAAACCCGGCCAGCCAGCGGCGGAGTTGCAGTTGGGAGCGTTGTTTTTCCAACTACTTGCATTGCAATTCGTGGGTACGTTTGAAGCGAGGCCATTGTCAGTCTTGAGCCAGAGGAAGTAAGTCGCCAGATTCGCTTAGTTGTGTAGTCGCACAGGAGCACGCCACATAGGAGGAATATGGCGATTTGCCAAAACATGAAGATGGGCTGTCAGAAGAGGGCTACAAGTTGCTTAATGAGAATAGTTCAATCGGGTAGTGATCTGTCAGAGCGGGATGACAGTCCCCGAAAATAATAGTGTTTAATCGGGTTGTCCAACTTCTAGTTGGGTCTGGATATGTTGGGAAAAATGGACGCCCACAAAAAAGCCCCGCTTAACGGGGCTTTATAGGCACCTCAAAGAGGCTTACTTGCTCTTGGGCCGTTTGCTCGATGCATGGCCCGCTTCATCCACAAATACCTCGGCTACCGCAGTCGCCTGGCTTTCGGTTGCGAATGCCCCGGCGACACTGTCGCCGTGGAAGTTGATCAGGTGCCAGCCGTCTGCACGCTTTGTGATCAAGTAGCCGTTTACGCCTTTGGGTTCTGACATCTATCAATCTCGTGGTGTGGTTCAAGCGTGCAATGATAGCGCCAAATGGCGTGGGGGCGCGCAAGTTGTTGCCAGTCAGTGCCGGGCGGCGAAAAGCATGCTAAAACCTTTAAATCCCTTTGAAACTGAGGGGCCAAGGCTTGGTTGGTGATGCCGTTGGTAACGCCCTTCGGAGGATCAATGGAACTTACGCGCACATTTTTTCTCTATCATGACATCGCAACGCCAGCAGGACCCATTGTAAGGTGACTGCGGCCTGATTAGACTGCGCCGAATTCCGTACGCACAGCCCTTTGTAAGGACTCATATGATCAAGAAATGCTTGTTCCCAGCAGCCGGTTACGGCACTCGCTTCTTGCCAGCGACCAAAGCCATGCCCAAAGAGATGCTGCCGGTGGTGAACAAGCCACTGATTCAGTACGGCGTCGAAGAGGCACTGGATGCCGGCTTGAACGAAATCTCTATCGTCACGGGTCGTGGTAAGCGCGCGCTGGAAGACCACTTCGACATCAGCTACGAGCTGGAAAACCAGATCAAGGGCACTGACAAGGAAAAATACCTGGTCGGTATCCGCAAACTGCTCGACGAGTGCTCGTTCTCTTACACCCGTCAGACCCAGATGAAAGGCCTCGGCCACGCCATCCTGACCGGCCGCCCACTGATCGGTGATGAACCGTTCGCGGTGGTACTGGCGGACGACCTGTGCGTCAACCTGGAAGGCGACGGCGTGCTGACCCAGATGGTCAAGCTGTACCAGAAGTACCGCTGCACCATCGTTGCGGTTCAAGAGGTTGATCCTCAAGAGACCAACAAGTACGGCGTGATTGCCGGTGACGACATTGGTGATGGCCTGATCCGCGTACGCGACATGGTCGAAAAGCCAGCGCCGGAAGATGCTCCGTCGAACTTGGCGATCATCGGTCGTTACATTCTGACCCCGGATATCTTCAAGCTGATCGAAGAAACCGAGCCAGGCAAAGGCGGCGAGATCCAGATCACTGACGCCCTGTTGAAGCAGGCTAAAGACGGCTGTGTGATCGCGTACAAGTTCAAGGGGCGTCGTTTTGACTGCGGTGGCGCTGAAGGCTACATCGAAGCCACCAACTTCTGCTACGAGCACTTCTACAAGACTGGCAAGGCTTACTGATTCACGCCTGCCTGATTTTCTAAAAAAGCCACCTCCGGGTGGCTTTTCGTTTTTCAGCCCCCTGTAAGTCGGTATGCTGGTGTTCTGCCGAGGAGAGTGAAATGGCCTACGATTTTGATCTGTATGTAATTGGCGCCGGTTCCGGCGGTGTTCGCGCGGCGCGCTTTGCCGCAGGCTTTGGCGCCAAGGTGGCCGTGGCGGAAAGCCGCTACCTGGGCGGTACCTGCGTTAACGTCGGCTGTGTGCCGAAAAAACTGTTGGTGTACGGCGCGCATTTCGCCGAAGACTTCGAGCAGGCCAGCGGTTTTGGTTGGTCGCTGGGTGAGGCGAACTTTGATTGGGCGACCCTGATCGCCAACAAGGACCGCGAAATCAACCGTCTTAATGGGATCTATCGCAACCTTTTGGTCAACAGCGGCGTCACCCTGCATGAAGGTCACGCACGCTTGGTGGGCCCGCATCAGGTGGAAATCAATGGTGAGCGCTTTACCGCCAAGCACATCCTGATCGCCACGGGCGGCTGGCCGCAGATCCCGCAGGTTCCGGGGCACGAACACGCCATTGGTTCCAACGAGGCGTTCTTCCTTAAAGAACTGCCTAAGCGTGTATTGGTGGTGGGCGGTGGCTACATCGCCGTTGAGTTTGCCGGCATTTTCCATGGTTTGGGCGCACAGACGTCGCTGCTGTATCGCGGCGACCTGTTCCTGCGCGGTTTTGATGGTGCGGTGCGCACACACCTGAAAGAAGAGCTGACCAAGCGCGGCCTGGATCTGCAATTCAACGCTGATATCGAGCGCATCGACAAGCAAACCGATGGCAGCCTCAAGGCCACGCTGAAGGACGGTCGCGTGCTGGAGGCCGATTGCGTGTTCTATGCCACCGGCCGCCGCCCGATGTTGGACAATCTGGGCCTGGAGAATACTGGCGTCAAATTGGACGAGCGCGGCTTCGTTGAAGTGGATGACCTGTACCAGACCGCCGAGCCGTCGATCCTGGCGCTCGGTGACGTGATTGGTCGCGTGCAATTGACGCCCGTTGCCCTGGCCGAAGGCATGGCGGTGGCGCGTCGCTTGTTCAAGCCTGAGCAGTATCGCCCAGTGGACTACGCGATGATTCCGACGGCGGTGTTCAGCCTGCCGAACATCGGCACTGTCGGCCTAAGTGAGGAAGAAGCGAAAAAGAACGGCCACAAGGTGCAGATCTTCGAAAGCCGCTTCCGACCCATGAAGCTGACGTTGACCGACTGCCAGGAGAAAACCTTGATGAAGCTGGTGGTCGACGCCGACACCGACAAGGTGCTGGGTTGCCACATGGTCGGCCCGGACGCTGGCGAAATCGTGCAGGGCCTGGCGATTGCGCTCAAGGCGGGCGCGACCAAGCAGCATTTCGATGAAACCATCGGCGTGCATCCTACCGCGGCGGAAGAATTCGTCACCATGCGCACGCCTGTCGCGCACTGATCAGGCTTGCGGGGTTGCTTCTGGCGCTGCTGCAACGGCAGCCGCCAGGCGCAGTGCCTCAATACTCGCCTGGGCCTTGATAAGGTCCAGCTCCAGGCTTTTGTTGCTCTGCTGGTGTTCGCTCAACGCTTGCTGGCGTGACTGGCTCTCCAACACCGCAACCCGCAGGCGCTCCTGAAGCAAGGTGCGTTCGCTTTCAATCAGGTTCACTTGTTCACTGAGCTTTTGCTGCAAGGCCTGGTCTTTGCGGGTTTGCTCCTGCAGGGCGGCCAGTTCCTTCGCGGTTACGCGGTGCTCAATCAACAGCCGCTCATTGTCGCGGTGCAGCTGTGTGATCTCGTCCTGGCGCACCATGGCACTTTGCTGGGCCTGGCGCAGTTCCGCTTGAACCTGCTGCAACTGGCCTTCATGGCGTCGCTGTTCCTGCTCACGCTGCTCCTTGATCGCATTGCGGTAATGCTCCAGGGCATCCCGAGCGTGCAGGTGCTTTTCTTCCAGCGAGCGAATCTGTTCGTCCTTGTCGCTGATCCTCAGTTCGTAGTCACTGCATGCCTGGCTGAGCCCGGCATTGCGGGTTTGCTCGGTCTGCAGGCTGGTGCTGGCGGTTTGCAGGGCGGCGCTTTCTTCTGCCAGCGCTGCGGCCTGGATATCAAATTGCTGCTTGAGGTCTGCATGAGCGGCTTCCAGCGTGTCTATCTGGGCGAGCAGGGCGGCCTTGTGCTGTTCAAATTGCGCCAAGGCCAGGTCGATAGGTTCCTGAGCCTTCTCTTTGAGGCGTAGAGCCAGCCGTGCAACCAGTTCGCCGAGCTCGTCGTCAATCGGCGCTTCGGTGATGGTCAGCCGGCTTTCGCTATCGTCCAATTCCTTCAGGTAGCGATGAATCGTGGTTTTTGAGCCGGTATTGCCCATCTCGATACGTACGGCGTCGATGCTGGGGTTTTCGCCACGGGCAAGGATCGCCAGGCGTGCCGTTTGAACTACTGCTTTGTTTATGCCGCCGCGCGCCATGGGGTCTCCGTCGATTTCGTACTGTTGTACAGGGTATGTAGATACATACTGTAACACGAATAGAAAATCGTTTAAATTCATGATTTAACAGATGGGATATTGGCGTATTATCCCGTCTCATAGCCGTTTTAAGCGCGGATTCACCCTGTAGCAGTACGAATGGGCCTTTCATGAGCGATCTGGATCGGTATCTCAACGCCGCCACCCGCGACAACACGCGCCGCAGCTACCGTGCGGCCATCGAACACTTCGAAGTGAGTTGGGGTGGGTTCCTGCCAGCTACCAGCGACAGCGTGGCGCGCTACCTGGTGGCGCATGCCGGCGTGCTGGCGGTTAACACGTTGAAGCTGCGGCTTTCGGCGTTGGCGCAGTGGCACACCAGCCAGGGGTTTCCCGACCCAACCAAGGCGCCGGTAGTGCGCAAGGTGCTCAAGGGCATTCGCGCCGTACACCCGGTGCAGGAAAAACAGGCCGAGCCACTGCAGCTCCAGCACCTGGAGCAGGTAGTTGCATGGCTGGAGGCAGAGGCACTGCAGGCGAGCAAAGACCAGGACCCGCCTCGATTGCTGCGCGCCAAGCGCGACACCGCACTGATATTGTTGGGGTTCTGGCGAGGGTTTCGCAGTGATGAGTTGTGCCGCTTGAGCATTGAGCACGTGCAGGCGGTGCCGGGTGCGGGCATCAGCTTGTACCTGCCACGCAGCAAAAGTGACCGCGATAACCTCGGCAAGACCTACCAGACCCCGGCGTTATTGCGACTGTGCCCGGTGCAGGCTTACTGCGAATGGCTCAGCGCGTCGGCACTGGTTCGCGGCCCGGTGTTCCGTGGGGTTGATCGCTGGGGCAACCTGGGCGAGGAGGGGCTGCATCCCAACAGTGTGATCCCACTGTTGCGCCACGCCTTGGAGCGTGCGGGTATTCCAGCTGATCAATACACCAGTCACTCGCTGCGCCGAGGCTTTGCCACCTGGGCTCATCGCAGTGGCTGGGACTTGAAGTCGCTGATGAGTTACGTCGGTTGGAACGACATGAAATCGGCGATGCGCTATGTTGAAGCGACGCCCTTTCTCGGCATGACCTTGGCGACCCAACCGCTGATTTGAGATTTCTTCTATTAATACAGCTACCTGATAGGGAAAACCAATCGCCAGCATCAGGTTTGCCAATGAGCCATCGAGGCGAAGAGTCGGTAGGATTCACCTCATCAACTTACTAACCCCTGACGGAGAGTCAACGATGCCTATCATCAACAGCCAAGTAAAACCGTTCAAAGCTACCGCCTACAAAAACGGCAACTTCGTAGACGTGTCGGACGCTGACCTGAAAGGCAAATGGTCCGTCGTATTCTTCTACCCAGCCGACTTCACCTTCGTTTGCCCAACCGAGCTTGAAGACCTGGCTGACAACTACGCCGAATTTCAGAAACTGGGCGTCGAAATCTACAGCGTTTCCACCGACACCCACTTTGCCCACGCTGCTTGGCACAACACGTCGCCAGCCATCGGCAAAATCCAGTACACCATGATCGGCGACCCAACCCTGACCATCTCGCGCAACTTCGACGTACTGATCGAAGAAGCTGGCCTGGCAGACCGCGGTACTTTCGTGATCAACCCAGAAGGTCAGATCAAGATCGTCGAACTGAACGACGGCGGTGTTGGCCGTGACGCTAGCGAGCTGCTGCGCAAAATCAAGGCCGCTCAGTACGTGGCTGCCCACCCAGGCGAAGTATGCCCAGCCAAGTGGAAAGAAGGCGAGGCCACGTTGGCTCCGTCCCTGGACCTGGTCGGCAAGATCTAAGTCTGTGAAATATCCAGGGCGGAACTCCGCACCTCAGTAAGCTGCATCCGCCCTCAAAACGCCCGGGCGAGATTCGCTCGGGCGTTTTTTTGTCTGCAATAAACCGAATTAATAGGAAATCGCCCGTATGTTGGACGCCAATCTTAAAGCTCAGTTGAAGTCATACCTGGAACGGGTCACCCAGCCGATCGAGATCGTCGCCTCCCTCGACGACGGTGCGAAATCCGAGGAAATGCTTGCTCTTTTGCAGGACGTAACCAGCCTCACCACGCTGATCACCCTGAAAACCGATGGCGATGATGCGCGCAAGCCTTCGTTCTCCATTAATCGCCCGGGTGCCGATATCAGCCTGCGTTTCGCCGGCATCCCCATGGGGCATGAATTTACTTCGCTGGTGCTGGCCCTGCTGCAAGTCGGTGGCCACCCGTCGAAGGCCAGTGTCGAAGTGATTGAACAGATCCGCGCCCTCAAAGGCGACTTCAGCTTCGAGACGTACTTCTCGTTGTCGTGCCAGAACTGCCCGGATGTGGTCCAGGCGCTGAACCTGATGGCCGTGCTCAACCCGAACATCCGTCACGTCGCTATCGACGGCGCGCTGTTCCAGGCGGAAGTTGATGAGCGCCAGATCATGGCGGTGCCAAGCGTGTACCTCAATGGCGTGAACTTCGGCCAGGGTCGTATGGGCCTGGAAGAAATCCTCGCTAAGCTCGACACCAGCGGTATCGAAAAAGCCGCTGAGAAAATCAGCGCCAAAGACGCGTTTGATGTGTTGGTCGTCGGTGGCGGCCCGGCCGGTTCTGCCGCTGCGATCTACGCGGCTCGTAAAGGCATTCGTACCGGTGTCGCCGCTGAACGCTTTGGTGGCCAGGTGCTGGACACCATGTCGATCGAGAACTTCATCTCGGTACAGGAAACCGAAGGGCCGAAACTGGCCAGCGCGTTGGAAGCCCACGTGCGTCAATACGACGTGGACATCATGAACCTGCAACGTGCCAGCAGCTTGATCCCTGCGAAAAACGCTGGCGACTTGCACGAAATTCGCTTCGAAAGCGGTGCGTCTCTCAAGTCCAAGACCGTGATCCTGGCTACCGGCGCTCGCTGGCGCGAAATGGGTGTGCCAGGTGAGCAGGAATACAAAGCCAAGGGCGTGTGCTTCTGCCCCCACTGCGATGGCCCGCTGTTCAAAGGCAAGCGCGTAGCAGTGATCGGCGGCGGTAACTCCGGCGTTGAAGCGGCCATCGACCTGGCCGGTATCGTCAGCCACGTCACCTTGCTTGAGTTCGACAGCAAGTTGCGCGCCGATGCTGTGTTGCAGCGCAAGCTCTACAGCCTGCCAAACGTTGACGTGATCACCAGCGCGCTGACCAGTGAAGTCAAAGGCGATGGCCAGAAAGTCACGGGCTTGGCCTACAAGGATCGCGACAGCGGTGAGTTCAAGACCCTCGACCTGGAAGGCATCTTCGTTCAGATCGGTTTGCTGCCCAACACTGACTGGCTCAAAGGCACAGTGGAGCTGACCCCGCGTGGCGAGATCATTGTCGATGCGCGTGGCGAGACTTCACTGCCAGGTGTATTTGCCGCCGGTGACGTAACGACCGTGCCGTATAAGCAGATCGTGATCGCGGTAGGCGAGGGCGCCAAGGCTTCGCTGAGTGCTTTCGATCACCTGATCCGCACGTCCGCACCGGCGTAAATCCGGGCGCGAAAATGAAAAACCCCATGAGTGATCATGGGGGTTTTTTTATTGCGCGAGACTGTTACATCGGCGCTGGCTGAATAATCTCAACCCAATACGCATCCGGGTCCTTGATGAAGGCCAGGCTTTTCATGCGGCCGTCGTTCAGGCGCTTTTGGAAATCACAGCCCAGTGCTTCGAAGCGTTCGCAGGCGGCGACGATGTCCGGCACCGAGATGCAAATGTGGCCAAAGCCGCGCGGGTCGGTGTTGCCATTGTGGTAGGCAAAATCGGCATCGTTTTCGGTGCCGTGGTTGTGGGTCAGTTCCAGGATGCCCGGGATCGACTTCATCCACTGGGTGCGTTCAGCGGCGTCGGCCGGGATCTGGGCCTTGTCCACCAGGGCCAGGAAGTACAGGCTGAATTCGGCTTCCGGGAAGTCGCGCTTTTCAACCAGTGAGAAACCCAGGACGCGGGTGTAAAAATCCAGCGACTTGGTGATGTCCTTGACCCGCAGCATAGTGTGGTTGAACACGAAGTTCGAGGTGGCGGTGTCAGGCTGGGCGGTGACGCCCGGGAAAGTGTTCAGATCGTGCAGGCTCATGGGCCCTCCAGAAAAAATGGGGCAAACGCGACTTGAAATCAGAGGCGCGGTCCGTTGGCTTGCGGCAAGCATCCATGCAGCCGAACCATGATACGCAAGGCCCCTCACTGCGCCAAATGAAAAAGGTCACGCAGCGCTTGCGACCAGCGGGTGCCGGGGCTCAAACTTTGACGCTTGAACCTTGGGTGTTTTTCGTAATGATTGAGTTCCGTAAATCGTTGTTGGGCGCTTTGTGTTTGTTGCTGGGTAGCCCGTTTGTGTTGGCGGCCGACCCGGAAATTCATTGGCCCAGCGGCTGGCAAGTCGAGGAAGTTGAGGCTGACGGCGAGGCGCCGGTAAAACCCCAGGCGGTGTCTCGCTTGCGCGCGATCAAGAACGATGCAAATGTCAATACCTTGATGGTCATGGAGTTGACGGGCACGCCTAGTGGGTCCGGTCATAAGGTTAATCTTCA
>NZ_UYXQ01000141.1 GCF_900624995.1 Pseudomonas antarctica
CGCGTAAGGCTTGTTTGGACGCCCACTCATCCAAGGCCAGGGCTTGACCCCCAAGGATCTTGGGGCAGAACGGTTCAAGCACCGACTCGCCCCGCTCGAGCAACACACGGCGATTGTTTTGGTAATCGGCAATTCGCCCCCACGCCGCCAGCGCATCCTCCACACCTTGCAGCGCGGCAATGCCTTGGGCGTGCAGATGCTCGCGCGCATGGCGCGGCAGCAATTCGGGGAAGGCTGAGGTGACAAAACCGGTCTTGCCGTGGCGGCTGAGCGCGCCGCAGAACAGCTCCAGCAGTAAGTCGCACTCTTTGCGCTCGCCGGTAAATTCAGCCGGGTAATCGAGCACCAGCATGGCCGCATCCGCGTCGGTGCGCAGGGCCGTGTCGAGCATGCGCTTGAGCGCTTCGCGGTCGCCCCAGATGGCGGTGGTGAAGTCCAGCGGGTTGACCAGGTTGGCGTAGCTGGGCAGCACCTGTGCCAGGTCACTGCGCTGGTCGTTATCCAGTTTCGGCAAGGTCAGATGGTTGCGCTCGGCGTAGTCGGCAATCAGCCCTGCATCACCGCCCGAGCAGGCCAAGGCGATAAGGCTGTTGCCGCCAGGGAGATTGCCGCAAGCAGCGGCTTTCAGGGTTTCGACAAAACTCACCGGGCCGCTGACCCGGATCACACCCAAGCGTGCAAACAGGCTGTCGTAGAGCGCATCGGAGCCCGAGAGCGAACTGGTGTGACTCAACGCCAGCTCGGCGCCGATCTGCGACACACCGGTTTTCAACACGATGATCGGGATGCCTTTTTCCAGGGCTTTGTGCGCTGCGCGGGCGAACCCTGGCACATTCTTCAAGCCTTCCAGGTGCAGGCCGATGGCCGTGACGCGCGGCTCATCAAGCAACACGTCCATCAATTCGGCAACGCCCAATTGCGCCTGGTTGCCCACCGACGCCATGTAGGCCACCGGCAGCGAGCGGTCGCTCATCGACAAGTTGTAGGCGAAGTTGCCGCTCTGGGTCAGCACTGCAACGCCCTTCTCCACCGTTTTACCGCCATGGGCCACCGGCCACAGGGCCGAGCTGTGCAGGTAATCGAGCAGGCCGTAGCAGTTGGGGCCGAGCAAGGCCATGTCGCCTGCGGCGTTCAGCAACTGCTGTTGCAAGGCGGCACCGCCAGCACCGGCTTCGGCAAACCCCGAGGCGTAGCAAATCGCGCCGCCGGTGCCAATGGCGGCGAGTTCCGCCACGCAGGTCAACGTCAGTTCACGGTGAGTGGCGATAAACACCGCATCCGGGCCACACGGTAGATCGGCGATGCGGCGCACACACGGGATGCCATCAAGGCTGTCGTGCTGCGGGTTGACCAGCCACAGCTGCCCGGCAAAACCGCCGTCGGCGCAGCGCCTGAGCGCACGTGCCATGCTGCGCCCGCCCACGAAGGCCAAGTGCCGGGGCGCCAGCAGGCGCTTGAGGTTGTCGCGAATAGCCTGGGACATAAGCGTTCTCCGCGCCGATCAGCGCAACAGCGGCCGCAACAATTCACGGGCGATGATATGGCGCTGGATTTCCGAGGTGCCCTCCCAGATCCGTTCGATCCGCGCGTTGCGCCAGATGCGCTCCACGGGGCCCTCGTCCATCAAGCCCATGCCACCGAAAATCTGCACGGCTTCATCGGCGACTTTGCCCAGGGTTTCACTGGCAAACAGCTTGGCCATGCCAGCCTCGCCATCGGTCATGCTGCCCTGGTCCATCTTCCAGGCGGTGTGCAGGGTCAGCAGCTCGGCGGCGCGGATCTGCGTGGCCATGTCCGCGAGTTTGAAACTCACGCCTTGGTAGGTGCCGATGGGCTGGCCAAATTGCTTGCGGTCTGCCGCCCATTGCAGTGACACATCCAACGCACGCTGGGCCTGGCCGACGCAGTTGGCGGCGACCATCACGCGCCCCGCAGTCAGCCAGGCGTTGGCGACATCCCAGCCTTTGCCGACCTCGCCAAGCACCTTGGACGCGGGCACGCGGCAGTCGTCGAAGAACATTTCATAGGTGTGATAACCACGGTTGCTCACGCACTTGGGACCACGGCGGATAGTCATGCCGGGCGTGCCGCGATCGACCAGGAACGAGGTCACGGCATTGCGCTGGCGGCCGTTGTGTTCGTAGGTGTCGGTCACCGCAAACACGATGGCGAAATCGGCGTGGCCGGCATGGCTGATGAAGTGCTTGCTGCCGTTGATCACGAAGTCGTCGCCGCAACGCATGGCGCGGGTCTTGATCGCATTCGCGTCGGAACCGGCGCCTGGTTCGGTCAGGGCGAAGCAGTCAATTTTCTTGCCCTGTACGCACGGCAACAGGTAGTCATCAATCTGCGCGCCGGTGCAGGCCATGAGGATCTTGGACGGGCGAGCGACGAACACGTGCAGCGCCCAAGAAACCTTGGACAGCTCCCGTTCGATCAGCGCCTGGGACAGGTAATCCAGGCCGCCGCCGCCCACCTCTTCGGGCATGTTGAAGGCATAGAAACCCGCAGCGATCGCCTTGTCACGGATCTGCGCGGCAAGCTCGGTCGAAACTTCATCGACTCGGTCCACCGCCGATTCATGGGGCAGTAATTCCTTGGCGACAAAACTGCGTACCGCAGCCACCAACATGTCTTGCTCTTGGCTGAGTTGGAAATTCATGGCGCTACCTGCTCGGGGGTGTTGTTGTTATTGGCCGCAGAAAGTCGGTGAGCGTTTTTCCGTGGATGCGCGCAGGGCCTCAATGCCATCGGCACTGCGCCCGCACAACAGCCCGGCAGCCAGTTCGGCCTGCAGTTGCTCGGGCAAGCTGCGGGCGGCGCCTTCGCGGATCAGCACTTTGGTCTGGGCAAACGCGAATGTCGGCCCGTTGGCCAGGCGGGTGGCCAACTGCATGGTGTGGGTGTGCAGTTGCTCGTCGGCAACCACTTCGCCCACCAGCCCGGCAGCCAGTGCGCGATCGGCGCTCCACAGCTCGTCGAGGAACAGCAGACGCTTGGCCTGTTCGCTACCGATCAGGCGCGGCAAGTGCCAGCTGGCGCCGGCATCCGGCGAGTAGGCCATGCTGGTGTAACCGGCCTTGAAGCGCGCCGACTGGGCGGCGATGCGCAGGTCGCAGCACAGCGTCAGGTCCATACCGGCGCCGACAGCGGTACCGTTGATCGCGGCAATCGTGGGCGTGTCGAGAGTGTGCAGGCGGGTCATCAGGGCGTGGGCGGTTTCGGTCCAGCCATAGGTTTGCAGGGCGCCGCGGGCTTCGGCTTCGGCCCATTCGGCCAGGTCGGCACCGGCGCAGAAGCTGCGGCCGCTGCCGGTCAACACCACCGCGCGCACAGCAGGGTCGTTGTTGAACGTATCGAGCACGGCATGCAAATGCTTGAGGGTTGGAATATCCAATGCATTGCGCTGCGGGCCACGGTTGAGCGTGATCCAGGCAACGCCTGCTTGCACATCGGTGAGCACGGGCGAATCGGCAGTCATGGCTTCCTCGAATTATTTTAATTGGCTTGAGGGGTGCGACATGGCGAGATACTAAACGAGTGTTCAGTAAGGAGGCAATCGGCAAACAGCAAATAGTTTCAGAGGGGAATTACCGGCCTGAACATTGCGTCCAGCCGGCGAGAAAGGCTCAGGGCTTAAGCTGATAACGCTGGCGCCCGCCACTCTGCAAGCCGTCGACCCAGGCCTCGCAGATCTGGATGCCCTGCTCCGGCGTGAAGGTGCCGGGGTTGAGCCCCGACTCCAGCCACAACCCGTCGAGCAAGGCGCTCAAGCCAATGGCGGCGAGGTCGGCGTCGAACGCCTGCCAACCCGCCTCCTCGGCCATGTCGGCCAAGGCAGAGCGCATGATGGTGCGGTACTCGCCGTAGGACTGTTCGTGGGCCTGGTTGATCGCGGGTGCCGTCTTGACCGCGCCCCAGAACACCAACCACGCATCGAGCAGTTGCGGGTCGAGTAACGCTGGGGAAAAGGAGCCGCGAAATAACGCTGACAACCGTTCACGAGGTTCCGGCGGCGCCGTGGCCATCGTCTCGCGCAACAGGCCCATGACTTGGGCCGTGATGGTGCGGTAGGCCTCCGCCACCAGTTCATCCTTGCCTGAGTAGTGGTGGCTGATCAGGCCCACCGACACCCCAGCCTCGGCGCTGATCTTGCGGATCGAAGCGCCCTGGAAACCATCGCGTTTGAGGCACGTCAGCGTCGCCTGGACCAGCTTGGCCTTGCGCAATTGCGGCTCCATGCGGGAGAAACGGGATTCCTGGGTCATGGGGCGGTGTCCTTGTTGAGTCGGCTGCACGACTCTACATCAGTCGCGAAACCCCGGCGACCGTGGCAAGCGGGCTTGCCACAACAAGCACACTCACAACAACAGGCCCGCTCGCTCGCCACAGCATTCGTGATTTGCGGTAAAGAGTCCTTTTCGAATCTGGCGGTTTTTCCGAAGGAACGACGGGCGGATACTCGACTCCATTGTTCACGCCCCTTCAGGAGTTACTGATGTCTATCCCTACCCAAAACGTCCCCGCCTTCGGCCTCGGCACCTTTCGCCTGCAAGGCCAGGTGGTGATCGACTCCGTGAGCACCGGCCTGGAACTGGGCTACCGCGTCATCGACACCGCGCAGATCTACGAGAACGAAGCGGATGTCGGCCAAGCCATTGCCGACAGCGGCGTACCGCGTGACGAACTGTTCATCACCAGCAAGATCTGGATCAGCCATTTCGCCGAAGGCCAGTTAATTCCCAGCCTTAAAGAAAGCCTGCGCAAGCTCAAAACCAACTACCTGGACCTGACCCTGATCCACTGGCCATCGCCTGAAGATCAGGTGCCTGTCGCCACGTTCATGGGCCAACTGCTGGAAGCCAAGCGCTTGGGCCTGACACGCCAGATCGGCATTTCCAACTTCACGATTGAGCTGATGAAACAGGCCATTGCGGCGGTCGGTGCCGAGAACATCGCTACCAACCAGGTCGAATTACATCCCTACCTGCAAAACCAGAAAGTGGTGGATTTCGCCACTGCCAACGGCATCCAGGTCACCTCATACATGACCCTGGCCTACGGCGAAGTGCTCAAGGACCCGGTCATCCAGCAAATCGCCGCACGCCATCAAACCACCGCAGCGCAAGTGGCGCTGGCATGGGCGATGCAATTGGGCTACGCGGTGATCCCATCGTCGACCAAACGCGCCAACCTGCAGAGCAACCTGAAGGCCCTGCAACTGACCTTGGATGCTGCCGACATGGCACAGATTGCCAGCCTGGAGCGTGGCCATCGCCTGACCAGCCCCAAGGGCATCGCACCGAAGTGGGACTAAACCCCGGTTGCCGGCTGACGGGATAACTCCCGCAGCCACGGCAATACCCGCAGGCCGCGCGCGGCCTCGGGTGGGTCGATGATGTCCATGAAGTGTTCCAGGTTGACGGTGTCCGGCGCGCCGGGTAGCCGTACCAACACCGTTGGCGTCGCACCGGCAACTGCGCTCAGGTCCTGGTGGTCGTAGATCAGCACGTGCCGCACCTGGGGCTGCGGGCCACAGGTATGGGCCGCCAGCCCTCCATTGATGATAAGCACATCAAAGGGCTCCGCCGGGATGGCGGTAAGAATCTGGACTTCTTCGAAAGTTTGCACCGGCACAATGCGGTGATACCCCAACTGGTTGAGCATTTTTTCAATGTACAGCCGTTGCAGGTGCTGTTCATCGGCAATCAGGATGGTCAGTGCTTTATTTGGCATGGCAGCTCCCAGGGCAGGCTGTACTCGTCAGTGAGCCTCGCCCATTTTCCAGACATATTCCGAAGACAAAATCAGGCTTGTTCCTCCTTCACGTAGGAGTTCTCCCAAAACCACCGAATGGCCATCAACCGCGCTCAACGTCGATTGCAATAAGTACTCAGGCCGTCGTGCAGATCGCCGATCGCCGTATCCACAGCGTCAGCCGCCAAGCTCAGTGCATTGCGCTCCTGGCGTTGACAGATACCCTCCAGCGTTTCACAACAGGCAATCAGCGACTGGGCCTTTACCATTCGCGCCCCGCCCTTGGCGCGGTGGGCCAAATCATGCAGCGCGTGAAAATTGAACGACTGTTGCAGCCTGGGAACAAGCGCACGGTCAGCTTCCAGGCTGTCGAGCAACGGTATGAGGAGTTCCTTCAGCGCGACGTGATCGTCCCCCGTCAACGAGATTAACGTGCTCAAATCAAACGCCACTTCGGCTTCAACTGCGCAGGAGCGGGTGGTGAGTGAGGCCAGCGCCAATCGCAAGTCTTCAAGCCCCGCCGGTTTGAACAGGCATGCATCCATACCCGCCTGATGACAACGCTCGGTTTCTTCCGGTTGCGCATTGGCGGTGAACCCCAGTAACAGGCACGGTTGCAGACCTTGCTCACGTTCTTGCGTGCGGATATCACGGGCCAAGGTGTAGCCGTCCTTGAGGGGCATGTTGCAATCGGTGATCACCGCATCAGGCCGCTTGGTCTTCCACAGCGCGAGCCCCTGGGCACCGTCCTCGGCCGTGATGATGCGATGCCCCAGGAAGCTCAATTGCCGGGCCAGCAGTAAGCGGTTGGCCGGGTAGTCATCCACCACCAGAATGTCCAGCGCACGTGCCGGCCGGGCATCCGGGCCAGGCGCTGAAACCTCGACCGCTAAGGCTACGGTCCTGGCCAATACCAACGTCACGTCGACCCGCGTCCCCTGGCCCAGCCCACTGCTCAACTGCAGGTTGCCCCCCATCTTTTCACACAGGTTGCGACTGATCACCAGCCCCAACCCCGAGCCACTGCGCGCCGACTGGTCGGTATTGCTCCCCTGGATAAATGGGTTGAACAGACGCTGCTGGTCTTCAGCGCTGATGCCTATACCTGTGTCGTCTACCCATAACCTGAGGCTCATCTGCCCAGTGTCTGTTGCCGGCGAACTGCGAGCCCCTAACCGCACCTGGCCTTGGGAGGTGAACTTGATGGCATTGCTCAGCAGGTTGGACACCACCTGCTTGAACCGCAAGGGATCGGCCAGCACCTGGCAATCAATCAGCGGATCAAGCTCAACCTGCAGCGCCAGGCCCTTGGCCCGCGCCAAGCCCTCGAACACGCGCACCAACGACATCAACAGCTCATACAGGTTGGCTGGCTCCAAGGCCAGCGACAGATGGCCAGACTCGATCCGGGCAATATCCAGAATGTCGCCAATCAACTCCAGCATGCCGTGGGACGCAACCGAAGCCACCTCCAAGGCGTCGCGGTCGGCGCGGCCCTGCTCGGCGTTCGCAAGGGCCAACTCGATCATGCCGATCACGGCATTCATGGGCGTGCGGATTTCATGACTCATGGTCGCCAGGAACGTGGTCTTGGCGCGGTTGGCGGCGTCGGCCTCTTCCTTGGCTTCCTGCAGTTGGCCCAACAGCCGTTGGCGCTCACTCACATCCACCCAACCGGCAATCATGCCCACGACGTTATCGTCGCCATCACGGTAAGGCAGCATCCAGTGGTAAATGGTCAGCACCTTGCCACTGGGCAACTTGAGTACCCGATCATGAATCTGCGGCTCGCCACGCTCCATCAGTAGCAAGTAGTCCTCATGGAAAGACTCTGCCTGCGGAGGGTTGCCGGAATCGGTTTGTATGACCGTCTTGCCGATCACCGCTTCGAGCGTAAAACCAAACACCTCCAGGTAAGCACTGTTGCAGGCCATCAACCGCCCCTGGCGGTCACGCACGTAAATCGGATGAGGTGTGCCGTCGATCAGTACGCCCATAAAACGCATCTGGTCGCTCAAGGCGCGTTCGGCCTGGGCACGCTTGCGTATCAGGCTGCGCAGGTAAAACGCCCAGCCCAGGGTAATCAGCAGCAACAGCGCTGCCAGGCCGAAGCCTTGAATGATCGCCCTGCGATGGCGTAGCCAATGGTCTTCGACGATCACGTCAACGCTCCACTGGTTGATCAACTCATGCATTTCTTGGGGGGGGATGCTCAGCAGCGCCTTGTCCAGTATCGAGTACAACTCCAACTGGCCACGGTTGACCCCAAATGTCATACGCGCCGGTTCAGCGCCGACAGTGCTGGTTACGCGCAAGATGTCGCGGTATTGGGCGATAAGGTAACGCGCATTGATTAATGAATTGACGGCAGCCTCGGCGGCCCCCGAGGCCACCAACGCCATGGCTTGCGTCGGGTTTTTAGCTTCCACGAAGTGAATACCGGGGTAATCGCGATTGATCACTTCACGCAGCGCACTGCCGGTGGTTATCGCAAGACGTTTTCCTGGCATGTCTTCCAAAGTCATCGTCGCGGGGTCGTCGCTACGCGTGACAAGCACCAGCGGATTGGTCAGGTAGGGCCGGGTAAAACGTACCTGCTCAGAGCCCTCGATACTCGGGGTGATCACCGCCATCATGTCCGCCCTGCCGGTGCTGACCGCGTCAATCTGTTGGGGCATCGAACCGCCCGGGACGACATCGAACTTCAAACCGGTACGCAGGCTGACCCGAGACAACACGTCAGCACTCAAGCCGTCCAGTTGCCCTTGTGCGGTAAAGGATGCCAACGGCAGCATCTGTTCGGACGCCACCACTCTGACCCGCGGATGCTTCTGCAGCCAACGCTGCTCGTTCTTACTCAAGTGCAGCCGCTCGGCACCCAGCAGGCCAAGGTTGCCACCGCTCCAACGACGCAGTATTTCCATCTGCTCGTTAGCCGGGATTGCCCTTAGAGCCGTATTGACGATGCGCAGCAGCCGAGTGTTATCCCGGGCAACAGCGAAGGCGAAGGCATTGGATTCCAGCGTGGAAAAATCCGCCATTTGCACGTTGTTCAAATGATTGCGATTGATCTGGTAATTGGCGGTGATCGCATCGCCCAGATAGACATCAGCCCCACCAAACGCGACGGCGCCGATGGCTTCGAAAATAGACGGAAACAGTTCCAGGCTCGCCTTGGGATAGAAGGCCTGTACCGCGTCGGGCGCCATATAGTGATAGAGCATTGCCACGCGTTTGCCTGCCAGATCAACGGTCAAGGCTTGGGCGTCGCCGGTGCGGGTGACCAGCACCGGTTGATCATTGGCGTAGGAGCGAGACAGGACCAACTGCGGGTCGCCCGCCCTAAAACCGTTGGCTGTT
>NZ_UYXQ01000142.1 GCF_900624995.1 Pseudomonas antarctica
CCAATGGGCAGACGGCCAGCTATCGCTATGACCCGTTTGGTCGGCGGATCAGCAAAACCGTTGATGGGATAACGACGGAGTTTTTCTGGCAAGGCGACAAGCTGGTTGCCGAGCATCACGCGGATCGCCATCGCAGTTACATCTACGAACCGGACAGCTTCCGCCCGCTGGCACTGCTGGCAGGCTTTGGCCCGCAAGACACCCAACCCTTCCACTACCAACTCGACCACCTCGGCACGCCACAGGAACTCACGGCCCCCGACGGCGAAATCGTCTGGTCCGCGCATTACCGCGCCTATGGCCAAATCAGTCGCCTCGACATAAATAAAGTCGACAACCCGCTGCGCTTCCAGGGCCAATACTTCGACCCGGAAAGCGGGCTGCACTACAACCGCAATCGCTACTACAATCCAGATATTGGTCGTTACCTCACGCCCGACCCGGTGAAGCTGGCGGGTGGGATCAACGCGTACCAGTACGCGCCCAATCCTACGGGATGGGTGGATCCGCTGGGATTAAGTTGCAAGGTTGGAGGGTGCCCTGGCTCAAACGTAGACCCCCTTCAATCAAGCAAGGCCCCTGTACTAGACTCGCATGAAAAGTCAGGGGGGCACCTAATTAGGAAGCACATAGATCAAACGGACGCTCAGCTAACCGCAAGGCTTGAGTCAGAGCCAAATATTCCAGCGGCATCTACATTCAGAACTTTAGAGGAGGCAGAAGCACTCGTATCCAAAAGCTTAGCGACACACAACCAAGACATATTGGAATTCCTAAAAGGAAAAAAAGATAAACTTATTATTAGAGAAAACTCAAGTCAGGCGGTAGGAGTTAGCGTCATTAGAGGAACTGACAAATCAGTTCCCGCTTATAAATTTTTGCTAGTTTTAAAGCGAAAGCATAACATGCCGAAAGGCTACCTATTACTGACAGGATACCCATTAGAAAAATGAACAAACCACTGACAGAACTCCAGCAGTTTTTTGGCGCCTATTTCAATCAGGACTGGACTGAGGAATACTCATCAGCCGATGAGGTCATTGATTCTTTTTTACAAGACTCGTCTAGAGACGTAATAATTTCCGTAAAAAAAGAAATCCTTGAGCTGATAAACTCTTACACAAATGAGTCAGACCTCCAAGAAAACCTCCTCTACGAACAGTATTGCTATTACTATTACCCTCATCAATGGCCATCAGGACTGTTGTGGCTCAGCCATATAATGAAAAAGTTCGACAAATACCTGAACACAATGAAATTTTAAGTTTCGATGCATCCGTAGAGGCGGACATTCGCGCGACGAGCAAAATACAGCCAAAAAACAAGATACAAACAAAAAAAATCAAACAACAAACCCAGAACCACTCATACCAAATCATAAATATGAAAAGACAGCCGAGCATGAAAATAATCCGTGGATTACTGTTCACTTACGACATTGAAAACACAGATAACTTAGAAAGAGAAAAACTTATCTCGTCAAAAAACCCAAATAACGAAAAAGAGCTTATAGAGATCTTTGACGCACTGACAAAACCAGAATTTCTAGATTATACAGCCCTTGAACAAAAATGGTTTATCTCCTCTATCAAGCACTACCTATCAAATAATGATAACTTCGACGCCATCTTTAAAACGATGGCAACCTATTTTAACTCCCCCATAACGCACCAACAAAGTTTTATGCAAACCCTTCTAAGCCGACTAAAAAATACAACAAGCAAAAGAATAAAACCTAACTCACTATTTAATTACAAAACCCGAAAATATTTAATAACGCACTTTTCAATTATGGATCACCGATGAAACCCCGTAAAATCACTATCATCAAAAACGGCATACGTGAAAGCGCAATCCTCGAATACGAAGGAGGCAAACCTACCCTTTATCTACTTCTAGGTAATGAGCCCCAAAAATCCTACACCGCCTTGGACCTGTACGGCTGCTTCGGCTTAATGAGGGCAGACTTGAAAGATATAAAATTTCTATGCAAAGGATCAAAAATCAACGTCCACACATCAGGAATGTCTTCGCAAATGTCTAATGGCCTAGTCGCTTACGAGCTGACTATGGGAGTTCCGGACGGTGAACTTGTGCATATTTTCTCTTGTGAAGAAAGTAATCTCACCAACGACATACAGGAGCAACACGACTTCTGCCAGCGCTGGGCAGAATCGGTGTAGATGTAGCCCCGAGACGAGCAGTTCCGCTCGCCACAGGACTACAACCCGATATCAAATCCCCGCCAACGCCAAATCCATCGCAAAGTACGTGAAAATCAAATCCGCCCCAGCGCGTTTGATCGACCCCAACGTCTCCCGCACCACGCGCGCCTCATCAATCGCGCCCGCCTGGGCACCGAATTTGATCATCGCGTACTCGCCACTGACCTGATACGCCGCCACCGGCAAACGCGAGGCTTCGCGGATGTCGCGGATGATGTCGAGGTACGCGCCGGCCGGCTTGACCATCAGTGCGTCTGCACCTTCTTGCTCATCGAGCAGTGATTCGCGCACGGCTTCGCGGCGGTTCATGGGGTTCATCTGGTAGCTTTTACGGTCGCCTTTGAGCGCGCTGCCGCCGGCTTCGCGGAACGGGCCGTAGAGGGCTGAGGCGAATTTGGTGGAGTAGGCCATGATCGGAATATGCGTGAAGCCGGCATCGTCCAGGGCGCGGCGGATCGCTTGGACTTGGCCGTCCATGGCGGCGGACGGCGCGATGACGTCAGCACCGGCGCGGGCGGCGGCCACGGCTTGTTTGCCGAGGTTGACCAGGGTCGCGTCGTTGTCGACGTGGGCGCCGTGCATCACGCCGCAGTGGCCGTGGTCGGTGTATTCGCAGAAGCAGGTGTCGGACATCACGATCATTTCCGGCACGGCGTCCTTGATGATCGAGGACATGCGCGAAACCAGGCCGCGTTCCTTCCAGGTGTCGCTGCCGTTGGCGTCCAGGTGGTGGGACACGCCGAAGGTCATGACCGACTTGATCCCGGCGCGGGCATATCGCTCGATCTCACTGGCCAGTTTCTTTTCAGGAATACGTTGCACACCCGGCATGCTGGTGATCGGTACGAAATCGTCGATTTCTTCTTCGACGAAGATCGGCAGTACCAGGTCATTAAGGGTGAATTCGGTTTCCTGGAACAGGCCACGCAGCTCCGGGGAGCGGCGCAGACGACGTGGGCGGGCTTGGGGGAACTGGCTGGTCATGGCTTTCCTGGATAGCGGCAGAATATTTGGGGCAAAAGCTTATGCCCCTTGGCCCCGACAGTACAAACGCCAAGGGGCCAATAGTGTATTGCGCAGCTCGTAACAATTCATTGATCTAGAGCTGTACTCGCCCATCGATGCACACCGACACGGCGCCGCCGATCCAGATTTCATCGCCATGGCGCTCGACGCGAATACGCCCGGCGCGCCCTATAGCCGTGCCTTGACTGACCACGTAACGGCTTGGTGCCAGGCCTTCACTCAGCAGCCATTGGGCAATGCCGGCGTTCAAGCTGCCGGTGGCAGGGTCTTCCTGGGCGCCGTCGCCAGCGATAAAGGCGCGAACTTCGAAGTGTGTGTCCACGGCGTCGCGCACCGGGTCACAGGGCGCGAGAACGCCAACGGCCAGACCGTGCAGTTGCGAGTAATCCGGCTGCAAGCCTAGCACTTGGTCACGCTCGGCCAACATCACCGCGAGCCAACCTGCGCCATTGTCGACCCATTGGCTGCGCACAATGGCCTCGTGCGCCAAACCCAAACCAAGGCGCACACGCTCCAGTAAGGCCGCGTCCACCGAACCTGTTCGCAACAACGGCGGCGCAATAAACGCCAGCTCATCGCCTTCACGACGGATACGCACCAGGCCGATTTCGCACTCCTGGATGATCTCATCGCCCTTCGGCCTGCCGCCGGCGTGCAGCCAAGCGTGGCAACTGCCCAGCGTCGGGTGCCCGGCGAATGGCAACTCCTTTAGCGTGGTGAAAATTCTCACCCGATAGTCAGCCAGCGGATCACGCGGCGTCAGCAAAAACGTGGTTTCACTGAGGTTGGTCCAGTTGGCGAAGTCAGCCATTTGCTCGTCGGTGAGGCCGTCAGCGCCGAGCACCACCGCCAGCGGATTGCCCTTGAGCGAAACGCTGCTGAATACATCCAGTTGCTTGAAATCGAAAGTCGACATACTTCAACGCTCTAGGGGGTCAGGCAGGTATGTTAAGGCCACGAATCACTGCAGGGCGGGCGACAAAGCCGTCCAGCACGCGCAGCACATTCGGGAAATCGGCAATGCCTACCAGGTCGCCGGATTCGTAGAAACCGATCAAGTTGCGAATCCATGGAAAGGTAGCGATGTCGGCGATGCTGTACTCGTCGCCCATGATCCAAGTGCGGCCCAGCAGGCGCTTTTCCAGCACGTCCAGCAAACGCCGGGACTCGGCGGCATAACGATCGCGCGGGCGCTTATCTTCGTAGGCCTTGCCGGCAAATTTGTTGAAGAACCCTACTTGGCCAAACATGGGGCCGATACCGGCCATCTGGAACATCAGCCATTGAAGGGTTTCGTAGCGCGTGGCGGGGTCTTCGGAGAGCAACTGGCTGGTTTTTTCTGCGAGGTAAATCAGGATCGCACCGGACTCGAACAACGCCAGCGGCTGACCGCTCGGGCCATTGGGGTCGATGATTGCAGGGATTTTGTTGTTGGGGTTCAGCGACAGGAACTCGGGTGACAGCTGGTCCTGGGTCTCGAAACTGACCTTGTGCGCTTCATAAGGCAGGCCCAGTTCTTCGAGCATGATCGACACTTTGACGCCGTTGGGCGTAGGCAACGAATACAGCTGCAGGCGTTCTGGATGCTGGGCGGGCCATTTACTGTTGATCGGGAAGGCGGCGAGTGCGTTCATCGGAAAATCCCCAAGCGCAAAGCTCCCATAATAGCCACCTGCCGGGCGTCCTGCATGGGTCATCATCGCGCAACATAGCCGCGCTAATCTTGCGTGCAGGCGAACCAAAGCGCCGATGTGCACTCTTAAGTGCGCCATTACGGTGAAAGGAGACACCCTGTTACAACGACACGGAAAACCGCAGGACGCCAGATGCGTCACTGGGGCCGGGCTTGTCCGCCTTAATTCGCAGCGCTGAAGACTCGAACCTAATGACAATCAAGCCTTTGTGCCTGGCACTACGCCTTAAACGCTACTCATACATTATGTTGCCACTGCTCATCGTCGGCAGCGCCATCGGTTTGAGCCTGGAATCGCGGGTCAGCAGCGCGGGCCCTGTGGACGGCGTGCAAACCCTGGTATTCCTGCGCCACGGCGAAAAGCCGGCCGGCGGTCTCGGCCAGCTCAACTGCCAAGGGTTGAACCGTGCGATGAACCTGGCCACCGTACTGCCGCAAAAATTCGGCAAGGCCAACTACGTGTTTGCCCCTGACCCGACGCGTAACGTCGAGGAAGGCGAACAGGACAATTCATACAGCTACATTCGGCCGCTGATGACCATCAGCCCCAGCGCCATCAAACTCGGCCTGCCGGTGAACATCCAGTTCTCGGCCAACGACACCAGCGACCTCGCTGACGAGCTGGTGGAAGACAAGTACCACAACTCAATCATTTACACCGCTTGGTCTCACGGCTACCTGCCGGAGCTGATCAACAAGGTTGCCAGTGAAGCCTCGGGTGAAAAACACACCATCACCGACGATTGGTCAGGCAGTGACTTCGACACGTTGTATGTGCTGACATTGACTTGGCATAACGGCAAGGCTTCTCTGCTGAGTCGCAACTACAAGCAAGGGCTGGATAATGGCCAGCAGACGTGCCCGGATGCAACACAGGCCGCTGCGGAGATCTGACACAGGCGTATGATGCACCGCAATTGAATCATCTGCGGATCAGCACCATGCCCAACCTCATCTTCACCCAGCCCAACCGGGGCTGGTCGTTCTGGTGGAAGCCAGCGCTATTCCTACTGGTGGCCTGCGTTGGCCTCTACTACGTGAAGTGGTCACCCTACTACCTTAAGGCATTCGTGGCAGCGGATAACCACAGCATCGGTGCCTCGATTCTCAATGACCAGCAAACCGCGCCCCTGACGGCCGCGCTGGCCTATGCCCAGGTATATTTCCTGGCGATCTGGAAGGCCGCCGTGCTGGCGGTGCTGCTGGGTTCACTGCTGCAAGTGTTGATCCCTCGTGACTGGCTGTTGCGCCTGTTTGGCCGCGCCGGGCTGGGCTCGACCCTGCGCGGTGGGTTGTTCGCGTTGCCGGGCATGATGTGCAGTTGCTGTGCGGCCCCGGTGGCGGCGGGCATGCGCCGTCAGCACGTGTCGGTGGGCGCGGCACTGGCGTTCTGGATCGCTAACCCGGTTTTGAACCCGGCAACGCTGGTGTTCATGGGCTTTGTGCTGGGCTGGGGCTTCACCGCTTTGCGGCTGGTAGCGGGGATTGTGCTGGTGGTGGGTGTGTCCTTGGTGGCACAACGCATTGCCCGGCCCGATCAGGTGCCCGAAGCCGCGTTGGACGCGGTGGCCGACGTCAGCCAGAGTGAGTCGCAACCGTTCCTGAGCCGTTGGTTGCGTTCCCTGTGGCAGTTATTCTGGAGCACGATCCCGGTCTATATCCTCGCGGTGCTGGTGTTGGGAGCCGCGCGGGTCTGGCTGTTCCCCCATGTCGATGGGGCCATGGCCAACAGCCTGATGTGGCTGGTGCCGCTGGCGATCGTCGGCACGCTGTTCGTGATTCCTACCGCCGCCGAGATCCCTATCGTACAAACCATGATGACCCTGGGCATGGGCACCGGCCCGGCCGTGGCCTTGTTGATGACCCTGCCCAGCGTGAGCCTGCCGTCACTGTTGATGCTGCGCAAGGATTTCGATGCGCGGGTGCTGGTGACGGTAGCCGGGCTGACGATGTTGGTGGGCGTGGTGTGCGGGTTGATCGGAGCGTTTATCCTGTAGGTTTTGAGGGAGGTTCAGCGCCCTTTCGCGAGCAAGCCCGCTCCCACATGTCGACCGCGTTCCTCAGGATAAACGCGGTTAAATGTGGGAGCGGGCTTGCTCGCAAAGAGGCCCTCAAAACCACCGATTATGCTCGCCTGCCACTGCGCTCACGCAAGTACTCCACCACGGCGTCCTGCTCGCCCGCAAACTCGATCCGCGCGCCTTTGCTCTCACGCTGAAAGGCGTACATCGGGTCGTAATACTCACGCAGCAACCCTTCGATCCACTCCCGGTGCAAGTCCACCGCGCCACTGCGCGCCTGTTCTGCCAAGGCCTCCTGCAAGATCGCCTGCAACCGCTGGAAGCACTCGCCGCCCAGGCGTTTGTGGATATTGGCCAGGCTCTGGGTCAGGCGCTCGGCAAACAGCGCCTGGCCGTTTTCGCCGAATACCTGGATGAACTCGGCGCACAGGTCGACCACATAATCGCGCAGGATTCTTTCGACGCGGCCTTCGACACTGTCTTCCAACCACACCATCGGGAAAGTCTGCATGCCCTTGTGCAACGGCAATGGCAGTGCGCAACTGCCGATCATGCGGCTCTCGTCCTCGACCACGAATTGCTCAATGCCGCCCGCGCGCTTTTTCAGCAGGTCCACGGCCAAGCGGTTTTCGAAGTCAATGTTGGACGGCTGAGCGGTGGCGCGCTTGCCAAAGCTGGAGCCGCGATGGTTGGCGTGGCCTTCCAGGTCCAAGGCGTTGCGCAACTGGCTGAGCACTTCGGTCTTGCCGGTGCCGGTCATGCCGCCCAACAACACGAAATCACACTCTGCCGTCGCGTGCTCGAGCGTATCCAGCAGAAAGGTACGCATAGCCTTGTACCCACCGCCGACGCGGGGATACTCGATGCCAGCTTCGGTCTTCAGCCATTGCTGCACGATCTGCGAACGCAGCCCGCCACGAAAGCAGTACAAGTAACCATCAGGATTGGCCTGGGCAAATTGCGCCCACTGCTCGATGCGCTCGGCCTTGATCGCCCCGGACACCAGCTCATGCCCCAAAACGATTGCCGCTTGCTGGCCCTGTTGCTTGTAGCAGGTGCCGACCCGCTGGCGCTCGTCGTCGGTCATCAGTGGCAGGTTAATCACCCCAGGGAACGCGCCCTTGGTGAACTCAATCGGCGCGCGGGTATCCATCATCGGCCGATCGTTGAGGAAGATGTCGCGGTAGTCGGTGATGTCAGTTGCCATCAAAACACCTCTACCGCGCGGGTCTGTCGCTCAACCAGCTCGCCGATTGGCTCAAGGCTCAGGCCCAGCTCGGCGGCCACCGTGTGGAATTCGGCGTCGCCTTCAGGGGTAACGGCGATCAGCAAGCCGCCGCTGGTTTGCGGGTCGCACAGCACGCGTTTGTGCAGTTCCTGCAAGCGACCGAGCTTGCTCGAATAGCTGTCGAAGTTGCGCAACGTACCACCCGGCATGCAGCCCTGATCCAGGTAGTCCTCAACCCCTGGCAAGCGTGGGACTTTTTCATACTCGATGCGCGCTGTCAGACCGCTGCCGTCAGCCATTTCCACCAGATGGCCAAGCAGGCCGAAACCGGTGACATCGGTCATGGCCGTCACGCCTGCCAATTTACCGAAACGGCTGCCAGGCTTATTGAGCGTGCACATCCAGTCGCGGGCCAGGCCGATATCCGCCTCGCGCAACTTGCCCTTCTTCTCGGCGGTGGTGAGGATGCCGATGCCCAACGGTTTGGTCAGGTACAGCTTGCACCCGGCAGTCGCGGTGTCGTTGCGCTTCATATGACGTTTTTGCACGATGCCAGTAACGGCCAGGCCGAAGATCGGTTCCGGGGCGTCGATGGAATGCCCACCGGCCAGCGGGATACCGGCGGCGTCGCATACCGAGCGGCCACCACGAATCACTTCACGGGCAATCTCCGGTGCCAGCACATTCACCGGCCAGCCCAGAATCGCGATGGCCATCAGCGGGTCGCCGCCCATGGCATAGATGTCGCTGAT
>NZ_UYXQ01000143.1 GCF_900624995.1 Pseudomonas antarctica
GCCCATGGCCTTCAAGTGCAGCACTTTCTCGGTGGACATTTTGTCGGGCACTACCAGCACCACCCGATAGCCTTTGGCCCGGCCGACCAGCGCCAGACCCAGGCCGGTGTTGCCGGCGGTGGCTTCGATGATGGTGCCGCCGGGGCGCAGGCGGCCGTCGCGTTCGGCGGCGTCGATCATTGCCAGGCCGATGCGGTCTTTGATTGAGCCGCCGGGGTTTTGGGATTCAAGCTTGAGAAACAGCGTGCACAGGCCGGTATCAAAACGACTGACCTTGACCAGCGGCGTATTGCCGATCAGTTCGAGCACGGCGGGGCGGGAAAGGGTGGGCATGTCGTCACCTGGTACGCAAGAGGATTGGGTGCGGGACAGCAAAAATGCACAGCATGGCTTGGAACATAGGCCGGGATCGCGCCGGTCGCAACCGGGCGGTCCTGTGGATGTCTTTTTTTGGCGCATGAACGGGTTTTGATGATTAAGCGCCGCTGATTGAGACCTGCTGCAACCGCTCTATTACGGCCGTGCTGGCGGTTTGCATCGGGGCGCGCAACGCACTGCCGATCAACCCTTGCAGGGCCAGCGCGGCCTTCACCGGCGCCGGGTTAGGCTCCATAAACAGGGTGTTGATCAACGGCACTAACTTGAAAAAAGTCGCCCTGGCTTCGGTGAGCCGGTTATCCCGCACTTGCTGGCACAGCGCCACAAAGTCCTCGGTGCGCACCTGTGCTGAGGCCGCAATCGCACCGCTGGCGCCCAGGCACAGCGCGTTGAAAATCTGCAGGTCCTCGCCGCACAACACGTCCACCTCGCCACTGGCGATCAGTGCCAAGGTAGTCGCCACGTTGCCGCCGCAGTCCTTGATCGCGACGATCTGCGGATGCTTGATGATGTTCAGCAGCGTAGCCTGTTCGAAGGTCACGCCGGTTCGGTAGGGGATGTCATACAGGATGATCGGCACGCTGGACGCATCCGCCACCGTGCGGAAAAACGCTTCAAGGCCGGCCTGGGACGGGCGGATGTAACTTGGCGCCGGCACCAACAAACCGGCCGCCGGGCGCTGGAGGATTTCGCCCTGGAACTGCAGCAGTTCGATTTGGTTGTTGCCCGCCAGGCCCATCACCACGCGGTGCGCGGGCACCAGCTGCAACACCGCATCGAGCACGGCCAGTTGTTCCTGACGGCTCAACGACGCGGCTTCGCCGGTGGTGGTGCACACCATGATTCCGGCCACGTGCTTTTCCAACAGGTGGCTGACCAGCCGGCGCAGGCCGATAAAGTCGATGGCGCCGTCATGAAACGGGGTGACGATGGGAACCCAGATACCTTGAAACGATGACATGCACTTTCTCCTGATGGTTGACCGTTTGAGTCACCGTCAGAAGGGCAGAGGCAATTGTGCAAAGGGAGGGAGGTCCGTCGCGCTCAATGTCCTGTCAGCTCATCTGACGGGACAGCGCGCCCCGGTCACATGAGCGACTGTTTCTTCGATTTGAGGGCGTGCGCCACGCAACCTTGCGCCTTGGCAATCAAGCCAATGGTGCAAAGGTTAACGAAAGACGATGCTGACATGTGTGGGCACACCCTGAATAAGGCCTTCATCTTCAGCGGATGTGACGGAATGTGTCAACCCCGCCGCAACTGCTCGTGCACAAAATTTGCCACCTCGGCGGCCAGTTCGGTATCTTCCGGCGCGCCCATGAAACCGCCATGGGGCATGGCCTCGAACACATGCAGCTGCGCAGGCACGCGCGCCTGGCGCAAGGCGCGGTGCAGGCGCACGGTGTTGGACAGAAACAGATCGCGGGTGCCGCTTTGCAGAAAGGTCGGCGGGAAGCCCTGCGTAAAATCGCCGAACAGCGGCGACAGGTATGGGTGGGACAAGTCCGCGCCGTTGGCATACAGCAGATTCACACTCATCAGCGGGTTGGGCAGCACTACGTCGACAGTGCGATTGACCTGGAAACTGTCGCCCGATTCGGTGAGGTCGACTTCCGGCGACAGCAGCACCAGTGCCGCCGGCAGTGGCAAACCTTCGTCTCGAGCGCGCAATACCATGGCCGCCGCAAGGTTGCCGCCCGCCGAACGGCCACCGATCACGATCTGTTCCGGCGCGTGATGCTTGAGCACATGGCGGTAGGTGGCCAGGCAGTCATCCAGCGCTGCGGGGTAAGGATGATCGGGTGGCATGCGGTAATCCACGCCGTAGCAGATCACGTCGTGCAGGTCGGCTTGTTTGCCGGCAGCGATGCGGCAATTTTCCCCGCCGCCGAACACCAGTGCACCGCCGTGCAGATCGATGTAGGCGAAGGGTGTGTCAGTTGCCGGTGTGGCCACATGCACGCTGGCGTTTTCGACGCTGATGGTGTGCAGGCTGGCGCGTAAAGATCCCGCCTGCCCGGCATTGGTGTTGGCGTAATTGTGCGCAACGGCGGCTTGCAGACGGCGCCAGGCGTCGTGGTCATTGGGCGCGGGCATGGCGTGCAGCGCGTTGAGGGGCACGCCGTCAGTGCCGACCAGGCGTTGCAGTGTGGCCTGGGCTTGGGCACTGATCGACAGCGGAACCGCGAGTGTGCGGGGTTCAAGTTTAACGCCGTGGTTCATAGGCTTGCTGCTCGCGTTCGATGACGGGGCGGTCAGGATGCCAGAGTACGTGCTTGCGCGGGAGCGGGTGTTCACCTGAAGGCTGTGCCAGTCCTTTGTGGCGAGCGGGCTCGCCACAGAAACCCGCTTGGTACAGGCGCCAGGCAGACCAGTTCCACCGTTGAGTTTGGATGCTTTCAGCGCCCGGCCACGGCGGCCTCGATCGCGTCAACCGCGCGCTTGGCGATCACCGGGTCGGGGTGCGTGACCGCGTCGGTCAGCACGCGCGCAGAGATCTGCCACGACAAACCCCACTTGTCCTTGCACCAGCGGCACGCGCTGGCCTGGCCACCGTTGTCGATAATGGCGTTCCAATAACGGTCGGTCTCGGCCTGGTCATCTGTTGCAATCTGGAAAGAAAACGCCTCGGTGTGCGGGAACATCTAGCCACCGTTGAGGCCCAGGCAGGGAAGGCCCAGAACGGTGAACGCGACGGTCAACACGTCCGCCGCCTTATTGATCACCGACCAGACGTGCGCGATTTTTCCGTCGACGATTTCATAAAATACGCCAGTGATTAAAAGATAGGCTGCCGGCTCGGCGTGTGATCAATAACAGCGTCAGCCCAACGCGACACTGATTTCGTCGGTCCACATTCTACCCGGCGCTGGCGCTGCAGAATCAATACGCTCGATGTCGGCCAGGCCTCACGCTCTGCGCGCCATCAACAACACCGTCGCCGCCGCCGACAGCAACCCCGCGCAGCACCGATTGAAAATCCGTTTGCCTCTCGGCTCCGCGAACCAGCGGCGCATGTGCAGGCCCATATAGGCGTAGGCGCTGATCGCGATCCACTCCAGCATCAGGAACATCACACCCAGCAGCGCAAATTGCAGTGCGATCGGCTGGCCCGGCACTACGAATTGTGGGAGGAACGCGGTGAAGATCAGGATGGCTTTCGGGTTGCCTGCCGCCACCAGAAACTCCTGACGTGCCAACGCCCACAATCCCACCTTGGACGTTGCTGATTCAGCCTCGGGTTGCGGATTCGCCCGCCACAATTGAAACGCCAGATAAAACAGATATGCCGCGCCTAGAATCTTGATCGCATAAAACAGCAGCTCCGAGGTTTGCAGCACCACCGCCAGGCCAGCGGAGGCGAGGGCGATCATGCCGGCGAAGGCCAGCAGCCGGCCGAGACCGGCGAGGCAGGAGGTACGGTAGCCGTAGCGGGTGGAGTTGCTGACCGACAGCAGGTTGTTGGGGCCGGGCGCCATGTTCAGGGCGAAGCAGGCGGGGAGGAAGAGGGCGAACGTGGCGAGGTCCATGTGAACTCCGGTATCGACGGGGGCATAGGTGGTCACGAGGATAAGAGATGGGCAGGCGCTAAAACAATTGATGCGTTCAAGTTCGCAGGGCCAGTATCGATTAAAAGCCGCTGGCCCCACGTGATTGTTAGCTCAACGCTTCAGGGTTTCACATTCGTTACGCAGGTTGCTGTCGCGAATGTTGCCGCAGCTTTGGCCATTGATTTTGGCATTGCAATAAGCGCGTTGATCGCTGTCGCTGATGTTGCCGCAACTTTGGCCACTCATTTCTGCAAGGCACGTGGCTCGAAGGTCGCTGCCGCGAATGTTGCCGCAGCTTTGGCCATTGAGTTTGGCATTGCAATAAGCACGTTGATCGCTGTCGCTGATGTTGCCGCAACTTTGGCCGCTCATTTCTGCAAGGCACGTGGCCCGAAGGTCGCTGTCGTGGATGTTGCCGCAACTTTGGCCACTGGTTTTGGCGTTGCAGTAAGCGCGCTGATCGTCGTCACTGATGTTGCCGCACCCGGCATATGCGTAGGCACTGAACATTAATAACATCCCAATGATGACTCTCATTTTTCTCTCCATGGCGTGCCAGGAAATAGCCTGACGCTAAACGATCCCATTCATCTTGCTGCGGTGCGATACAGTCAAATTGACATCATTTTTGCGCGAAGTTCCATGGCAGGGAGCGCATTCGCAACCCCCGAACCTGCAGAGGCAAGCGCGATCATGCCGACGTGTTCTCTATGGGCGCAGTGCTCACTTCTAAGGTGATCGGCGTCGCCTGGGTCCAACCGATAGTGAACACACCCACGGCAAACAGCAGAGGGCCACCGTAGAGTTTGTAGACTAACCAAACATTCCCCGCAGCAAAAAAGGCAATCAGAGCGTCAACGGTTGCCATCGTGGTGATCAACAGTGTGAGTAGAAGAACGTAGGTTCGCCATTCAGCCAGCGAACGCTTCAATCGCCCGCCGAACACTGCTCGCAGTAAATTGATACGCCATCCTGCCTCCAGGATTACGAGCAGCAGCGCGTACACTCCGAGCGCGACTGAAGGCCCGTACAGCAAGAAGTTTTTGCTGCCGATCATCCGATTGCCGAACGTCAGCCCGAGCACGATGACGCATAAAAAGCTGTACATGAAATGCAAAACGTAAGCGCGCCATAGCAGGCTGAACGCCAGGGAAAATCGCCGTTTTATCATGACTGTCTACATCCTTGTTGTTAGCGTTGCGGTTGAGTATTGAGTCAGTGAGTTATTCTGGGTGAAGGGTGTTGTTTTTAATCAGGGCCGCGGAGTGGGCTTCGATTGAACTGCACTTAATGAAGTTTTTGCTTAGGAAGTCGACAACCTGCGCTTTCTCTGTAAAAGCGGAAACTTCGGTGGCGTGGCGTTGGATTTCTTTGTTCAGACTCTCTGCCAGCGCTTCATACGAGGCGCTGAGCTGGTGTGACAGGGCGTAATGCGTGTTGAATCTGGATTCATACGCTTTCTTCGCTTCTGGCTTGACCACCATTAGTGCGGCCGTATAAAACCCAGCGCAACGTATGTTCGCCATGGCAAGCGGTTCAAGGTTCAAATCTTTTTGATCCGCTGACACGGTATGAGTCATGGCTGAAAGAGAAATTAAAAGTATCTTCAGGGGCTTGCATTGCATGTCTTCAGATCCGGTATAACGACTAAGAGGCCCTCGGTGGGGCCAACACCGCTTTCGTGAATGGGCAGACTGCTTCTGGCCGGGAATTGCCACTCACCGCCAGCATCAACTAGAGGAAATTTTTCGATAGGCCAGTCTACGTGCCCTGTGGCGGTGAGACTGTGGCAATGTTTTATTCTCGGCGCAATGAACCAGTAGAGCGGCCAGCTCAGGGTCCGTAGGAAAACCATCCTCCAGCCATTTAAGCGCCAGCCCCGCCCAATAGGTGGAATCGGACGTCAGCGCTGTGATCACCAGCGGCTGCAGTGCGATCCCGGTAGGCAGCGTGTATTTTTCGCTGAGGGCGCTTACCGCCTCTGGCAAATCAAGTGCTGCTGTTGCGAAAGGCTTTTCAAGCAGCGGTAATAACCAGACATAGCTGAAGGGGTCTTTCATCTTCTTCCCGCGATGGCTAATGACTGACTTTCGCTTCATTGCTAAGGTCGGTTTGGCTGGGTGCACAACCGATAAGCATCAAACCGACGGCCAGCGGAAAGCGTAAGCGCGACCTTTATAGCCTTTGAGGGTGAGTGACCGCAACCCAACTATGAAGGTGGCGAGACGGGCAACTGACCTTGCCGACACTGTGATGATTGTATAGCCAACAACATGGTTTAAATGGATTGAGTTGTGAACATAATTGATGACTTAAAAGTCAGGTATCCCGGAGCCATTGCATGGTCATTTGGGGATACGCCAGAACTGGCAGATGAACTGGCTGAGCGTGTTGCTAACGGAATAAAGACAGCAACCTGCTGTTCACTCGCCTCGTTAAAACATGAAGGCGACTCACCGGCTATTGGCGGTTACAGCATCATCCTCAACAGCAAGGGTGAGCCGGTATGTGTAGTTAGAGTTATTTTGCTGCGTGTCATTCGTTACTGCGACGTAGATCAAATTTTTGCCAGAAAGGAAGGCGAAGGGGATCTCAGCCTCAGGTACTGGAGGCAGGGGCATAAAGACTTTTTCCAAAGAGAGGGCTCGTTTGACGAGGCTATGGAGCTGGTGTCAGAGGAATTTGAATTGGTGGAAGTACTGTAAAGGCACGTTTCCTTGGCGAACTGTCTTTAGCTTATAGGTGATGCATTCTTATCAACGCAAACCAGTTGCCTTCCCCCGGCGCAGTCGCCACGGGTCTACCGTATCTGCACACGCTGATCGTCAACAGTGGCTTAAGTCGACTCAAACGCACACGTGAAGGGCAGGGCGAGGGGGCGTACGACGCGGGGCCTTTTGTTTTTGTGTCGTCGGTCATGCTGCAAACTCGCTTTTTTGCTCAGGTGTTTTTGTTCAGGTCATAACGGAACATAAGCCGACTATCTATCGCTTTTCGCCCCACCCAGCCAACTCAAATGAATGTCCTTCTTATCAGGGTATAAGCGTATGGTGGGTTAAACCCCTCAGATTAGGCATTCAACATGGACGGCAATTTAGGCGTGCGCTTAAAGGAAGAGCGCAAACGGCTCTTACTCTCCCAACACGACTTCGGTGTCATCGGTGGTGTGGCCGAGAATGCCCAAGGCCACTATGAGCGCGGTGAACGGCTGCCAAAATCCGATTACCTGATGGCTATCCGCAAGCGCGGGGTTGATGTGCTGTATGTGCTTAGCGGGGAGCGTTCGCTCATGAGTGCCGATGACCTCAACGAGCAAGAGACAGAGGTCCTCAACCAGTACCGTACGCTGCAGGAACAGGATCGAGGCGCGATTGCTCAGATCACTTCATCATTGTCTCGAGACCCATCAGCTCACTGATGAAACCTGCGCCCCAGCGCATCCAACCGCACCGCAGTCGGCGGCAAGCGCTCACTGCTGCGCGCCAAGGTTTCCACATTGTTAGCCGCACGCTGCGCAATGTTCTGCACCGACTGTAACCGCCCGACAATCTCCAGGTTCGCCGTGGGCTGCGCTGGCTGTGGATGGCGAGGTAGAGCAGGGCGACGGTTTCCGTCACCACGTAGACGGCGTGGACGAACACCATGGCCCAGCGGCCGATCACGGCCTGGAGCAAGGTGTTGTGTCAGAACGCCAGGCCCAACGAGAACATAAACATCAGCCACACCAAGGTCAGCATGATGCGGTCAGCCTTGTGATAGTGCTTGAAAAAAAGCGTGCGGGTCGGCATTCACGCTTATTCCATGGGGTCGAGCCGGGAACAGCTAGGCATGCGGCGTGCCACGTGGGCAGCCTGTGGAGTGACGCTCGTGTTCAATGTTTTTCAGGTTCAGGGATGCCATCGCGCTATCGGTATCCCTGAGCGGGACGTTAAGCGCGTCTATCCGAATGGACAGACGCGGCGGCAAGGTTGATCAGAAGCTGTACTTGGCTGTCAGCATCATGTTGCGTGGGTTGCCGTAGGCGTCGCCGCCATAGCTGACGGAGTTGGCAATGGTCGAGTAGTAGCGACGGTCGAAGATATTGTTGGCGTTGAGCTGCAGGTCCAGGTGCTGGCTGATCTGGTAGCCAGCCATCAGGTCGGTGATGGCGTAGCTGCCCTGTTGTAGCCGGTAGTTGCTGCCATCCGCCACTTTGAGGTCGTTGTACATGCGACTCTGCCAGGAGACGTTGCCGCCGACACGGAGCTTTTCCAGCGGGCCTTGGAAGTTGTAGCGGGTGGTGAGCTTGAACAGATGTTCCGGCGTGTCAGTGTCGAACGGCTTGTTGACCCGCTGCGGTTCAGCCTCATTCTTGAGGGTGTGGGTACGCGCGTAGGTATAACCGCCGCCGACCTGCCAGTGCTCGGTTAATGCGCCTTGCAGTTCGACGTCGATGCCCTGACTGCGAATCTCGCCTGAGGCATCATTGCACGATGCCTGTGGGCAGTTGGGTACGACCACCGCAACGGCGCGGTTTTCCTGATCAACGCGAAACAGCGCCACGCTCGCATTCAGCGCGCCGCCAAGGTATTCGCCCTTGATACCGACCTCATAGTTTTTACCGACGATGGGCTTGAGCGGTGCGCCGGTGGCGTCCTTCGCACTCTGCGGCGTAAAGATGTCACTGTAGCTAACGTACGCCGAGTGATGGTCGTCCAGTTCGTAGATCAGGCCAGCGTAGCGCGTGAGGTTACGGGTGACATGAAAGTCGCCGTCGCCATCCCGGTTGTCGTAGTCGTACCAGTCCAGGCGCCCGCCGAGGATGAGTTTCAACGGGTCGGCCAGGCTCAGGCGAGTGGTGACATAGACGCCTTCCTGGGTGGTGACTTCGCGTTGTTCGTTAGTGTGGACGCAATCCGGTTTGCCCGCACTGCGCGGCCAGTTCATGTCGAACGGGCTGTCGTTGTGGGT
>NZ_UYXQ01000144.1 GCF_900624995.1 Pseudomonas antarctica
GGGTGCGGGTCAACATGCGAAAAATCGCCTGAAAATAGCACTGGAATTTGGGTCCATTTGATGTTAAGTTGCCACCATCTGGCCGGGCTTGAAGGTTCAAGGGCTGAGTTTTGCTCAGCGTCGGCAGGTTCGATTCCTGCTCCCGGCCGCCCAATTCAGGAGAGCTCATGAGTTACCGGGTTAAGCTTCAATGGGGGTTTGCGATTGAGATGACCTCCTCGGGCCTGGCGACGCTGAGTAACTCCAACCTGCTGTTCAATCAAAGGGGCGGCAAGCGTTTTCTTAGAAGCCTCGGCGGGCGCATCAGAACGAGTTACTCGCCTATTGTGCTGGAGCCTACGGACGTTTTTTATGCGACGTTAAAAAAGTTGCAGCCCACATTGAAATTCAGCGGCAAGAAACTTCCGTATGATATTGAGTCTCTGCGTACCGATATGCCGGGGCGGCTCAACATCAATTTCCACCTATTCGGCAAACTTCTATTTATCAACTTCATCCTGTCTGAATTTGAAATTGCGGATGGCTGTGACTTCAGCGAACTTCAGAAAGTCGAAAACTACCCCGATCTTGAACAGCTGTTTCGCTACGTATTAGCGATTGCCAGTGCCTACGACCATCGTGTAAAACCCCTCCGCGACCTCCCCAGGTACTACCCAGCTATCCGTATCGTGTCTTTAGAGGATGACCCAACTGATTGGCGTCGCCGGATGGCCGTCTTGGTGTCAAGACACCCACTGATGCTGGATCGCGTAGCGGACACCGTGCTGGAGAAAAACGACCCTCATCAGGTGGATCAGTCGTTATTACTTATTGATAAGCAGGGCGTCGTTGCTTATGTGCCTGCCTACGCATCGGCTGCGGCAGCCGGAAATTTGCAACGCTTCGCAAATGCTATCGCCATGCTCGAGTTTGCGGTTGTGCTGCAGTTCCAAGTGAAAAAACGCGTAGCGCTGCCCGAGGACGCCCTACGGCTGATCACCTCACCGCATGCAGCAATTGCCGACAGCGTCTCTGCGCAAAAGGCTTGGGAACTGGTTAATGCCGAATTCAAGCTTGTGAACGAATTAGAACATGCACCTCAAAAAGGACCTGAGATGGCGTCGCAACGATTACTGATAGTGACTGTTACTTCCGTAGAGAGCCGAGCTGTTCTATCAGCCTTCGCGACAAAAACCGGCCAACTCGCAAGCAATCATAAAGTCGACAAACATGTTTACAAGCAACTGGGTGTCGTCGCCGGGTTTGAGTGTTTTTTAGCGACCTCTGACATGGGTTCAGGCGGTGCTAATGGCTCGCAAATGTCAATCCAGAAAGCGATCAGCGAAATCAAACCAGAGACCGTCATCATGGTCGGCATCGCGTTTGGCATCGATGATACTAAATACGCCATTGGAGACATTCTCGTCGCCAAGCAGTTACAGATGTATGACCTGCAACGCGTGAGCAAGGACGGCAACATCACCCTGCGCGGTGACAAGGCCTCAGCATCCTCTGCACCGCTAAACTGGCTACGTAATGCCGAAATGACTTGGCCCGAAGACTCAGGAAAAGTTAAGGCCGGCCTGATGTTGAGCGGCGATAAATTAATCGACAACTTGAATTATCGGACAGCACTCACCGCTCTCGCACCGGAAGCCTTGGGAGGCGAAATGGAAGGCGCAGGGCTGTATGTAGCTTGCCAAGAAGCTCGAGTAGATTGGTTGCTGATCAAAGCCATTTGCGATTGGGCAGATGGCGATAAGGGCGACAATAAAACAGTTAATCAGCAGATTGCGGCAACAGCGGCAGCTAACTTTGTTGTACACATGCTCAGCTCCACTGCTTGAGACCGACGCACACTGCCTGATCGACATGCATTGTTAAAGGCCAGCAATCCATATCTCTTTAATTTGCGGGAAGTTTCCTAGACAATCCTTTGGCCTTGCGCCTGCTCAGTCCACTGGCTAGCCTTCGCTCCGTCGCTGCATATCAGCGATCAGGGGTGAGATCCTGTGATGTGATTAGGTGCCAAGTGCCACAACCGCGAGCAACATGCTCTATGGCGGCTGTGTGCGGGCAGACTTCGGTCTGACCGGGTGTACCTGACCGGCAATCTCACCCCGCACATAGCTGCCACCTTTTGACGAGTGAGATCGGCAAAGGAATGGCTCCAGACCTTTCAGGAGTTTCATTCATGAACAAAATCGTCCCAGACCCACCCCGCTTCACCCCCGACCGCGAAATCTTCGAGCGCGCCCTGAGCCACTGCCTACAACCCGACTCACCGCCGGCTTTCTCCGCACATCACGACCTCAGCTTCGAAGACGCCCTCGCCCAACTCTGCGACCTGTTGCGCTGCGCCGCCGCCACCGCAGCTGCCTCCTCCCAAGGGCTGTCCGCCGACCAACACCACCTGGCCGGCGCCACCGAGCACTTGATCAATAGCGCCAGAACCCTCGCCGAGCGCGCGCTGGACTGCCTGCACGCCGCATAACCCCTGTGGGCGCTGGCTTGCCAGCTCCCCCATTTGATCTGGCTCGTCCGCGGGCACTGTGTGGGCTTTTACAGGTAAACTCCCCTCCTTTTCATCTTCTCCACGGAGTTCGCCTTGCGTCTGTTCCACACCTCCGACTGGCACCTCGGCCAAAACCTGCATGGCCAGGAACGCGACTTCGAACACGCCTGTTTTCTCGAGTGGCTGCTGGGCCAGTTAAAAGCCGAGCAGCCCGATGCGCTGCTGATCGCCGGCGATATCTTCGACACGGTCAACCCGCCGCTCAAGGCCCAGGAGCGTCTGTATGACTTCATCATCAGCGCCCACGAACAAAACCCGACACTCACGATTGTGATGATCGCCGGCAACCACGACTCCGGTTCACGTATCGAGCTGCCCGCGCCGTTGATGCGGCGCTTGCGCACGCACGCGCTGGGGCGTGTGCTGTGGCTGGACGATGGCGAACTGGATGCCGACCGTTTGCTGATCCCGCTGCCCGACGCCAAAGGCAAGATCGCCGCCTGGTGCCTGGCGCTGCCGTTCTTGCGCCCAGCGGAAGTCACCGGCGCGCACTTGGGCGACGACTACCTGCGCGGCATCGGCCAAGTGCATGAATGGCTGATCGCCGCCGCCAACGCCAAGCGCAAAAAGGGCCAGGCGCTGATTGCCATCAGCCATGCGCATATGGCGGGTGGTTCGGTATCGGAAGACTCCGAGCGCAGCCTGATCATCGGCAATGCCGAGGCGCTGCCCGCCAAACTGTTCGATACCAGCGTGGCCTATGTCGCCCTCGGCCATTTGCACAAGCCGCAGCGCGTGAATGGCGAGGACAAGATTCGCTACAGTGGCTCGCCGATCCCCTTGTCGTTTTCCGAAATCGGCTACAAGCATCAGATTCTCGATGTGACCTTTCAGGGCCAACGCCTGGTGAATGTCGAGCCCCGCCTGATCCCGCGTTCGGTCAACCTGCAACGCCTGGAAGCCGCGCCGCTGGCGGATATCCTTAAGCAGTTGGCGGATCTGCCCGACATCGACCTGCTCGCCGAAACCCAACGCCACCCGTGGCTGGAAGTGCGCGTGCGCCTCGACGAACCGCAACCGGACCTGCGCCAGCAAATCGAAACCGCCCTGCAAGGCAAAGCCGTGCGCCTGGTGCGCATCGCCGCCGAATACGCGGGTAAACGCGCCAGCGACAACACGGACGACGAGCGCCTGATCGAACTCGACCAGCTCACGCCCCAGGAGCTGTTCAGCCGCGCCTGGCAGGACAGCTACGGCAGCGAAGTGGATGAACAGACGTTGAAGGATTTCGCCGTGCTGCTCCAGGAAGTGCAACAGGAGGGCGAACAGCCATGAAGATCCTCGCCATCCGCCTGAAAAACCTCGCCTCCCTGGCAGGCCCATTTGAAATCGACTTCACCGCCGAGCCGCTGGCCAGCGCCGGGTTGTTCGCCATCACCGGGCCGACCGGCGCGGGTAAAAGTACCCTGCTCGATGCCTTGTGCCTGGCGCTGTTTGGCGCAGTACCGCGCTTGGGCGATACCGGCCAGGCGAAGATGCCGGATGCCGATAGCGATATTTCCATCGGCGACCCGCGCACGCTGCTGCGGCGCGGCACCGGCGGCGGTTATGCCGAGGTGGATTTTGTCGGTGTCAATGGCCGCCGCTACCGCGCACGCTGGGAAGCCAACCGCGCCCGCGACAAGGCCAGCGGCAAGTTGCAGAACAGCCGGCAAAGCCTGATCGACCTCGACAGCGACCAACTGCTGGCCAGCCAGAAGACCGAATACAAAACCCAGCTGGAACTGGCCCTGGGCTTGAACTTCGAGCAGTTCACCCGTGCGGTGTTGCTGGCGCAAAGCGAGTTCAGTGCGTTTCTGAAGGCCAACGACAATGAGCGCAGCGAGCTGCTGGAAAAGCTCACCGACACCGCGCTTTACACCCAGCTTGGCCGCCGCGCCTTCGACAAGGCCAAGGATGCCAAGGACGCGCATAAACAACTGCAGGACCAGGCCACCGGCGTCGTGCCCCTGGCTCCCGAAGCCCGCGCCGAGCTTGATCAACAGTTGGCCGAGGCCCAGCAACAGCTCAAGACCCAACAGGCCCAGCTCAAACAGCTGGAGCTGCAACACACCTGGCTCAAAGAACTGCGCGAATGGCAGGAGCGCCAGCTCAGTGCGACGGAGCAACTGCAACGGGCGCAGGCGGACTGGGACGGCCAAGGCGCACAACGCCAGGACTTGAGCCGCCTGGAGCATTTGGCGCCGCAGCGCCATCAGTTTGCTCGGCAAGCTGAACTGGGCACATTGTTGACGCCCCTTGCTGCGCAGATTCAGCAGCATATCGAGCAGCAAATCGTGCTGCAAACACGTCAGGAGCAGGCGCAACAGCAGCAAGCAGCCGCCCAGGCAACATTGGTCGACGCGCTGAAAACCCAGGCCGACGCCGTGCCATTGCTGCGTCAAGCGTTTGAGGAACAAAGCACCCTCGCCCACCTGACCAAGGACCTGGCCAAACGCACCGAGGATAAACAGCAACACGCCAGCGCCTGTACCGAAGGCCACGCGTTACTCAAAGCGTTGCAGGACAAACACAGCCAAGTCGCCGAGGGCCTGCAACGCCTGGCCACTGAGCTTGAGCGCAGCGCCGCCCTTGCACCGTTGAGCGATGGTTGGACTTATCAACGCGAGCGCCTGCAACAGTTGATGGTAATTGGTAGCCGCCTGAAAAAAGGCCAGGAAGAACTGCCACAACTTGAACAGCGCGCCACCACCGCCGCCGAGCAGTTCACCCAGCAACGCGACGCGTTGGACCTGCTGTATCAGGAAGCCGGCGCCGAGCCACACGCCGTCGCCGAGCAGATCCAGTTACTCGCCAGCCTGTTGCAGGACAACCGCAAACAGCAGCGCGCGTTTGAAGACCTTACGCGCCTATGGGACAGCCAGCAGCAGCTGGATCAACAGAGCGCCAACCTCACACAAAGACTCGCGGACGCGCAGCAGCAGCGCGAACAACTGAACCAGAGCGGCCTGCAAACCAAGGCCGAGCTGACCATCGCCGAGCAAACCCTGACGGTGACCAAGCAACTGCTGGAACGCCAGCGCCTGGCGCGCAGTGCCAGTGTCGAAGAACTGCGCGAGCAGTTGCAGGATGACCAGCCATGCCCGGTGTGCGGCAGCCATGAGCACCCGTATCACCAGCCGGAAGCCTTGCTGCAAAGCCTCGGCCGGCATGACGAAAACGAAGAAGCCTCGGCGCAGAAAACCGTCGATATCCTCAAGGAAAAACTCACCGAGCTGCGTGGTGAAGTGGGCGGCCTGATCGCCCAGCAAAAGGAGTTCCTGCAACAGCAGGAGCAACTGGCGACGCAGCAACAAGCACTGAAACCGAGCCTGGATGCGCACCCGCTGGCCGCCTCTCTGTTCAATCAAGACGCCGCCAAACGCAGCACCTGGTTGGCCCAGCAACTGGCGCAGTTGACGCAAAGCATCACCCAGGACGAACAACGCCAAGGCGCCCTGCTCAACCTGCAACAAAATGCCGGGCGTTTGCAGCAGCAATTGCAAGCCGCACAGGACGCCAGTCAGCAAGCCCGTCAATTGCTGGCGGACCAGCAGCGCGAGCTGGCAAACGACCGCGAACGCCTCGACGAAGAACTCAAGGCCTTCGCCAGCCTGCTGCCCGCCGAGACCCTCGACGGTTTACGCCGCGAACCGGCCGCGACCTTCATGCAGCTGGACCAGCACGTCAGCCAGCGTCTTGAGCAGCTTGGCCACCAGCGCGATGAACTGGCCGAACAGCAAGAACGTCAGCAGGCCATCGAAAAAGAACAGACCCATCAGCAGCACCGCCAGCAGCAACTGGACGCCTTGCACCAGCACGTCACCGAGTTAGCCAAGCAACAACAGGCCGCCAAGGAAAAACTTCGCGCCCTGCTGGGCGATCACGCCAGTGCCGAACAGTGGCAACAGCAACTTGACCAAACAGTGGTGCAGTCACGCCAGAGCGAGACTGACGCCAACCAACAGCTGCAAGAGATTCGCAACGCCCTGATTCAACTGGCTGCCGACCTCAAGGCACAGCAGGAACGCCAACAGGCACTGACCACCGAGCAGCAAAGCCTCGACGAGCGCTTGGGTGAATGGCGCGCCTTGCACCCGGAACTCGATGATGATGGGCTCACGCGTTTGCTGGGCTTTGATGACAGCCACATCAGCGAACTGCGCCAGCAACTGCAACTCAGTGAAAAAGCCGTCGAGCAGGCCAAGGTGCTGCTGCAGGAGCGCGAGCAACGTCTTGCCGAGCACCAGGCCTTGCACAATGGCAACCTGGATGCCGAGCAACTCGATAGCACGTTGGCCGCGCTCAACCAGCAATTCGCCGAGGGCGAAAAACACTGCGCCGAATTGCGCGCGCGCCAGGCCGAAGACCAGCGTCGTCAGGACGCCAACCACGCGCTGGCCGACCAGATCACTAAGGCTTACGAAGAATGGCAGCGCTGGGCGCGCCTGAATGCGCTGATCGGCTCGGCCACCGGCGATACCTTCCGCAAGATCGCCCAGGCCTACAACCTCGACTTGCTGGTGCACCACGCCAACGTGCAACTGCGCCAACTGGTGCGCCGCTACCGCCTAAAACGCGGCGGCAGCATGCTTGGGCTGTTGGTGATGGACACGGAAATGGGCGATGAGCTGCGCTCGGTGCATTCGTTGTCCGGTGGCGAAACCTTCCTGGTGTCGCTGGCGCTGGCCTTGGGCCTGGCGTCGATGGCGTCGAGCACGTTGAAGATTGAGTCGCTGTTTATCGACGAAGGTTTTGGCAGCCTTGATCCCGAGTCGCTGCAATTGGCGATGGACGCGCTGGACGGTTTGCAGGCCCAGGGCCGCAAGGTGGCGGTGATTTCCCACGTGCAGGAAATGCACGAGCGCATCCCGGTGCAGATCCAGGTCAAGCGCCAGGGCAATGGCCTGAGCACCTTGGAGGTCAAGTGAGCGAGGCGCTGCTGTATTCGTTTCGGCGCTGCCCGTATGCGATGCGGGCGCGCCTGGCGTTGCGCTATTCAGGCGTGCCCGTGCAGATCGTCGAGGTGAGCCTCAAGACCAAACCGGCGCAGATGTTGGCGCTGTCGCCTAAGGGCACGGTGCCGGTATTGAGCGTGGACGGCCGGGTGATTGAGGAAAGCCTGGACATCATGCAGTGGGCGCTGGCGCAGCACGATCCTGAGGATTGGTTGCTGCAGGGCGACCCGGCGGTGCTGGAACTGATTGCCGAGAATGATCAGGTGTTCAAACATCACTTGGATCGATACAAATACGCTGATCGCTACCCGCAGCAGCCGATGGAACATTATCGGGCCGAGGGCGAGGTGTTTTTGCAGAAACTGGAAGGTTTGCTGGCGCAGCGGGCGTTTTTGCTGGCCGACCATTTGAGCCTGGCCGATGCGGCACTGGCGCCGTTTGTGCGTCAGTTTGCGCATGTGGATCGTGATTGGTTTGCCAGCACGCCGTATCAGCACTTACAAAACTGGCTACAACGCTTTCTGGAATCGCCGCTGTTTATTGCAGTGATGGCAAAACCCTGAAATCAACACAATCAAATGTGGGAGCTGGCTTGCCTGCGATGCCGTCAACTCGGTCCAACGGATACACCGAGTTAATTTCATCGCAGGCAAGCCAGCTCCCACATTTGACCGCCGTTCAACTCAAGCTCAGTGCTGGGTTTTATGATCCAGTGCGGCATAGAAGTTGGCGCTTTGTTGCAGGTATTTCTGAGTGTAGGCGCTGGTGCTGGATTTTTTGCCGGCAACGTCCACGCTGGCAGCGGCTGGCAATGCCACGGTGGCGGAAACAGCGGAAGCGGCGATGATGGAGAAGAGGTTCAAGTTCATGTCGGTAACCCTTGTGTTCGTTTGGTGAGGTGGCCGGGAAGGCCTTGGAACCAAACTTACGCCCGAGGGCTGAACCTTAGAAATGCTTTGAAACAGTAGCCGCTATTAATACAATTAATACTAAAGGTCAGGCCCCGCGATGCGGGGCCTGTGGCTTATTGACGCACCAGGAACTTGAGGTCGCTAGGGGCATCGATCGGCAATTTCTGCACGGTTTTACCCAACAAGCCGGTCTTGGGGTCGCGTTCGACGACCACGATTTGGTTGCTTTTCTGGTTGGCGATCAGCAAGAACTTGCCGCTCGGGTCCAGACTGAACTCACGCGGGTGGTCGCCTTCCACGGTGCGGCGCTGCAGCTCCTTGAGGTGCGCGGTGGCCGGGTCGATGCTGAACACCAGCACCTGGTTGGCGGTGCCACGGTTGCTCACGTCGGGGACTTTCCCATCGCGCGAGGCATGCAGTCCGACACCC
>NZ_UYXQ01000145.1 GCF_900624995.1 Pseudomonas antarctica
GCTCCTGCAGACGATCCGCGCCGCCTTCAGCCAAGCCACGTTCCTGCAGACGATCCGCACCGCCTTCAGCCAAGCCACGTTCCTGCAGACGATCCGCACCGCCTTCAGCGACAACGGGGTGAGCAAAAGCGTTTGCAGCGAGTACTGAGAACGCGAGGCTAAGCAAAAGTTGGCGTTTCATGGGGGTGTGCTCCGAGTGTTTTAGTTGGGTGCCGTTTGGCATGGGTTTGATGTTACGCGTTGGTTTTTTTAAGAGAACTTCATTGCGCTGATGGTGACTATCGACGCCAGCGATGGTCCGTTATCGACGGGCCATCGTGGACACGGTTATGGCATCTGCGGCCGTTCCTGAGGGCGCAGGTCAAATACCAGCACCTCGGCCTCTACGCCTTGACCCCGCCCAGGCGTTTATTGCCAAGTAACCCGTTCTTGAACAGGTAGGTAATCCCTTGTGGTGCTGCGACGGGCCGGTTATAAAACAGGCCATCGTCCACCGAGAAGCGACAATGAACCCCTTCGAAGACATGCGCCTGTTCTGCCAGGTCATGGAGTCCGGCAGCTTCACCGCCGCCGCCGAGCAATTAGGCCTGTCCAAGCAGTTCGTCAGCCGCCGCCTGATCCAGCTGGAAGATCGCCTCGGCGTACGCCTGCTCAACCGCTCCACGCGCCGCCTCGACATCACGCCACTGGGCCAGAGTTACTACGAATCCGCCATGCGCTTGCTCAATGACGTCGAGCAAGTGGAGCAGGGCATTGCCGGTCAGAACAGCGAACCGCGTGGCACCCTTCGCCTCAGCGCGCCGCTTTCGTTTGCCATGGCCCACCTGGGCTGCCTGTTGCCTTCGTTCCTGCAACGTCACCCGCACGTGTCGGTGGAAGTCGACCTGAGTGACCGCCCGGTGGACCTGATTGGCGAAGGCTACGACCTGGTGTTGCGCATCGGCACGCTTGAAGACTCCACCCTGATCGCGCGGCGCATCGCCAGCGTGCAGCGGGTGTATTGCGCCAGCCCCGAGTACTTGGCCCTGCGCGGCACGCCGCTCAAGCCCGCAGATTTGGCCGACCACGATTGCCTGCCCTACGGCCACGGCCGCCAGGTGCAATGGCGTTTCCAGACCAAAGGCAAGTTGCACGCGGTGAATGTCAGCGGGCGGATGCGCGTGAACAACGGCGAGTTGCTGCGTGACACGGCGATAGCCGGGCTGGGCATCACCTACCTGCCGACGTTTATCGTCGCCGAGGCATTGAGGGACGGGCGTTTGGTGACAATTCTGGAAGACTTCGCCCCCCAAGCCCTGACCCTGTCGGCGGTGTATCCCCAGCACCGGCAAAGCGCCAGGCCGGTGCAGGCGCTGGTGGAATTCTTGCGTGAACGCCTGGCGGGCGGCTGCTGAGTCACTGACACAACACAGAGCACATTGTGTTAGCTGTGCGGCTCAGAGGTTGACGCGGTTGGCCAGCCTTGAATCGGCCACCGCCAAGCGCGCCAATGAGCTGCTGGCGCAGGTCAGCACATCACGTTCGGCGGCTGGCACCTTGGCCAACGCTTCGGGCAATTGTGCACGCAAGGCCCAGCGGGCGCCCGGGATGTGGTGCTTGACGTAATTGACGCTCGGTGTGAAACCCAGCACCGGCACGTCCCAGCCCAATTGCGCGAGCCAGGAGGCGGACATGGTCGAGGGTGACCGGGTTGCCATCGGCCAGGGTCCGGTGTCGTTCACCGCCAGGCCTATGCCGAGGTTGTTCGAGGTGTAGGAGGGACACCTCATTGCACAATCACAGCATGCTCAAGGGGTGCGTACGGCGTTGAGCAGCAACGCCTCGAACACTCGCTGCAGCTGCGCCTCATCACTGTGGGCCACATTAAAACGCATCGAGTTGAGGTGCGCCGGGTCGTAGCCGAACAACGCGCCCGGCGCCAACACCATGCTGTGTTTCAACGCCTCCTGGGCCAGCAGCTCGCCGTTCACACCCGGCGGCAGGCGCGCCCAAATAAACATCCCGCCTTCATACGGCATCGGCAGCTCGCAGCCACAACGCTTGAGCCATTGCTCGACGCGCCCTGCGGATTCTATCAAGCGCTGCACCATGCGCTTGCGGTGCTTGGCATAGCTGCCTTCGCTGAGCATGCGGTAGACGATCTGCTCGAGCAGTTCCGAGGTCACGCCGCCGCTCATCAACTTCATGTTGGTCAGGTTCGCCGCCAGTTGCGGCGCGGCCACCACGTAGCTGACGCGGCTGTTGGCACTGAGGATCTTGGAGAAGCCCGACAAGTAGGTGACCTGGCCCAGGCCGGCGAGGGCGGCCAGGCGCGGTGGCGGGTTGGGGTGCAGGTCGCCGTAGAGGTCATCCTCGACGATATGGCAGTGGTATTGCTGGGTCAGTTGCAGCAGGCGAAACGCCTGGCTGGGGCTGAAGGAGTGCCCGGTGGGGTTATGCAGCACGCTGGTGGTCAGGTACAAGCTGGGGCGGTGCTCAGCCAGCAGGTGTTCAAGGGCGGCGAAGTCAAAGCCGTCGGGGCGCCGCTCGATCGTCACCACCTTGACGCCATGCAGGGCGAGGTTGGCGTGGAAGTTGAAATAGCAGGGCGCATCCAGCAGCACCGTATCGCCGGGGCGTGCGAGCAGGCGCATGAGCATGTCCAGGCCCTGTACGGTGTTGGGCGTGGTGATGATGTGTTCCACCGGCACGGACAGTCCTTCGGCGTGCAGTTTCTGTTGCAAGGCCTGGCGCAACGGTAAAAAACCGGCGGGTGTGCCCAGCCCGGCGATGCGTAACGATGGCGCGCGCACCACGCTGCGCATGGCTTGGCGGATGGCCTCGCCGTTCAGCCAGTCTTCCGGCAAGTGGCCACTGCCGGGGCGCAGCTCGCCGCTGGCGGTGACCAAGGGGCGGCGCAACACGCTGAGTAAGTCCTGGGGTAACAGGTCGACCCAGGTCACCGAAGCAGGGCGGGCGGTGTCCACCGCCACAAAGTGGCCGCGACCTTGGCTTGAGGTCAGCAGGTTGCGCCCACGCAGGCGGTCCAGCGCCTCATTGAGGGTGAACTTGCTGACGCCCAAGGTCTGGGTCAATTCACGCACCGATGGCAACTTGCTGCCCGGTGCCCACTCACCGTTCTCGATGGCCTGGCTGAACGCCTCGACAATCTGCTGCACCTTCGGCGTGCCTGGCTCAAAAGCGATGGCGGATACAAACATAAGTCTTCCTGGTTTTTTCGGAGATTTTACCGGTCATTTTTACCGGTGAAGTTAGGCCGGATTAGGCATGACTTTACCTGCCTTACGCAAGGTTACCGCCCTAGACTGCGCGTCATTGAGGACAGGAATCACGCCATGCATGGCCAACTGATCAACCCCGGCGCGCCGTTTTGTATCGCAGTGGCCCAGCACAAATACCTGGGCGCTGAAAAAGGCCTGCAAAGCGCCATTGAAGGTGGCTGCACCCACTGGTACATCGACGGCAGCCTGCCAGGCGAAAGCGTTGAGGACTGGACCGATGCGCGCATCACCCGCCTGCAGGAGAAGATCGCAGTCAGCGGCGTTCAGCCGCTATTGCACAGCAACTTCAAGGCGCCGCTGGGCAGCGATGTCGGGGCTTTCCGCGCGGCGGCCGTGAAATACGTGGAAAAAGAGATCGATATTGCCAGCCGTTTGGGGGCGCCGTTGATCATCCACGGCGGCTGCCTCATCGGGCCGCAAAGGGTGCCCGAGGCCAAGAAGGTAGCGTTGGAACACTACTTGAAGTCGGTGCAGAAACTGGCGCGGTATGCCGAGGGCAAAGGCACGGACATCTACGTGGAGAGCCTGTCCAACTACGTCAACTACCGAATTTTCACCGATGAAGCGCAATTCGCCAGGGTGTTCGAGCACCTGCAAGCGCACCGCAACGTCTACTGCTTGCTCGACGCCGGGCATGCCCACATCGATAGCGGTTTGCCCGCGCAGGTGGTGCGCACGTATCACGCCCTGATCAAAGGCATTTCCTTTAGCAACAACCCGGCTGTGCACGACACCGGCAACTGTGACTGCGCCGATGTGGTGAAGGCCATCGCCGACACCCACTGGAAAGGCCTGGTGGGATTTGACACCGGTCATCAGACCGCGAGGGCCGCCCTGGCTGAGCTGGCGTTGATGTATCGCAAAGCCCTGTCCACCCCAATCACTGATGCCTGACGGGTTTCGGGGCGGGTTTGCATTCACTGTTGTTTCTTCCAACCAAGGTCCAGTCATGACAAGTGCGTTAACGCTTTCTTCGTTTCTCTACTTTCTGCTGTTTTGCGCCACCATGACCTTCAGCCCCGGGCCGATGACCCTGCTGCTGTTGGGCCTGGGCTTGAAGGACGGGCTGCGCAGCTCGATCCCGGCGCAGCTCGGCGCCAGTGTGTCGTACCTGATTTCGATCCTGATCTTTGCCGTGGGCTTTTCGGAGTTGATCAAGGGCAATCTCGCCATCACCCAGACCCTCCAGTGTGTGGGTGTGGCCTACATCCTTTACCTGGCCTACAAACAGTGGACCAGCAGCGGTGTGTCGATCAACCGGGGCGCTGGCGTGGAGGGCGCGCGTAGCCTGTTCGGCAAAGGTCTGTTGACTGGGTTTTCCAACCCCAAGACCCTCATCATGTTCAGCGTCGTATTCCCGCAGTTTGCAGGCGCCGGGGAGCACACATCTGCGGCGGATATCGCCATCCTCGGGCTGACGTTCCTGACCCTGCAATGTGCCAGTGGTTGCCTGTACTGCTATTTCGGCCAGCGTATCAAGCACGTGCTGGAAAACCCCAAGCGGCGGGTGTTGTTGCAGCGGGTCACGGCGCTGCTGTTGCTAGGTGTGGCGTTGATGTTGGCGCGCGGTTTTTCGCACTGATGCGCTTTAGCACGGGGTTATGAGCGGTAGTGGCGCATTGCCGTTGCCCTGATAGACTCCAGGCATTCATCCAGGATCACACCAGACCATGTCAGCCGCCGGAGCAAATGGACTTGCGCTCGCTTCACGGTTGTATAAATCGCGCGCCCTGGGGTTGACGCTCGGCTTTGTGTGCGTGGTGTTTGGCATGTACCCCTTGCATCCACCGGCGTGGGTGTGGGCGTGGATGGTGATCAACGCCTTCGTCTGGCCGCACATTGCCTATCAATCGTCGCGCCGGGCCAGCAACTCACTGCGCAACGAACGGCGTAACCTGCTGTTCGATTCCTTTTGCGGCGGCTTTTGGGTCGGCGCCATGCACTTCAACCCGCTGCCCAGCGTCACCACGCTGTCCATGATGACCATGAACAACGTCGCCATCGGCGGGCCACGCTTTATGCTGGCCGGTTGGGTGGCGCAGGCCTTGGGCCTCGGCACGTCGTTGCTGCTGTTCGCCCCGGCGTTCATCGCTGTGACCTCCGAGGCACAGCTATACGCCTGCCTGCCGATCTTGATGTTGTATCCGCTGGCCTTGGGCTGGATCTGCTACCGCCAGGCCGTGACGCTGGCCCGACACAAACGCGAATTGCTGGCCCTGAGCCGCACCGACAGCCTGTCCGGCCTGCTCAATCACGGTGCCTGGAAGGACCATCTGGACATCGAATTCCAACGCTGCCGTCGCGAACAGGTGGGCGCCGCCATTGCGCTGATCGACATCGACCATTTTAAAACCATCAACGATACCTACGGCCACGTCACCGGCGATATCGTGTTGCGCCAACTGAGCAAAGTGCTGCGCCAGAACCTGCGCGCCACCGACCTCGCCGGGCGCTATGGCGGCGATGAGTTCTGCGTGATCCTGCCGGACATGCCCCTGCACCGCGCCACCGAAGTGATGGAAGCGTTGCGCGATCGCTTCAACGCCTTGGCGTATACCCAAGACCCGACGTTGCGCGCCAGCTTGAGCATCGGCCTGGCGCCGTATCAAGCTGCGCATGCCGATTCCACCAGTTGGCTCAACGACGCTGACCAAGCGTTGTACGAGGCCAAGAGCAGCGGGCGTAACCGCGTGAGTTCGGTGCAGGGGAGTTGGTTGCGTTCGGTCTAGTGGGGTAGGGTGTTTCAGCCCCTCCCAACAACAAAACAAGGATCGGTTTATGCTCTTCACCTTCTCCCGTACCCTCCTGGCCGCGACCCTGGCCTTGTCCTTCGCCGTGCCGGCCTACAGCGCCGAACCCCACAAGCAGATCCAGGCCGATTCCGAACAGTACAAGGCCGACGCCTTGAAACTGCTCGAACGCCTGGTGAATATCGATTCGGGCTCCGGCTACGAGCCCGGCTTGACCCAAGTGCGCGACATTGCCGTGGATGAATTGAAGCAGTTGGGTTTCAGCATCGAACGGGTGCCCGACAAAGCCGCCAACAGCAGCCATGTGATCGCCACCCTCAAAGGCACCGGCAAAGCCAAGATCCTGCTGATGGCCCACATGGACACCGTGTTCAAGGAAGGCTCGGCCGCCGAACGCCCGTTCCACATCAAGGACGGCCGCGCTTACGGCCCCGGCGTGATGGATGACAAAGGCGGCATCGTCGCCGGCATCTACGCGCTCAAAGTCCTTAAAAACCAGGGCTTCAAGGACTACGCCCACATCACCTTCCTGCTCGACGCCAGCGAAGAAACTGGCTCCGAAGCCGCCTCCGAGCTGATCCGCACCACCGCCAAAGACCACGACGTCACCCTTAATCTCGAACCCGGCCGCCCAGCCGACGGCCTGGTGGTCTGGCGCAAAGGCAGCGCCACCGCCGTGGTCGAAGTCAAAGGCAAAGCCGCCCACGCCGGCGTCGCCCCGGAACTGGGCCGCAACGCCGCCATGGAAGCGGCGCACCAGATCCTGCAACTGGGCAAACTCGGCGATGAAGAAAAGAAAACCACCATCAACTTCACGGTCATCAAGGCCGGTGACCGCACCAACGTCATCCCCGACCAAGCCACTGCCAAGGCTGATGTACGCGCGGCATTGCCGGAAGAGTTTGATCGGATCGAGAAAGACCTGGCCCGTGTATCAGCGAATAAGTTGATCCCGGACACCGAAGTGAAGACCCGTTTGCTACGCGGTTTACCGCCAATGCCGCAGACGCCGGAGTCGGACAAGTTGGTGGCAATTGCCCAGGGAATCTATGGGGAACTGGGGCGTAAGTTGACCATTGAAGGCAGCGGCGGGGCAGCCGACGCAAGCTTGTCGGCTGGGGTAGGGACGCCGACGTTGGATGGGTTCGGGATTGTCGGTGGCAACATACATACGCCAGAGGAGTATGCGGAAGTGGAGAGTGTGGCACCGCGGATTTATCTGCTTAGCCGGATGATCATGGAGCTTTCCAAGCGGTGATTGGGTCGCGGGGTTCCTCCAGGCTCTACGGGTGGGCCTGATTCCATGGTGAGCAGCCTTGTTGTGGCAAGCCTGCTCGCCACAGTGTTTGACGGCGCGTCAGTGAGGCAGGTGGTATTCACCATGTGGACTGGTCTTCGAGGCTGGCTTTTTGGAGGTCGTCTTTCCAAATAATCTGTGCGAGCTGGTAAACATCATTTAAAAAGTCCCTAGGACTCTCCAGCTCGTACCATTCCGCTCTTGGCCATGAAGCGGCCTCGTCTTCGCCAATCGTGAATAAACTTTGAAAGTCATAATTCTCAGCATCCAGGCTGCTTTTTAGGGCCTGAATCAAAGCGAATTTATGTCTGTAGGAAAGGTAATCCAAATTCAACGCGTGATTTCTTATGAGCACCTCTCTGCTCAATTTTTCATTCGGGTTGTATTTTTCTAGCTCTTTACCAAGCTCGTGCTCTCGATCATAAACATCAAATACGCCTATAAGCCATTTGAGGTTGGGATCGAATGGTTCATTTAGGAACGGATCTTTCAACATTACTTTTTCTCCGCAGGAAAGGCAGTAAATGGCCTGTCGTTATCTTTTTTATCGAATTTCACCTCGAACCAATCCAGGTCTTCATTAAGGTGTGGGTTTGCAGCGTCTGCTTTGTTAGGTCGATAGCCTCGTCCTGCTCCAGGTAATTGCAGCTTGAGTGTGGGGTTTTGATTGTGGTCTTTTCCATTGAAGGGCTCTAATCCAAGCGATTTGCGTGTCAACGCTTTGTTCAAAGCGCTTAGTTGCATTTTCCAACTATGAAACTGGGAGCTTAAATTTCCCTTCGCGCCTGGCTTTTGTAATCCAGTTCTTGGGTCGGTTCCATCAATTGCCCTCTGTTTCAGCGCCGGATCAGTGATTTCGGGACCGTGTTTGGCGACAGTATGCATGTCATATCTATCTTCTAACTCCAACACACGCCGTTTGGCGTTTGCCTCAGCTAGTGCATCTATTCGCGCCTGTCGATGTTCCTGTGACAGTTGCGGTATTGCTGGTTGTCGCTCATCAACCTTCGTTTTTCCAACCGGATTCTCGAACCCTGTAGTGGGTTTACAACCATCCCCACCTGGACACGAGTTCAACCCCAGTGGATCTACCCATCCCGTTGGATTGGGCACGTATTGGTACGCATTGATCCCACCCGCCAGCTTCACTGGGTCGGGCGTGAGGTAACGACCAATATCTGGATTGTAGTAGCGATGTCGGTTGTAGTGCAGCCCGCTTTCTTGGTCGAAGTATTGGCCTTGGAAACGCAGCGGGTTGTCGACTTTACTGATGTCGAGGCGAGCAATGTCACCGTAGGCGCGGTAATGTGCGGACCAGACGATTTCACCGTCGGGCGCGGTGAGTTCTTGCGGGGTGCCGAGGTGGTCGAGTTGGTAGTGAAAGGGCTGGGTGTCTTTCGGCCCGAAACCTTCCAGCAATGCCAGAGGCCGGAAGCTGTCCGGTTCGTAGAGGT
>NZ_UYXQ01000146.1 GCF_900624995.1 Pseudomonas antarctica
TTCAGCTCCTTGTGGTGCGCGGTGGCCGGGTCGATGCTGAACACCAGCACCTGGTTGGCGGTGCCACGGTTGCTCACGTAGAGGAATTTGCCATCGCTTGAAGCATGCAGTGCGGCGCCGGCCTTGTCGGACACCGGTTGCCCGCCTGCGAACTCCACCAGTTGGGTTTGGCTGAGCTTGCCGTCGTTGTAATCAAACACCGCGACCTGGGCGCTCATCTCGGTGGTCAGCCAGGCATGCTTGCCGTCCGCGCTGAACAACAAGTGACGCGGGCCGCTGCCGGGCGGCAGCTGCACCGAGGCCGGGTTGGCCGGGGTCAGTGGCAGCTCGTGGTTGGCCTTGGGGTCGTAGTGGTAGGCAAAAATCTTGTCGGCCCCAAGGTCCTGAACAAACACGTACTTGCCGTCCGGCGGTGACACCACCGAATGCACATGGTTGGAAGCCTGGCGCTCAGGGTTCACCCGGCTGGACGGGTGCCCGCTCAGTTGCACCGGCGCCGACAGCTTGCCGTTGGCGTCGACCGGCAGCACGGCCAGGCTACCGCCCGGATCTTCCAGTACCGAATAGTTGGCGACAAACAGGTAACGGCCGTCAGCGGCGAGGCTGGAATGGGTCGGCTCATTGCCCAGGCTCTGCACCTGGTTGATCAGGCTGAGTTGATGATTCTGCGGGTCAATGCTGTAGCTGCTGACGCGGCCGACCGGGTCTTTCTGGCCCGGGCCGTTCTCGTTGACCACAAACAGATGCTTCTGGTCTTTGGAGATCGTCAGCCACGATGGGTTGGCCGCCTTCGCCGCCAGCACGGGCTTGCCGCTGAACTGGCCCGTACGGCTGTCGAATTGCAGGCGATAAATACCTTCACTGGTGCCGCCCGTGTAGCTGCCCACCAGCAGGTCGTAAGTGTCAACCTGCGCGGCGTGCACCGACATCGCACCGACACTGCCCGCCATCAGCAGAGGCCAGAATTTACGCATCATCATCCGCTTCATCCTCATCGTTATTGTTGCCGGTGACGCCGCTCATGCAGACCAGGCGATGCTCGCCCGAGTCGCCGGTAAGGGTCCAGCTTTGCAGGGGTTGATCAAAGACTGCAGCGTTGACTTGCTCCAGGCTGAAACTCCAGCGCTTTTCGGCACGACCGTCCATGCAAATGATCAGTAACTTCTGGTCATCCAGGCTGAAATCGAAGGTGTGCAGCCCATCGATTTCGACCATCTGGCAGTCTTTAAAAGCGTCGAGCAAGGTCGCGGTGTCGGCAGTCATAACCATCAATCATCAAGAGGAAAGACCTCATGATAGGTCAAATTGTTGCATCAGCCTAAGGCTCTGCCGTCAACCCTGCGCTGCGTTTACATGCAGCCATAATTGCCGCGCCCTACCCAGGCATGCGCATCATCAACAGTTGCCGCAGATAAACCCTCAGCTGAAACAGCTGATTACCCATTTTCCATTTCACTGAAAAGCGCTGGTCGTTAGTTTCCCGCTCACCTGTTCACTTCACGCGCCCAGGACCAAATCCGGACGGCGAGCACACTCTCTACGACAAGGAAGCTATACGATGATCCATGGAAACTACTCTCCCGGACTTTTCAACAGCGCTCTGCGCACCGTACTGCCACTTCGCCCTACCCGCCAGCCGGTCGAAGCGTCCGTAGCGACTATCGACGCCCATACCAAGCCCGAGCCCCAGAAAGCGCTAAACGAACCGCTGCAAAGACGCACGCGCGAAGCCGTACTGACCGCTGCCCGGCTATCCGCGGCGCCTGCTGTTTCTTCTTCCCAACCCAATACTGCGTCCAGCTTATCCAATATCACCGCCAATGCGGTCGCCCATCAATTCGCCGGGCGCCCCACACTACGCACGGTAATATCGGGCTTGCTCAGCGACGCCATCAAAAAAAACTACCCCACCCTGATTTTCAACCCCGAACACACATCGTTGGCCGTACCGTTCTCAAGCAACCCACCACAATACCGCTTGACCCCTTTGGTGGATGTGGCCCTGAAGCACTTGACCAACGGCGGCGAATTGGACTTTACCGACAAGCACTCCCTGGCCTGCACGTTGATCGATCAAACCACGGGCCGTACGCTCAAGCCCGAGCCCTTGGCGGGAGCGCTGGTGCCAGGCATCGACATGCAGGCCATTGAACTGATCATCCGCAGCCTGCGCACCAACTTCAAGCACGGATTCGAACAGGCACTGCTTCGCCACTTCACCGGCACTGCCAATAGCGACCGTAACGCCATCGACGCCGACGCGAACCGCTGGCTATGGCTCAGCAACACGCTCAGCGATTACCTGAGAACCAGCGCCTTGAAACAGTCCGGGCTCACTGACGAACAACGCGAGACCCTCGATCAGGTCGTAACCTACCCAGATCAGACGCAACGTCGGCGTGTAAAAGGCGCCACGGCAGCCAACGTGTTCATGCTGGAATGCGCCGTGCGCCGCGACGGTAATGCATCCGCACAGCTCGGCCCTGACCTGCTGATCACCCGAGAAGTTGGCGGCCGAACGCAGGTACTGCACACGACCCCGGCCGGAGTGGTCACACCGTATGACTCACTGCAAGCATTCGGCGAAGCCTGGGGGCGAAACCTGGAGACGGCATTTGCCTTCGACACCTTGAGCTGGAAACGCCGGGAGCCCGACGCCGATATTTTCGATACACAAGCGGCGGCCCTCCTCAATGCCATGGTAGAAAACGTAGCGTCCATTGCTGTTCCTTCGTCGGGCACGCTTGATGAGCTGGAACAGACATTCTCGCGGGCAAGCGACCCCAGCCCCTGGTTTGTGGGCGCTTATACCCCTGATGTTGCCGAGCTTGGACGGCTGCGTGACAAACTGCCGGGTTGGCTCAATAACGCCAGCAAAGCTGAACGCGACGCCTACCGGCATCACGCACTGGCGCTGGCCAGCAGTGTGCAACGCAACAAAGGTCGGACATTCCTGGAGGGTGTGCCCGATATCCGCACTTTCGCTCAGCAACAGCTGGACCTGCAATTGGCTGGCAAAGGCTATACAGCGAACGACGTGGAAGTGGTGTTCAAGGTCGCGGTGGGTAACCTGGGCAGCGGCTACATCGAACGGGTGAAAATGAGCCTGGTCGACATGGCCCTGGAAAACCTCGCGGGCTTGCCCAAGGGCGAAATGGAAGTCCACTTGCGCGGGCAACCGGTCAGCGATACGCAAATGCCGCAAATGCTTAAGAACCTGATCAACACGGTGGATGTCGGCGGCCAGTACCCACAGTTGCTCAAACAGCAACTGCTCAGTGACACACAGCCGGCCCGTGACCGCACCACTCGTTTCGTCGAACAAGTGCCCATTCAGCTCGCCATGCAGGCGTTGGAACTCAAGCTCAAGGGTGAGTCCGGCATGACCATGCAGGGCTATCGATTTATCGAAGCGGTCTGCCAGCCCGCAGCGGGCAGCAAACAGGTGGACGGACAAGACATCACCGTGCGGCCCTTGGCATTTGTGCGCAAGCCCGGCGCCATCCCGGACGTGGCCGAGAACATGTTCCTGATCGAACCGTTGGACCCCACCGGCGGCCCGCATATTATCTATCGCCCCCAACTGAAACCGGCGTTGCTTGAATTCGCCAGCCGCGGCGCGCTGCTGGAGGCCATCCGCCAGACGGGGCCATTACAAGAGAGCGTTCTGGCGTGGTTACCGAACGACAAAGTCCGAGCGGTCTATGGCAACGGCGGTTTTCTCACGCCCAATATTTCGCGCTACTACGTGTTCAATGAGTTCGACCCGCCCACCACGCCCAAGCCCACGACGCTGGCCATAGACGGTTACGCCGACGCCGCCACGCTACGCTAGGCGCTGCTCAACGGTGACCTGATGAAGCATTTGTTTCATTCCAATGCCAACAGCCTGGTCACCCTGGCCGAAGGCCAATCCACCTCAGACGCTGAAAGCCGCTGGGCCTCGCACAAGGAACTGGGCTGGCTGCTGTTCAACACGCTGCTGCCGGTATTACGCGGGCCGGGCGCGATGGCAGGCTGGTTGCTGCAACTGGCCAATAGCGAAGAAGACATCAAGCGGCTTTCCACACCAAACGACCCGGACCCGTCTGCGGCGGTGGTCGATTTGCTGATCAATCTGAGCCTGACACTGACTCACGCACCCGCTTCAGAACCCGGCAAACCGGCGCACTCTTTTGAGCCCTTCAAGAAAGCCCCGAACGCCGAAGGCGCCGGGCCGCGCCCCCGCGACAGCAATGAGCCCAGCCTTAACCACGCCGATACCCGGCAGGCCCCAACCGCGCCCACCTCCGGCGGCTTTGGCGGCGATAACACGGCCATTGATATCCGATTATCAAGCCCTCGCGGGTTAACACCCCGCCTGCTTGCACACATCGATTCGTTCAAGGTGGCGGCGCCGGAAGCCGCCGGTTCCCCGATAACCGACGGTATTAAAAGAGGCTTGTACCTGTCCAATGACCGGCTTTACGTCACTATCGGCCATGATTGGTTCCGCGTAGCAGTAGACCTGGACGGCCCCTACGTCATTGACGAAAAAAACAAGGCGCGCACGGCGCCCCCCATCAAACGCGACGCCCAAGGCACGTGGGGGTTTGACGTTGCGCCCAAGCTCAAGGGCGGTATGCCGAAAGCCAACAACCCGCAGGATACGGTCGCAAAAAGCATGCAAGAGATGTCCCTGGCGGAGACTAACTATCGGCGCAGTCTGAAGGTAAGTAAGAAGGTTTCACTAACATTTGGCACGGCAGTGGGAAGAGTCAAGGAGAAACTTGCCGAGTACGATACTGCTCGAAAAAAACTCAAGACGCTTCGAAACCTGACAAGAAACGAGGCCTCAGCACATCGATTCCTCATTCCCTATTGGGAACAGCAGCAGGCCGCCCATGCGCTCAAGAGCAACCTGGATCAACAACTTGAGGCGCTCAAGCCGATGACAGAAGCACTTCTGGGCGCCAGTGAAAAAACCATTAAAGCTATTGAGCCCAAGAAAATCGGCGGGGTCGACGACCTGTCCAAATTCAAACAGAACCGCTCAGAGGAATACCAACGCACGCTGCACGCCCTGACGGAGGTAGAAAACGTTTACAACAGCTTGGCCAACGACGCCCGCCAGCACGGCGTGACCGGCGCCTCGCTGGAAGAGTTGACAAGCCTGACCAACAGCGGCTCCAGGGTCGCTTACGATGAAATGATGGAAGTGTCCGACATGGCTTATGAGGCCAACAAAGCGCTGTTGGCGTCGAAGCAGGCTGTCAGCTCCCTGTTTGATCAGTGGAAGAATGATTCCCCTTTTGGCAGTAAGGCAGCCGTGGAATACATCAAAGAGCGATACGACGACCCCCTTGCCGCCAGGATAATCACAACAAAACTGAACAGAATGTCCTATCTCAAACTACTGATCACTACATGGGACGCCCGAAGTGCAGGGGCGGCCGATCCTCAGTTAAAGCGATTCCTGAAGGAAAACCTGAGAACCGAAATAGCGGCCTTCAAGAATCTACGCCAATTCAATGGCTACACCTTGAGCGAACGAAATGCCACGCTGACAACCATTATTACTAAATTCAAACAGGTATTGAGCGACAGTCTCCTGATGCAGGAGGAACACCCCGCGCTCTTTCGGACCGAGTACCAGCAGCGTTTCACTGAAGCGCTCAATGACCTCATCGCCGACGCGCAAGCTGAGTTGCTCGAGGGCGTCAAAGAGGAGCAGTTTCTTATCCCACCCCCGCCCCCGCGCAACGAACAACGGGCGAAACCGCAGAATCAACGCGTCTTCAAGACTGAATATAAGGAGACCTTGATCGGCACATTGCGCGCACCACAGGCCGGTCAACCAATTAACATCATCGATGTACTCGACCCCCAAAGCGGGCAACCGATCGCGAGCTACGGCGAACATCCCGGTGAGCGTGGGTGGGTGAAAATCGTTCAAGGGCAGCCCGTACAATCGCCCCAAGCCACACCACCGAAATCCTTGGCCAGCTACAAGAGTGAGGCACAACAGTTGATGGAGGCCGCCACCCGCAGCGAGCAGACGATTCTGTTCCAGAAACGCAAGCTTGACGATCCCCTGCGACGGGACACCGTCTACCCCAAGGATTGGAACGACATGCTGGAAACAAAGGCCCATCAACTTGAGGCGATGGCGCAGCAGATCGAAGCCAGCCACGGTGCCAGGCCGGAAACCGCCGCATTGGTTACACGATGGCGAGCCGCCGCCGATGAAATGCTGCAAAAGGCTCGCCGACATGCGGCAGACGGCTACATGGTCCAGCCACCGACTGCAGAAAATGTCGATTTCTTATGGCGCCATGGTTTTGTCGACATCAACCTGGTACGACGGGATATCCCGACCAAAAGCGGTGACGTCTTCACCGAATACGCTGTCCGCAAAAAAGGCAAAATCGACGTGGTGTGGTATGCGCACTTCCACTATCCGGAAAAAAACTGGCCACGGGCTGACCACCGGGCCGCGCATCTGAAAATCCCGTCCCAACGCACTAAAACTCAAAAGGACTTGATTGCCGAAGCCGGCAGCAATGGGGTTGTGGAAAAAATAATCAAAGCCAGGATCACACCGCCGCTGGATGAGAGGCTGTTTCTGAAGTTGTGAAACTAATGAGCTGACTCGATGCAAAAAGCCGCACATTGTGCGGCTTTTTCTTCACGGCTAATGCGCAAACAACGAATTGCCCTTCTGCCCCGCCAACTTCTCCGGCTTGATCAGAAAGCGCGCCAACGCTGGCAACAGCCACAATGCGCCGAACATGTTCCACAGCAGCATGAAGGTCAGCATCAAGCCCATGTCGGCCTGGAACTTGATGGCCGAGAAGATCCAGGTGCACACACCGATGGCCAGGCACAGGCCGGTAAACAACACGGCTTTGCCGGTGGACTTGAGCGTCTGGTAATACGCCTCTTGCAGTGGCAAACCGGCGCGCAGGAAGCTTTCAAGGCGGCTGTAGATGTAGATGCCGTAGTCCACGCCAATCCCCACGCCCAAAGCCACCACCGGCAAAGTCGCGACCTTGACGCCAATGCCCATGAACGCCATCAGCGCGTTGCCCAGCACCGAAGTCAGTACCAGTGGCAACACGATGCACAGGGTTGCCGCCCAAGAGCGGAAGGTGATCATGCACATGGTTGCCACGCACAGGTACACCAGAATCAGAATGGTCAGCTCAGACTCTTTGATCACCTCGTTGGTCGCGGCTTCGATCCCGGCATTACCGGCGGCGAGGATGAATTCCAGGCCGTCCTTGTTGTTCTCCTTGGCGAAGTCCTGCACCGCATGCACCGCGCGGTCGAGGGTTTCGGCCTTGTGGTCGTTAAGGAACACCAGCACCGGCGCCACCGAGCAATTGTTGTTGTACAGCCCGTCGGCGCGGGCGATGGAGTTGTTCAGCACGTCGGGGTTGCGCGACAGGGTTTCCCATTTCAGGTTGCCCTCGTTCATGCCCTTGATCATCTGCTTGGACACGGTCACCAACGAGATCGCCGACTGCACACCTTCGGTGTTCTGCATCTTCCACATCAACTGGTCGATGGGCGCCATGGCTTCGTAGCGCGAGCAGCCTTCGGCACGGGTCTTGACCATCACCACCAGCACGTCGGAGCTGGTGGAGTAGTTGCTGATGATGAAGTTGTTGTCTTTGTTGTAGCGCGAGTCCGGGCGCAGTTCCGGTGCGCCTTGATCGAGGTCGCCGATCTTCAGATTCTGGCTGTACCAGAGGCCGCCACCGAAGGCGATCAGCGCCAGCAGGATAGAGACCGGCGCGACTTTGGCGCTGGCGAATTTGGACAGCAGGCGCCAGAACGGGTGTTCGCGGTGCGCGTCCTTTTTGCTCTTGGCGATGGCGCGTTTGCTGATGCCGACATAGGAGATTGCCACCGGCAGCAGGATCAAGTTAGTGAACACAATCACCGCCACGCCGATCGAGGCACCGATGGCCAGTTCGCGGATCACGCCGATATCGATGATCAGCAACGTGATGAAGCCCACGGCGTCGGCGAGGATGGCGATCATCCCCGGCAGGAACAGTTGCCGGAACGTGCGGCGGGCCGCCGTCAGTGCGTTGTCCGCCTCACTCGATTGCAGGGCGATACCGTTGATCTTCTGCACACCGTGGGAAATACCGATGGCAAAGATCAGGAACGGCACCAGCATCGAATACGGATCGAGGCCGAAACCGAAAAAGTGCATCAAGCCGAGTTGCCAGACCACCGCCACCAACGTGGTGCTCAGCACCGCGACGGTGCTGCGCAGGCAGTTGGTGAACCACAGCAGCAGAATCAGGGTGATCACGAACGCGATGCCGAAGAACATCACCACCATCACCAGGCCGTCAATCAGGTCGCCGACCTTCTTCGCAAAGCCGACGATGTGGATCTTGACGTTAGGGTTCTGCGCTTCGAACTTGTCGCGGATCTTGTCTTCAAGTTCATGGGAGAATTTGCGGTAGTCCAGGGCCAGCAACTTGCCCTGGTCTTGTGGGTCCGGGTAGGACTCCAGCAGCGGGATGTCGACGATGCTCGACTTGAAGTCGTTGGCCACCAGGCGACCGACCTGGCCGGACTTGAGCACGTTGTTGCGCAGCTGGTCGAGGCTTGCCGGTGAGCCGTTGTAGCTTTGCGGGATCACTTCGCCGCCGGCAAAGCCTTCTTCGGTGACTTCGGTCCAGCGCACGCTGGGGCTCAGCTCGGAAGAGCGACG
>NZ_UYXQ01000147.1 GCF_900624995.1 Pseudomonas antarctica
AGATGTCGAGATTTTCGTTACGTTTAGCCAGGGAATCCACCAAGCCAAACGCCAGCAGATGCGGCAAATGACTGGTCGCCGCCAGCACTTCGTCGTGGCGCTCGACCTGCATATGCTCGACATCCGCGCCCAGCTCGCGCCATAGCCGATCAACCACGGCCAAAGCCGCTGGATCGGTTTGCTCAAGCGGCGTCAGGATCACTTTATGGCGGCGGAACAGCTGCGCATTGGACGCCTCCACTCCGCTCTGCTCGGAACCGGCAATCGGGTGGCCTGGCACAAACCGCGCCGGCATGCCGCCAAACGCCAATTGTGCCGCGCGCACCACATTGCCTTTGGCACTGCCAACATCCGTCAGGATCGCCTGCCCCAAATCCATCCCGGCCAACAAGGCCAGCAGCTTCTCCATCGCCAGAATCGGCACGGCGAGCTGGATCACATCTGCACCCTGGCACGCGAGCGCCAGGTCTGCTTCACAGCGATCCACCACGCCCAATTCAACCGCCAACTTGCGCGATTGCGGGTCCAGATCCACACCGACCACTTCACCGCACAGCCCGCTCTCACGCAGGCCTTTGGCGAAGGAGCCGCCGATCAACCCCAGACCGACCACCACCAGGCGACCGATCACAGGCACAGCAGGTTGCAATGCAGTGACATCAACCACGAGCCAGAACCTTGGCTAGCGCCTCCAGGAAGCGGCTGTTTTCAGCCGGCAAGCCAATGGTGATACGCAGGTGGTTCGGCATGCCGTAGTTGGCCACCGGGCGCACGATCACGCCTTCGCGGAGCAGGCCCTGGAAGACCGGCGCGGCCACTTGACCGAGATCGACGCAAATGAAGTTGCCCTTGGACGCAATCCAGCCCAGGCCCAACTCACGGAAACCTTCCTGCAACTGCAGCATGCCGCTTTCGTTGATGCGACGGCCTTCTTCCAAGTACTCAACGTCCTTCACCGCCGCACAGGCTGCCGCGAGGGCGAGACTGTTGACGTTGAACGGTTGGCGCACGCGGTTCAGCACATCGGCCACCACCGCCGTGGACAAGCCGTAACCAACGCGCAGCGAGGCCAGGCCATAAGCCTTGGAGAAGGTGCGCGATACCAGCAGGTTCGGGTAAGCCGCCAGGAAGTCCAGGCCGTCCGGCAGGTCACTGCCTTCGGCGTACTCGATGTAGGCCTCGTCCAGCACCACCAGCACATGCTCCGGCACATCCTGCAGGAAGTCATTCAGCGCCCGAGCGTCAAACCAAGTGCCGGTCGGGTTGTTCGGGTTGGCAATAAACACCACGCGCGTCTGGGCGTCGATGGCCGCCAACATGGCTGGCAGGTCATGCCCCCAATCCCTGGCCGGAATAACCCGGGCATCGGCCCCGACAGCCTGCGTCACGATCGGATAGACGGCAAACGCGTGCTCGCTGAACACCGCATTCAGGCCAGGCGCCAGATAGGCGCGGCCGACCAGTTCAAGAATGTCATTGGAACCATTACCCAGGGTCACCTGGTTCAGCTCGACCCGGCAGTTTTCCGCCAGCAGGGACTTGAGGGCAAAACCGTTGCCGTCCGGGTAGCGGGTCAGCTCGGCCAACTCTTCACGAATCGCCGCCAATACCTTGGGGCTTGGGCCCAGCGGGTTTTCGTTGCTGGCCAGCTTTACGATCTTCGACGGGTCCAGGTTCAACTCACGCGCCAGCTCGTCCACAGGCTTGCCTGGAACGTAAGGCGACAGTTGTTGCACGCCCGGCTGAGCCAGGGCGAGAAAGTTGCCACTCATGTTAAAGCCTCACAAAACCGCTTTCGGGTAAGAGCCCAGCACCTTGAGTGCTACGGCTTCCTGACTGATTTTCTCCAGCACACCTTTAACCAGTGGGTCGCGGTGATGGCCGATGAAGTCGATAAAGAACACATAAGTCCATTTACCGCTGCGCGAAGGGCGCGTCTCGATTCGCGTCAGGTCAATCCCGTTGTCGTGGAACGGCACCAGCAGCTCATGCAGCGCGCCGGGCTTGTTGCTCATGGAGACGATGATCGAGGTCTTGTCGTCGCCGGTCGGTGGCACTTCCTGGCTGCCGATCATCAAGAAGCGCGTGGAGTTGTCCGGGCGGTCCTCGATTTTCTCGGCCAGACGCGTCAGGCCGTACAGGCCAGCGGCCATGTCACCGGCAATCGCCGCCGAATTCCACTCACCCTTGACCCGCTTGGCCGCTTCGGCGTTGCTGGAAACCGCCACACGCTCCACGTTCGGGTAATGCGCATCCAGCCACTTGCGGCACTGAGCCAGGGACTGGGCGTGGGAGTAGATACGGCTGATGCTGTCAGTCTTGGTGCTCTCGCCCACCAGCAAGTGGTGGTGGATACGCAGCTCGACTTCACCGCAGATCACCATGTCGTGCTCAAGGAAGCTGTCCAGCGTGTGGTTGACCGCACCTTCAGTGGAGTTCTCCACCGGCACCACGCCAAAGTTCACTGCACCGGCCGCCACTTCACGGAACACTTCGTCGATCGCGGCCATCGGCTTGCTGATCACGGCGTGGCCGAAGTGCTTCATGGCTGCTGCTTGGGTGAAGGTGCCTTCAGGGCCGAGGTAAGCCACTTTCAGCGGCTGCTCCAGCGCCAGGCACGAAGACATGATTTCACGGAACAACCGCGCCATCTCTTCGTTGCCCAGCGGGCCCTGGTTGCGTTCCATCACGCGCTTGAGCACCTGGGCCTCGCGCTCAGGCCGGTAAAACACCGGCACTTCGCCTTCAGCCAGGGAGGCCATTTTCACCCGTGCCACTTCCTGGGCGCACCGCGCGCGCTCACTGATCAGTTCCAGGACTTTCTCGTCCAGGCTGTCAATGCGTACACGCAGGGCCTTGAGTTCTTGCTCAGACATTAGCCGTGTTCCTTTTCGAACGCTGCCATGTAGGAGACCAGCGCCTTGACGGCGTTGATATCGACAGCGTTGTAGATGGAGGCGCGCATGCCGCCGACCGAACGGTGGCCCTTGAGGTTCAGCAGGCCACGCTCCTCGGCGCCGACCAGGAATGGCTTGTCCAGACGATCATCAGCCAGACGGAAAGGCACGTTCATCCACGAGCGATCGGTCAGGTTGATCGGGTTGCTGTACAGGCCGCTGGCGTCGATGAAGTCGTACAGCGTGCGCTGCTTCTCTTCGTTGAGCTTGCCCATGGCGGCAACACCGCCCTGCTCTTTGAGCCACTCGAACACCAGGCCCGACAGGTACCAGGCGAAGGCTGGCGGGGTGTTGTACATCGAGCCATTATCGGCCGCGACCTTGTAGTTGAGCATGGTGGGGCACAGCGAACGCGCACGACCCAGCAGGTCTTCACGAATGATGTTGACCAGGATGCCGCTCGGGCCGATGTTCTTCTGCGCACCGGCGTAGATCATGCCGTACTGAGACACATCGATCGGACGCGAGAGGATGTCCGAAGACATGTCGCACACCAGCGGCACGTCACCTACTTGCGGTACCCAGTCGAACTCCAGGCCGCCGATGGTTTCGTTGGCTACGTAGTGAACGTAAGCGGCGTTCTTCGACAGCTTCCACTCGTTCTGACCGGGAATGGCGAAGTAGTCATAAGGCTTGGCGGTGCCCGCCACATTGACGTGACCGTAGCGCGAGGCCTCTTCAATGGCCTTCTGGCCCCAGATACCGGTATCGATATAGTCGGCAGTGCCGTCTTCCGGCAACAGGTTCAGCGGCAGCTGGGCGAACTGCTGACTGGCGCCACCCTGCAGGAACAACACTTTGTAGTGGGATGGGATGTCCAGCAAGTCGCGCAGATCCTGCTCGGCCTTGGTGGCGATGGACACATACTCATCGCTGCGATGGCTCATTTCCATCACGGAGAGGCCTTTTCCATGCCAGTCGAGGAGTTCACCCTGCGCGCGCTGCAGGACTGCTTCAGGAAGCGCCGCGGGACCGGCACAGAAGTTATAGGCTCTCTTGCTCACATCCAATCTCACTCTGATCTGGTGGGGTGGTGCAATAAATCGGTAGTTTCAATACTTTCATACGGGACAAACAACAAGGGGGCGAATCTTCATCCGCCCCCTGTGTGTCCGCTTATTCCTGCGGTTCTTCTTCGTCTGCGGCAGCATCGAGGGTCGGCTCGTCGACGTTGTCATCGCCCGTGGCGATGACCTCGCCGTCAAACGTTTCGCCTTCTTCGAGCTCTTCGCCTTCGACTTCGGACGGCTCCTGCACACGCTCCAGGCCGACCAGTTTTTCGTCCTTGGCCAGCTTGATCAGGGTTACGCCCTGGGTGTTCCGGCCCAGGCTCGACACTTCAGCCACGCGGGTACGCACCAGGGTGCCCTGGTCGGAAATCAGCATGATTTCCTCGCCATCGAGCACCTGGACCGCGCCGACCAGGCGGCCGTTGCGATCGTTGCTGACCATGGCGATAACGCCTTGGCCGCCACGCTTGTACTCCGGGAACTCGCTGATAGCAGTACGCTTGCCATAACCGCGTTCGGAAGCGGTGAGGATCTGGCTGCCTTCTTCCGGGATCAGCATCGAAATCAGCTTCTGCCCTTCTGGCAGACGCATGCCGCGCACACCGCGAGCCGTACGGCCCATGGCACGCACGTCGGATTCCTTGAAGCGCGTCACTTTGCCGCCGTCGGAGAACAGCATGACTTCACGCTCGCCATCGGTGATGGCAGCGGAGATCAGTACGTCGCCTTCATCCAGCTCCAGGGCGATCAGGCCCACGCTGCGCTGGCGGCTGAAGGATTCCAGCGGGGTCTTCTTCACAGTGCCTTTGGCGGTCGCCATGAAGATGAAGTGACCTTCGGTGTATTCGTCAACCGGCAGCATGGTGGTGATGTATTCATCACTGTCCAGCGGCAGCAGGTTGACCAGCGGGCGACCACGGGCGGCACGCGAGGCTTCCGGGATTTCGTAGGTTTTCAGCCAGTACACTTTGCCTTTGCTGGAGAACAGCAGCAGCGTGGTGTGGCTGTTGGCAACCAGCAGGTGAGCGATGTAGTCCTCATCCTTCACACCAGTAGCCGACTTACCTTTGCCACCACGACGCTGGGCCTGGTACGCAGCCAATGGCTGGGTCTTGGCATAGCCACCGTGGGAGATGGTCACCACGCGCTCTTCTTCCGGGATCATGTCACCCAGGGTCAGGTCGAGGCGGGCATCAAGAATTTCGGTGCGGCGCACGTCGCCGTATTCGGCGCGAATCACTTCCAGTTCTTCGCGGATCACTTCCATCAGGCGCACGGCGCTGCTGAGGATGCGGATCAACTCGCCGATCTGGTTGAGGATCTCCTGGTACTCGGCCAGCAGCTTCTCGTGCTCCAGACCGGTCAGGCGGTGCAGGCGCAGTTCCAGGATGGCCTGGGCCTGTTCCGGCGACAGGAAGTACTTGCCGTCACGCAGACCGTATTGCGGGTCCAAGGTCTCCGGGCGGCACGAATCAGCACCGGCACGTTCAACCATTGCCACAACGGCGCTGGATTCCCACGGCATCTTGATCAGCGCTTCTTTAGCTTCCGACGGCGTCGGCGAAGCCTTGATCAGGGCGATGACCGGGTCGATGTTCGACAGAGCCACCGCCTGGCCTTCCAGGATATGACCACGTTCGCGCGCCTTACGCAGTTCGAACACGGTACGGCGGGTGACCACTTCGCGGCGGTGACGCACGAAGGCTTCCAGCAGATCCTTGAGGTTCAGGATGCGCGGGCGGCCGTCGATCAGCGCAACCACGTTGATACCAAACACGCTTTGCAGTTGGGTCTGGGCGTAGAGGTTGTTGAGGATCACCTCAGGCACTTCGCCACGGCGCAACTCGATCACCACGCGCATACCGTCTTTATCAGACTCGTCACGCAGCTCGGTGATGCCTTCCAGCTTCTTCTCTTTAACCAGCTCGGCGATCTTCTCGATCAGACGCGCCTTGTTCAGTTGGTATGGGAGTTCGGTGATGACGATCTGCTGGCGGCCACCGACCTTGTCGATGTCTTCGATCATCGAGCGGGCGCGCATGTAAATGCGGCCGCGACCGGTACGGTAGGCTTCGATGATGCCGGCGCGACCATTGATGATCGCGGCGGTCGGAAAGTCCGGGCCAGGGATGTATTGCATCAGCTCATCGACAGTCAACTCAGGGTTGTCGATGAGCGCCAGGCAACCGTCGATGACTTCACCGAGGTTGTGCGGCGGGATGTTGGTGGCCATGCCCACGGCGATACCGCTGGAGCCGTTGACCAGCAGGTTGGGAATACGGGTTGGCATGACCGCCGGGATCATTTCGGTGCCGTCGTAGTTCGGCACCCAGTCCACGGTTTCTTTGTGCAAGTCAGCCAGCAGCTCGTGCGCCAGCTTGGTCATGCGCACTTCGGTGTATCGCATGGCCGCGGCGTTATCGCCGTCGACCGAACCGAAGTTACCCTGACCGTCTACCAGCAGGTAGCGCAGGGAAAACGGCTGGGCCATCCGAACGATGGTGTCGTACACCGCAGTGTCGCCGTGAGGGTGATACTTACCGATCACGTCACCGACAACACGGGCAGATTTCTTGTACGGCTTGTTCCAGTCGTTACCCAGCTCGCTCATCGCGAACAGCACACGCCGGTGCACGGGCTTCAAGCCATCGCGTGCATCAGGCAGTGCCCGCCCGACAATTACGCTCATCGCGTAGTCGAGGTAGGACTGTTTCAGCTCGTCTTCGATATTGACCGGGAGGATTTCTTTGGCCAGTTCGCCCATGAGAAGCCTGATTCCTTTTTCGGGTGAAACCTCGTCACATCCTATGGGACGAACGAAGCTCGCCGCTGCCGGCAGAGTGCCTGACAACGACTTACGACAAATCAACGAGTTATGACACGGATCTGCACGTTATAGGCAGCCTCTTGAGGCAGCCCTGGAAACCGCCGGATGTTATCACAATCGCCGCCACGCACCTATCCCCCAGATGCGCATGGAGCATAGTAAGTTGACGGATGACAGGCTTGAGGGCGACGAGAGGGGCTCAGAGCTAGGGTGGTGCTATTTTCCTGGGGCAGATGCGAGGGGTTTATTGACTTTTAAGGCCAATCGCGGGCACGCCCGCTCCCACAGGTTGATCTGTGAACACAGTGAGTGTGGGAGCGGGCTTGCCTGCGATGACGGTTCCACAGACAGCAAAGCCCTCAATGCAGGCGCTTACGGCACATCAACTTGGCCAGCTTGGCGGTGTCCGGCCGCTCAACGATGCCCTTTTCCGTGACAATCACATCAATCAGGTCGGCTGGCGTCACATCAAATACCGGATTAAAAGCCGCCACCTCCAAGCGCTGCCCCATGACATCCAGCAATTCACCGGGATCACGCTCTTCCAGCGCGACGTCATCGCCAGCTGCCATCATCAGGTCCAGTGTCGAGCTTGGCGCCACCACCATGAAGCGTACGCCATGGTGCATGGCACACACGGCCAGCTGATACGTGCCGATCGTGCTGATCACATCACCATTGGCGGCAATGCAGTCGGCGCCGACGATCACCCAGGTCACGCCTTTAGTCTTGAGGATATGCGCACCGGCTGAGTCAGCATTCACCGTGACCGCAATCCCCTCGCCCGCCAACTCCCACGCTGTCAGCCGCGAACCTTGCAGCCAGGGGCGCGTTTCGTTGACGTAGACATGCTCGACCAACCCTTCCAGGAACGCGGCGCGAACCACCCCCAGGGCCGTGCCGACACCTCCTGTGGCCAGTGCGCCGGCATTGCCGTGGGTCAGGATCGCCTGGGCGTTGCCTTGGTGTTTGAGAATCCGTTCAAGGCCTAATTGGGCCATGACGACATTCGCCTCCCGATCACTTTCATGGATCGCAATGGCTTCAGCTTCCAGCACCGCCAGCGGGTCGGCGTGTCTCTTGACGCGGTCAAGGCGGTCACGCATGCGTTTCAAGGCCCAGAACAGGTTCGACGCCGTCGGACGGGTATCGGCCAATAATGCGTAGTCTTCTTCCCAAGACGCTTGCCAGTCGCCGCCTTCGGCGATGCGTTCACGCGCGGCGAGTACCAGGCCATACGCGGCGCTGATGCCTATAGCCGCGGCGCCACGCACCACCATCGTACGAATGGCGTCGGCCACTTCGGCCGCCGTTGTGCAGCAAACCCATACTTCCCGAGAAGGCAAGGCACGCTGATCGAGCAGGTGCAGTGCGCCATCACGCCAATCGATGGCCTTCACTTTATCTGCCGCTAACAGTCGGTCGCGCATCCCTTACCCCGCACTCATGAACAAAAGCCGCCGATTATAGCGATCCGCCAGCCAGGACGCTCGGGTATACTTCGCCCTTCTTTTATAGCTGCCTGGGAAGAAGCCTGCGATGACCGCCACTGCCGCCCCGCTCGACTTATTGCTGCTGCCGACCTGGCTGGTACCTGTCGAACCCGCCGGCGTGGTGCTCAAAGAGCATGGCCTGGGGATCCGTGACGGGCGTATTGCGTTTATCGGGCCACGGGGCGCGGCCTTGAAGCTTGCAGCCACAGAGGTACGCGAGCTGCCAGGCATGCTGCTCAGCCCTGGCCTGATCAATGCCCACGGGCATGCGGCAATGAGCCTGTTTCGCGGCCTGGCCGATGACCTGCCACTGATGACCTGGCTGGAAAAACACATCTGTCCCGCCGAAGCCAAGT
>NZ_UYXQ01000148.1 GCF_900624995.1 Pseudomonas antarctica
AACCACGCTGGCCGAACGCAGGCTTTGGAGCGTGGGTAAACCGGCAGGACGCCGGTTTAGCCGCGATGGGCCAAGGATGGCCCATGGCGGCGGCCCACGGTCCAAAGCCTGCGTGAGGGCACACCGAAGCGTGAGCGAGGTGCCGAGTGGTGGGGCAAGAGCCCTTTGCTTACTTTGGGGCTTTTCCAAAGTGAGCCGCTGTAAGAGCGGAACCCATAGCAGCCGTTACCCAAATAACGGATATGTACCCAGCGGCCCCGAAACAACCACAGCACTCAACCAATACCTATGCTGCAAAACTCCCCCATTAGTTCCGCGCACCCAATAAAAAACGGCCTCATCAAGAGGCCGTTTCTTTGCAACTGACTACTTACGTACGCATCCCGCGCCCGCTCACCAGCAGCCGCGCACAACCGATATACAGCACCACAGTGGCCACCAGCATGAAGGTGATCGCCACGCTGATCTTGATATCCGACACGCCCAGGATGCCGTAGCGGAAGGCATTGACCATGTGCAGCACCGGGTTGGCCAGCGACACCGTCTGCCAGAACGGCGGCAGCAAGGTGATGGAGTAGAACACCCCACCCAAGTAGGTCAGCGGCGTCAGCACGAAGGTCGGAATGATCGAAATATCATCGAAGTTGCGCGCAAACACGGCGTTGATAAAGCCCAGCAGCGAGAAGATCGTTGCGGTCAGCACCACCACCAGAATAGTCAGCCCCAGATGATGCACTTGCAGGTGGGTGAAGAACAGTGACAACAAGGTCACAATCACGCCAACCATCAAGCCACGCAGCACGCCGCCCAAGGTGTAGCCGATCAGAATCGTGTGCGGCGACACCGGCGAGACCATCAGTTCTTCGATGGAACGCTGAAACTTGCTGCCGAAGAAACTGGAAACCACGTTGCCGTAGGAGTTAGTGATCACCGACATCATGATCAGGCCCGGCACGATGTACTCCATGTAGGTGAAGCCACCCATGTCGCCGATCTGACGGCCGATCAAGTTACCGAAAATCACAAAGTACAGGACCATGGTGATCGCCGGCGGCAGCAAAGTCTGCGGCCAGATCCGGGTAAAGCGCTTCACTTCGCGGTAGACGATGGTCTGCAGCGCGACAATGTTGGGTTGCAGTTCCGAACTCATAACGCCACCTTCGCCAGGTTTTTCTCCACCAGGGACACGAACAACTCCTCAAGGCGATTAGTTTTATTACGCAGGCTCAGCACTTCGATGTTCTGGGCGGCCAATTGAGTGAACAGCGCGGTGATGCCCATGGCTTTGTCCACCTGGACTTCCAGGGTGTGGGCGTCGACCAAGCGGCTTGGGTAGCCGAGCAGTTGCGGCGCCACCGACAGGTTGTTCTTGACGTCAAGCAGGAAAGTTTCCACATGCAACTGGCCCAGCAGGTTACGCATGCTGGTGTTCTCGACGATGGTGCCGTGGTCGATGATGCCGATGTTGCGGCACAGCTGCTCAGCCTCTTCCAGATAATGGGTGGTGAGGATGATGGTGATGCCCTTCTCGTTCAGCTCGGTGAGGAAGGTCCACATTGAGCGACGCAGCTCAATGTCCACACCTGCGGTCGGCTCGTCGAGGATCAGCAGACGCGGTTCGTGCACCAGCGCGCGGGCGATCATCAGGCGACGCTTCATGCCTCCCGACAGCGAACGCGAAGGCACGTCGCGCTTGTCCCATAGGCCCAGCTGGGTCAGGTACTGCTCGGCGCGTTCCTTGGCGATTTTCGCTGGAATGCCGTAGTAGCCGGCCTGCGTCACGACGATGTCGAAGGTTTTTTCAAACTGGTTGAAGTTGAATTCCTGGGGCACCACGCCGATGCAACGCTTGAGCGCCGCCGGGGATTTGTCCAGGTCATGACCGAAGATATTCACCGTGCCGCTGGTCTTGTTGACCAGGGTCGAGAGGATGCCGATGGTGGTGGATTTGCCAGCGCCGTTGGGGCCGAGCAAGGCGAAGAAGTCACCTTCGGCAACGTCCAGATCGATACCACTCAGGGCCTGGAAACCGTTGCCGTAGGTTTTGGTTAGCTGCCGGATGGACAGAGCGGAACTCATATCGGAATACGCACCAAAGAAGGGAATAGGAACAGTAGATGAGGGCGCAGCCCAGGTAGTTCAACGGCGGCGCATGGCAGGCATGTTGCTTGCCCGCGCCGCACAAGTACAGTCACCCGTATTAATAGTGGGTATTAAGTCAACGCGGTCATCACGGCTTTGCGGTAGGCCGGGCGCTGTTGCAAGCGTTGGTACCAGGCCTCTAAATGGGGCATCGACGGGCGTTCGATGGGCATTTCAAACCAGGCATAAATGAAGCTGCCCAGCGGGATATCACCCATGCCGATCGCGTTGCCCGACAGATACGGCTGCACGGCCAGTGCCTGCTCGACGGTTTGGAGCACATCAATACAGGCCTGACGCCCAGCGTGGATGGTGTCCCAGTTCTGTTTTTCCGCCGGGGTGCGCAGTACGCCCCAAAACACGATCTTGAACGGTTCGGCGAAGGTCGACGTGGTCCAATCCATCCATTTCTCGGCATTCGCCCGCGCTTGCAGGTCGCTCGGGTACCAGTTCGAGGCCTGCTTGGCGCACAGGTACCGCACGATGGTGTTGGACTCCCACAGCACAAAGTCGCCATCTTCGATCATCGGCACCCGGCCATTGGGGTTCAGCGCTCGGTATTGCGGCGTGTCGACCACACCAAAAGCCCCGCCCGCATCAATTGCTTCATAGTCCAGGCCGAGTTCCTCGGCGCACCACAGTGCTTTCCTGACGTTTGATGAATTCTTACGACCCCATATTTTCAGCATGACCGCGCCCTATTGGTGATAAACATGGCTTGATGAACGCAGCAGCATACGCCGGTTCACGTGCGGCTTAAATCGCCCTGCATATCACCCAACAGTATCGGCATATCCTCGGCAAACAGGTGCGGGTAACACTGCTGAATGTGTGCGAAGAAAAACGCCTCGGGCACGTCAGAAAATTGCCCGTGGTCCAGTACATATTCCATCGAGCGTTGGCCCTGGCGGTTGAATGCGTGGAACACGCTGTCGTTGAGGCCATCGAATTCCAGCGGCGGCACATCAAACAACGCGCACAGCTGGCTGTTGAACGCAGGCGTAGCTTTGACCCAGCGACCGCGCAGGTAAAACTCGGTATAGCCGTGCATGGCGAACACATCGCTTTTGAGCAAAGCAATCAGGCGTGGCGTCGACAGGTGGTTGCGCACATCCGCCAAGCCAATGCGCGCCGGGATGCCGCAGTGGCGGGCGCAAGCGGCGAGCAAGGTGGCCTTCGGCACGCAGTAACTCTCACCTGCAGCCAGCGCGAAGCTGGCGCTCAAAGTGCCTGGGTCGCGACTGAAGGTGTAGGGGTTGTAGCGAATCGCCTCACGTACGGCGTAATAAAGACTGACTGCCTGGTCACGCAGATCCGCGCTGGGACCGCGATGTTTTTCCGCGAACTCCACCACCGCAGGGTGGTCACTATCGATGAAGCGGCTGGGACGCAGGTACGTATCCATGAGCGTTATCTCCGAAGGAAGCCTTGAGTCTAACGACAGGTTTGCCCTTGCGATAACGACGATTCGGCCAAATGTCGGCGCCTGGTGGTCGGTGCTTCCTGTACAACTCGTTACACGCTCATCACTGCGCTTTTTCGGATGCCGACTAAGCTCCATGGTGGTTTCGCCCCTGGTTTCACGGAGGATTGAATATGCTGTTGTTGTGGATACTGGTTCTGGTGGTCGGCATTGCCTACCTGGCACACCGCCGCACCGCGCCCCTGCCCGCCCTGGGCGTGGTCGCCGTTTACTTGCTGGCGATGGGCGCCTGGAGCCATGCACCGGGTTGGCTGCTGCTGATCTTCTGGGTGTTGATCGCGGCCGTGGCCCTGCCCTTGCTGCTGCCCGACCTGCGCCGCCAATACTTCACCAAACCGCTGTTCAGCTGGTTCCAGAAAGTCCTGCCGCCGATGTCCGAGACCGAGCGCGACGCGATTGATGCCGGCACCGTGTGGTGGGATGGCGAACTGTTCAGCGGTCGCCCTGACTGGGACAAGTTGCTGGCCTACCCCAAGGTGCAACTGACCGAAGAAGAACAGGCCTTCATCGACGGCCCCACCGAAGAACTCTGCGCGATGGTCAGCGACTGGGAAATCGGCCAGGCCATGGACCTGCCGCCCGCTGCCTGGGAACACATCAAGACCCACGGCTTCTTTGCCCTGATCATTCCCAAGGAATACGGCGGCAAGGGCTTCTCCGCCTACGCCCACTCCCAGGTCGCCATGAAACTCGCGACCCGCAGCGGCGACCTCGCCTCCACCGTGATGGTGCCCAACTCCCTCGGCCCAGCCGAGCTGCTGCTGCATTACGGCACTGACGAGCAACGCAACCACTACCTGCCGCGCCTGGCGCGTGGCGATGATATCCCCTGCTTCGCGCTGACAGGCCCGCTGGCCGGCTCCGATGCTGGCGCCATGCCCGACACCGGCGTGATCTGCAAAGGTGAATGGGAAGGCAAGGAAACCCTTGGCCTGCGCCTCAACTGGGAAAAACGCTACATCACGCTCGGCCCGGTCGCGACCCTGCTGGGGCTCGCGTTCAAGGCGCATGACCCGGACCACCTGCTGGGCGATAAAGAAGACTTGGGCATCAGCCTGGCGCTGATCCCCACCGACACCCCCGGCGTGGAAATCGGCCGCCGCCACCTGCCACTGGGCGCGGCGTTCATGAACGGCCCCAACTCGGGCAAAGACGTGTTCATCCCCCTGGAATTCCTCATCGGTGGCCAGGAGATGCTCGGCAAGGGCTGGATGATGCTGATGAACTGCCTGTCGGTGGGCCGCTCCATCTCCCTGCCTGCAGTCGGCACCGGTGCAGCCAAGTTCACCAGCCTGGTGACCGGCCAGTACGCCCAGGTGCGCGAGCAGTTCAACGTGCCGCTGTCGGCCTTCGAAGGTATCCAGGAAGCCCTGGCGCGTATCGGCGGCAATGCCTGGCTGATGGACAGCGCACGCATGCTCACCGCCAACGCGGTGGACCTGGGGGAAAAACCCTCGGTGTTGTCAGCGATACTCAAGTACCACCTCACTGAGCGCGGTCGCGAATGCATCAGCCATGCCATGGACGTGCACGGCGGCAAGGGCATCATCATGGGCCCGAACAACTACCTGGGCCGTAACTGGCAGGGCGCGCCAATCTTCATCACCGTGGAAGGCGCAAATATCCTCTCGCGCAACCTGATGATCTTTGGTCAGGGCGCGATTCGCTGCCACCCGTTCGTGCTCAAGGAAATGGCCCTGGCGGGTCGTGAAGACCGGGACCAGGCACTCAAGGAGTTCGACGGCCTGCTGATGCAACATATCGGTTTCGCCGTGAGCAACGCCGCGAGCACTTTGGTACTGAACCTGGGCGTTGGCCACTTCGAAAAAGCCCCGGGCAACCGCCTGAGCCAAGGTTACTTCCGTGCGCTGAACCGCCAGGCCGCCGCGTTCGCCTTGCTCGCCGACTTGAGCATGATGTTGCTGGGCGGCGAATTGAAACGTCGCGAACGCCTGTCGGCGCGCCTGGGTGACGTGCTGAGCCACATGTACCTGGCGTCGGCCGCACTCAAGCGTTATCACGACCTGGATTCGCCGGACCATTTGGAACCGCTGTTCGCCTGGGCGATGGAAGAAAGCCTCGGCGAGTCGGAGCGCGCGTTGGATGAGCTGCTGAGCAACTTCCCGAACAAGGTGCTCGGCTGCCTGCTGCGGGTCATCGTGTTCCCGTTCGGGCGTCGCCATACCGGGCCGTCCGATGCACTGGACGCCGAAGTGGCGGCGGTGATCGGTCGCGCCAAAGGCGACCCGACCCTTGAAGAGTTGCTGGCCGGTTGCTATCGCCCACAATCGGCGGAGGATCCGGTGGGTGCCCTGCAACACGCCTACGACCTGCTCGGCGCCAGCCACCCGTTGCAGAAAAAACTGCACGCGGCGCTGAAAAGCGGCCAGGTCAAGCCAAGTGCCGGCGAGCATGCCATCGATGCCGCGCTGCATGCCGGCGTGCTGCAGCCGGGCGAAGCGCAAACCCTGCGCGACGCCGAAGCGGCACGGCGCAAGGTGATCGACGTGGATGACTTCAGCAAGGAAGAGCTGACCCAGGCTGAGGGAAAAGTCCGCTGAGTCGAGCGGTCATATAAATACGGGCGCGTGAGCTATATACTCTCGCGCCCGTTTTTGCTTTGAGGACTTATCTCGTGTCCAACGTCGTTGCCGATCATCTTGTCTTGCTCGACCACTTGCGCAGCATCCTGGTTGCCGTCGGCGAAGCCGAACAGGTGCCCGAGGAAAGCCATACCCTGTTCCTGGAGCGTTTCGACGAATTGCGCGCCCTGCTGCCGATCGACCCGATCGAAAGCCAGTACCTGGGCCAGGACATAATGAGTCAGGTTATCCTGCGCTACCCGCAAATCGCCCACCTGGTGCCGCGCGACCTGCTGTGGTTCTTTGGCGGTGACTGCCTGCACTTCATGCCGGATGAAGAACTGGACCTGTACCAGGCCCTGGAAGAACGTCGTTTCGAAGCCGAACAGAACGACGAACCGTTCGACTGGAACCAGGAAAAACAGCTGCTGGCCATGCCGCAGGATCAAAGCAAGCACTGATCCCAGCGAACAAACGCTCTTCTGTGGGAGCTGGCTTGCCTGCGATGGAGTCGCCCCGGTTTTGACTTCCAGACCGAGTCGCCTGCATCGCAGGCAAGCCAGCTTCCACATGAGCCAGCGCCCACAATCAGCGTCGACGCAACGTCGGCTCCTTCGCCATACACGCCACCAGATAATCAATAAACACCCGCAACTTCGGCGGCAAATACCGCGTCGGCGAATGCAGCAACCACGCCTCGCCATGGTAGGACGCAATAAAATCCCACGCTGGCAACACCTGCACCAACCGCCCCTGCTCCAGCGCATGCCGCGCGGTGAAATACGGCAAGCTGCCAATCCCCACATGCTGCAACACCGCGTCCAGCCTTACCCCGGTGTGGTTCGCCGCATAGCGACCGCGCACCCCGACCGTCACCGCCTTGCCGCCCTGGCGGAATTTCCAGCGTGAATCGCCCGGGGTTTCGCCCAGGTAAATACAACTGTGCTCAAGCAAATCATGCGGATGGCCCGGCGTGCCGTGCTCGGCCAGGTACTGCGGGGTGGCGCACAGCAAATGTTCGATGGGCAACAATTGTCGGCCAACCAGACCGGGAGGCGGGCTGTCGGTGATGCGGATACTCAAGTCGACATTGTCGTCGATCAGGTCTACATGCCGGTCCTCAAGAATCAACTGCACATCCACCTTCGGATAACGGCGCAAAAACTCCGGCATATGCGGATGCACCACAAACCGCCCGACTGCCTTGGGCACGCTGACCCGCACCAACCCTTCGGCTTCGTGGGTGAACTGGCCGCTGATTTCCATCACCGAGCGCGCCGCGTTGACCATTTCCTGGCACCGCTTGAACACCTCTTCACCGCCCTCGCTCAGGCGCAGTTTGCGCGTGGTGCGTTGCAACAGGCGCGTAGCCAGTGCCTGTTCCAGGCGTGAGATGCTGCGGCTTACCGCCGAAGGCGAAACGCTGAGTTGCCGCGCCGCTTCAGAGAAGCTGCCGGTTTCCACCACTTTGACGAAAATCGCCATTTCACCCAGCAGCGGCAAAGGAAGATTGATGCTCATGACGCACAGGTCCATTGATAATTGAACGGATTATCACCCATCCGCGCACTATTTATACTGCCCGTAGAACCCTGATGCGGATGTAAACGATGACCGAGCGCCTGTTTTTTACCCACGACCACCTGACTGCCGAGCTTGAAGTGCTGGCCTGTACCCCGCACGAGGGCGGGTTTGCCGTCACGTTGCAGTCAACAATCTTCCACCCGCAGGGCGGCGGCCAGCCCTTCGACACGGGCTGGCTCGGCGACAGCCAGGTGCTGCGCGTCACCCAGGAAGCCGATCGCGTGGTGCACTACGTCGACCAGCCGGTGGAGCCCGGCCCGATCACCGCACGGGTCGATGAACAACGCCGCGCCCTGTACACGCGCCTGCATTCCGCCGGGCACCTGATTGGCAATGCAGGGGAAAGCCTGGGCTGGATGCCGATCAAAGCTCATCACTGGCCAGGCGAATGCAAGATCACCTTTATTCGTGGCGAAGCCGCACAAATCATGGACGCCGAGGCGATTCAACAACAGATTAACCAATGGATCGCCGCGGACTACCCGCGTCACATGGCCTTGGAAGATGGCACCCGCGAAGTGGGCTTCGGTGAATTACCCGCCTACGCCTGCGGCGGCACGCATGTGCAGGCTTTGAGCGAGTTGGGCGAGGTGACGATACTGGGCTTGTCGGAGAAAAAGGGCACGTTGTCGGTGCGCTACGAAATCACCTGAAACGACACACGCGTTTTTGTGGCGAGCAGGCTTACTGTGGCGAGCGGGCTTGCCCTTATGCCGTTCAGTTAAGCGAACGCAATGCCCAAAGCAGCGAAGATTAAATGTGGGAGCGAGCTTGCCCGCGATGACCATGGGTATCTACGCAACTTTTTGTGTTGCGCTAAGTTTTTGACCGGGTTTT
>NZ_UYXQ01000149.1 GCF_900624995.1 Pseudomonas antarctica
CGTGACCAAAGTGGAGATGGTCAAGGCGTTTTCCCCGGCCCAATCCTATCACCACGACTTCCTCACCGAAAACCCGTCGTACCCCTACATCTTGATCAACGACCTGCCAAAAGTGGCGCAACTCAAAAAGCTGTTCCCGGACCAATACCGCGCAGAACCGGTGCTGGTCAAAAACCAATAACCACCACAAAACCCAATGAGCGCTCGTTCCCACGCAGAGCGTGGGAACAATCATCAGCCCAACAAACACCGCAAAACCCAACTGTGGGAGCGGGCAAGCCCGCGCCCAAATGTTTAACCTTTGGCTTTTGCCAGATAAGGTGCCAACCGCCGCCCCATTTCCTCACCCAACGCCTGCAACCCGCTCAACGGCCGTACCATCACTTCAAATTCGACGATCTGCCCCCGCTCATTAAAGCGAATCAGATCAATCCCCTTAAGCTGCTTGTCACCCACCCGCGCACTGAACTCCAGCACCACACTGAGCCCATCGCCAGTGGCCAGTTCGCGATGGTATTGGAAGTCTTCAAACACCTTGATCACCGTGTTGAGAATCATCGACACCACTGGCGCGCCAGGGTAGGGCGTGTGTGCCATGGGCGAGCGGAACACCGCATCAGGCGCCAGCAGTTCAGGCAGGCAAGTGAGGTCGCGCGTCGCCAACAGGGTGTGCCAGCGTTGCAGGGTCTGAGCGGCGGCGGGGGTTAGGGTCAGTTCGGACATGCTCGGTACCTGTTCTTATGATGGGAAGGCAGTTCACCTGCCCAACATAAGAGCGGTAACAAAGCAGGGTCAATCACCCGAATTGACAGTTAAGTGACTGCAATGCACTCACACCACTTCAAGGTAGGAACTGTGAATCGCCTGGGCCAGTTCGCGCACGGTGTCGATAAAGTCCGTAAGCCGGCTGTGCAAGCCGTCCTCCAGGATCTCATCGATACCCGTATAACGCAGCCGCGCCTCGAACTCGGCGGCCAAACGCTGCGCCGTTCGGCCATAACTGCCGGGCAGGTCGGCCAGAATATGGCTCAACTCCTCGACACACGCGTGCAACGAACGTGGCACATCACTGCGCAACAGCAGCAACTCTGATACCGAACGTGCATTCAAGGCGTTCGGGTACAGCTCGGTGTACGCCTCGAATGACGACAACGCGCGGAGCAGGGCGCTCCACTGGTAGTAACCGCGTGCCGACAAATCGCTGACTTCCTCCGACTCCTCGCCAAACATCTCATAGCGCGCATCCAGCAAGCGCAAGGTGTTGTCCGCGCGCTCGACAAAGGTGCCCAGGCGAATAAACCGATACGCATCGTTACGCATGATGGTGCCGGAGGTCGCGCCCCGGAACAGGTGCGAGCGCTGCTTGACCCAGTCGCAGAAGTGGCTGATGCCGTGGCGCGCCAGGCCGCCTGCGGCGATGCTGCGCATTTCCAGCCAGGTGGCATTGAGGTTTTCCCACATGTCGGCGGTAATGCGCCCGCGTACCGCGTGGGCATTGCCCCGGGCGGCGCGCAGGCAGTTGTAGATGCTGGCGGGGTTTTCTTCGTCGAGGGCGAAGAAGTGCAGCATACGCGTCGCGTCCAGTTGTTTGTGACGCTCCAGGTAATTCTCCAGGGTGCCGCTGCTGAGCAACGACATCGCCAGTTCGTCCAGCCCATCGCTGCGCCCGGCCTGGGGCATCAACGACAGCGAGTAACTGACTTCGAGCATGCGCGCCAGGTTCTCGGCACGCTCCAGGTAACGCGACATCCAGTACAGATCTGCGGCGGTTCTACTCAACATACTCAGCCCTCCACCACCCAGGTGTCCTTGGTTCCGCCGCCTTGCGACGAGTTGACGATCAACGAGCCTTCCTTCAACGCCACGCGGGTCAGGCCGCCGGGCACCAGGCGGGTTTCCTTGCCCGAGAGCACGAACGGGCGCAGGTCAATGTGGCGTGGCGCGATGCCGTTTTCGACAAAGGTGGGGCAGGTGGACAGGCTGAGGGTCGGTTGGGCGATGTAGGCGTGGGGGCGCGCCTTGATGCGTTGGCGAAAGTCCTCGATTTCGGCGGCGCTGGAGGCTGGGCCGACGAGCATGCCGTAGCCGCCCGAGCCCTGGGTTTCCTTGACCACCAGTTCCGGCAGGTGCGCCAGTACGTGGGACAGCTCATCCGGCTTACGGCACTGGAAGGTCGGCACGTTTTGCAGAATCGGTTCCTCATCCAGGTAGAAGCGGATCATCTCCGGCACGTACGGGTAGATCGACTTGTCATCCGCCACGCCGGTGCCGATGGCGTTGGCCAGCACCACGTTGCCAGCGCAGTAGGCGGCCACCAGGCCGGGCACGCCGAGCATCGAGTCCGGGTTGAAGGCTTTGGGATCGAGGAACGCGTCGTCGATACGTCGATAAATCACATCGACCGGCTTGGGGCCGTCGGTGGTGCGCATGAACACCTTGAGGTCGTGCACGAACAGGTCGGCGCCTTCCACCAGCTCCACGCCCATTTCACGCGCAAGGAACGCGTGCTCGAAGAAGGCGCTGTTGAAGCGGCCCGGGGTCAGCACCACCACGTTGGGGTTGTCCAGGCGGCTGGCGCTTTTCAGGGTCTTGAGCAGCAGGTTGGGGTAGTGGTCCACTGGCGCGATGCGCTGCTTGGCAAACACTTCAGGGAACAGGCGCATCATCATTTTGCGATCTTCGAGCATGTAGCTCACGCCGCTGGGCGTGCGCAGGTTGTCTTCGAGCACGTAGTAGGTGCCGTCGCCGTCGCGCACCAGGTCCACACCGGAAATGTGCGAGTAGATGTCGCGGTGCAGGTCCAGCCCGACCATCGCCTTCTGATAACCCTCGTTGCCCAGCACCTGGTCCGCGGGAATGATCCCGGCCTTGATGATGCGCTGGTCGTGGTAGATGTCGGCGAGGAACATGTTCAGCGCATTGACCCGCTGGATACAGCCGCGCTCGATGACGCTCCATTCACTGGCGGGGATGCTGCGGGGGATGATGTCGAAAGGGATCAGGCGCTCGGTGTCGTGCTCGTCGCCGTAGAGGGTAAAGGTGATCCCGGCGCGGTGGAACAGCAAATCGGCTTCGCGGCGCCGTTGGGCCAGCAGTTCCGGCGGCGTATTGGCCAGCCAGCGGGAGAAATCCTGATAATGCGCACGGCACACGCCGTCTGCGTCATTCATTTCATCAAAGAAAGATCGAGCCATTCCAGTACCTTGTCAGTGCCTGCATTGCTTGGTTGGCAAGTTGCTTGGTTGGCACTGCCGCAAAAAAACGCATTTTTTTATGAGCCCGTGGCGCAGAGTGCCAACAGGCCTGGTCCTTACTTTCTTATGGGGTCGGCGCTGGGTCGGGGGGGTAACGAATACTCCTGTATCCGGGCAGATGAATGGATAAAGCAATGCCTGTGCCGGAACTGCATTAAAGCTGGCCAATGCCTTAGGGCAAATAGGGGGGCTGTGGCAAATGGGCGGCTGTGGGGAGCGGGCTTGGTGTGGCGAGCCCGCTTCCCACAACCGCGGGCTCACTACAAGGGTGCGCGGAGTGTTCCAGAATGGTGCATGAGCGAACTTGGGCTTGCGTAATCATTGACCGTCATGGCACGGGAGCGAACTTGATGACGGGTCAGGCAGCGGGTCACTCATAACCTCGACCGTCTTGGTGCGGCCTTTGGGCGTGTTGACACGCTTACAGCGCAGTTCGGAACAAGCTGTGCATATCTATGTTCAACGATTTGATCGTGGCGTCTAGATTGCTTTCGTCAAAGACTGAAATTTTATACTCAGGCGCCCCGGGAGGATTGCCAACATAGTGCGGCATCAGACGCTGGGTGCGGCCGCTGTTCAATGCGCTGTCCAACGCGGCGCTCATCGCGGTATCCGTCGTAAAGGTCGCTTTACCGAAGTTAGGGTCGAAATAAAACCAGCCCTTCGTCCTGGCATCATAGCCGGCGGTAATGCCATGCCCAGGGCCATTGATCAAGAGTGTTTTTGAACGACCGGCTTTGCCCGCTTGGGCCAGCTCCGAAATAATGGTGGTATGCGCAACTTGTCGTTCCTGCATGCCATGGTGGAATGCGGTGCCCAACACATTTTGGAGTTTGTTCAGCTGTTCGCGGACCGTGGTTATTTTGGTTGCCTTGGTCTGTTCAAGGGTGGCTTTGGCCGGATTGGTTTTTCGCAATTCGGCGATCTCTTGAGGGCTAAGAATGTCCGTCATCGCGATATGCAGGTTTTTAATAAGCGCGTCTTCCTTGCCATATTTGGCGGCGAGCGCGTAGGCATTGGATAATGCCGCGCACTCACCGTCCGACAGCAGCGAAACTTGACTGAGGTAAAAACCTTGCGGAAGAGACTGAACCTTGCCACCCACCGCCGTCATGTCGGCGCTGAACACCGCGTAGTTCTGTCGACTGATTTCAATTCTTCGCTTTTCTATGTAACCGATCAAATGACCCGTTTCTTCAGGGGTGCGCCCGCGCGCGATAGCAAGTTCTGCAATCTGATTGTTGGTCAAGTTATTCGAGAACCCAGGGATGTGCTCTGGTTTCCCTGACTTATACCCGTACTGGTAGTCGTCAGCGTTAACGATTTTCGCCGTTTGACGCGCGGTCGTGAGTCGTTCAGGGAGAACGCGCAGTTCTTCTATTCGTTTTGCCAGGCTGCCGAGTTGTGTCGGCGTACGACGTTCGGCGACTGCAAGACGTTTTAAATCATCGATGGTCAGCGCTGTAGAGTAGCCATAGATGGCTTCGGGCTTTCCGGTGTTCAGACCCGCTATATAGGCAGCATTGTCTTCGGCTTTGGCGTTGGTTATCGCCTTCAGATAGTCACGGCGAAAGTGCGGGTTGTCTGCCGCAGGCGCGACGACGGAGCCTATCACCCTGCCAAGCCAACTATCAGTAAGCCCTTTGATTTCCCCCCCGTGAGGGGCTGAAGAATGTACGGCGACAAATGTATCCAGTGGCTTGCCATACGCCTCCTGCGTGCGTGGGTCGTAGTCGTACCACTGACGGGTGGTCGGATCGAATTGAGCCAAGGTGGTGGTCTGAGCAGCACCGTTGGCTGTCTTATAGGTGCCTTCGGCGATATTCGGTTTTTTTGCCAGCTCAAGTAAATTCACGCTGCGGTGAGAGCCGCGCAGGTGCTTGACGCCCCGGTAGGTCGCACCAATGCCTTTGCGGCCGAGTTTCAGAACACCACGTCCCAGATCATCAATACCGTCCAACGGGTTAAGCGCGCCCACCGCCGCCCGCCCAATGATTGTGCCTGTCTTGGCAATTTTTGAAAGTACCGAGGACGTCGATGCAATGGCTTTGGCGCCTTTGGCCACTGCCGAGCCGATGCCGACGGCGAAACCGAAAATATCGAAGGCCAGATCGACAATGCCGTCACCAATAGCGCCGGCTTTGAAGTTTTGGATGGCGGACCAGAAAGGGATCAGCCCCAGCGCAACGTCTTGAACGATTTTGTACGTTGGTACTTCGGTTTCAAAGGTCGTTGCTCCCTTGGCATACGTTTGCACCGCAGGCAGATCCATATCCTCAATCATCGCATCAACGATATAGTGGGTTCTGGCACTGCCGAAGCTATAAGGTGTACCGGGCGCGCCTTTACGTTCATCCGTAACGTCAAGCGCATGCTGACCTTTGGGTTTTATCAGGTCGTATTTTTTCCCTCGGGTAGAATAAACATTGCCGTCTCTTGGAGGGTATTCCTGATACGTCTTGTCGGGCCGCCTGGTGACGGTGCCTGTTAGTCGATTGACTTCATAGGTCATGACATTGCCGTTGCGTTCGGTCTCCAACAGCAGTACGCCTTCCGCAACGCGCAGGGGCAGGTCGGGCCTGTCATAATCAATCTCCCTGCGAATGGTTAGTTTACCAAACTCCAGATTCTGCCGATCTTCCAGTGGCTGTTTGGAAATAAGGTGTTTGAGTTGCGCAGACGTCGTTTTTGTGACGGCAGTGGCGTAGTTCGAAAAAGCCTTATCAAAGGCATCTTTCGGCGGTACTAGCTTTTTAAGGTTTGCCAGGACAACGTTGATGTTGATCGCCGCCGATGAGGAGAACCACTGGGCGGGTATTCCATCCTGCGCAATATTAACTTGGCCTAATGTAAGCACTTTCACAAAAGACCGGCCTGCGTTTCCCCAGTTATCCGCCGAGTCTGGGACCCCTAACAGCGCTCTGCCATCAATGTACAGATCCCGTATCGAGTAAGGCCCTGGGAAGTGTCTGTTTGAAGGCTGCAAAGTTATACACTTTTTATCGAACAATGCCGGGTCCATGCCTGGGAGGGCAGTTTTCAAAGGCTCCTGCGTTACGCTCTGTATCGTCGGCATCTCGCCGATTTGCGTTTCAGCAGCCTCTCGGAGTTCGCTGAGCTGTGTATCGAACGCCTTACGGGCGTCGTTCATCGCAGCATCGGTAGAGGTGTGCATGCCATTGGCAACGGCCCACTCTTTGATCGCCTCGTTCTGGGCCGCATACTCAACTTCACGCTCCTCAGCCGTGATGGGGGCAATGCTGGCGTGGAGCATGACTTGGGTATAGCTCATCGTCGCGGTTGCCCCGGGCGCTTTCGCTTCGATACGGGCCACCGCCGTCGTAAAGCTGACCCAGCTGTGGGTGCCCACGACCACCTGATCCGGGATGTCCTTGACCAAGAATGCCGGGGCCCGACTGGCGAGCATGAGGTGGGTGTGTACCGCCGCAACTTCCGGGGACGAGAAGTTGCCGTTAGACACCCTCTTATCCGTCAGCTCCTTGACCACTGCTGAAGCTGTTTTGCCTGTGTTTGCAGCTGAGACCAACCGATAGCCTTCAACAGTCGTTGCGTCGGCGGCGCTTGCTTTGCTGCCTACACTCAAGGCCGCCAGCAGCCAGTCGGACGCAGTGCCTTTAACCAAGCGCGCCGCGAATGCGGCCTGAATCGCCCCACCCAGTGCCTTGCCCTTGGGGGAATTGATCAACTTGTCGATCAACAGGCGTGGATTACGCTGCTCCTCAGCAGCGAGTGGCCGGTTGCCCAGCAGATAATCCAGCACATTGGTAAAGGGGCTCAACGAGCTATCGCCGAACTTCCCTGTCTGTATATCCGCCCTCAGTTGCGCTTGGCTGCCCTGGTCAAGCGGCGTCGGCCAGTTCAGTGCGCCACCGAGGTTGCCATTGATGGGAGCCTTGGGTGTCGCTGTGGAGAGGGCGTTTGCCAGGTTCACCAGCTGTTCGTGACGGGTGGGGATATCCCAGCCATGATCCTGCAGATAGTGCAGAAGGCTGACCTTATTCGACTTGTCGGCATTCGATGGCGGGTAGGTGCTGTCGGGAGAAAGTTGGATCGTCTGCTGAAGTTTCTCTTGGATCTGATCGTAATTCGTGAAGCCATTCGCTACGTCGCTCGCCAGGTTTTTCAGTTCGTAAGCGGCGGTCTCCCGGTTGTTGATATCGCCCATAAACGCTTTCTGATTGTTCAGTGCGTCCTCGCTACGGGATGCAATCAAACTTGAGTCGGCAGTCGGATCAAGTGCTGCAAAACCCTTGTGGGCGGCAAGTTCTTTCACGCGCTCGCGCAGGGCGGGCTCGGTAAGGTCCAGCCGTTCTTTATAAAAAAGCCCCACTATTTCATACGGAACCGGCTCGTTGATAATGCTTGTCGGCGGTGCAAAGACCGTGTCGGCGTTGCCCCCGGCGATGACCCGCCCGGCCTCCAGAATAGGCCCGCTGATCGCGGCCCAGCGGCTGTCGTCGAGCCCGACGGTAAGGAGGACCTGCTTAGGATCCAAGTGGTGTTTGAGGGTAAAGGAGAGTTGGCCGGACTGTGCATTGAGCTTGATTGACTGAGCGTTGATACCGGTGTCTTCAATCCATCGGCGGACTTCAGCTAGCTGGAACGCGTTACGCAACTGTGTCCACCACTGGCCAAAGGTGGAATGGGAAGGAACAGGGTAGACCTTGACGTTTGTTTGCTGGTTGGCAACGCCGAGCAGCGCAGAGCCATAGTTGATGGCTATCTCGCGATCACCTTCGATGCGCGAGACTGCGGTTGATTCTGAGGCCTCACGTTTTTGCCTTGTGGGCGGATGCGTGGAGGTACTGGTCTGTGGGAGTAAGACACGAGGTTGTGTGGGAATAGGGCTGGAAATGTTGTTCATACGGGAGTGTCACCTGAGAAGTTTGGGTTACGTCCGGGTTGAATCAGCCTCCGTGCACATAACCCTATGTCGTGATACCCCTTTAATTAGCTCCTTCGCTTGTAGGAAAAACGTTTTACCTCGTATTTCAACCAGAAACGCCACAGGGACCCTTTATGGCGGGTGAACAAACTTGAACTTCACCCGCGGCCGACTCTTCTAATAAGACTCGAAACCGTGTGGAGCACTGTCGTGCCCAGAATCATCTCCCCTAACACCCCCGAATCGGCCGTGACCGATCACAGTGAACACAACGCTAAAGTCTTCGGTTCGCCCAAGGACCGTCCCGACTTCTATCGCCGGGAGATCCCATACGAGAAGCCCATCCTGGCCAACCCGCACGACGCCTACTCTCCCCGCCACTCATTTCCGGTGATCCACTTCCTATTTGGCCT
>NZ_UYXQ01000150.1 GCF_900624995.1 Pseudomonas antarctica
CCACGCTACGTCTTCGCGCACTCGTTCATCATGCCAAGACGAGCGCCAATACTACTGCTTGCCTGGCCCCAACGGGTACTCCAATTCCGTTCTTTACCAAGTTGTACCTGCCGGGCGGAATTTCTTCCATATCCTGGAAGTCACCAGCGGCCGGATCCGAGGCTTTCGCAGCAACCACACTCGGGCCTGTGAGTTGGCCAAAAAGCTCGAAGCCAGCCTGCACACCGTACACGGCGGGATCGTTTCGTCATCTGAATGACTTTACTGCGCCGCCGCCCCTCAACAACTGCCATACTCGCCCGTCCATTGAAGTTTGCCCCATGCGGGGTCAGGTTTCATCAGTGCGGTTACCTTGAAGGGAAGGCTATACGTGACGGAATTTGATATTGGCGAATTTTTCATCCATGGCGATGCAAGGGAAGTAGACGGTGAGTTTCAAGCGGTGATCATCATGCGGGCTAAACCACCGCTGACTAAAGTGACAACGCACCAGGTGGAAAAAGATCGCTGGTTCAAAACTGCCGACGCCGCTGCAATGGCAGCAAAGGATGCCGCCAAGGCGCTGAAAACCGCTGTGGATTCAGGCGCACTTAATTCCTGACAATCCGATAGAACTCTACCGCTTCCTGCGCCTCACATGCACAACGACCATCACCTTGCATGGAGAACGAAAAATGGACGCGCCAATCCCCACTCTTGAAACCCTGTTTGAACAACTTGGCCTGGATTCAACGCCCCAAGCAATCGACGCATTCATCGACGCGCACCCGCTGACTGAGGATGTGAAGTTGATCGACGCACCTTTTTGGACGCCGCAACAGGCGGCGTTTCTTAAAGAAGAATTGCGCGACGATGCCGAATGGGCGATTGCCGTGGACGAGTTGAACCAACGCCTGCATCAACCTCAATAACTCAATGCACGCTGTCTGACTGCTCCAGCCGCAACAGCGCCTGCCAGGCCGCTCTGCATTCCTGCGCTTCATCGCGGCTGGCGAACGCCGTGCCGCGCTGCTCGCCATTGAGCAGCACAACCCAGCAAGCTTTCTGGCCCAGGGCACGCAGGGTTTCGGGGACGCCACTGCCGATCATCACGGCAACATCGACTTTGTTTTGCATAGCGCTTCTCCGCAGCATTAGTTAGCTGGCTAACAATATGGGCCATGCTACGGTTTTCTACCCGCTGGAAAAAGCTATCCCCGGAATAGCTCTGTTGCACAAACAGCAACAATCCCTACCGCGCAGGCTTTGCCCCCTGCGGCTTATAACCCAAGCGTAAACCACCCCAATGCCGACCATTGACCATAATCGGGACTGACAAGTCGTGCATCAACTCACCGGTGTCTCGGGTGTAGGTCTGCAATAGCACCGCTTGTTGATGGCTGCCGCAACGAATGCCGGTACGGTCGTCGAACTTGCGCTTGGTGCGGTTCTGCACCGCGTCGATCTTCGCATCGCCGGTGAGGGCATGAGAAAAAGCTTTGTTGTGCGTCGGCACATAGCCCTGAGGAGTGCAGGCAATGGCAAACACCAGCCCTTCATGGCGCGGTAACAACGCTTCCTGAATCGCTGGTAATACCTGATCGGTGTAGCCGTCAAACCGCGTGTGATATTTGCTCGGGCTGGTTTTCGGGATCGCGGTGTAGCTACGGTCGAACAAGTCCTCCAGGCTGATACGGCTTTGCCGTACATCGGCCTCGAACTGTTCGGCGATGCGGTTTGCGCCTTCGCGGGCCAAGTCATAGATGCGCTGGTGGTAGTCGTCCAGTCCCACCTCGGCCAAGCGTTCGCTGATGGTTTCGGCCTGCCCTTCCATTTGTACGGCGGCTTCGGCCAGTTGGCGGGTTTGCTGATCGCTCACGGCCAAGTCGCTGCGCATCTGCTCCACTGCATGGAACAGGCTGTCGAGTTGCGCGCGGTTGGTGTCGGTGCCCTGGGCGATTTCGTTGACCTGCCCTTCCACATCCGCGGCCAGGCTGGCGATACTCTCCAGTTGCTCCCCGGCGTGTTCCACCTGTTCGACGCCGGTGTGCAAGTCCGCCGACAACTGGCGAATCTGCTCCACGACCTGCGCCGTGCGCTGCTGGATATCGGCGACCATCACCCCGACCTCATCGGTCGCCGTAGCCGTACGTCCGGCCAGGCCGCGCACTTCATCGGCAACCACGGCAAACCCGCGCCCGTGCTCACCTGCACGTGCCGCTTCAATAGCGGCGTTCAATGCAAGCAGGTTGGTCTGGCTGGCGATGGATTGAATCACCAGGGTCACGCGCTGGATTTCCTCGCTGCGCTGGCTCAACGCCTCGATCAACTCACGGCTGGCATTCGCGCGCTGGCTGAGCTTGTGCATGCCGGTTATTGACTGTGCCAACACCTCGCGCCCTTCGGTGCTGCGTTGGTGCGCCTGGCTGGCCGCGCTCAGGGCTTGGCGGCTGAGCTGCGAGGTGACCTTTTCGGTGCCAATCATGACTTCGGCGCTGCTGACGATTTGCTTGGCCGCACTTAACTGCGACTGCAAACGCGCCGCCAGTTGCTTGACCGAATAGGCCACGCCGGCAGCAGAAAGCGCGTTATGACTGGTGGTGTAGGAGAGATCGCGCGTCAGTTCACCGATCGCATCGGACGCGGCGGACGGCGTGAGCACTGGCTTTTGAGTTTTCAGACGAGGCAGCCAGATCACCAGCAAAGCCAGTGGCACGCACAGGTAAATCGGCAAGCCGGCAAACGCCAGGCCCAGCAGTACCAACACCAAGGCGGTGCTCTGCAGGAGCGGCGTCAACCAGCCGGGCAGCACGCGCACCACCGTTTGCGGTGGCGCTGCTGCACCCATCAGAGATCCGTCTCCAGCCATCGTCGTTACCCCACTGCTTGTCGTTATTGTGTCTGCATTAAACGCCACTATCGGGCCATTATCCATCGGCCTTTAGTGGGGGAGCTTGCAGCAGATCAATAGACGTGGGCGTAACCGGTATTTCTCTTGGGCGCTGCATGCACAACGCCCAACTTCAGCACATCAGGCTTGACGCTGGTGCTTGTCGATCTGCTCGTGGCGCTCTTGCGCTTCGATGCAGTACTTGGTGGTCGGGCTGATCAGCAGGCGCTTGAGGCCGATAGGCTCACCGCTGTCGTCGCACCAACCAAAAGAATCTTCCTTGATGCGTTCCAGTGCGCGCTCAAGCTGCGGCAGCATACGCTGGTCGCGATCGATGGCATTGACCAACCAAGTGCGCTCTTCTTCGACAGAAGCAGCATCAGCCGGGTCAGCCGGTGTATCCAGGCTTTCAATAGCGATGCGGTTCTGTTCAATGCGCTCGTGGTGTTCCACTTTCATGTCTTGCAGCAACTGCTCAAAAAAAGCGTGCTGTTCGGCATTCATGTAGTCATCCGCCGGCATGGCCAGCAACTTTTCCTTTGTCATTGATTTCTCTATAAAAAATACGTGCATTAAGGCGAATAAGGGAGCGTTCCGGCAGACCGTTGCAGGCCTCGCAAAGGCGCCGTCCATTTCAAGCGCCACCCGGCACTCAATTTACGAGGGGCGGCAGTCTAAGGCCGACTTGAGGGCTCAGCAACTGAAATGACAGGCATTTTTTCCCAATTAACCCCCAAAGGCACCAGGACGGGCTTGGCGAATGGTCATCGGAGTGCGTTTATAGCAAGAAATTCAGTCTTATGGAGCTATATAGAAGACAAACGGTTAGAACTCATTGGCGAATTTCAAATGTGGGGGGGGCTTGCTCCCGATGGCAGCGGTTCAGTTAATAAATCTTTTAGCTGATCCGCCGCTATCGAGAGCAAGCCCCCTGCCCACATTTTTGCTCTGCGCCAGGCTTAACGTTTGAGTTTGCGCTTATTGCGATACTGGTCGATCACCACCGCGATCACGATGATCAGGCCCTTGATGATGTCCTGGATGTACGCATCCACGCCAACAAAGGTAAACCCGCTGGCCATCACGCCGAGGATCAACGCGCCGATCACCGTGCCAGTGATGCGCCCTACTCCGCCCGCCAGGCTGGTGCCGCCGATAACAGCCGCAGCGATCGCATCCAGCTCATAGGACATGCCCATGCCGGCCTGGCCGGTCGCAGCCCGTGCCGAGGCGACCACACCCGCCAAACCAGCCAGCAACCCGGCAATGCTATAGACGATGATCAAGTGGCGCTTGACGTTGATGCCCGACGTGCGCGCCGCCTGCATATTGCCGCCGATGGCGTAGGTGTATTTACCGTACTTGGTGTAGCGCAGGGCGATATGGAAGATCACCGCCACCACCAGGAAGATGATCACCGGCATCGCGCCATGACCGATGGCGGTGTAGGAATCCGAGAGCATACTTACTGGCTGGCCTTCGGTGTAGTAACGCGCCAGGCCACGGGCCGAGACCATCATGCCCAAGGTTGCGATAAACGGCGGAATACCGGTCACCGCGATAATGCTGCCGTTGATCGCCCCCGCCAGCAGCCCGACCCCGAGGCCCATCGCCACCGGAATCCACACCGGCAAATCCGTCAGGCTGGGAAACACCGCCCTGGAAAAATCGGAAGTCTGCGCTAGACTCGCGGCGATCATCGCCGATAACGCCAGTACAGAGCCCGACGACAGGTCGATGCCCGTGGTAATGATCACCTGGGTCACACCAATCGCCAGCAGGCCGATAATCGACACTTGCAGGATCATCAGCACCAGGCGCTGGGCGTTCATCAGGAAACTCTGGTCGCGCACGATCCAGCCGAACAGCTCAAACACCAGGCCGATGCCGATCAGCACCAGGAAGATGCTCAGTTCGGTGGGTAAGCGCCTGCGGTGCTTGACCGGTGCCGTGGCAGGCTTGTTGTCTGTTATTGCGTTCATTGCCAATCACCTTCTTATTCTGTGGCACAGGCCAACCGCAGGCCTATGCTGCTGTTCGTCAGTGGACTACGGTCAACCCGGAGGCCAGATGCATGACTTTTTCCTGGGTCGCATCCGCGCGGTCCAGGGTGCCCATCAGTTCGCCCTCGTGCATCACCATCACCCGGTCGCTCATGCCCAGCACTTCGGGCAGCTCGGAGGAAATCATGATCACCGCCATGCCTTCGCTGGCGAGGAAGGAGATCAAGCGATAGATCTCAGCCTTGGCGCCGACGTCGATGCCACGGGTCGGCTCATCGAGAATCAGCAGGCGTGGGTTGGTCATCAGCCAGCGCGCCAGCAGGGCTTTTTGCTGGTTACCACCGGACAAGGTGTCGATGCATTGCTCCAGTGACGGAGTTTTCACCCGCAGTTTCTTGCACATGTCCTCGCACAGGGCGCGCAGGGCTCTTTGCTGGATAAAGCCGTTGCCCGAATAATGCGGCAGCACCGCCATTTCCATGTTCTCCAGTACCGACAGGCACGGGAACAGGCCGCTGAGCTTGCGATCCTCGGTCAGCAGCGCAAACCCTTTCTCGATGGCCATGTGCGGGTCGCTGATGCGCACCGGCTTGCCGTCGAGAGTGATCTGCCCGCCAGAGCTTGGGGTGATGCCGAAAATGGTTTCGGCCACATTGGTGCGCCCCGAGCCCATCAACCCGGCAATGCCAAGGATCTCACCGGCGTGCAGGTCAAAGGACACGTCCTTGAACACGCCATCCAGGCGCAGGTCGCGCACCGACAGCAGCAACTCGCCGACGGGCGTCTCGCGCACCGGGAACAGCTGGCTCAGTTCACGGCCAACCATCATCGAGATCAGGCTGTCGCTGTTCATGCTGTCGGCGCGTTGCAAACCGATGTACTGGCCGTCACGGAACACCGCCACTTCATCGGCGATGGCGAACACTTCGTTCATTTTGTGGGTGATGTAGACGATGCCTTTGCCTTGGGACTTGAGGTCGGCAATGATCGAAAACAGGTGCGCCACTTCCTTATCGGTAATAGCCGAAGTCGGTTCATCCATGATCAGGATGTCGGAGTCGTAAGACACTGCCTTGGCAATCTCGACCATCTGCCGTTCGGCGATGCTCAGGTTGCCGACGTGTTCTTCAGGGTCCAGGTTGATGCGCAAGCGCGCCAGCAACTCAGCCGTGCAGCGGTGCATTTCACGGTGGTTGACCATGTGCAGGCTGTTGAGCTGCTCGCGGCCGATCCAGATATTTTCGGCGATGCTCATGTGCGGCATCAGGTTGAGTTCCTGGTGGATCATTGCGATCCCCGCCTTTTGCGCCGCCAGCGGCGTTTCAAACACAATCGGCTTGCCGCGCAGGCGAATTTCCCCGGCGTCAGGCTGGTAGATGCCAGCGATGATCTTCATCAGCGTTGATTTACCCGCACCGTTCTCGCCCATCAGCGCCAGCACGGAACCGGGGCGTACGCGCAGTTGCACATCGGCCAGAGCCACGACGCCTGGAAAGCCTTTGCTGATGTTGAGGATTTCCAGCAGGTAGGGTGCTTCCAGCGACGGCGGCTGGATACCGGGAGGCTGCGAGACAACCGCTTGAGCAAGCATATCGGGTACTCCATCAGCAGGGCGACCGTGGCCGCCCCGCCCGCTTATTGTTGTTATGAAGGGCTACTTGAAATCTTTGACGTTGTCCGGGGTGATCAGCTTGAACGGGATAATCACGTTCTGCTCGACCGGCTCGTGCTTCGCCATCTTGCGCGCGGCTTCCACCGAGCCGACTGCCTGCCCTTTGGCATCCTGGAACGCCGACGCGGCCATATCACCCTTGGTGATCGCGTTCAAGCCGTCCGGCGTACCGTCGACCCCGGCGATCAACACAGTGCCGGGCTTGGTGCCGGCCGACTTCAAGGCCATGGACGCACCGATGGCCATCTCATCGTTGTTGGCCAACACTGCATTGAACTCACGGCCTTGGGTCATCCAGTCGTTAACCAGCGTCATGCCCCGGTCACGCAGCCAGGTACCGGTCTGCTCCTGTTCGATGGTGATGCCCGGGTATTTGGCCAGGACTTCTTTCACGCCCTTGGTGCGGTTGGTGGTGGAGTTGTTCGCCAAGTCACCCAGCAGGATCACGATCTTGCCTTTGCCACCGAGCTTGTCGGCGATGTATTGCATCTGCAGGCGACCGGCCTCGACGTCATCGGACGTCACCGCCACCACATTTTTAGGCAAGTCTTTCTGGTCGAGACGGCGGTTGACGAACACCAGCGGGATGCCGGCCTTGGTCGCCGCACTGATGATGTTCTTGGTCGAGGCGGTATCCACCGGGTTGACGATAATCGCGTCGACTTTCTGGCTGATAAAGTTCTCGACCTGGCTCAGTTGCTTGACCACGTCAGCGCGGGCGTCTTCAAACTGCAATTGCACGCCGTCGCCCTTGGGATAGGACTGGGCTTGCTTGTCCATGTCTTCACGCAGGTAGGTCAGGAAGGTGTCATCGAAGGCGGACATGGTCACGCCCACTTTGATATCGGCAGCTGAGGCAAAACCGCTGGCGAGCAGCATGGACAAGGCCAGCGCGGTGAAACGGATCGGGGTCTTCATGAACGGTCTGTCTCCAATTTCTTGTTGGTTTTGTGGACGTTGCGTTTTTCAGAGCGAAGGTGTCGGCAGTCGAACGATCGGTGCCCCCGGGATGCAGCACACCAGGGCGCCTTTGTTTTCGACGCAAAGCACATTAAGGAAGGAGAAATAGAACGGCCGGGCGCGGGGCAGACCGCGTGGCGCTTTGGAGGGGCGTAAAACTCGCAGTACAGCGTGGAAGATTTTCATCTGACGGTACCTGGTTGTTTTTGATCTTGTTTTTGTTGAGTCGCCTGGATCAAGCCCGAAGCGTACTTTTTGCAACCTGGAAAAGACTTTATTAGAAAATAATTTCCATATCAACCTGTTTTAGAATTTTATTCTATTTTTGTCGAAACCACCTGTTGCCGCTCGTTACTAAGGCGTGCGGCGTCCAATATACGGGTGGTTTCCAGTGCGTCATAGGCGTTGACCGGCAGCGGTCCCTGCCCTTGCACGGCACGTTGCAACTGCTGATAGAACTGCGTCCAGCAGCCTTTTTCCGATGGCACACGTTCGCGCTCCGCGCCTTGTTCAAACCAACCCCAGCGCCGATGCTCTTCCGCGCCCCAATGCTCGCCTTCGGTTTTCGGCGATTTGCCGGCTATCAGCGCGTCCTCCTGGCCATCCAGACCGTCCACGGTGTAACAACCCAAGGTGCCACTGACGCGAAAACGCGGGGCCTGGCTGTTTTGCAGCGCACTGCCCCACAGGTGCGAAATCACGCCGTTGGCGTGGGTCAGCGAGACAAAAAAACCGTGGTCGAGGCTCGGGTGTTCCGGGCTGAATTGTAATTGCGCGAACACCCGGTCCACCGGGCCGAACAACTGCATCGCCTGGTCAACCAAGTGGCTGCCAAGGTCACGCAGCCAGCCGCCGCCACTGGCATTACCCACGGCGTGCGGGCTGAAGCGCTCAACACGCGATTCAAAGCGGG
>NZ_UYXQ01000151.1 GCF_900624995.1 Pseudomonas antarctica
GGAAAACCTGCGCGTATGTGAAAAGGTTCATCAGTGGTATTACCCTAAATTAAGCCGACGCCTGCGCAGTCAGGATGGCCATGGGGGCGTGAGTGCCGCGAGCCTGATGCACCTGGGCGGGGGGCAGGTGTTGGGCCAAGTCAGCGGCCGCTAGCGGGTGGTGTTCGGCACCGTGATGCTCGGTCGCTTGCAAGGCGGTGAGGGCGCCGAGCGAGCCATGGGCGTGTTTATCAACACGTTGCCGCTGCGCGTCGACCTGGGTGAACACTCGGTGCGTAGCGCGTTGCGTGCCACCCATGCGCGCCTGACGCAACTGCTCAGCCACGAACACGCGTCCCTGGCGTTGGCCCAGCGCTGCAGCGCGGTGCCGGTAGCGACGCCGTTGTTTAACGTGCTGTTCAACTACCGTCACAGTGCGCCGCACCCCGGCGGCGTGGCCGAGGCTTGGCAAGGTATTCAACTGCTCAAGGCCGAGGAGCATTCCAATTACGGCGTGTCGGTGAGTGTGGATGACCTGGGTGAGGGTTTCAGCCTGCAAGCCATGGGGCAGGGCGCCGGGCGTTTGTGCGACTACCTGCAGATCGCGCTGGAGCAACTGGTGGAGGCGCTGGAGCACAACACTGAAACCGCCATCAGCCGCTTGCCGATCCTGCCCGCCGCCGAACGCGAACAGCTGTCGAGCTTCAACGCCACTGCCCGTGCGTTCCCGCGTGAACACACGGTGCAGAGGCTGTTTGAAGCCCAGGCCCAGGCGCGTCCAGACGCTACGGCAGTGCTGCACGGCGAGCAAGCATGGCGTTACGGCGAGCTGAACACCCGCGCCAACCGCTTGGCCCATCACCTGCTGGGCCTGGGGGTTCGGCCCGCCGACCCTGTAGCGATTTTGCTGGCGCGCTCAATGGATTTATTGGTCAGCCAGTTGGCCGTGCTCAAATGCGCGGCGGCCTATGTGCCGCTGGACATCAACGCGCCGGCTGAGCGCCAGCGCTTTATGCTGCAGGACAGCGGCGCGACGTGGCTGCTGACCCGCAGCGATGCCGCCATCGACTGTCCAGCCCAACGCCTGGACCTGGACACTCTGGCCCTCGACCCGCAACCGAGCCACAACCCGGACCTGTCGCAGTCCTCGGACAGCGTGGCGTACATCATGTACACCTCAGGCTCCACCGGCACGCCGAAAGGCGTATTGGTGCCGCACCGTGGCATTACGCGGTTGGTGATCAATAACGGCTATGCCGACTTCAATGCCGCCGACCGCGTGGCCTTCGCCTCCAACCCGGCATTCGACGCCAGCACCATGGACGTGTGGGGCCCGCTGCTCAACGGCGGGCAGGTGCAGGTGGTCGACCACGCGACCTTGCTCGACCCGAGCGCGTTCGGCGTGGTACTGCAGGGCGCGACGGTACTGTTCGTCACCACGGCGCTGTTCAACCAGTATGTGCAGATGATCCCCGAGGCCCTGGCCGGGCTGCGTATCTTGCTGTGCGGCGGCGAGCGTGCCGATCCGGCGGCGTTCCGCAGCCTGTTGACGCAGGCGCCGGCGCTGCGTCTGGTGCATTGTTACGGGCCGACGGAAACCACCACCTACGCCACCACGTATGAAGTGCGCGCGCTAGCCGATGACGCCGACAGCGTGCCTGTGGGCCGGCCGATTTCCAACACACAAATCCACGTGCTGAATACGCAGTTGCAGCCGGTGCCCGTGGGGGTCACCGGTGAGATTTGCATCGGCGGCGACGGCGTGGCCAAGGGTTACTTGAACCGACCTGAGCTGAGCGCTGAAAAGTTTGTACAAGACCCGTTCAACCCGGGCGCCTTGATGTACCGCACTGGCGACCTTGGCCGCTGGACGGCGCAGGGCCTGCTGGAGTGCATCGGGCGCAATGACGATCAGGTCAAGATCCGTGGTTTCCGTATTGAGCTGGGTGAGATCGAAGCGCGCCTGGCAACCTGTGCGGCTATCCAGGACGTGGTGGTGCTGGCGCGTGAAGACGTGCCAGGTGACAAGCGTTTGGTGGCCTACTTCACCTGGGCTGCCGAACCCGTAGGCCTCGACAGCGTGCGTGCCCACCTGCAAGGCCAATTGCCGGACTACATGCTGGCGTCGGCCTATGTGCCGCTCGAGTATTTGCCGCTGACGGCCAACGGCAAGATCGATCGCAAGGCGCTGCCGGTTCCCGCCCTGGACGCATTGAACCGCCGCGATTTTGAAGCGCCAGCCGATGCCTTGGAACAGACGCTGGCACGCTTGTGGGCCGAGGTGTTGAAGCTCGAACAGGTCGGGCGGCATGACAGTTTCTTCGAGCTGGGCGGGCATTCGTTGCTGGCGATTCGACTGGTCAACCTGATGGACGAGGCGGGGCTGCAGGTGTCCCTGGCTGAGCTGTTCCAGCATGCCAGCGTGGCGTCCGTCGCGGCGATGTTGCACCAGCGCACGGAGGCGCCGGTGCGCGATACGTCGGTGATTACCGTGCGCAGCAGCGGCTCGCAGCCGCCGCTGTTTTTGGTGCACGAGTTCAGCGGCATGGATGTGTACTTCCCGGCGCTCGGCCAGCACCTGCCCGGCGACTATCCCATTTACGGTCTGCCGGGCGTAGCGCTTGGTGAGCGGCACCTGAACACCCTGGAAGGCCTGGCGGCGCGCATGGTCGGGCTGATTCGTGAGCGCCAGCCCCACGGGCCGTATCGGCTCGCGGGCTGGTCGTTTGGCGGTGTGTTGGCGTATGAAGTGGCGATGCAATTGCTGGGGCTGGATGAGCCAGTCGCGTTTGTGGGCTTGATCGACAGCTACGTGCCGCGCATGACCGATCAGGGCAAGGCGCGCTGGAGCGGGCCGGATGCACTCAAGCGGCATTTGTTGTTGCAGTGCACGGCGTATTGGAAAGCACAAGGAGGTGTGGATGAACTGGCGAGCCTTGAACACTTGGAGGCGGGCATTGGACAGTTGGACTTTGCAGGTCTGCTGCAACGCTGTCGCGATCAAGGTCTGCTATACGCGCAAATGGCAGCGGCTGCGGACGCGGACCTAGTGAGTTTTATCGAGCGCGAGGTGGGCCATGGGCACGCGTTGGCGCATTACAGCCTGTTCCCGTTGCCGGTTGCGGTGCACCTGTTCAGCGCTATGGAGCGGCCGACCGAGTTGTCGCAGCGCAGTGTTTCGCTGGGCTGGGAGGAGGCGCTGGCGTCGGGGCAGTTGCGCCAAGTGGTGGTGCCGGGGGATCACCAGAGCATGATGCAGGCGCCGCATATCCAGGCGTTGGGGCGTGCGATGACTGAGGCGTTGGCGGCGGCTTTACCGATGATGGAGGTGGCGCATCAACCGCTGCTGCGGATTCAGAGTGGGCGAGCGGGGTATGCGCCGGTGTTCTGTGTGCCGGGTGCGGGAGACAGCGTCACCGGGTTTGTGGGGTTGAGTGAGGCCCTGGGGCGTGACTGGCCGTTGTTCGGGCTGCAGCCGCGTGGCTTGGACGGTGAGGCAGTGCCGCACAGCCAGGTGGAAGCGGCGGCGCAGTGTTATCTGGCTGCGCTTTTACAGGAGTGCCCGCGAGGAGCGGTGCATTTGGTTGGGCATTCGTTTGGCGGTTGGGTGGCGTTGGAGATGGCGTTGCGGTTGCAGGCGATGGGCCGTGAGGTGGCGTCGTTGACGGTGATTGACAGTGAGTCGCCGGGGGGCTTGGGTAAGCCGTATACGACCACGGCGGCGTTGTTGCGGTTGATCGAGGCGATGCAGTTGGCGGCTGGGAAGTCGCTGGGTATCGACCCGGTGGATTTTGCCGGGCGTGATGAGGTGGCGCAGCGCCAACGGCTGCATGCGGGGATGGTGGGCGTGGGGTTGTTGCCGGGGCGTTCAGCAGTGGATGCCATGGACGGGCCGGCCCGCACGTATGCGGCGGCGCTGCGCACGGTGTATCGGCCTTTGCAGCGTTACAACGGGGTGGTGCGGTTGGTGTTGGCTGAGGATCCTTCGCTGGATGCGGTGGGGAATCAGCGGGAGCAGGGGTTGATGGTTGAGGGGTGGCGGCGGCAGGGGAGTGGGTTGCAGGTTTGGTATGGACCGGGGAACCACTTTACGTTGCTTAAGGCGCCGAATGTGTTGGGGTTGGCGCGGTGGTGGGTTGAGGGGGTGGTGATTGGGGAGGTGGTGTCTTGAGGGCTGTATGTCGAGTACATATCCATTTCTGCGGTAACGGCCACTTAAGGTTCCGCTCTTACAACGGGTCACTTTTGGCAAACGCCCGGAATGCCGGCCCAGCCAACAGTAACCAAAAGGTCTTTGCCCCACCACTCGGTGCCTCGCCTGCGTTCGGCCAGCGTGGTTTAACGGGGCGCCTCAGATCAAAAGCAGATCAAGATTCGAGTGATCTCTTCCTGATGTATGGAGATCCAAATGTGGGAGCGGGCTTGCTCGCGAATGCGCAGTGTCGGTGCCTGATGGGTTGACTGACACCCTGCAATCGGGAGCAAACCCTCTCCCATGTTTTGAATATGTTCGCTTCAGACCCTCTTCATCTTTTTATGGTCATTTATGCAAAAGTCAACGTTTCGCAAACTCGGAATGCTCGCGGTATTGGCGGTTGCCATTGGCCTTGTCGTGTACACGGTGCAAGCGCCCGCCGACGCGCCGCAATACCTCACCGCCACGGCTGAACGGGGTGATATTGAAAACGCCGTGTTGGCCACCGGCGTGCTGGAAGGCATCAAGCAGGTCGACGTCGGTTCCCAGGTTTCCGGGCAGTTGAAGTCGCTCAAGGTCAAGGTGGGCGATAAGGTGAAGAAGGGCCAATGGCTCGCCGAAATCGACCCGCTGATCCTGCAAAACACCCTGCGCAAAGCCCAGGTCGATGAAGAAAACCTGCAGGCACAACGCCGTGCCACGGCGGCGCAGCTCAAGCAGGCCAAATCGGTCTACCAACGTTACAAAGGCTTGCAGGTCGACGAATCGGTGTCACGCCAGGATTTTGAGGACGCCGAGTCCACCTTTCAGGTGCAGCAAGCCAACCTGCTGTCCCTGGATGCGCAGATCAAAAGTGCGCATATCCAGATCGACACCGCCAAGGTCAACCTGGCCTATACCCGTATTGTCGCCCCGATCAACGGTGATGTGGTCGGCATCGTCACCCAGGAAGGCCAGACGGTGATTGCCAGCCAGTTGGCGCCGGTGCTGCTCAAACTGGCGGACTTGGACACCATGACCGTCAAAGCCCAGGTGTCGGAGGCGGATGTGATTCATATCAGCCCTGGCCAGCAGGTGTATTTCACCATCCTCGGCGAGGCTGACAAGCGCTACTACGCCAAGCTGCGCGGCACGGAGCCGGCGCCGCAGAACTTCCTCGAGACCCAGACCGCCGGCACGCCCAAGCAGAACACCGCGGTGTTTTACAACGCGCTGTTTGACGTGCCCAACCCTGACCACCGCTTGCGCATCGCCATGACTGCCCAGGTGCGTATTGTGCTCGACACCGCCCAGGCGGCGTTGATCGTGCCGGTGGCGGCACTCGGCGCACGCAACGCCGACGGCAGCTATCCGCTGCGCGTGCTCGATGCCAAGGGTAAAGCGCTATCGCGCAAGGTGAAGACCGGGATCAACAACAACGTCAAAGTGCAGATTCTGGAAGGCCTGGCCGAGGGCGATAAAGTCGTGATCGGCGACGCAACGCCTGCAGTGTCGGGGAGTTGATTCCATGACCCAGCCACTGTTGGAACTAAAGGGCATCACCCGCAGTTTCATGGCCGGCGAGCGTGAGTTCATTGCGCTCAAGGGCATCGACTTGAGTATTCATGCCGGCGAGATGGTCGCAATCATCGGCGCCTCGGGCTCGGGTAAATCGACGCTGATGAACATCCTCGGCGGCCTGGATTACGCCACCGCCGGCAGCTACAAGATCAATGGCATCGAAACCCGCTCACTGGGCGATGAGCAACTGGCGGAACTGCGCCGCGATTACTTCGGTTTTATCTTCCAGCGCTACCATTTGCTCGCGCACCTGAGCGCCTTGCACAACGTGGAAATGCCGGCGATCTATGCCGGCACTCCAGAAACTCAGCGCCACAGCCGCGCGCGGGAGTTGCTCACGCGGCTGGGCCTGGCGGGGCATACGACCCATCGGCCGAGCCAGCTTTCGGGTGGTCAGCAACAACGGGTGAGTATTGCCCGCGCGTTGATGAACGGAGGAGAAGTGATCCTCGCGGACGAACCCACCGGCGCCCTCGACACCCACAGCGGCAAGGAGGTGATGCGCATCCTCGCCGAGCTGCACGCCGCCGGGCATACGGTGATTATCGTCACCCACGACCCCAAGGTGGCGGCCAATGCCCAGCGCATTGTCGAGGTGTGCGACGGCGAGATTGTCAGCGACAAGGCCAACGACAGTGTCGGTTTGGACGCGCCAAGCGAAGCGCCAATCGAGACCCGACGCAGCGGTGCACGGCGTCTGGTGGCGAGCCTGGGGTTGTTCAAGGAAGCATTCAACATGGCCTGGGTCGCGCTGATTTCCCATCGCATGCGCACCTTGTTGACCATGCTCGGCATTGTCATCGGCATCACCTCGGTCGTGTCGATCTCGGCCATCGGTGAGGGCGCCAAGCGTTATGTGCTCAAGGATATCCAGGCGATCGGCAGCAACACCATCGACATTTTTTCCGGCACCAGTTTCGGTGACAGCCGCGCGTCGGCCATCGAGACGTTGATGCCCTCGGATGTGGAGGCGCTGAACCAACTGTATTACGTCGATAGCGCCACGCCGGTGGTGGGCCGCAACCTGTTGCTGCGCTTTGGCAATATCGACTTGGATGCACAGGTCAATGGCGTCAGCGACCGCTACTTCAAGGTGAAGGGATTAAAGCTTGAGGCCGGGATTGCCTTCAGCGAAAGCGACGCGCGGCGCCAGGCGCAGGTGGTGGTGATTGACCACAACACGCGGCATCGTTTGTTCGGGCCGAATGTGGACCCGTTGGGCCAGGTGATCCTGGTCGGCAACCTGCCGTGCACGGTGATCGGTGTGACGGCCGACAACAAAAACATGTTCGCCGCCAGCAAGGCGCTGAATGTGTGGGTGCCTTACGAAACGGCGGCGGGGCGTCTTTTAGGTCAGCGCCACCTGGACAGCATCACCGTGCGTATCAAGGATGGCCAGCCAAGCAAGGTGGTTGAAGAGAACGTCAATAAACTCATGCTGCAACGCCATGGCACCAAGGACTTCTTTACCAACAACCTCGACAGCATCATGCAGACTGTGCAAAAAACCAGCCGCTCGCTGGCGCTGCTATTGTCGCTGATCGCGGTGATTTCGTTGCTGGTGGGCGGTATCGGCGTGATGAACATCATGCTGGTGTCGGTGACCGAGCGTACCCGCGAGATCGGTATTCGCATGGCGGTGGGCGCGCGGCAGTCGGATATCCGCCAGCAGTTTCTGGTGGAGGCGGTGATGGTGTGTCTGATCGGCGGGATGATCGGGATCTCGCTGTCGTTCGCAATCGGCTACCTGTTTTCGTTGTTTGTGAAAGAGTGGGAAATGGTGTTTTCCTTAGGCTCGATCATGACCGCGTTTGCCTGCTCGACGATGATCGGCATTGTGTTTGGTTTTGTGCCAGCCAGGAATGCGGCGCGGCTGGACCCGATTGAGGCGTTGGCACGGGACTGACTGGATCAGGTATCACTGACACTGGAGATCAAATGGGGGAGCGGGCTTGCTCGCGAAAGCGGTGGGTCAGCAGTACATTTGGCGCTGACACACCGCATTCGCGAGCAAGCCCGCTCCCACAGGTTTTTTTGGTGATTCAGAGGATCGTGACCGTTCCTTCCTCAGTCGCATACATCCAGCGCAACAACGAATGCCGCCCGCTGATTCCCAGCTTGATCGCCGCGCGCTTGAGATAACTCTCGATGGTATTGACCTTCAGCGCCAATTGCTCCGCCAACTCCGGCGCTGTACGCCCCGCCAGCAGGCCTACGCATACCTCGAGTTCACGCTTGGACAAGGTCAGTCCCGATTGCACCAAGCGTTCTTCAATACGCCGGCGCAGGGTTTCGATGCCCTGATGTTGCGGCACCGCCGTGTTGCTGTTCTGGCGGCACGGCTGGATCGCGGTGATGTGTTTTTCGACCATGGGCAGCAACAGCGTGGAGAAGTCCTGCAGCATGCTGCGTTCCTGCGGCGAAAAACTTTTGGAATGGTGCGCGCGGTACACCGAGAGCACGTAGCGCACATCGTCCTTGTGGCGCGTGAGATGCAGCTGTGCGGCGGGTTGTTCTTCACCCAGAGCGGCCACCGAATCGGTATAGACCGGGCTGATCAGGCGTCGGGTGTGGCCTTCGGCACTCACCCGCAATTGCGTGATATGGGTAGCGTCCACTGCCAATTGGGTGAGGATGAGGTCATGCCGCATGGGTGGGAAGTGGCGAC
>NZ_UYXQ01000152.1 GCF_900624995.1 Pseudomonas antarctica
AAGTTCAGGCCTACCTGAAAGACCACAACACCGAAGGCCTGGACATCCGCATCATGTCGCCGGTCGACGCGATGAAGTTCACCCTGGAGCGCACCCGCAAGGGCCTGGACACCATCTCGGTGACCGGTAACGTACTGCGCGACTACCTGACCGACCTGTTCCCGATCATGGAACTGGGCACCAGCGCCAAGATGCTCTCGATCGTGCCGCTGATGAACGGCGGTGGCCTGTTCGAAACCGGCGCCGGCGGTTCGGCGCCAAAGCACGTGCAACAGCTGGTGGAAGAGAACTTCCTGCGCTGGGATTCTTTGGGCGAGTTCCTGGCCCTGGCGGCGTCCCTTGAGCATTTGGGTGTGACGTACAACAACCCGAAAGCCCTGGTGCTGTCCAAGACCCTGGACCAGGCCACCGGCCAGTTCCTCGACAACAACAAGTCGCCATCGCGCAAGGTCGGCAACATCGACAACCGCGGCAGCCACTTCTACCTGGCGTTGTACTGGGCTCAAGCCCTGGCCGCCCAGACCGAAGACACTGCACTGCAAGCGCAGTTCGGCGAACTGGCCAAAACCCTGAGCGACAACGAGGCGACCATCGTTGCCGAGCTGAACGCCGTACAGGGCAAGCCAGTGGACATCGGCGGCTACTACGCGCCGAACCCAGAGCTGACCAGCAAAGCCATGCGCCCAAGCAACACCCTCAACGCGGCCATTGCCAAGTTGAAGTAAGGTTGTAAGGATGCAAAGAAGCCCCGGCCCCGTGCCGGGGTTTCTGTTTGTGCCCACTGCGCTTTTTGCTGAAGAAACCGGATCAAAATGTGGGAGCGGGCTTGCTCGCGAATGCGGTGTGCCAGTCGCCCGATGCATATCTGATGCATTGCATTCGCGAGCAAGCCCGCTCCCACACTGACTGCAATCCTGCCCAAAGACCGCCCCGCACCATGAATCGAGGTTTTGAATGACCTGGCAACCCCACATCACCGTCGCCACCCTCGTCGAAGACAACGGCCGGTTCCTGATGGTCGAAGAGCTCAAGGGCGGCCGCCTCGTGCTCAATCAGCCTGCCGGCCACCTGGACCCACACGAAACCCTGACCGAGGCCGCCGTACGCGAAACCCTCGAAGAAACCGGCTGGGACGTCGAAGCCACCGGCATCGTCGGGATTTACCTGTACACAGCGCCCAGCAATGGCGTGACCTACCAACGGGTCTGCTTCACCGCCAAAGCCTTGAAACACCACCCGGAGTATCAACTCGACGACGGCATCGTCCGCGCCCGCTGGCTGACCCGGGACGAGCTGATGGCCCTGCGCGATGACTGGCGCAGCGAGCTGATCATCCACTGCATCGATGATTATCTGGCCGGCCAGCGCCATAGTCTCGAATTGATCCGCCCTTCTCTTTAGCCTTGCGGGCGCGAGCCTGCTAGAATCGCGTCCTTTTTCAAGACACCCGTTGAAACCCTATGCGTGATCCAGCCCCTTCTGACACACAAAAGAAGCGCGTCATCGTCGGTATGTCCGGCGGCGTGGATTCTTCCGTTTCCGCCGTTCTGCTCATGGAGCAGGGTTATGAGGTGGAAGGCCTGTTCATGAAGAACTGGGAAGAAGACGATGGAACGGAATATTGCACGGCCATGGACGACCTGGCCGACGCCCAGGCCGTTTGCGACAAGATCGGTATCAAGCTGCACACCGCTAACTTCGCCGCCGAGTACTGGGACAACGTGTTCGAGCACTTCCTGGCCGAATACAAGGCCGGCCGCACGCCGAACCCGGACATCCTGTGCAACCGCGAAATCAAGTTCAAGGCGTTCCTCGACTACGCCATGATCCTTGGCGCCGACCTCATCGCCACCGGCCACTACGTGCGCCGTCGCGACATTGATGGCCGCACAGAGCTGCTCAAAGGCCTGGACGCGAACAAGGACCAGAGCTACTTCCTGCACGCCGTCGGCGGCGAACAGATTGCCAAGACCCTGTTCCCGGTGGGCGAGCTGGAAAAGCCCGACGTGCGCAAGATTGCCGAGCACTACGGCCTGGCCACCGCCAAGAAAAAGGACTCCACCGGTATCTGCTTTATCGGCGAGCGCCGCTTCAGCGACTTCCTCAAGCAATACCTGCCGGCGCAGCCGGGCGAAATCAAGACCACCGAAGGTGACGTTATCGGCCGCCACCATGGCCTGATGTACCACACCATCGGCCAGCGTCAGGGCCTGGGCATCGGCGGTTTGAAAGACGCCGGTGAAGAGCCGTGGTACGTGCTGGTCAAGGATCTTGAGAACAACGTGCTGATCGTCGGCCAGGGCAATGAACACCCGTTGCTGTTCTCCGGCGCCCTGCTGGCTTCCGAGATCTATTGGGTCAACCCGATCGACCTGAGCGCCCCACGCCGCCTGACCGCCAAAGTACGCTATCGCCAGAGCGACCAGCCCTGCACCCTGGAAAAAACTGCCAACGGCTATCGCGCCACCTTTGATGACCCGCAACGCGCGGTCACACCGGGCCAGTCCGTGGTGTTCTACGACGGTGAAATTTGCCTCGGCGGCGGCGTGATTGAAGTCGCCGAAGCCTGGAGCAACCCGGCATGAGCCCGACCCAGGAGCAACTGACGGCGCTCGGCGGGGTTTTCCTGGCCGCTGTGCTGGTGGACAAGATTGCCAAGACCGGCCAGGTCACCGAGGCGGGCCTGACCTGCATGCTCGGCAGCCTGCTGATCCGCGACCCCAAGGACACCCTGGAAGTCTACGGCGGTGATGACCTGGCGCTGCGCGAAGGTTATCGCGCGCTGATCGGCGCACTGGAGCGCGACCCCAGCACCCTGCAGCGCGAGCCCTTGCGCTACGCCCTGTCGATGCTCGGCCTCGAGCGCCAGTTGGCCAAGCGTGACGATCTGCTGGAAACCATCGGCAAACGCCTGCCGCAGATCCAATCCCAAGTTGAGCACTTCGGCCCGGCCCACGAAAACGTGGTCGCCGCCTGCGGTGCGCTGTACCAGGACACCTTAAGCACCTTGCGCCAGCGCATCCAGGTACACGGCGACATGCGCAACCTGCAACAACCAAACAACGCCTCGAAAATCCGCGCCCTGCTCCTGGCCGGCATTCGTTCGGCGCGGTTGTGGCGCCAGTTGGGCGGTCATCGCTGGCAGTTGGTGATCAGCCGACGCAAATTGCTTAAAGAGCTTTACCCGTTGATGCGCAACGAATAAGTCGCAGCAACCTGTTTTTTATCGCCTCACGCGTAATACGCCGGTCAGTTGGCAACGGGCCGGCGGATTTTTTCATGTATGATACGCGCCCCATTTCGTTGCCCGACTGTCCGAGAACACCCCATGCAGCTCTCTTCGCTCACTGCGGTTTCCCCTGTTGACGGCCGCTACGCCGGCAAAACCCAGGCCCTGCGCCCTATTTTCAGCGAATACGGCCTGATCCGTGCTCGTGTTCTGGTTGAAGTGCGCTGGCTCCAGCGCCTGGCCGCTCACTCTGCCATCAGCGAAGTGCCGGCGTTTTCCGCCGAAGCCAACGCTGTGCTGAACACCCTGGCGGAAAACTTCTCCCTGGAGCACGCCGAGCGTGTGAAAGAGATCGAGCGCACCACCAACCACGACGTTAAAGCCATCGAATACCTGCTCAAAGAGCAAGCGGCCAAGCTGCCGGAACTGGCCAAGGTCAGCGAGTTCATCCACTTTGCCTGCACCAGCGAGGACATCAATAACCTGTCCCACGCCCTGATGCTGCGCGAAGGCCGTGATGACGTGATGCTGCCACTGATGCGCCAGACCGCCAACGCCATCCGCGAACTGGCGATCCGTTTCGCGGACGTGCCGATGCTGTCGCGCACCCACGGCCAGCCGGCTTCGCCGACGACTTTGGGCAAAGAACTGGCCAACGTGGTGTACCGCCTGGAGCGCCAAATCGCTCAAGTCGCCGCCGTACCACTGCTGGGCAAAATCAACGGCGCCGTGGGCAACTACAACGCCCATATCTCGGCCTACCCGGAAATCGACTGGGAAGAAAATGCCCGCGCTTTCATCGAAGACGAGCTGGGCCTGGGCTTCAACCCGTACACCACACAGATCGAACCGCACGACTACATCGCCGAGCTGTTCGACGCGATTGCGCGCTTCAACACCATCCTGATCGACTTCGATCGCGATATCTGGGGCTACATCTCCCTGGGCTACTTCAAGCAGCGCACCATTGCCGGTGAAATCGGTTCCTCGACCATGCCGCACAAGGTCAACCCGATCGACTTCGAAAACTCCGAAGGCAACCTCGGCATCGCCAATGCCCTGTTCCAGCACCTGGCCAGCAAGTTGCCGATCTCCCGCTGGCAGCGCGACCTGACCGACTCCACCGTGCTGCGTAACCTCGGCGTGGGCTTCGCTCATAGCGTGATCGCGTACGAAGCCAGCCTCAAAGGCATCAGCAAGCTTGAGCTCAATGAGCACAAGATCGCCGCTGACCTGGATGCGTGCTGGGAAGTATTGGCTGAGCCGATCCAGACCGTGATGCGCCGCTATAACATCGAAAACCCCTACGAGAAGCTGAAAGAATTGACGCGCGGCAAGGGCATCAGCCCCGAGGCGCTGCAAACTTTCATCGACGGCCTGGACATGCCAGCCGCTGCCAAGGCCGAGCTGAAACTGCTCACTCCGGCCAACTACATCGGCAACGCGGTGGCCCAAGCCAAGCGTATCTGATCTAGCGCAAGCCCTCTTGAGACGCCCGGCCGCGCCGGGCGTTTTTATTCCTGTCTTAAAAGTGCTTTTTTTCAATAGGTTACACATGAATCCTGATATTCCTCTTCAACTTCTGGGCGGCATCACGGCACGCGAGTTCCTGCGCGACTACTGGCAGAAAAAACCGCTGCTGATCCGACAGGCAATCCCTGATTTCGAAAGCCCGATCGATGCCGACGAACTGGCAGGCCTGGCCCTGGAAGAAGAAGTCGAATCGCGCCTGGTCATCGAGCACGGCGAGCGCCCGTGGGAACTGCGTCGCGGCCCGTTCGCCGAAGACGCCTTCAGCACCCTGCCTGAGCGCGAGTGGACCCTGCTGGTGCAGGCGGTCGACCAGTTCGTACCGGAAGTGGCAGAGCTGCTGGAGCACTTTCGCTTCCTGCCAAGCTGGCGCATCGACGATGTGATGATCAGCTTTGCCGCACCTGGCGGCAGCGTTGGCCCGCACTTCGATAACTACGATGTGTTCCTGCTGCAAGCTCAAGGCAAACGCAACTGGAAAATCGGCCAGATGTGCAACTCCGAGAGCCCGTTGCTGCCGCACGCCGACCTGCGCATCCTCGCGGAATTCGAACAAAGTGAAGAATGGGTGCTGGAACCGGGCGACATGCTCTACCTGCCACCGCGCCTGGCACACTTCGGTATCGCTGAAGACGACTGCATGACCTACTCGGTGGGCTTTCGCGCCCCGAGCGCCGCTGAAGTGCTGACCCACTTCACCGACTTCCTCAGCCAGTACCTGACCGACGAAGAGCGCTACACCGACGCTGACGCCCAGCCGGTCAGCGACCCGCATCAGATCCAGGGCGACGCCCTTGACCGCCTGAAAAGCCTGCTGGCCGAGCACATGAGCGACGAGCGCATGCTGCTGACCTGGTTCGGCCAGTTCATGACCGAACCGCGTTACCCGGAAATGGTGGCAGGCGAAGATTTGGCCGAAGAAGACTTTATCAGCAGCCTGGAAGACGGCGCGATTTTGGTCCGCAACCCAAGCGCCCGTATGGCGTGGTCGGAAGTCGACGACGACGTATTGCTGTTCGCCAGCGGCCAGAGCCGTTACCTGCCAGGCAAACTGCGTGAACTGCTGAAACTGGTGTGCTCGGCCGACGCCCTGCACAGCGAAAACCTCGGCGCATGGCTCGCAGACGAAGATGGCCGCGACCTGCTGTGCGAATTGGTCAAGCAAGGAAGCCTGGGATTTGCCGATGAATAAGATTCACGTAAGTGTCGCGGACTGGCAAAAGGATATCGCTGAGATTCGGCGCATTCGTGAAGCGGTGTTTATCGCTGAACAATCGGTTCCACCGGAGCTGGAGTGGGATGCAGACGACGCCGACGCAGTGCACTTTCTCGCGTTCGAAGGCGATTTCCCTATAGGCACCGCGCGCTTGCTGCCCAGCGGCGAAATCGGCCGCGTTTCGGTACTCAAGGACTGGCGCGGGCTGAAGGTCGGCGACAAGCTGATGGAAGCCGTGATGGGCATGGCCGAGCAACGCGGCCAGACCAAGCAGTTCCTGAGTGCGCAGGTGTACGCGGCGCCGTTTTATGAGCGGTTGGGCTTCAAGATCGTCAGTGATGAGTTTCTTGAAGTCGGAATTCCGCATGTGGATATGGTGCGCGGGGACTGATCCGAGACCTTGCTTGCGATAGCGCCATCAGCAACACCCAAAATGCCCTGCCTGCCAGGGCATTTTGCCGTCTACGATTCAACTTGCGACCTGCCAGGCCGACAAACTGGCACTATCACGCTAAATGACTCGCAGAGATAACGGACATGTCCCTACGCACCCTGCTCACCGCCCTCCTCCTGACCGCCAGTGTCTCGGCCGTCGCCGACACCGCAGTCGTCAACCTGAGCAATCGCACCAGCGCCGACTTGTTGCCGGTGGCGCAGCACTTCATCGGCAAGGACGGCAGCGTCAGCGCCTACGGCAACCAGCTGATTGTGAACGCTGACACAGATAAGATTGAGGGTTTGCGCGCGCTGCTCGCGCAGTTGGACACGCCCGCCAAGCGCCTGCTGATCACCGTCGACACCAACGAAAACAACCAGCAGAACAGCGGCGACAGCCAGACCCGCATCATCAGCTATGGCACCACCAGCCGTGACGGCGGCATCCAGCAGATCCAAGCCAGCGAAGGTGTGCCCGCACTGATCCAGGTGGGCCAGAGCGTGCCATTGACCACCACGCAGCAGGACGGCTATGGCCGCCTGCAAAACCAGACCCAGTATCGCAACGTCACCCAGGGCTTTTACGTGACCGCCAGCGTCACCGGCGAGACCGTACACCTGGCTATCAGCACCAACCGTGACCGCATGAGCCAGGAACGTCCCGATGTAGTGAACGTGCAAAGCACCGACACAACTGTCAGCGGCCGTCTGGGTGAATGGATCCCGCTGGCCGGCATCAATCGTGAGACCCAGGCGGACAAATCCTCTACAACCCGCAGCTACTCTACGCAGGGCCGTGATGACCTGACTTTACGGGTCAAGGTCGACACCCTGAACTGAAGCACCAAAAACTGACTGACGAGTCGTCTTAGACTAAAGATGTAGTGCTTTGAAAAAAGCACTACAAAACATTTGACGATCCAAAAAAGCCTGTGCATGATGGCCTCGCTCCCGCTAATCAGGGGCCCTGGCAAGGGCCTTCGGATCGCCGCTCTAAGCTACCCACCTGAGCCGATTCGTGTCTGTACCGCCCACAAGGTGTGTTTGACGAGGTTGCGACTGGAACGAAGTTGTCCCGAGGGACGGAAGCTAACCAGGTAACCCGGCTACACACTGATGAACCGTACAAAGGCCCACGATGCCCGAAGACCGTTCGCAGTTCGCCCTTACCTGCTCAACTCCTCCTCTCGCCATTCGTTCATCCCGTCGCCTTCCCCGCCAAACTTGACTTGACCACCTAAGCTTCTGGTCAGCGAGCAGCCATAACCACGCATTGATTACGTGGTAGGCAAACGGAATTTTCAACCTAGTAGATTTTCCATAAAAGACGCGACGAGGTTTTTCCCCATGGCACTGACACGCGAACAGCAAATTGCAGCCCTTGAAAAAGACTGGGCTGAAAACCCACGCTGGAAAGGCGTAACCCGCGCTTATTCCGCTGCTGACGTCGTCCGCCTGCGTGGCTCGGTTCAACCTGAGCACACCTTTGCAAAACTCGGCGCCGAGAAACTGTGGAAGCTGGTCACCCAGGGTGCCAAGCCGTCCTTCCGTCCCGAGAAAGATTTCGTCAACTGCATGGGCGCCCTCACTGGCGGCCAGGCAGTTCAACAGGTGAAAGCCGGTATCCAGGCGATCTACCTGTCCGGCTGGCAAGTGGCTGCGGACAACAACTCCGCTGAATCCATGTACCCCGACCAATCGCTGTACCCGGTGGACTCCGTGCCGACCGTGGTCAAGCGCATCAACAACTCGTTCCGCCGTGCTGACCAGATCCAGTGGAAAGCGGGCAAAGGCCCAGGCGACGAAGGCTACATTGACTACTTCGCACCGATCGTGGAGGACGCTGAAGCCGGTTTCGGCGGCGTACTGAACGCTTACGAGCTGATGAGGAGG
>NZ_UYXQ01000153.1 GCF_900624995.1 Pseudomonas antarctica
TTTAGTGGACACTATCTTGGATACAACTGCCCCCGCCCGTCGAACCGGCCGCCGTCCTAACTTCCCGTCGGAGTTCAAACGCCAAGTCGTCGAGGCCACCCTCCAGCCTGGCGCCTCCGTGTCGCTGATCGCTCGCGAGCATGACGTCAATGCCAACCTGGTCTTTCGCTGGCGGCATCAATATCAAGAAGGGTTATTCGGCCCCGTCAGCCAGAGCGCAACGTTTTTGCCTGTCCAGGTGATCGAGGCGCCAACGGTTTTACCGCAAGTCGTCCAGCCACAGCTTGAGTCGCATTCCGAGATCGTGGTTGAGATGGGAAAAGCCACGCTGCGTATCACGGGCACGCCAGATCCACAGATGGTGCAACTCGTCTTGCAGCAGTTACTACGATGATTGCCCCGCCCGCTGGAACCCGTATCTGGATCGCCGCCGGCATCACGGATATGCGCCGTGGCTTCGACGGTTTAGCGGCATTGGTGCAGACCCAACTGGAAGCTGATCCGTTCTCTGGTCAGATTTTCGCTTTTCGCGGACGGCGCGGTGACCGGATCAAATTGCTGTGGTGGGACGGCGACGGGTTGTGCCTGTTTTGCAAACGGCTGGAGCAAGGACGCTTTGTCTGGCCGCAAGCAACCAGCGGCAGCGTGTCGCTGACGACTGCGCAGTTGTCGATGCTGTTGGAAGGCATTGATTGGCGCAGGCCAATTCGTACAGCACCCGTCCTCGCGGTCTGACTTGCCACGCTGAAAAAATCCCCAGTAACATTCGGTCATGACTCTCGCGACCGACTCCCTGCCTAACGATCTTCAAGCCTTGAAGGCTCTGGTCTCTGCCCAGCGGGCAGAGATTGAGCGGTTGAAAATGATGATCGCCAAGCTGCGTCGTATGCAGTTCGGTCGCAGCTCCGAGCAACTGGAAGCGATGATCGACCAGCTCCAGTTGAGCCTTGAAGAGTTGCAAGTCAGTCAGACTGAACTGACACCGCCAATCGAACCGACACCTCACGTCGTCTCTCGGCGCAAGCCGTTGCCTGAACACCTGCCTCGCGAAATCCACGTCCATCAACCCGAATCACAGTGTTCTGGTTGCGGTGGGAAACTTCGCCATTTGGGGGAGGATGTGTCTGAGGTGCTGGAGTACGTCCCAGCGCGTTTCAAAGTGATCCGCCATGTTCGCCCCAAGTGGGTTTGCCGCTGCTGCGAGCACATCGCTCAGGTACCGGCGCCGAATCGCCCGATAGCCCGAGGCCTTGCAGGCCCTGGGCTATTGGCCCACGTGCTGGTCTCCAAGTTTGTTGACCATTTGCCACTGTATCGACAATCCGAGATCTACGCCCGTGAGGGCGTGGATCTGGAGCGCTCAACTCTGGCCGACTGGGTCGGCCAGAGCAGTCAATTGCTCAGGCCGCTGATCAACGCCCTTGAGCGTCATGTCATGAGCGGCCATAAAGTCCATGCCGACGACACGCCGATTGGTGTACTTGCGCCGGGCAACGGCAAAACCAAAACGGCTCGCCTATGGACATACGTGCGCGACGACCGGCCTGCCGGTTACACGACGCCGGCGGCTGTATGGTTTGCCTACTCGCCGGATCGCAAGGGGCAACATCCGCGTGCTCATCTCAAGAGCTTCAGCGGGATTTTGCAGGCTGACGGCTACGCCGGTTTTGCTCAGCTGTATGCGACAGGCACCATTCAGGAAGCCGCCTGCTGGGCTCACGCCCGCCGCAAGTTTTACGATGTCTACAAAGACCAGGCTTCACCACTTGCTGGCGAGGCGCTGCAACGGATTGCGGCCCTGTATGCCATCGAAAGCGAGATCCGAGGACAACCGCCAGATCATAGAAAAACGGTTCGGCAAAGTCGGTCAAGTCCGCTGCTGGAGCACCTGCACGTGTGGCTTAACCAGACGCTAACTCAACTGTCGAAAAAATCGACATTGGGCGGTGCAATCCTCTATGCCCTCAACCGGTGGCAGGCTTTAACGCGCTACTGCGATGACGGCCGAATCGAAATCGACAACAACGCCGCCGAACGGGCGCTGCGCGCCGTCGCGCTGGGCCGCAAAAACTACCTGTTTGCCGGTTCCGATGCCGGCGGAGAACGAGCAGCTGCGATTTACAGCCTGGTGGGTTCGGCCAAGCTCAACGACCTGAACCCGCAAGCCTATTTGACACACGTGCTGGAGCGCATCGCCGACTACCCGATCAATCGGGTCGACGAACTGCTGCCCTGGAACGTTTCTCTCACACTTACTGAACTCTGCGAGGCTGCCTGATCCATGGCCAAAAATGTTCGCTTGCTAAAACCCGAGCCTGATTTATTGCTACTGCACATTGAGTTGAAATGGATCGAACCTGCCATCTGGCGCCGCGTGGCGGTACCCGAGAACATTACTTTGAGCAAATTGCACACGGTGATCCAGTTCGCGATGGGCTGGGAAGGTGGGCATCTGCATGAATTTGAAATTGCCGGAGAGAATTACGGCACTCCCGACCCCGATGGAGGGGGCCCACCCGTGAACTCCGATGCCCGCAAAACCCTGATCAAAGCGTTGAACGGGAAAAGGACGTTCCGCTACCTCTATGACTTCGGCGATGGCTGGGATCACCGAATCAAAGTTGAAAAGAAATTACCCGCTGTGGCATGTCCTCAGGTGCCGTATTGCATCGACGGCGCCAATGCTTGCCCGCCGGAAGATATCGGTGGTGGGCCAGGTTATGCCGACTTCCTTGAAGCGATGGCAGACCCCAACCACCCAGAGCATGACGACATGTTGGAGTGGCATGGCAGCACCTTCGATCCAACGGTTTTTGAATGGGAGCGCGTCAATCAGTGGTTGAAGGAGATTAAGGTCTGAGTTTCAAGGCGGTGTAGCTCGGACGGTTACTATTTTTAAGCGGACGCGATCGCCCTTATCGCCAGGATTTCCATGCGCCAACGAAGCTCTTACCCCAAACCATTCAAAGCCCAGGTCGTCCAGGAATGCCTGCAACCTGGAGCGACGATTTCCAGCGTAGCCATCCATCACGGCATCAATGCCAACGTGAGCTTGATCCAGTCTGCGCGGCTCAATGGTCATGATCCGCACACCTATCTAAAAGATGTTCTCACCCGCCTGCCTACGCAGCGGGCGAGTGACATCACGGCATTGCTGCCGCATAGGTGGGCACCTATTTAACTAAGCCACGTGTAATCGCGGGACGATTGCGATGGAAGTTAGTCCAAAATAATTAAGCTTCCATACGAGGGCTTTCGCAAGAGCTTATAGCTAAGCCGCATTTACGATGCTGAGCGTGACCAGCTCTAAAGTTGGCGCCACTTAATCGTAGGCGAACTGGTCAATCAACCCCAGACGTGGAACGTGGGTGTTTGGCCGTAGTAGAGCGCCGGGAGCAATGACTGCGTTTGCTCCAATTTTGCAGCCGTCACCGACTAAGGCACCGAATTTTTTTACTCCCGTCACGATCACATTGTCACCATGGCGGATTTTGATATCTGCACCATCCAGTTCATTACGGTAATTGGCAATTATTGCACCTGCTTCAATATTCACGCCCTCGCCGATCAACGAGTCGCCGACAAAGTTGAAGTGTGCCAGCTTACTTCCACCGAGCATGAAGCTGCTTTTCATTTCGCAGCATGGGCCAACGATGCAATTGCTGCCGAGGTAAACGCCTCCACGTAGGTAAGCTCCCGCCGCCACAAATGATCCTTCGCCGATGATAATCGGGCCTTTCAGCACAGCCCCTTGCTCCACAACGGCGCTTTCGTGGATGGCACAGTCTCCATGGCGCCGATAACCCGCACCAAGACTTGCCAGCAAGGCCAAAATTTGGTTTTCACAGTCTTGAGAAACAAGCCAAGCGGTTGGGGGCACCAAGCCCAGCAATGGCCACCGAGTAATAAACGTACTGATCTCAACTAGCTTCATAGAAATTCCTCCGGTACGGGTAATGTGCGGGTAGATCCACGCGGCTGACGCTAGGGCAAGGGAGTCCCCCCGAAAATTCACGTGCAAGCCATGCCTGGGCTTTGCTGAGCTGAGTAGATGACTTCACCGGACGGATACACTGATTTTCGCCCTCAATGCACCCCACTAAAAATTCCATCACTGCCTTCACCGACCGCGAACGGCGCAGATCCGGGTACACCGTCAGCCCGATAGCGCGCATCGGCCCGTCGCTGGCCGTAAGCGTTCGGCCAACTCACCTGGCGTAGTTAGGGTATTGCTCAGACTCCCATCCAATTGCATTCGACCTGACTAGCCATTTGCATGGAATTGACGTAAGTGTCCATTCGACGTAACCGTCCGGCGAAGCCATCTACCCGACTCCGGTGATATCTTAGTGGGGAAACGCACCAATTTGTTGCATCAGACCCATCAAATCGGGCTGGCCGCGCTCTTCGACGATTTTGCCCTTCGCGAACTTGTAGATATTCAGCGCCTGAACGGCGATTTTTGTACCTGTTGCAGGCACACCGAAGAAAGCGCCCTGATGAGTGCCGCGCATTGTGAACCGAGCCGCGATCTTATCGTCCTCGGCAATTGTCTCATCAAGCGTCCATTGGATATCAGGAAAGCCTGCGCGCATCATCGCGATGATCTCCAGATAGCCCTGCTGACCTCTCAGGGGGGCTGGACGGCCGGGAACGTAGAAGATTGCATCGGGTGATACAAGCTGCTCACCCAGGGCAGCATCGGCAGTATTGATAAAGTCTACAAAGCGATTCATTAGGGCTTTGTTTTCGGTAACGGTCATGTCTTGTCTCTTCAGAGTGATAGCGACAGAGTGAGCCCCTGATGGTAGTCCAACCCTGAGCGGCGCTAGCCAGAATACAGGTTCAACATTGGCGCTGGATGGGAGTAAGGATTCCACACACATCTTGCGTTATCGAGCTATCGGCCCAGCTCGTTATAATCCGTGAGTACAGAGTATCTCGCGCCAAGACCGTGATAAATTGCACATCTGTTTCCTCATTGAAAACGTGGCGTTGTGAATGGATCGACTGACGAGCATGCGCGTATTTGCCAAAGCAGTTGAGCTCGGATCCTTTGCAGCGGCAGGTATTGACCTCAACATGTCGCCACAACTGGTTGGGAAAAACATCCTAATACTGGAGGAGGAGCTGGGGGTCAGGCTCTTGAATCGTACGACCCGGCGGCAGAGCCTTACTGACATCGGGAGCACCTTTTACGAGCGGGTAAAGATCATTCTTGCCGAGGTAGCGCTCGCCGACTCTTTGGTAGCCGAAACCAGGTCGGAGCCACGCGGTCGGCTTCGCATCAGCGCACCTGCGACGTTTGGCATCAGCGCTCTTGTGCCAAAGCTACCTATTTACCTTGAGCGTCACCCGCAAGTGCAGATTGATTTAACGCTCTCTAACCGTAATGTGGACATTGTGGACGATGGATACGATATCGCTTTCCGAGTCGGCAACCTTGCAGATAGCGCCCTGATTGCTCGTGTCTTGGCGCCGTATCGCTTAGTGCTATGTGCGGCTCCAGCTTATCTCGAACGTCATGGCGATATCGGCCACCCCAGAGATTTAACGCGCCATGAGTGCTTAGGCTTCTCTCATACCGCATTGCGTACGCATTGGCTTTTCGAAGGGCCAGAAGGGCGCATTGAAGTACCCATATCCGGCCGGTTGATGATCGATAGTGGAGAAGGACTTCTTGCTGCTGCCCTGGGCGGTATGGGCATCTTGATGCAGCCAGTAGAGCTGGTTGAGGCTGCATTACGCCGCGGTCAGTTGAAGAAGATCCTCCCAGACTTTGCGGTACCTACACGGCCGCTGCACGTTCTTTATCCTCAGGACAGGCTAATGACGCCCAAACTGCGAACTTTCTTAGACTTTGCCCTAGAGGCCTTTGGTTGAAGGCAAGGCAGTTACAATGCTATGTATTCAAGTGTTTGATACGAAGAGGCTAAACAGCATGCGTCCGGGCATCACGCCTTGCATGATTAAACTGGCTGCCACCTATGCGGTAGCAACTGATCGATTTCACTTGCCCGCTGCGCTTGGCAAACTTCAAGCGCTTGAGCTGAGCGATCTCGTGAGTCAGTTTCTCGATCACCGTTTGATTGCCGTTGATCTTCTTGCCCATCGTCTCAACGGTTTTACCCAGCGTTTCGACCGTCTTGCCCAGCGTGTCGACCTGGTGGTCAAGCGTCTCGACACGCTGCATCAACTGCGCCGCCAAGGCGCGCAGTTGTTCAGGGGTCAAGTGGTCGCGATTGGGTCGCGAAGTCATGGAGTCGATTTTGCCAGAGCAGGCAATTCGCGGCGGTAGATCGATAGGCTAATCGCAGCCGTTAAAGCAGTGTGATCGAGCCTCCAGAACCTGCGCGTTGCCATGGTAGACCCAGCACCAATGCCTGAAGTTGCTCGGTATCCAGTTCCATTTCAGAACCATGGCGAATGCCAGGCCAGTGGAACTTGCCTGGGTTCAACCGGCGTGCCGCCAACCATATTCCAAAGCCGTCATGCACCAGCACTTTCATGCGACTGGCACGGCGGTTGGCGAAAAGATAAGCACAGTGCGGCTGCGCCGTCCCGAATACCGCGATCACCTTGGCTAACGTTGTTTCGGTGCCTGCGCGCCTGTCCATCGGCTCTGTGGCGAGCCAGATGCAGTCGATGCGAATCATCGCAGCAAGTCTCGAAGAAAGGTCGCGCAGGCGGCAGCATTTTCAGTTGGCCAATTAACTTTGACGGTGCCACGCGAGTGCTGGATTTCAACGCTGATATTTGGCGATGCAACTTGCGAATTTGCGGCGGCCAGCGGCATGTGGAACGGAATAAATGCAGGTTCCAGCACCGTGCTTTTTTGCGCTTGCACCCGAATCCATTTGTGGACGAGGTTTGCGCTGAGGCTATGGCTGAGCGCGATGCTGGCAATCGAAGCGCCGGGCTGGGCACACTCTTGAATGAACTGGGCTTTGAAGGATTTGGAATACGAACGGCGTGTTGGCTACATGAAATACCCGCTTAAAAGGCTAGAACTGGTGCCCACTTAAATTTAAGTGCACACCATGTCTTGGCTTTGCGGGGCTGAATAGATGACTTGGCCGGACGCATACTGCTGGCCGTGGGTAACCGGACCAACAGCGAGTCGTGATCACCCACCAGGGTCGGCAACACCACCGCGCCCACCTGCGCCACGACGCTGCCAAACCCCAGGTCACGGCGGGCCATGTGCTGGTCAAAGTGGCCTGCGCCGGGATCAATTGCATGGACATTCATACGCGCCAGGGCAAATACGCCAGTTCAGTGACTTACCCGGCGCGCCTGCCGTGCACCTTGGGCATGGAGGGCGCCGGTGTGGTGGTGGAAGTCGGCCTGGGCGTGAGTCACCTGGCCGTGGGCGACCGTGTGGCCTGGTGCATTGCCTGGGGCGCCTATGCCGAATACGCCAATGTGCCTGCCGGAAAAATCGCACAGATCCCCAACGCTATTAGCTTCGATCAAGCAGCGGCGGCGATGTTTCAGGGCTGCACCGCGCACGACTTGATGGACGATGTTGCCCGTTTGCACGCGGGCAGCACCTGCCTGATTCACGCCGCGTCCGGCAGCATCGGCCAGTTGCTGGTGCAAATGGCAAGACACGTGGGGCTCACTGTTTTTGACCCGACCACGGTTGGCCGACCACATGGCCGATGGGGCGACCGTGCAACGGCGTGCCAATGCGGTATTCGCAGTGATGCTTGAGGGGGCGCTGACGGTGGACATTGAGGGGCATTACAGCCTTGCGACTGTACAGCAGGTCCATGCGCGCATTGAGGCCCGGCAACAGATCGGCAAGGCGGTGTTGTGGATAGACCGTAACCTGCATTAATCGCAGACGAAAAAAACCGGCTGATCAGGCCGGTTTGGGGTGCCCCGCGAACGGTGCGCAGTTATGCATTGTTGCCCTTCAGACGATCCGCACCACCTTCAGCCAAGCCACGCTCCTGCAGACGATCCGCACCACCTTCAGCCAAGCCACGCTCCTGCAGACGATCCGCACCACCTTCAGCCAAGCCACGCTCCTGCAGACGTTCTGCACCGCTCTGAGCAAGTCCACTCACCTCACGAAGCACAGCACAGCCTTCAGACACGCCACGGATCAACAACAGATACTGCGCCAGTACTGCATATCCAATCACGCGAAGACAAGGTCGACGACACGGTCG
>NZ_UYXQ01000154.1 GCF_900624995.1 Pseudomonas antarctica
CCGCCGAGGGTTCGGGGTGGCCTTCCGGGGTGAGGCGATCCAACCGCCGCAACGGAAAGGTCCCGCTGGCCACGCCGGCGCCGTAGCCGAAATCGCGCACGGTGTAATCGCGGCGCAGGTTACCGGCGGCCACCGAGAAGTCCGATAAACCCTTCTGCAGCAGGGTGCTGGTGACATAGAACGGCACCGTGGTCGACACCTGTCGGCCGAGGGCGTCAGTGGTCACCACCACCGCCTCCCCCGCGCCGTTAATAAACGGCACGTTGGTCAGCGTGTACGGCCCCGGCTGCAGGTTGGCACTGCTGGATTTGTAACCGTTGATAAACAGGTCCACCGACGACGGCACCGCCGCCTCCCCGGCAAACTGTGGCAAAGGGTAGGTGACCAAGTCGGGGCGCACGCCAAAGTCGCGCGACACCTGCACCCCGCCCAGGCGCACCGACGTGCTCCAGGGCAACGCGCCGCTGATCACATCGCCCGCTTCGTAGGTCAACAGGCGTTCGTCGTCGGAAAACCGCCAGGTGGTGTCATAGCGCCGATAGCCATTGTCCGGGCTGCTGCCGATTGTCTCCCGGCCCATGGTGGTGCGGTATTGACCGGTGTTGGACAACGTGCCCCAGGTGTCGAAGAGCCTGACTTCGTTGAAGATGCCGAGGTAGGTGCCCGCGTCATCGGTGTCATTAAGGTAGGCGTCATAGTTGAGCAGCGCGCCGAAACTGGTCAGCGCATGGGTGCGCGGGTAGTTATCACGATTGCCGATAAACTGCTCCGGCAACCAGGCAGGCGGCACCGTCAGCATCAGGCGCTGGCCCTGGCTGTCGTAATCGGTGTGCAGGCCCGGCAGGTTTTCCAGCGCGACCTCGGTGGGCACATCACCCGGCAGCTTCATACCGATTTCCTGCAACACCGAGGCCGGCATAAACAGCTGCCCGGCGCGTTGATTAACGGCGACCACACGGCCGGTGTCACGCTGGTTGACCACCAGTTCCAGGAATAACTGTGCATCGGCAACAGCCTCCAGACTGCTGGGAGGGGGCGGCAATGGCGCCGCAAACACCAGGCCAGACAGGCCACTCACCACCCACACCGATCGCCATAGACATCGAGCCCTCTCGCGGCTCACCAAGGCTTTGTGTCCTTCAATGGACATCTCCATCCGTTAACACCCGGGGCTGCTCCCTGCCCTATCGCACTGTTTTATCGACCTGGTGCGAGGCTCTCCAGTTGCGTTGCACCATTGACGCGGACCTGCAAGGGCTGACCCGCCGGCAGCCCGTCCGGCACCGGCCAGCGCATGGTCGCGCCCGGCAGCACATAGCCCATCAAGCCTTCCACCAGCGGCCGAGGTTGGCCGCCCTGCTTGAACGTGGCATCGGTCAAACGCGCGTGGACGGCGCCCTGGTTGCGCATTTCGACGTAATTACGCCCACCCACGTTGACTTTTTTCCAGCTCAGGTCCGGCTTGCCGGCTCCCTTTGGGTCGCGGTCGCGGGTGCCGTCGACCTTGCTCCAAAGGCCTGCGCCATAGGCGAACAACGGCACCGAATAACGCATCTGGAACCGCACCGCGGCGGCGGTCTTGCCATCGGCCGGGGCTGCGGGGGGCGTGGCTGATGGGATCTCATCAATGATGATGCGATAGGCCAACTCCTGGCCCGGCGGCACGTCCTTGGTGCGGGTCAAACGCACCAACTGTTTCTGCCCCGGCTCGATTTTCGCCACCGGCGGGCTGCCAATCACGTCGCGCTGGTTCTGGTACTGCTCATCAAAGCCGCTCTGGGTCCAGGCGAACACACGGATTTGCAGGTTGGCGGTCTCCGTACCACGGTTTTCCAACCACAAAGCGCTGGCCTGTTGATCGGCCTCCAGCACCGGGTCAATCGGCCAGATCAGCACCGAGCTGGCCGCCTGGGACTGGCCAGCCGTCAACGCCAATAACGCGCTCAAACCCGCTGCCCACCCAAGCCGGGAAGCTGCATACATAAGTCTCACTCCTCATTGCCAATAGCCTTACCACGACAGCTGCACCTGCAACGTGTCGCTGTACGTCCCCCCAGGCGTATTGCCCGGTAACTGCACTCGCCCATAAATCGGCAAGGTGATACTGGCCGCGTTGCTGTAGGCCACGCTGACGCTTTGGCTGATCCCCAAGCTCTGGCTGAACGCCGCGTCCTGAAACAGCTGATAGGCCACTTGAGCGCTGCCGCTACTGAGCTGCATCCGCCGACCACTGTTGTTATGCAAACCGCCGTTGACACTCATGTTCAGCGCGACACCCGGCGTACATTGCAAGGTCACGCCACCGGTGAGCGCGACCGACGCCGTGCTGGTCGCCAGTGCCGAATACGTGCCGAACGCCAGGCTGCCGTAGTTCGTGCCACCACCGACCACCAGGCACCCGGGCGTGATCGTCGCGCTGACCTGGAACGATTGACTGGTCACCGCCAACAGCGACACCGGCATGCCCCAGCCGATGCACGCTGCCAACGCCCACGCTGCCCGGCTCATGGCACTTAGAACGTCAGGGTCACGTTAACCGTGTCGGTATACGTACCGGCGGGCAGCCCGGCCTTGCCATTGGCCTTCCCGTAAATATTCACGGCCTGGGCCACCCCGGTACTCGGCGCCAGGTTGATCACACCACCGATGGCCAGCAAATTCGAATGGCCGCTGTCGGTGTAGAGGTCGTACGGCACGTAGTTGGCAACGCCGTCGTACAGCGCTCGTGCACCGCCAGTGGACTTGCCGTCATTGGCGCCAGCCGACACGGTCAGCGTCGGCGAGGTACCCGCCGAACACAGAATCGACAATGCCCCACCACCGCCGCCCAGCACTTGGCCGTCGGCCTCGGTAAACAGGCTATTGGCCGTACCAAAGTTCAAGTTACCGAAGCTCATCCCGCCGGTTGCCGCCGCGCCATTGACCTGGCAGCTGCTGGTCAGCACCAGCGTCGCGCTGACCGTGCCGGCCACGGTGGCCGCCTGCGCACCCGATATCCACGCCAGCGCCATCAATGGAAAAACCGCTTTCGATACACGTGCATGCATGATGTTCATCCTCATGGTTTACCAATCCAGAGTCACCGTCAGGGTGTCTGTGTAGATGCCGGCCGGTAGGGCCTTGGTATTCGCCACCACCAAGCCGAATACCGGGATCGGTACTTGTGTGCCCTTGGTCACGACGAAATTGCGTTGCTGGCCGATGCTGTAGGCGCTGCGGCCCAACGGGTCGGCGGATAGCCGATAGGGAATGGTGTGGCGGCCGTTGCTCAGCCGTCGAGTAGCGCCGTCGCCATTGGCGCCGCCGTCGATGGTCACGGTGAAGCTGCTGACCACCGAGGGGTTGCACGACACCGACAGCGGCGCCTTGCTGCCGTCAGTAACGCCAGCGCCCAAAGGGTTGTTCCACGTAGGCCCTTGGCTGCCGAAATCGAGTATCGCGGTGCCACCTGTAGGGCTGACCGGTGCGCGCTCAACGTTTTTGCTCACCTCGCAGCTCGCAGTAATCACCAAGCGTGCGTGTACCTGCCCGTTCACCGCGCCCGCCTGGGCGTCGTCCGCCAGCAGCAACAGGCCGCCCATCGCCGCGAGGGCCCAGCCCCGGCTTACCATGTGACCGTGACCTTGAGCAGGTCGGTGTAACGGCCAACGGCGGGAATGTCTTTGAGCGGCTCGATGCGCGCATAAAGCGGCAAGTCGACCGAGCCGGAGTCTGGGACGCGCCCGCTGAGGGGAATGTCCACCGGCAACGGGATCAACCGCGCGGCGTCGGCGTAGATACGATAGGGAATGGGTTTACTCGAAGGCGTTGCGGCGCTCAGGTAGCGCACTTCGCCGACGCCGCCATGCAGGCCGCCGTCCACGCGCATTTGATAAGGGGTGTCGGGGTTACATTCCAGGCGTGGCTGGCGCTGGCTGATCAGCGCCGCACTCAAGGGACCGGCCGGGTCATCCAGACGCGGGCCGCTGCCGAAATCCAAAACGCCAAGCTGCTCGATGCCTGCGCTGCGGGTGGTGCCCACCAGTTGGCAGCCCCGTTGCACGTCGATGCGCACCTCCACCTGGAGCTGCGCGCCGCAAACCGTGTTACAGAGCATGGCGCCCATCACTGCCAATACTGCTCGTCCCTTCACAGCCCCAATTCCTTATACAGGGGTGACAACTGTGTATGAGGTTAGCCATTTAAAGAAAAACTGCCAGTTTGGACAGGATTGCCCCCCACGCCATACCTTTGCGAGATAGCTGGCGGCCCCCTTCTCTATTGGTCAAATTGCGGCGAGCGCCCTACAGTAAGCGACCACCGCACTACAGAGTGACTCGCATTGGCCGTACTTTCCTTAATCCAGCGCTTGCTTGGCAAAAAGACTGACGTAAAGAGCGCCTCGCCCATCCCGGCGTTTTTTGCACACAAGGCCAAACAACAGGGTTACACCCTGAGTGCCGGGCAAACACAGGCAATCGCCGCCCTTGCCCGCCAGACCCAGCAACTGCTCGCCGGCAAGCCCACACGTAGCCTGTACTTGCACGGCCCGGTCGGGCGTGGCAAAAGCTGGCTGCTCGATGGTTTTTTCCAGGCGCTGCCGATTGCCGAGAAGCAGCGCGTGCACTTCCACGCGTTTTTTGCGCGCCTGCATCGGGGCATGTTCCAGCACCGTGAGCACGACGATGCCCTGGGTGTCACTTTGGATGAGCTGCTGGCGGGTTGCCGGGTGCTGTGTTTCGACGAATTCCACGTTCACGATATCGGCGATGCCATGCTCATCAGCCGGTTGTTCAAGACCTTGTTCCAACGCGGCATGCTGGTACTGGTGACCTCCAACTATGCGCCCGAAGGGCTGCTGCCCAACCCGCTGTACCACGAACGCTTCAAGCCGGTGATCGACCTGATCGCGGCACGCATGGACGTCTTGGAAGTCAGCTCACCCGAGGATTTTCGCAGCCTGCCCCAGGCGCATGCCGAGCAGCGCTTCAGCGCCGGTCAATATGTATGGCCCGGCACAGTGGCCCAACGTGAAGCGCTCGGACTGCCCGCCACCCACTGCCCGGCGCAGACGCTCAAGGTCGGCAACCGCCAATGGGTGTGCCGCAGCCATCAGGCGCCGACCATCGCCTTCACCTTTAACGACCTCTGCGAACAGCTCACTGCGGTGATGGATTACCTGCTGCTGTGCCAGGACTTCGACCACTGGATCATCGACGGGCTGCCGCCATTGGCGCAGTGCCCGATTGCCGTGCAGCAGCGCTTTATCAATCTGGTAGACGTGCTCTACGACCAGGACAAACGCCTGACCCTGATCGGCCAACAACCGTTGGCGCACGCCCTGCAAGGCCAAGCCATTGACCTTGCCCGTACGGCCAGTCGCCTGCAGCAATTGCAAACCGTCTGCCCGCAACAGGCGCCTCACCCGGTATCATGAGCGCCTTTTACGCCCTATTGCCGAGTGACCGCGCCGTTCATGAATACCCTCGCCCAACTCAAGGCTGGCCAATTGGCCGGTATCACGCGCCTGGACCTGTCCTGCGGGCTGACCGAATTCCCGCGGGAAATCTTCGAACTGGCCGATTCGCTGGAAATTCTCAACCTCACGGGCAACGCCCTGAGCAGCCTGCCGGACGACCTGCATCGCCTCGCGCATTTGCGCGTGCTGTTCTGTTCGGACAACGCCTTTACCGAACTGCCGGAATGCCTGGGCCAGTGCGCCAAACTGAGCATGATCGGCTTCAAGGCCAACCAGATCAGCCACGTGCCCGCCGCCGCATTGCCGCCGCAACTGCGCTGGTTGATCCTCACCGATAACCGCATCAGCCAGTTGCCCAGCGAGTTGGGCGAGCGGCCACTGCTGCAAAAGCTGATGCTGGCCGGCAACCAACTGACGGACCTGCCGCAAAGCCTGGCCAACTGCAAAAACCTGGAGTTGATTCGTATCGCCTCCAATCGCCTGACTCAACTGCCGGACTGGCTGCTGACACTGCCGAGCCTGACGTGGCTGGCCTATGCCGGTAACCCGGTGGAAATGGCGGTGGAGGTGGTCGCTGATGACGTGACGCCGAACATTCCCTGGTCGCAACTGTCGCTGGGCGAAGTGCTGGGCGAAGGCGCCTCGGGGGTCATTCGCAAGGCGTTATGGAAGCCACAGGCGTTGCCTGTCGCGGTCAAACTGTACAAAGGCACGATCACCAGCGACGGTTCACCGCTGCATGAAATGCAAGCCTGCATCGCCGCCGGGCTGCACCCCAACCTGATCAAGGTAGCGGGCCGTGTGGTGGGGCACCCCGATGACCAGGCTGCACTGGTGATGGACCTGATCGACCCGAGCTACCGCAACCTCGCGGCCCTGCCGAGCCTGGCGTCGTGCACCCGCGATGTCTACGCGCCGAACACGCGTTTCAGCGTTGAAGTGGCCTTGCGCATGGCGCGTGGCATCGCCTCGGTGGCGGCGCACTTACACCGGCACGGCATCACCCATGGTGATCTGTACGGCCACAATATTTTGTGGAGCGCGGCGGGAGATTGCTTGCTCGGGGACTTTGGCGCGGCGTCGTTCCATGCCACGGCGGACACCTTGGAAACCAGGGCATTGCAGCGCATCGAAGTACGCGCGTTTGGGGTGTTGCTGGGGGAACTGTTGGAGCGCATCGAGACTGAGTTCAATGACGATGTACTAGTGGACCTGCAGAAACGCTGCTGCCAGGCGGATGTATTGGCGCGACCGGGCTTCGAAGAAGTCGAAGCGCTGCTGCAGTCGCTGCCACACCACTGAACCAATGTGGGAGCGGGCTTGCTCCCACGTTCTGACTGCATTTATTCAGCGGTCAATCAGCCGGCCAGACCGACGAACATATCCTGCACATCATCGTGGTTGTCCAGGCCTTCCAGGAAGGCTTCGACTTCGGCCATCTGCTCATCGGTCAACCCGCTCACCGGGTTCTTCGAGAGATAACCCAGCTTGGCTGACAGCACGGTGAAACCCTGCTCCGGCAGCGCTTTTTGCACGGCATCAAGGTCAGTGGTTTCGGTGATGAACAAGGTGGAGCCTTCTTCTTCACCGTCTTCGAAATCCTGGGCGCCCGCTTCAATGGCGGCCATTTCCGGATCAGCGTCAGGGCTGTCCGGCGAAGCCTCGATCAGACCGACATGGTTGAAGTCCCACGCCACAGAGCCGGAAGCGCCCAATTGGCCCTTGCGGAACGCTACGCGGATTTCCGCTACGGTACGGTTGATGTTGTCGGTCACGCATTCGACGATCAGCGGCACCTGATGCGGAGCGAAACCCTCGTAGGTCACGCGGTGGTACTGCACGGTTTCACCCAGCAGGCCGGCGCCTTTCTTGATGGCGCGCTCCAGGGTTTCCTTGGGCATCGAGGCTTTTTTGGCCTGCTCCACCACCAGACGCAAGTGGGCGTTGGTCGCGGTGTCGGCACCGTTGCGGGCGGCGATGGTGATTTCTTTGACCAGCTTGCCGAAGATTTTGCCCTTGGCATTGGATGCCGCTTCTTTATGTTTGACTTTCCACTGTGCGCCCATGACTCACTCTCTTCCTATCCATAGCGCCGAGACGTCTACTGGCCGGCGCTTTGGGGGCAGAGTTTATAGCGCAAAAACCCATCATTCCACCAAAAAACCGTTAAGACGCCAACTCGAAAAACGCCTGGATCAGGCGCAATGAGCGGCGCCGCTCCATGCAACCGAGCATGTGCCGGTTTACCAGCCCGTCGCCCTGGATCGCAATGGCCTTGACCCGTGGGTCCGGGCTGACCTCCATCGACGAGACCACACCAACGCCCAACTCGGCGGCGACGGCTTCGGTCACCGCCTCGCGGCTGTCCAGTTCCAGCAACACCTTGGGTTGCACCTTGGCCTCACGGCAAGCGTCATCGAAGGTGCGACGGGTGATAGAGCTGGGCTCGCGCAACACCATGATCACGTCGTTCAACTGATCCAGACGAATGCCCTTGGGCCACTGCGCCCATGGATGGCCGGCCGGCACCAACGCGCAGATACGCGACTCACTCAGCGGTTGCAGGTGCAGGCCGTTGCGCGGCTGCACCTCGGTGAGCACCGCCACATCCGCGTGCTCGGACAACAACGCCGCCACGGTTTCCTGGGCATTGCCCAGCCGCAAGTTGCTAGCAATGCCAGGATAGCGGGCGCGCAGGT
>NZ_UYXQ01000155.1 GCF_900624995.1 Pseudomonas antarctica
CCCCTCGTGGTTCATCGCCGTTGCGACCGGCCGATGTATGCGCTTGCAAACCGCATCGCCTATGACGGCGTGATGGTATTTGGAACTCGCCCACCGTCCCCCGAAAAGGAAACCCCCGCCAGCGTGCCAACAGGTTGGGTTCAAGCCAACGGTCGATCCATCGGCAACTGGGTACCCGCAGAAGGTGATGCACTGACCTACTTGCTGAACCGGCTTCGCGCGGACGGCGTGAGCCTTGGCGATATCTGCGTCATTACCCCGTTCCAGGCGGTACGCGACCGCCTCAAAGACCTGCTGCCGCGCAAGATGGTGTACGGCACCATCCATACGATGCAAGGCAAGGAAGCGGCGGTGGTGATCATGGTGCTGGGTGGCAACAGTGAGAACCCCAGCGCACGGGATTGGGTGGTCAGCGAGCCCAACCTGCTGAACGTCGCCGCCACAAGGGCCAAACGGCGCTTCTATGTGATCGGTGACCGTAATGACTGGTGTGATCGCCTGTTGTTCTGCGATGTGATGGATTTGCTCGGCCCACGGGCATTGGCAGAACCGACTTCCTCTTGATGATGGCAACTCACGTGATGTGTTGCCAGTTCTTGTAGACGAATTCGAGGCTGTAGCCATCCGGGTCCAGGACGTTGGCCGCGTAGTAATTGGGGTCATAATGCAAACGTGCATTCGGTGCGCCATTGTCGATGGCGCCCTGCTCCAACGCGGCGGCGTAAGCCTTTTGCACCTCCTCGCGACTACCGGCGACAAAGCCCACATGCACGGCCCGCCGCTCGACCACACCTTCGCGCAGCCAGAAGAACATCCGCCCGTGGGCACCGAAGCCCTTGAGGTCCGGATGACCGGGTGGTCCGTCTTTACCGTCGTAATCAACGCGCGCGGTAATGCCCAATGGCGATAACGTCGCTGCGTAGAAACGGATGGAGCGCTCAATGTCGCTGACCGAGATGAACAGATGATCCAGCATGGCGTAACCTCGCGATTCAGATGATGTAGCCGCCCGCGACCTCAATAGTCTGGGCATTGATCCAGCGGCCTTCTGTCGACAACAACATGGCGATCACCCGCGCCACGTCTTTTGGCTCGCCGACACGGCCCAAGGCGGTTTGCCCGGCCAACTGGGCCTCAAACTCGTCGTTCAAGCCGCCGCCCAATTCGGTGCGAATCGCGCCGGGAGAAACGGCGTTGGCGCGGATACGTCGTTCCCCGAACTCCTTGGCCATGTAGCGAGTGAGTACGTCCAGGCCGCCTTTGAATGCGGCGTAAGGTGCAACACCCGCCGTGGCAACCCGAGTGGTGGCGCTGGTGAGGTTGACGATACTCGCGTGATCTTCCAGCAGCGGCAGCAGGCTTTGGGTGAGGAAAAACGGACCTTTGAGGTGCACGTTGAACAGGCCGTCGAATTGCGCTTCGCTCACGGATTCGAGTGGGTTGAACAGGCCGTAGCCGGCGTTATTGACCAGCCCGTTCAGCTTCTGCACGCCCCAGGTAGCCTGTAACGTGAGGAGCACCGTCTCACGAAATGCCGCGAATGTGCTGACATTCGCCACGTCCAACGCCAAGGCGACGGCCTTACCACCTGCTGACTCAATGCGCTGCACCAGAGCCTGCGCGGCTTCGGGGTTGTGATTGTAGGTGAGGATCACGCCGTGGCCCTGGCGAGCACACAGTTGGGCGGTACTGGCGCCAATCCCACGACTGCCTCCGGTGATGACGATAACGCTCATGGCCTGCTCCGCAGTTAAAAGTTGAGTAACCACAGTAGCCATCGGCCTACCTGTCAGCGCAGCTGTTTCTACTCCAATCCTGCCTGTTTCTGCTTTTTTGCTTGCGCGCGGTTCGTAGGAAGGAACAGCATGGTCGCCATGAATAATCCATTGATCGAACTGCGCACCTTGGCCGCCAAGGCCGAAAACCGCCGCACCGAGACCGGTATCCCACGCGTGGCGATGGTTCAGGGCGCGATCCCGGAGCATAGGCTGGCGGCGGTGTATGAGCCGATGATCAACCTGATCCTACAGGGCAGTAAAAGCATGACCGTGGGCGACCGCACGCTGCATTACGACCCGGCGACCTACTTTGTGATGTCCATCGAGTTGCCTGCCGTGGGGGCGGTGAGTCCGGCGAGCAGCGGTGAACCCTACTTGGCGGTCAGCCTGACGCTGGACCCGACGGTACTGACCACGCTGCTCAATGACCTGCCTGCGCCCACCGAGCGCAGTGTGCAGCACGCCGGATTCTCGGTGGCGGCAATCACGCCTGAATTAATGGATGCCTGGGTGCGCATGCTGCGCCTGATGGGCGACCCGATGGCGATTGCCGCGCTGGCGCCGGCGTATGAGCGCGAGATCCTCTACTACGTGCTGCAAGGCCCGCACGGCTGGATGTTGCGCGAAATCGCCGCACCGGACACGGCCATGGCGCGAGTCAGCCATGCCATCCAATCGATTCGCCGGGATTTTGCCGAGCCGATCGGAGTGCAGGCGCTGGCGCAGAAAGCGGCGATGAGTGTTTCGGCGTTTCATCGCCACTTCAAGGCCGTGACCAACCTGAGCCCTCTGCAATACCAGAAACGCGTGCGGCTGCTGCAGGCGCGCACGCTGATGCTGGCCACTGCCAGTAGCGTGACGAGTGCGGCGTTTGCGGTGGGGTATGAAAGCGCTACCCAGTTCAGCCGCGATTATGCGCGGGTGTTCGGGCTGTCGCCGGCGCGGGATACGGCGCGGATTTTGGCTGCGAACAAGGCCTGCCTGTAGATACAAAGCTCATGGGGTGAAGAGGCTTATATGGCGAGCGGGCTTGCGCCGCTCGCCATATAAGCCACTCTCAGGATCAGGCTATACCTAGTGCGCTTACTTACGCGCCGCCTCCCACGACTTGAGCAAATCGTTGTAACTCACGGTCTCCCCTTTCGGCTTCTCATTCGCCAGCTTCGGCTTCGGTGCGCCCGGCTGGTCGAACCAGTACTGAGCGTCACGCTCGGGGTTCATTTTCGGGCCGCATACCGGCTGCACCTTCGAGCGTTCCAGGCGCGTCATGATTGCATCCTGCTCCTTGGCCAGGTTATCCAGCGCCTGTTGCGGGGTTTTCTCGCCGCTGGCAGCCGCGGCGATGTTGCTCCACCACAGTTGCGCCAGGCGCGGATAGTCCGGCACGTTGGTGCCGGTCGGGGTCCATTCGACCCGCGCCGGGCTGCGATAGAACTCCACCAGGCCACCGAGTTTGGGCGCCAGGTCGGTCATGGCCTGGGAGTTGATGTCGGACTCACGAATCGGCGTCAAACCCACGATGGTTTTCTTCAGCGAGACGGTTTTCGACGTCACGAACTGCGCGTAGAGCCACGCCGCGAGTTTCTGTTTCTCGGGGGTGGATTTGAGGAACGTCCAGGAACCCACATCCTGATAGCCCTTCTTCATGCCCTTTTCCCAGTAAGGCCCGACGGGAGATGGGGCCATGCGCCATTTCGGCGTGCCGTCGGCGTTCACCACCGGCAGGCCCGGCTTGGTCATGTCGGCGGTAAACGCGGTGTACCAGAAGATTTGCTGGGCGATGTTGCCCTGGGACGGCACCGGGCCGGATTCGGAGAACGTCATGCCTGCCGCTTCCGGTGGCGCGTAGGCTTTCATCCAGTCCACGTATTTCTGCGTGGCAAACACCGCCGCCGGGCCGTTGGTATCGCCGCCGCGCGTTACGCTGGAGCCCACCGGGTGGCAGTCCTCCACGCGAATGCCCCACTCGTCCACCGGCAAACCGTTGGGCAGGCCTTTGTCGCCGCCACCGGCCATGGAGAACCAGGCATCGGTGAAACGCCAGCCCAGGGACGGGTCTTTTTTGCCGTAGTCCATGTGCCCGTAGATGCGCTTGCCGTCGATTTCCTTGACGTCTTCGCTGAAGAACTTGGCAATGTCCTCATAGGCCGACCAATTCACCGGTACGCCGAGGTCGTAGCCGTATTTTTCCTTGAACCTGGCTTTCAGCTCCGGGCGCTCGAACCAGTCGGCGCGGAACCAGTAAAGGTTGGCGAACTGCTGGTCGGGCAACTGGTAGATCTTGCCGTCCGGCGCGGTGGTGAACGAAATGCCGATAAAGTCCTTGATATCCAGGGTCGGCGAGGTGAAGTCCTTGCCTTCGTTGGCCATCAGGTCGGTGATCGATTCGGTCTTGCCATAGCGAAAGTGCGTACCGATCAAGTCGGAATCGTTGACCCAGCCGTCATAGATATTTTTGTCGGACTGCATCTGAGTTTGCAGCTTTTCCACCACATCGCCTTCCTGCAGCAAGTCGTGGGTCAGCGTGATCCCGGTGATTTCGCTGAAGGCCTTGGCCAGCACCTTGGATTCGTACTCGTGGGTGGTGAGGGTTTCCGACACCACGTTGATCTTCATCCCACGGAACGGTTCGGCCGCCTTGATAAACCACTTCAACTCTTCAAGCTGCTGGGCTTCGGTGAGGGTGGACGGCTTGAACTCGCTGCCGATCCATTTTTTTGCCGCATCTTCGTACGCATCGGCCCAGGCCGTGGCGCTCAAACCGCTGAGGGCCAATACGGCAGCCAATGAAATGCTATGTCGCAGCTTATTGTTTTTATTCAACATAGAGACCTCCTGGTTGTTTATTCACGGAGCACTAGCCCCAACGCATCACACACAACAGCCACACCAGGGACAGCGCGGTCGCCACCCAGATGCTCCAGCCGGTTACGCCGATCACCAGTAAATGCAGGTAGGCGCTGCCGAGAAGACCGATAAACAAACGATCACCACGGGTGGTGCTGATCGGCAACAAACCGCGCCGAGGGATGCTCGGCGAGCGCAGTTCCCAAGTGGTCATGCCTGCCAGCAGCAGGCCAATCGCCACAAAGAACAACGCGGTGGGGGTGGTCCAGGCCATCCATTCCATCATCGACTCCTCAGACCCGGCCCAGGGCAAAGCCCTTGGCCACGTGGTTGCGAACAAACCAAATCACCAGCATGCCGGGCAGGATCGTCAACACCCCCGCCGCTGCCAGCACGCCCCAATCAATCCCCGAGGCCGAGACCGTTCGCGTCATCACCGCCGCAATGGGCTTGGCGTTAACCGAGGTCAGCGTGCGCGCGAGCAAGAGTTCGACCCAGGAAAACATGAAGCAGAAAAACGCTGTCACACCGATGCCGGAGCCGATCAGCGGGATAAAAATCTTCACGAAAAACTTGGGAAAGCTATAGCCGTCGATGTAGGCGGTTTCGTCGATTTCCTTGGGCACGCCGGACATGAAGCCTTCGAGGATCCACACCGCCAACGGCACATTGAACAGGCAATGGGCCAGGGCCACGGCGATGTGGGTGTCGAACAGACCAATGGACGAGTACAGCTGGAAAAACGGCAGCAGAAACACCGCCGGCGGCGCCATGCGGTTGGTCAGCAGCCAGAAGAACAGGTGCTTGTCACCCAGGAATCGGTAGCGCGAGAAGGCATACGCCGCCGGCAGCGCCACGCTCAGGGAAATCACCGTGTTCAGGCTCACGTAGTACAGCGAGTTGAGGTAGCCGGTGTACCAGCTTGGGTCGGTGAAGATCACCTTGTAGTTGGCCAAGGTGAAATCCTGCGGAAACAGCGTCAGCCCGCCGAGAATTTCGGTGTTGCTCTTGAAGGACATGTTCAGCAGCCAGTAAATCGGCACCAGCAGGAACAGGATGTAGATCAGCAGCGGTATCAGCTTGCGTTTGCTCATGTTGGCGGCCTCAGCGGTTGGCGTCGGAATGGGTCATGGCGGTGTAGAACAGCCAGGACACCAACAGAATGATCAGGAAATACACCAGGGAAAACGCCGCCGCCGGGCCCAGGTCGAATTGGCCGACAGCCATCTGGGTCAGGGTCTGACTGAGGAAGGTGGTGGCGTTACCCGGCCCGCCACCCGTGAGCACAAAGGGCTCGGTGTAGATCATGAAGCTGTCCATGAAGCGCAGCATCACTGCGATCAGCAGCACGCTTTTCATCTTCGGCAACTGGATATGTCGGAACACCGCCCAGGCAGACGCCCGATCAATCCGCGCGGCCTGGTAGTACACGTCCGGAATCGCGCGCAGCCCCGAGTAACACAGCAGCGCCACCAGCGAGGTCCAGTGCCACACGTCCATCACCAGCACGGTGACCCAGGCGTCCATGGTGTTGGCTGCATAGTTGTAGCTGATGCCCATGGCGTTGAGGGTTGAACCGAGCAAACCGATGTCGGCACGGCCGAATATCTGCCAAATGGTGCCCACCACGTTCCAAGGTATCAGCAGCGGAATAGCCAGGATAATCAGCACCAAAGACGACCAGCGGCCCTTGGTCGGCATGGTCAGGGCGATGGCGATACCCAGCGGGATTTCGATCAACAGCACACAGGCCGAGTAGATGAACTGGCGCAGCAACGAGTCATGCAAACGCGGGTCGAGCAGCACCTGCTTGTACCAGTCAGTCCCCACAAAGTAGCGGCTGGATTGGTCAAAGATGTCCTGCACCGAATAGTTGACCACCGTCATCATCGGGATCACCGCACTGAACGCCACCAGCAGGAACACCGGCAACACCAGCCACCAGGCCTTGTTGTTTTGCACCTTGTTCATGGCTGCACCTCCAGCAGGAAGTCATCGGCGTAGACCATCAGCCACTGCGCGGGGAAGCTGATCGAGGCCTTGCCTTCAGGCACCGGTTTGTCTTCGGCCAGGCGCACTTTCAACGGCGCGCCGTCGAGGTTGAGGGTCATGATCTTGTAGGTGCCAAGGTCTTCGAGGTGAGTGACTTCGGCCTGCAGCGCGTCAGGGTTGTACTCGTCCCACACGTGGATAAATTCCGGACGGATACCCACCTGCAATTTCTTGTAGTCGGTGCTGGCAATACGTTGCTGCAAAGCCTCGGACAATGGCAAATGGGTGCCGGCAAACCGCACCCCGCCGGCCTCTGCCTGCACTTCGATCAGATTCATTCCGGGGCTGCCGATGAAATAGCCGACAAAGGTGTGGCTCGGCCGCTCGAACAACTCGCGCGGCGTACCGAACTGCACGATCTGCCCGCCGTACATCACCGCGATCTTGTCGGCGAAGGTCGAGGCTTCGAGCTGGTCGTGGGTCACGTAGACCATGGTGATATTGAACTGCTCGTGGATCTGCTTGAGCTTGCGCCGCAGCTTCCACTTCAGGTGCGGGTCGATCACCGTCAGCGGTTCATCGAACAGGATCGCCGACACGTCGTCACGCACCAAGCCACGCCCCATGGAGACTTTCTGTTTTTCATCGGCGGTGAGGTTGCGCGCTTTTTTGCTCAGCAGGTTTTGCAGGTCGAGGACTTCGGCGATTTCCTGCACTTTGCTGTGGATTTTCGCCTCGGCCATGCCTTGGTTTCGCAGCGGAAACGCCAGGTTATCGAATACAGTCATGGTGTCGTACACCACCGGGAACTGGAACACCTGCGCGATGTTGCGTTTTTCCGGAGTGAGGTCGTTGACCACTTTGTGGTCGAACAACACCTGGCCTTCCGAAGGGCTGAGCAGGCCAGAGATGATATTCAGCAACGTCGACTTGCCGCAGCCCGACGGTCCGAGCAAGGCGTAGGCTCCGCCCTGCTCCCACACGTGGTTCATTTCCCGAATCGCGTAGTCTTCGGGGCCAGCCGGTGTAGGGCTGTAGCTGTGCGCAAGGTTCTGCAAATGGATCTCGGCCATCAGGCAACCCTCGCAACGCGGCGCCCGGGCGCCTGGACCAAACGGCCCTGGCCATCGAACACAAACAGTTTATGGGTGGGGATGTACACGCGGATCGGCGCGTCGACGTCGTACTCGTGCACGCCCGGCAGGTGCAGCACCAGCAGGAAATGCTCGCTGCGCACGTGCAGGAAGGTTTCCGAACCGCTGATCTCGGCCACTTCTACGGTCACCGCGAGCTCCAGGTCATCGTCGTTGCTCGGCACCAGGCTGATATGGCTGGGGCGCACGCCAAAGCGGAAATCGCCCTCGCCGATCGGACGCAGGTCGACGTTGAGCGGGAA
>NZ_UYXQ01000156.1 GCF_900624995.1 Pseudomonas antarctica
CATTACGCTCGTACTTCCAAACCGCCTCACCACGCCGTACGACCCGTACGAACCCATTATCATGCTCGTAGGAAGTCGGTTCATCCTCGCCAGGAAACAGCGCCACCAAACGCCCGGCTTCGTCGTACTGATACGCCGTCACCGCCCCCAGCGGGTCCTGCTCAACCGTCAGCCGGCCCTTGGCGTCGTAGGATTTGAAATGCTCAGCGCCATCCGGATCGACCCGCTGCACCAGCCGCGCCCGCTGGTCATGGACGTAAACTTCCTGGCTGCCATCCGCGTTATGAACCGTGACTTTGCCGCCGTCCTCCCACGCATAGCGCGTGTCCATCTGCGAAAAACTGGCCCAATGCCGGACACACCGCGCCGCCTTACCAGCCCGTTCCCACTCCCAAAAGAAACTCGCCCCACCGGCCAGCTGCCGCTCAAGAATGACGTGCTGATCGTCGTACCGATAAACCTCGCTTTCACCGACAGCATTAGTCGCTGAAACCAGTCGGCCCGTCTCGTCATAGCTGTAGGAAACGACGTTCTGCTCGGTCACCCACACATACGGCTCACGCCCTTTGGCGCGATGAACCTGATAGTCCACCGCCACAATGCGGCCCCGTTCGTAGCGCAAAAACAAACACCGGCCTACGCCGTTATCCAGCCGCTCAATCCGCCCCAAACGATCACGAAAAATCCGCAGCCGGTTGTCATACGCATCACTGATCGCCGTCAGCACACCGTCGCGAAAGTGATAAAACCGTGACGCCTGGGCCAGCACCCATTCATCAGGCAGCGCCCCCAAGTAAATCGCCGCCTCGGCCAAGCTGTTGGTAATCGCGGGCCGAGCCACAGTAGGCAACGGAAACTCAGTACTGCGATTTTCATGATCCGTCCAAACCACCGAATCACCGCCAACCACCAGCCGCTGCGCCAGAGAGTGACTCCAACCAAACCCCAGCCCACAATCCACTTCCACCGCACTGGTGCGGTACAAGCGCGTCCACTCAAACGGTAAAATCCCGTCCAGTGCACCGTCAGTGAGGGTCAGCAATTCCTCGCCGGTGACCATCGACACCGGGCAACCATTAGTGGCGGTCTTGTCCGCAGGCGCCGCTGCATCTCCCTGCGGATTCTTCGCCGAGGCAGGCACATCATCCACATGCTCTTTGTGCTTCAACACCGCGTTCTGCCGCGCCCGCCAGCGCATCTGCATCGTGCCTTGCTTCAGCCCACCGACCACGCCGCGAACCGCCACCGCCTTATAGCGATCCACTGCCTGCATAAACTGAGTCAGAATCGCCAGCAGGCTCCTGACAAAACCAACCGCAGCCTCAAGTATCCGCGCGCCATACTTGACCAACCGCAAGCTCAGATACGCCACACCCGCCGCTGGCAGTGCGATCATCAACACCGCGCTAATCACCAGGTCGATCAGTAGCGACACCACAAACCCCGCCGCCGCCTCGGCGATCTCGCCAGGCGGCAGTGCGTCCAGCCACAGCATTGCCGTGCGCACCATCAGGTACAACGCGGCCTCATCGCTGGCGAGCAACATGGCCTTTTCCATGACCTTGGGTGCATCGGTGGCCAGCTGCGCCAACTTGGCGGCCTCGCTACCGAGTTGTTCGACGTACTTCAGCGGGTCTTCAAGAATCGCCTGCACCAGCTTGATGCTGTGCCACACGTCGCGGATCGCCGCCCAGCTGCCCGCCAGCACGCCGCTGCCCATCGCGCTGGCGGTCGATTGCTGCCAATAGGGTTTGAAGTCGTTCCATTGCTCGCGCAGCCATTGTTCGAGGTCCGCCGTCAGCCCGGCGTAGGAGGCAAACAACGCGTCCACCTGCTGAGTCGACGCGCCGCCCTGCACCCGCACCTGATACCGCCCGCCAGCCACGCAGGTATGCGAGCCTTTGCCGTGCTCATCGAGCATGACAACGGTGGAACTGCTGTCCTCCAGCCCAATCACCTCAACCGGAATGCCACCGATCGGGACGTCGTACACCGACTCGAACACGCTCTCGATCTTCAGCTCGCCGCCCAGCGGGCACATGACGACGGTGCCCAGAACATCCGGGTCGGTCATGCTGGCCGTGGTCTGTGAGGCCCCCACCCGCAACACTCGATCCATGCCCAGCAACGACGGCATATCCGTTGCGTGGCTGACCGAGTCCAGCGCCCGCGCATACCAGGCCCCCATCTGCTGGCGATACTCGACCAGGCTCTGATGGAAGCCGTTGAGTTCATGTTCGATAAAGGCGATGTGGGCAGCGTTGGTCATCCGTGACGTCTCGGCAAAAGGGCAAGGCGTCGGAGCATGCCGCAGGAAAAAGCGCCTGGATGAACGGCTGGGAAAATCAGAAAAGGACGACTTTAAGCGGGTAAAAACCGCGAAGAACTAGCCAGGAGGCCTACACAAAAACGCGATGCAACTGATTGCGCAAAAGCGCAGCAAATAAAAACCACTCTCATCCTTGCCCGATTTGCGCCCATGGCCGCTCCGGGGCCAAGAGCAAGTCGTCCCTGGATAGCAGGGCGTTTACCGGCCGCGTCGGCGGGGTCTATCTGTTCGATAACGGTTTGGCGCCGTATGCCAGCTACGCAGAGTCGTTCAACCCGCAATCGGGCACGGGTTACGGCGGTTCGGTGTTCAAACCGAACGAAGGCAAACAGTATGAAATCGGCATCAAGGACCAGCCGCCCGACAGCGACAGCTTTATCACGGCGGCGATTTTCGACCTACGCCAGAGCAACGTGCCGGCCATGGACCCGGACCCAAGCCATCTGTGTGGCAACGGCCGTTGCAGCATCCAGGACGGCGAACAGCAATCGCGTGGCTTTGAACTGGAAGGTAAGGCCAGCCTCAACGATAACCTGGGCATCACCGCGGCCTACGCCTACCTGGATAATCGCGCCAGCAAGTCCAACAGCACTGTGCAGGCGAGTGCGGCTTATCAGTGGTAACTGGATGAGCAAGCTTTTTGTGGCGAGCGAGCTTGCTCGCTCTGCTCGGCTGATAAGGCAATTTAATGGCCCCTTTGTAACAAAAATCTCGCCAGAATCACTTTTATTTTCAGATGGTTAGGTGAGGAAGCAAATGCGCACTGTGGGAATCATGCTGATCGCCTGCTCATTGGCAGGCGGCGCAGCTGCCGTGCAGGCTCGGGAGCTGCGCGAGGGTGACAAGTACATGTGCAGTTGGGGCGCTGGCACCGCCGCCAGGGCCCAGGAACTCAAACTGTCGGGCGTGTCGCTGTATGCCGCGCGACAGAAGATCCAGACCATCAGGTTCAACAAATCGTGGATGCGCATGATGGCCATGGGCATCACCGAACAGACCTATGACAGCCGTTCGCGGCTTAAGCCTGAGGCGATTCGCCGGAGCTTTTATCAAGATTGCGTGCGCTATAAGGTGGCGCGTAAATAATCGGTGAGCGCCTTACACCGGCCCGTGCAAAACCTGCGTTAGCCTGTCCAACTTTGCTGCGGCGCGCCTCGCCATACTGGCGCCAGGTAAACCACGAGGCACGGGCCATGACTGATTACGTATTCATCCCCGAGCAGCCTCCATCGCTGGCCATCCAGGGCAGCGCGGCGCGTTTGCCGCCAACAACGCGACCGGGCGCGGGCGCAAGGATGCCTTGGCGCGCGTGCAGGGCTATATCCGCGAGCATCTGCACGAGCCGACCCTCAACCTGACGGAGGCCGCCGCCGCTGCGTTTCTGTCGCCCAACTACCTCACCCACCTGTTGCGCAAGGAGACCGGCAAACCGTTCTCCCAATGGGTACTTGATCGCCGCATGCAATTGGCGCGCACTTTGTTGCTCAACAGTGCGCAGATGATCGGGGTTATCGCCCAGCGCTGCGGGTTTACCGATGAGGCGTACTTTTCTCGTTGTTTCCGCAAGGCCCATGGCCTGGCGCCGGGGCAGTTTCGTCGTCAGCAACAGGCGTAGCCCTTGTAGGCCGGGCGTTTTACAAATCCACCACAAACCTTATGTTTCTATGTGCATACAATTGCATCCTTCAACAGGAGGCCCGTATGCAAACGCTGATACGCGTGGCGACGCTGGACGATATCGACACGCTCTTCGCTATCCGCACCTCGGTGGTGCAAAACCACCTGAGCCGTGAACAGATGACCGACTTGGGGATTACCCCACAGGTGCTGGCGGACAGCATTCGTGAAGCGCCCTGTGTGTGGGTCGCTGAAGTGGAAGGCCAGCCTGCTGCCTTTTCCATGGTCGACCTGGCCGCAGGCGAGGTGTTTGCGATGTTCGTACAGCCCGGCTTCGAAGGCCGTGGCCTGGGCCGCCGCTTGATGGCGGTGGCGGAAGCCGCCTTGTTTGAACGCCACGACACGCTGTATCTGGTCACGAACGGGCGCGATGAAATCCGCGCCAACGGTTTTTACCAACGGCTGGGCTGGTCGAAGGTTAACCGCGTTGAGGGTGACGACGTTCGTTATGAGAAGCGCAGGGTGCCTTAATACTATGAACCCATCACCAGCCCCTTCGTCCTGCAGCTTTCGCTACTTTGCGATTGGGGTTGTGTGCGTCGCGGTGTTACTGGGTGGCTATTTTGTGCGGCTTAATGCCCAAGTTGACCGGGAACGGGCAGACGCGGTCGAGCGTTTGGCCCTTTGCAGGCAAGTGGAACGTGTGGCCAGCGCGGCGGCGTCAAACAGCGCTGAACTTCGCGAGACGTGCCGTCAACTCAATGGGCCGTCCTCCAACAACGTTACATCGCATTAGTTAATAACCATTTTTAAGACAAGGAAATATAAGCGGTACTTGCACCAAAAAGTGGCACTTGTAATCCTCTCTACCTTAAAAAAGGTGTGGTTATTGAATGACTTACGACGCTTTTAATCCGACGAAAGGATCAAAATAATCTTGTTACAGCTTTGGGCAGTCGGTACTATAGCCGGGCGTTCACCTCCCACGGTTTATGCATTTTTAAATCCCAAGTTTCCATCAGCTACTTGGGATTTTTTTTGCCTGGAATTTGACCGCAACGTCAAACTTCATGCTCGGCAAACTCGGCACGCATACGGCCATTACGTTTGGCCTGGTACAGCAACTTATCCACTGACTCGACAAACGCCAGCATATTACTGTTGGGCGTAACGATATGCGTACCGACCCCCAGGCTCAGGGTCAGGAGCTTGGAAACCGCTGAAAAGCCATGCTCGATCTGCTGCTGGCAAATCAGATGCAAGCAACGCCGTGCCACCTGCCGCGCCGATGCCGCATCCGTCTCCGGCAGCAACCACACAAACTCCTCGCCGCCGATACGCGCAATGAAATCCCGTGGCCGGTTGGCCGCCAGCGACAGGGTGCGCGCCACCTGGCGCAAGGCTTCGTCGCCCTTGATATGGCCGTAGTGGTCGTTGTACTGCTTGAAAAAATCGATATCGAGGATGATCAACGACAGCGGCAGCTGGCTGCGCTGGGCGCTGGCCCATTCGCGCTCCAACACGGTGTCGAACATGCGCCGGTTGGCGATGCCGGTGAGGCCGTCCTGAAAGGAATATTCCTCCAGCTGTTTCTGCAGGCGGATCAGGTGTTCTTCGGTCTTCTTGCGCTCGCTGATATCGAACATGAAGCCGATCAATGCTTCAACTTCATCGCCCTGGCGCACCACATGCACCACGTCGCGGATCCACACGTAGTCGCCATTTACCGTGAGCGCGCGGTAATCGGCCTCGTGATCCACACCGGCGCGCGATTGCGACACGCAAAAATTCACCACGTATTCACGGTCGTCCGGATGCATGCGTTCGACCCAGTCGTCCACGCTCACCCAACTTTGCGGGGCCCAGCCTAGCAGCGCTTCGATCTGCGGGCCGATATAGCTGAAGGTCATGGTCTGCCAGTCGATGCGCCAAGGGATAGCCTTGGTCGATTCCAGCAGTGTTTTGTACACGTCACTGTCGGGCGGGCTCGGTGGAATGAGGCTCATGGCAGGCTGCTCGGGGTGATGGCAAAGAGCCAAGATCGTGTTTTGAACGGCGCCGCGAGTCAAGCCTTCGACATCGCAGCAGACGAGAGGTCGCGTGCTGGGGTTTTGGCGCCAGAGAGCCAGCGTTTAGGGGGTGAAATGCGGCACACGTATCACTTTTTAATTAATTGTTCAGTCGTCGGCAAAAGCTTATCTATGCTGGATGCATTACACCTTCAGGGTCGAACCCAGGGACGGGGGCTTGTCATGATTGCGATCACCGAACTCAACCGCATCATGGCCTCAGGCTTCCTGCCGCTGTCGTGTGATTGCAGCCTGAATAGCGACGGCTCGCTGCGCATCACCGTTTTCGAGCCGTCTTCCGGGCGTGTCGACCTGTTGCTGACTCGGGTATCACCTCAGGGCCTGGACAGCGTCCGTTCCATCGCCAACCTGATTGGCGAATTGCGCACCGAGATCAAGGCCGGGCGTCGTGGTTTTGCTGCGATGGGCTAGCTGTTGACGGTGGCTGTTGGGGCTGCGACTGCGCCGTAGTAGCGCCAGCAGCAATGCCGGTGTTCCGGCACGATCACACAGCCGCTGAGGCTGACGAAGCATATAAAGGCGACGGGTCATGATATTTCCTCAGTGTGTGTACGGCGTTACTCCTTGAACGCCGCCACCTGTACAAACCCGTCGCAATGCTTTCAAACATTTCATCAAGCGCCGCCATCCCCTGAGTAATACTCGTCTCAACCACCTGAGTGGTAGAAGCAGAAGCACAGCAACACACTCTGTCTGATGTACTGGGATCCAACTGTGGGAGCGGGCTTGCTCGCGAATGCGGTGGTTCAGTTACAAATAAGCTGACTGACCTACCGCATTCGCGAGCAAGTCGAATCGTCGCACCGCCGTTCCCACAATTTTGACCGAGTTTAGCTGCCACCACTCAATGCGCTGCTTTTCTGTGGGAACTGGCTTGCCTGCGATGCAGGCGCCTCGGTCTACCTTACCTCAACCCGGTTCTACACACGCCACCGCTCGATCCATCAAAGCCCTCGCCATGTCCACCAGGTGCAGCACCGAAATCACCAGCGTCTGCCGACGTCCCGTCCAATCGCTCGCCAGCCTCTTGCGCTGTGGCCGAAGCACAGTACAACAAGCTGCTGGCATGCACCAAAGCACTTTCAAAACGGGTTTCAGGGTCAACGGTGAACAGATCGGTTCTAGCGTATCGGGCGAGGGAGCAGGGGAGAGATAGTGATCCAGCGCGCGCTTATACGCGGCGTATTTGTGCGCTTGAGGCGGGCTGCTAAACCCGGTCACTGAATTGGTAGTAGCGGGTGGAGACTAGCCAGCTGATTTGGGAGGCACAACCGGTTGGGATTTTCTCGGAAACGTCCCGCGAGGGAAAGGTAAATGTCGGCGATGGCCCGATTAAATAGGCTGGACGAGCGAAGACGAAATCTTCAGCCGCTGCCGCGTTCGTCAAATCCTTTGTCGAACGGCAGAAAGCAAATGGTGGGGGGAGGCGAGACGGGCAGAGCGCGCAATTAAAGGCGACGTAGGAACGACTTGACGATGTGCCGGGTGGCGTCGGTGGTGTCCAGTTCGTCCAGGGCGCCATAGGCGTGCCAACGGCAAGCGACGATCTCGTTACGCGGCCGCGCGTCGGCGATATTTACCACCGAGGCCTCGAACACATGGTGCACGGTGTCGCGTGCCTTGAGTTCC
>NZ_UYXQ01000157.1 GCF_900624995.1 Pseudomonas antarctica
CCTGGGCCTGGCGCTGTCCTCCACCGCGTTCGGCCTGCAAAGCCTGGCCGAGCGCAAGGAACTGAACCAGCCCCACGGGCGCCTGGCGTTTGCGATTCTGCTGTTCCAAGACATCGCCGCGATCCCGCTGATCGCCATGGTGCCGCTGCTGGCCGGCAGCGATCACCCGACCACTGAAGCCCAGGGCCTGCAACACGTGCTGCAGATTCTGGGCAGCATCGCCGTGGTGATCATCGGCGGGCGCTACCTGCTGCGCCCGGTGTTTCGCATCGTCGCCAAGACCGGCCTGCGCGAAGTGTCCACTGCCACCGCACTGCTGGTGGTGATCGGCACCGCGTGGCTGATGGAACTGGTGGGCGTATCGATGGCCCTCGGCGCCTTCCTCGCAGGCCTGCTGCTGGCGGACTCGGAATACCGCCACGAACTGGAATCGCAGATCGAACCCTTCAAGGGCCTGCTGCTTGGTCTGTTTTTTATCAGCGTGGGCATGGGCGCCAACCTCAGCCTGCTGCTCAGCTCGCCGCTGGTGGTGATCGGCCTGACCCTGCTGTTGATCGGCTTGAAGCTGCCGCTGCTGTACGCGGTTGGCCGGCGGGTGGGCGACCTTAATCGTGAAAGCGCGCTGCGCCTGGGCGTCGTGCTGGCAGCTGGCGGTGAGTTTGCCTTCGTGGTGTTCAAGATCGGCCGCGACCAAGGCCTGTTCGAACCGCACCTTTACGATGTGCTGGTGTTGACCATCACCCTGTCGATGGCCGTGACGCCGCTGCTGTTGTTGGTGTGCCCAAAGCTGTTCAAGACCAAAGTCAAACCGGTGGAGGTGCCCGAGGAATACCGCGCCATCGAAAGCGATGCGCCACGCGTGGTGATTGCTGGCATGGGCCGGATGGGCCAGATTGTGGCGCGGATCCTGCGCGCGCAAAACATCTCGTTCATCGCCCTCGACACCTCAGTGGAAACCATCGAACTGACCCGCAGTTTCGGCGGTATGCCGGTGTTCTACGGCGACCCACAGCGCCCGGAGATCCTGCACGCGGCCAAGGTCGACCAGGCCGAATTCTTCGTGATCGCCATGGACGACCCGCAGATCAACATCAAGACTGCCGAACAGGTGCGCAACCTTTACCCGCACATGAAAATCATCGCCCGCGCGCGTAACCGCCAGCACGTACACCGCTTGGTGGACCTGGACGCTTCACCGGTGCGCGAGACGTTTTACTCCAGCCTGGAAATGAGCCGCCGCACCCTGGTCGGCCTCGGCTTGACCCAGGCTCAGGCCGACGCGCGCATCACCCGCTTCAAAAACCACGACCTGCAAGTACTCGCCGCACAACACGCGGTGTACGACGACGCCGCCAAGGTCATGCAAACCGCCGAGGAAGCCCGTACCGAACTGGCGCGACTGTTTGAGATGGATCGACTCGAGGAAGAGTCCGACAAAGTGTGAGGGCACAAACGAACGATCTTGCGAATTTTCTGACAGAATACGCCGCAATTTCGTTCATCCCTGGAGCGCTTCATGGCCACTTTCACCAAGACCGCCGCCCTGCTGGCCCTCGCGCTCACCGCCGGTAGCGTATTCGCAGCAACCAAGCCCACCACGCAGACCATCTCGACCCTGGGCGGCAAGTTTACCTTCAGCCTGCCCAAGGCCTACGTCGCCGACACCTTGCCAACCGGCAACGCGGCGGACGGTACCGCTGACACCCAAGGCACGCTGTACGCAAACTCGACCACCAAGAGTGTGGTGATCGTGGCTGAAACGGTGCGCAACGACGGCGCAACGATCAAAGACAACGACCCGCAGTTCCTCAATGGCGCCGTGGCCGACTTCGTCAAGGACCAAAGCGCTGCCTTGCCCGACTTCAAAAAGCTCAACGAGAAAAAATGGACCTACAAGGGCCTGGGCCTGCGCCAAGTGGACAGCACCGCCACCCAAGGCGGCGGTAAGACCTTGAACTCCACGTTCCTGGGCGGCTCCGGCAATCACTTGCTGGTGATTCAGGCGATTTCGCGAGCAGATGATGTGAAGGGCCACGCTGAGTTGGTGAAGCAGATCACTGGCGGTAAGTAACCCGCTCTACCCAGCGACACAAAATCAACTGTTGGGGCGGGTTTGCTCGCGCATTTTTTAACCTCGTTTACTCCAGGCTTTTCTCCAACCAAACCTTCAAATCCTGCACTTGCGCCTCGCTCACGGTATGCGGCATCCCCGCATACCCATGAAACGTTGGCGTCAACCCAAGCCCCACCAACACCTCATTTGCCCGCGTCGCCGAAGCATACGGCAGCGCCTGGTCCAGAGTGCCGTGACCGATAAAGATCGCCAACTTGCCCAGTGACTCACTGGGCTTGAGCTCAGCCTTGAGCACCGGTAACACGCTGCCACTCAGCGCCGCGATACCGCGCACCAGCTGAGGGTGTCGCAAGCCCACCTCGTAAGCCATGATCGCGCCCTGGCTGAACCCCACCAGGAACACCCGATCGCTTTGCGTGTGGTATTTGGCCGTAGCCTTGCCTACAAACTCTTCGATCAGCTTGGCGCTGCGTTGCAGGTCGGCAGTCTCGCCGTCGTAGTCGCCGTCACCCGGGGTCTTGGTAAACCAGCGATAACCATGCGGGTCCACCGGCATTGGCGCACGCGCCGACAAGTAGGTCCAGGTCGACGGCAACGCGTCCTTGATGCCAAACAGATCGTGCTCGTCGCTGCCAAAACCATGCAAGAAAATCACCAGCGGTTGGTTGCGCGCATCATCCTGGGTCTGTTCCAGGTAAGACAACGGCAAGTCGGTGTGCAGCGTGGCGTCGGCATGTGCGGCAGCGGCCACCAGGGTCAGTGCCAGAGCGAACAGTTTGAACATGGGGAAGCGACCTCAGGGCTTGCGCAACAAGTAAGTGTCCATGATCCAACCATTTTCCAGGCGCGCCGCCTTGCGTACCCGTTCGATCTCTTCAGCCACTTCACCGACTTTGCCGCTGATAAGGATCTCGTCCGGCGTGCCCAGGTAGGCGCCCCAGTAGATATCCAGGTCCTGATCGGCCACCGTGCGGTAGGAGTCTTCAGCGTCGAGCATCACCACCAACGTGTCCGCATCACTCACCTGCCCCGCCGCCAACCGGCGCCCGGTGGTGATCTCGATGGAGCGGCCGATGCGGTTAAGCGCCACTTTGTGTTGAGCAGCCAGGGCCTGCACGCTGGTGATGCCGGGGATCACATCGAACTCGAATTCGCAGCGGCCACTGGCGAGGATCGCCTGCAGGATGCGGACAGTGCTGTCGTACAACGCAGGGTCGCCCCAGGCCAGGAAAGCGCCCACTTCCCCGTCAGCCATTTCCTCGTTGATCATGCGTTCGAAGGCGTGCTGCTTGTCACGATTGAGGTCTTGCACGGCGGTGGTGTAATCGATATCACCGCGCACGCGCTCGGGGCAGTCGGCCTCGACGAAACGGTAGCCAGGCTCGGTGATGTAGGTCTGGCAGATCTCGCGACGCAGGTCGATCAGCTTGTCTTTGCTCTGGCCCTTGTCCATCAGGAAAAACACGTCGGTGCGGTTCAGCGCCTTCACGGCCTGCATCGTGATGTAGTCAGGGTTGCCGGCGCCAATGCCGATGATCAGGATGCGTTTCATGGGTTGCTCTCATTGCGGGGCGTGGATTTTGCCATGTTCACGCGCTCAGGCGTGAGTTTCCAGGCGCAGGCGCCAGACGTTATTGAAGCGCAGCTCGACGCTGGACAGCGGCTCAACGTCGATCAGGTAGAACATCGACGCCGGGAACCGCAAGACGTACAGCATCGCGGCGCGAATGACAAAGGGGTGGGTGATGGCCACTACGTGCCCGGGTTGGGACTCGAGGGCCTTTATCCACTGCGCAACGCGCGCGCAAATATGCTCCACCGACTCGCCGCCGTGAGGCGCGCTGGCGCTGTCGGTCATCCAGGCGGTTAGCGCGTGGTGGTCGATCTCGCCGATGGCCTGACCTTTCCAAGCACCAAAATCGCCATCGCGCAGGGCGTCTTCGGTCTGCGCGTTATCGCCGAACAAGCCCGCTGTCTGGCGGGCTCTCGCCTCAGGCCCGCACACCAGGCGCGGGCTTTTCTTGAAGCGGCCGGCTTGAGATAACGCTGCGCTCTGCCAGTCCATTGCGACGGATTCGTCATCGGGAAACCGCGCCTGCTTTTGCGACGAGGTAGCGGCATGGCAGATCAATGTCAAACGCGTGGCAGGCAACGCAGCGTGCTCCGAAGACCAGAATCGAGCCTGCAAGACTGGCCCAGTTGACGCTATCGCGCAACGCCTTGCGCCAGATAAAGCACCTCGTAGCCCGTACCTGGGCGGTCCAGCTCCAGCGCCTTCGCCGACAAGGTAAACCGCACCAGACGCCACGCCTGCACATCCAGCGCCAGAAAGACCGCGAACGTATCACCGCTATCAGCCAACTGCTGATTGCGCCGTTTTTCCTCGGCCAGTATCCCGCCGCGATCCGCCCCAGGTTCCAGCGGCCACTCCTCCCGGTACAGACTCAACGCGGTCTGCGCCGGCCCACGCTGCACATCCAACGGCAACCAGCTCTCGATGTGCGGGCGGCCGAAGCTGTCGAGCACCCTTTCAAAGCGCTCCCCGAGTAAGAAGTCAGCGGCCTGCAATGGGTCGGCCCACAGGTACACCGACGCATACACATTACCCTGCGCTTGCCCACGCACCTGGGCGATGAACGCCTTGAACAGCAGCCCCTCGGTGTTATCCCACAAAGGCCCTAACTGCGCAGCACGCCGGTGAATCACGCCCATATCGTAGTCGCCAGGCAAGCGGTGTGAATACTGTTTGGCAAACATGACAAAGCTCCCGTTCAAGATGAGGGTTCAGCTTGCGCAGCAACGGTGATTTCAACAAGATATGGCTAGATATATATGTGATAAGGATTTGATATGACTGATGCGCTCAAACCCCTGGATATTGACACCGTCCAAGCCTTTGTCCTGGTGGCCGATTTCGCCAGTTTCACCCGCGCCGCCGAAGTGCTGGACACCTCCCAGGCCGCCATCAGCCTCAAGCTCAAACGCCTGGAAGAACGCCTCGGTTATCGCCTGCTGGAACGCACGCCGCGCCACGTGCGGCTGTCGCCCCAGGGTGAGCAATTCATCGTGGCCGCCCGTGCCCTGCTCAATGCCCATGAACGCGCACTCGGCGACATGGCCACACACGCACCCCGGCGCTTGGTGATCGGCATCAGCGACCACGTGGCCGGGCCGGACTTGCCCACGTGGCTCAGCCGTCTCGCCGCCTACGACCCATTGGTGATACTCGAAGTGCGCATTGCCTCTTCTCGCGACCTGGTCGCCGCATTCGACCGCAATGAGCTGGACGCGGTGATCGTACGCAATGAAGGCGACCGCCAGGACGGCGAAGTGTTGGCAGTCGAACGCTTGGGCTGGTTTGCCGCACCCACTTGGCAACACAGCAGCGGCACCCCGCTGCGCGTGGCGACCATGGCCGCGCCCTGTGGCGTTCGACATTTGGCGGTCAGGGCCTTGGAGGCGGCGCGTATCGACTGGACCGAGGTGTTTGTCGGCGGTGGCGTAATGGCGGTGGGCGCCGCAGTGAGCGCCGGGTTGGGCGTCGCCGCCCTCGCCCATCGCGTGGCCCCGGCCGGGGCGGTGGACGTGAGCGAGCAATACGGTTTGCCCGCATTACCCGTCAGTGAGGTGGTCCTGCATAGCCGCATCAGTGATGCACGGTCCCGCGAAACGGTGCGCGCGTTGAGCGCAACGTTTCGCGGCGTGCTGCAGCGCTGACAGTGATTAGGCGACAGGCGCCTCTTCACCCACCGCTGCTAACGCAGCCTGAGCCTGCAACTGCGCGGCCCGTTGGCTGTAGTCACGCCGGTAGACGATGGTCGGCGCCTGAAACAGCGTGGCCGGATTTCCCACACCCGTATTCGATCAGGTTGCAGATGCCAACACTGCCCCCGCTGGCGCCACTACCGGGCTGCCACTGGCGACAAAATCTTCCTTGCGCAACACCACCAAGGCAATCAGCGACACTACGCCCGTGGCCACGTAGAAATACCACGGCGAAGTGATGTCGCCGGTCACCTTGATCAGCCACGTAGAGATCAGCGGCGCGCTGCCGCCAAACACCGCGACCGGCACGTTGTACGCCACGGCAATCCCGGTGGAGCGGATGCGCGTCGGCAGCAGCTCGCTCATCAGCGCGTAGGTGGACGAGGCGTATAGCCCGAACAGAATCGCCACCGCCATCAATGGCGCGAAGAACGTCGCAGGGGTGGCGGTCGGTGCTGACTTGAACAGCCAGAACATCGCCAGCGTGGCCAAGGTGCCAACCACCATCAGGAACGGTTTGCGCCCGTATTTATCGGTGAACGCACCGCCAAACGGCATCACGAAGGCTGCCGAGAAACTCGCGACGAATACGTAGAGCAAGGTGGTGCCGCTGTCGAACTTGAGGATCTTGGCCATGTAGGTCGAGGCGAACGTCAGCACCAGATAGAAGATCGAGCTGTGTAAGGTGATGATAAAGAACACCAGGGCAATAGCGCGTTTCCACTGCCAAACTTCGCGCAACGGGGCGCGGGAGGTCTGGCCGGTGCGTTGCAGGGCGAGAAACTCCGGGCTGTCTTCGAGCTTGAGGCGGATATACATGGAGATAAAGCCCAGCGGCGCAGCGATCAAAAACGGTATGCGCCAGGCCCATTCCTGCATCACCTCGGCGCCGAGAACCCAGGTCATGCCATTGGCCACGGCGCCGCCCAGCAGCAGACCGAGTACGGCGGTGACCATCAGCCAGCACGTGGCAAAGCCGCGTCGGCCGGGGCCGGCGTATTCGGAGATAAAGCTGGTGACGGTGCCGATCTCGCCGCCCGCCGAGAAGCCCTGCACGCAGCGCACCAGGATCAGCAGGATCGGCGCAGCGATGCCCAGGGTTGCGTAGCTCGGCAACAAGCCGAGCATGACGGTGGAACCGGTCATCATCACCAGCGCCATGATCAGGGTTTTGCGGCGGCCAATCTTATCCGCCAGCGGGCCGAAGAACAGCCCGCCCAGAGGCCGGATAAAAAAGCTCAGGGCGAACGCCGCGAAGCTGGCCAGCAGGCTGGTGGTGGGGTCGTCGGAGACGAAGAACGCATGGCCGATGTACACGGCGAGAAAGCCGTAGACGCCGTAGTCGTACCATTCGATCAGGTGGCCGGAAGTGGCACCGAGAAATGCACGGCGGCGCTTGCGGACCGTGTCTTGCACTTGATTGCCCATCGAAGGGACTCCTTGTCTTGTTGTCTGTCCATGAAAAACGGGGCTAGGTAAGCGCGGCGATACTCGCTGCTTTCAACGACTGCCGCAAGTCGGTCTTGAGGATTTTGCCGTAGCTGTTCTTGGGCAACTCGCTGCGGAACAGGTACTTCTTGGGTTTTTTGAACGACGCCATGCGCTGCACAAACCAGGCGCTCAGCTCGGTTTCGTCGAGCGCAACCCCGCTGCGTGTCACCAAAAACGCCACCACCGACTAGCCCCACTGAGCATCCGCCTACCCCCTCACACACACCTCGAACACTCAAGGAACCTGCGCCAAGACTTCCCCTACTCCAC
>NZ_UYXQ01000158.1 GCF_900624995.1 Pseudomonas antarctica
GGTGGAGTGGTGCGTCGGCCAACCTGACGTTCCGCGGAACGCTGGACGCGCCGCCGGCGTGCACGGTCGATGCCGGCAACACGATTGAAGTCGATTTTGGTGATGTCGGGGTAAAGCGTGTCGATGGTGAGAAATACCGCAGAGGGGTCGGCTACACCATCAGTTGTGGCACCGATACGCTCCCCTGGTTGCTGAAACTGAGTGTTAACGGCACCCCCACAGGTTTTGACGGCGCAGCGCTACAAACCAGTGCCTCGGACCTGGGCATTCGGATTTTTCAGAACAGCCTGCCGTTCCTCCTCAATACGCCCATGGACATAACCCTGTCGTCACCGCCGGTATTGGAAGTTGTGCCCGTCAAACGGCCAGGTGCAATTCTGGCCCCCGCAAGCTTTACGGCGGTGGCCACGCTGCTGGCCGAATACGAGTAGGAGTTGAGTTCATGCACCATCAACGTGTTTCTAAGGGGTGGCCCTACCCCGTGCTGGCACTGGCACTGACCCTGGGACTGACCGCCGAGGGGAAAGCGGCGGACAACCTGAGATTCAAGGGCAACCTGGTTGAAGAGGCCTGCACGATTCGCCCCGGCGACGAGGCCATAACCCTTGAACTCTGGGACGTGACCAGCAAGCACCTCTACATCAATACACGCACACAAGGTAAGGGTTTCAAGGTGCATTTGGAGGCGTGTGACACCACGATTGGCAATACGGTGACGATCACATTGAGCGGTAACGAAAACCTGGCGCTTCCCGGTTTGCTCGCACTCGATGGTGGCAGCGGCGCGTCAGGGATTGGAGTCGGTATCGAGACACTGGGCAACAAGCCGTTGCCCTTGAACACCGTCAGCGACAAGCAGGTGTTGAGCGATGGCAGCAACAGCATCGAGCTCAAAGCCTATGTGCGGGGCGAGCCCCAGGCCATTCGGGATGAAACCATCGGGCACGGCGCGTATACGGTGACGTCCACTTTTACGCTGGACTATCCCTAACCAACCTCAGGCTTGAACAGCCGTGGGAAAACCTGTTGCTGCGGGTCGATTCTGCGCGAGATGAGCGCGTAATCGGCCTCCAGGCAATCAGAACAATGAGATTCCAAAATGAAACGACTCTATGGCGCCCTGGTGCTGCTTGTGCTGTTGGGTGTTACCCCCACCGCGCGAGCAGCGGATTGCCGCGTGAATGGCGGGCCGTGGCAAACGGTGAATCCTGGCGGGACCATAAGCTTGCAGATCCCGGTGAATGTGCGACTTGGCAGCGACACCACCCGCATTCTCCTTGAGGGTGCGAACATCGAATGCAAATTCACATCGTTTGGTGGCCCAGCATGGTTACAGGACTATTGGGCAACCTCGACACAAGTCGGTCCCGCCTGGACCCCCGGCCCAAAGTTCAGCAACCAGGGCACCGGCCTGCGAATAAACGGGGCCTATCTGAACACGCCCGTCCCGGACGGTATTCGGATACTCACCATACCCAACAACGCAGTGGGTTACCCGCTCGCCGTAACCCCCTATATTTTGATCCGCAACAATCCGACGAACCCTATCGACATTCGAATAGGCGACACCCTCGGAACGTTACGTCTGAATCAGACAAACAATTATGACGCCGGCAGGACGGGGCTCCTACTCGCGTACATCGCCGCCAACAACTTCACCGTCTCGCCGTCAACGTGCACGATCAACAATAACAACCCGATCGAGATCAACTTCGGCGACGTGCATCAACGAGCAATAGGTACCGACCCTCTCACAACGTCTGTCAGCACCAACCGCAGGCTCACCTACTCATGCCCGGATGGCGGGATTAATACGCCGATCACCATCACTTACAAAGGCACGCCGACGTCATTCAACAATCGGTTGCTGACGATGACCCACCCGGACGTGGGCACGGCCCTTGTTCGTGCCGGCTCTGCGGTTCAAGTCAACGGTTCATTCCTGACTCGCATTACCAACAGTGGAGGTGGCGACGATGTGACGTTTTCGCTGGTTCGGCGAGCGGGGTCTCTGCCTGCCGCTGGAGCCATAAGCGGCAGCGGCGTACTCGTGATGGGGGTGCCATGACCTGCGCGCCTCAACACCCTTTATAGAAGGAACAAGAGATCAACATGAAACGACTTTATACAACCCCTGTGCTTATGATCCTGATAAGTGCAAGTACGGCCGCGCTGGCCGTCGACTGTCGAGTCAATGGCGGGCCTTGGCAGAATGGCAATCCCAACTTGCAGGTCCCCGTTACGGTGGCTTTGAGCGCAGACCGCAGTCGGATTTTTCTGGAAGGGGCACGGTTGGAATGTCGCTTTACCTACAGTGGAGGTCCCGCCTGGCATGCGGACTACTGGTCATCCGGAAGCGCAGCAGGCACCGCCTGGACGCCTGGCCCCAAGTTTGCCAGCGAAAGCACCGGTTTGCGCATCAACGGCGGGTTCTACAACACGCCTGTTCCGACGGGTATCGGGATAGTCACCGTCCCCAATAACGGGGTCTTTTACCCGATCAATGTCACACCCTACATTCTGATACGTAACTATCCGGCCAATCCGTTCGATGTTCGAATAGGCGATAACCTCGGCCTGTTGCGCCTCACCAGTTCAAACAACTACGACGGCACCCGTCCGCAGCTCACCGTCACGTATACCGCTGCCAACAACTTCACCGTCTCGCCGTCAACATGCACGATCAACAATAACAACCCGATCGAAATCAACTTCGGCGACGTGCATCAGCGGGCAATAGGTACCGATCCTCTCACAACGTCTGTCAGCACCAACCGCAGGCTCACCTACTCATGCCCGGATGGCGGGATTAATACGCCGATCACCATCACTTACAAAGGCACACCCACCGCATTCAACAATCGGCTGCTGACGATGAGCAATCCGGACGTGGGCACAGCCCTTGTCCGTGCCGGCTCTGCGGTTCAAGTCAACGGCTCGTTCCGTACCCAGATCACCAACAGCACGGGAGGCGATGACGTGACCTTCTCTCTTGTTCGGCGTGCGGGGTCTTTGCCCGCTGCCGGGTCCGTCAGCGGCAGCGGCGTACTGGTGATGGGGGTGCCATGACACGCACGAGCGGCTAAGCTCGATTGCCAGGGGTGGCGCGCAGTCGCAAATCATATTTCTGCGACTGCACGACAGGTGGCAGTTCGCTATACTCTTGCGTCAACGCCCCACGACAGTGTCAGCGCCCTTCCCTTAGCCCCTCGACGACGACCCAATACATGAACAAGATTCTGCCACTGACTGCGGTACTGGCGCTCGCCGGCTGCACCACGACCTCCGACACTTACCTGAAGAACGGCGAACAAGGCCTGACCATTGACTGTTCGGGTGAGGCCAATTCGTGGGCCAGTTGCTACGAAAAAGCCGACGCCTCCTGTGCAGGCACCGGCTACCGCATTGTCGGCACTGACGGCACGCCATCGCTGAAAGAAAGTGACAAGACCCTGGGCAAAGACGTCGGCAACTTCAAAAGCCGCAGCGTCGTTGTGGTCTGCAAGTAAGCCGCAGGCTAAAGGTGAATTTCAGCGAACTTGATCCCCAGGTCGCGCAATAGCTCGATCAGGTCATCCAGGCGCGGGAACGACTCGACTTCATCCTGATCATCCACCAGGAAGTAACTACGCCCGCCGCTTTTTTTGAAGAAGACGATCCACTCGCCCAAGTCGGCAGGATTTTGAATGACGTGCGTGGCCGATATCTGACTCTCGGCATAGCGGGCTTTGACATGTTCACGTTTCATGGCGGTTTTCCGAAAAAGACAAATGCCGCGCAACTTCAAGGCTTGCGCGGCATTTTTTGCATTGAATACCCGACAGTTTAACGGATGCCTTGGCCGATCAACACGCCATCAACGGTTTGCCCGTACAAATTGACACCATCATTGGCGTGAAACTTGTCGCGCGTTTTCTCCACGGAGCCTTCCACCAGGCGTGGATCCTGTGGCCGTTCATGGCTGTTGACATAGGCGGCGACATCCCAGGCTTGCTGGTCGCTCAAGCTGCCGCCCTTGCCCAATGGCATATTGTGCTTGATGAAAGACGCTGCAGTATTGATTCGGTGCATGCCGGCGCCCCAATTGTAGGAGTCCTTACCCCATAGCGGCGGCATGACGTAGCCGTCACCGACCTTCTGCCCCTGCCCCTCGGCGCCTGGCATACCGCACATTGCCCTTGATAGACCTCGGCGCCCTGACCCAGGTTATAACCTTTGGCCGGTTGCGCCACATCGGGGTAACCGCGCCCCGGCAGCTCTACGCCCAAGGGGGCCTTGCTTGCCAGCCAGTAGGCATACACAGACAACGCGGTAATCTGCGGGCTGTCCGCCGCAGGCGGTGTGCCGCCGTTCATACTGAACTGAAAGCAACCCTGCAAACGCTCGGCGAAGGTGTTGACCTTGTCATTCTTCTTTCGATAAGCGGGATACATCGGGTATGCGCCCCACAGCGGTGCCGAATTAGCCAGCCGGCCCTGGTCCAGATGGCAGTTGCTGCAGTTCAGCCCGTTACCGACAAATTGCGGCGCCAGGCGTTTGGTATCGACGAACAGCGCGTAACCCTGCCTGACTAATTTGCCATAGGCGTTGTCAGGCAATTCACTTTCTTCAGGCGGTTGGAATTGATGGGTGGCCGAGTGCGCAGCGGACGGCTGCAATTGCGACTGGTCTTCCATGGCGATCGTGGCGGCATGGGTCGGCAAGGCGAGCAGTAGGCTCAGCACGGCAGCAAACATGCACGGCTTCATGGCTTGACCTCCGGGCTCAACGACGCGAAGTAGTGGGCGACGCCCTGCACTTCCTCGGCGGTAAGGGACTTGGCAATATGGCCCATCAAGTCATTGGGGTCATTGTGGCGAGTGCCGTTCTGCCAAGCAGCCAGCTGCGCACTTAAATAAGCGGCTGGCTGGCCAGCCAGCGGTGGAAACGCATCGCCGACACCCGCTCCGGCAGGCCCATGGCAGCTGACGCAAGCCGGAATCTGCCGCTCCCAGGCGCCTTGCAATGCGAGCTTTTGCATTGCGTTGCCAGGCATTTCGCTGCGGTGCGCCGTGGCGGGGGCCGGGAATGGCAGCGCTGCCACGGCCTGGCTGACCGCAGCGATTTCGGCTTCAGTCAACGCCTTGGCCAGCGGCTCCATCACTGGGTTGCTGCGCGCGGCACTGCTGAAGTCCACCAATTGTTTACGCACGTACTCGGCCGGCAAACCCGCCAAGCGTGGGAACCCGGCTGCAGGGAGCCCCAGCCCGTCGGGGCCATGGCAGGCCACACAAGGCATCGCGCCCGGCTGTGAGCCACCCTGGGTAAAAATCTGTTTACCATCCTGCGCGTGGGCATTGCCCAACAGCAACAGCAGCGCGCCACCGATAAAAACGCGTCCCAGAGACATCATCACCGCTCCATTTTTATAGTTATAAGCTTAGCTCACCAGCGCATAAGCCTACAGATGGTAGGGTAATGACGTTCTCGCTTCAACAGCCAAAATCCGCAAAAAAAAGCCCAGCCCTGCATCGGCAGGGCCAGGCTTTTTTATCGGATTAAAGTGTGTGCGATGAGCCAGGGGCTCAGCCGGAAATACACGCTTCCGCAGCTTTCTTCACGTCGCCCGGGCGGATCGGTACATTGGACATGCTCTCATAGAGCTTGATGCTGCTACCGCTTGAACGTTCTTCAATTTCAAAGATTGCCGACGGGTCAGCCGAGAATTTTTGCGGCACAATCACCTGAACACCATCCTTATGCGGCTCGATCTGGGGTGGGCGCCGGGTTTCGGCCAATTTGCGTACCACACACGCGGCATATTCCGCAGGCTTCTTCCCTGAAATGACCACCAGCGTTGGCGGGGTCTGCTTGATATCTGCAACCGAAGCACACCCACCTAACGCCAAGGCCAGAACCAACACACTCCACTTCATACTAAAACCTCCGATAAAGACCGTACGACAGCGTAGAGAGAAAAAATCTCCCGCCGATGTAGGATTTATCTCTGAAAACACGGTGAAAAACTGTTTTAAATTGTCGAAGTCGTCGACGACGACCCGATAATAAACTCGCTGGGGCTGATAAACTCCATCTTAACCTACGTATCGTTCTGATTTTTCAGAAAAAGCCCTTCTGGAGACACCCCATGAAATTCATCCACCAGCGCGAGCATCTCAACGAGGGCGACATCGTTGTCATCGAATGCTCGCAAACCTGCAACATTCGCCTGATGAGCGACGCCAACTTTCGCAGCTTCAAGAACGGTGGCCGCCACACCTACCACGGCGGCGCATTCGACCAATTCCCGGCAAAAATCACCGCACCCAGCACCGGTTTCTGGAACATTACCTTGGATGTGGTAACGCGCCGTGCCATCAGCGTTACGCGCAAACCGGCGTTGTCCCACAAAATTCGCATCGTTCGTCGCACCAGCACCAAACTGAGCTGACCCGAACACTCGATAGGAAAGAGCTGTGACTACCACGACCAAATACGTCATCAAGTACAAACTCAACGGCGAACGCCGCTTCGAATTCGCGCAGTTGCAGAGCAACGACGTTGAAGAGGCCAAGCAAGCGTTGGCGAAAATCCACGACGCGACTGACGAAATTACCGACATCAACGTGAGCAAGGCGTTGTAAGTCATGCCAGGCCCTACTGCCGATCTATTCGCCGATGACGCCCTGCAACAACCTGGCGGGCGCGAACAGATTGGCGAAGAGTCCTACGTGTTACGGGGCTATGCCCTGCACTGGATTGAGCGCTTATTACCTGAGCTGCGACGGGTACTGGCCCAATCACCCTTTCGGCAGATGGTTACGCCCGGCGGTTTTACCATGTCGGCGGCACTGAGCAGTTGCGGCGAACTGGGCTGGACCACCGACAGTTCCGGCTATCGGTACAGCCGGTTTGACCCACGCAGCCAGCAACCCTGGCCAACGATGCCCGACGCCTTGCGCGAATTGGCTGTGCTCGCGGCACAAGAAGCCGGTTTCATCGACTTTGCCCCGGATGCTTGCCTGATCAACCGTTACGTGCCCGGCGCCAAGATGTCCTTGCACCAGGACAAGAACGAACGCCGCTACAGCGCTCCGGTTGTTTCGGTGTCCCTTGGCCTGCCGGCCATTTTCCTGTTCGGCGGCCATGAGCGCAGTCACCGCACGCAGAGGATCTCGTTGTTTCATGGCGATGTGGTGGTCTGGGGCGGCGTCGATCGTTTACGTTTTCATGGGGTGATGCCGATCAAGGAAGGCGTGCATCCGATCATGGGCTCGCAGCGCATTAACCTGACGTTTCGCACCGCTGGCTAATTTGACCGCAAGCTTCAGAGTGCCCATGGTGATCGGCATGGTTAATCTGCCCATGACCCGTCAAGAGTGCAGGCCATGAATAACGAACAAGACCCTCGCTGGGCGGCCATCGTCGCCCGTGACGCCAAGGCCGACGCTCTGTTTGTCTACGGCGTAAAAACCACCGGCGTGTATTGCCGCCCCAGCAGTGCCTCACGTTTGCCACGCGCGGAAAACATCGAGTTTTTCGACACGCCGACGCAAGCCGAAGCGGCCGGTTACCGGCCACGCAAACGCGCCTGTGGTGAACAGACC
>NZ_UYXQ01000159.1 GCF_900624995.1 Pseudomonas antarctica
GTTGTGGGTGGCGGCCGCCATCATTGCGCCGCTGGCCATCATCGCTCCGCCCTTCTGCTCAGGCTTGGCGCTGAGTGTGTCCACCAGGCTTTGTTCCAGGCCACCAGTGGAGGCTGTCGACACGCGCGCCAGCACGCCGGTGTACAGGCCCAATGCGATGGCGGCCACACCGGCCAGCATCAGCGCACCAAGGCCACGGCGCAGCCATTCACCGGCTCCGAGGGACTTTTTCATGAAACCAAAGACTTTACCGCCGACCAGCAAGGCCAAGGCCAGGGACGTAGCTGCACCGGCGGCGTAGGCCAGCAAGAGCAAGGTAGTACCGATGCTGGCGCCCTGCAGCGCGGCGCCCGTGAGCACCAGCCCGAGGATCGGCCCGGCGCACGGCGCCCACAGCAAACCGGTGGCCACGCCGATCAGGAACGAGGCGCCCGGACGCGGTTTGGCATCGGCCCCAGCGGCTTCGGACAGGCGACTGCCGGCGGCTACCAATGGTCGCGTCAAGCGTTCCGACAGTTGCGGCAGCAGCAGCGTGAGCCCGAACAGGGCAACGCACAGCAACGCGAGCCAACGCCCGTATTGATTGACTTGCACCACCCAACCGCCGCCCACTGCCGCCAGTGAGGCCACCAGGGCGAACGTCACCGCCATCCCCGCTAACAGCGGCAAGCCACTGCGCATAAACGGCTGCCCGGTGCGAGCGAAGACAAAAGGCAGAACAGGCAGGATGCACGGGCTGACAATTGTCAGCACGCCGCCCAGATACGCGAGAACCAGAAGCCACATGGGATCGTCCCTTATAAGTATTAATAAACATCGGCTTAAGCCGCCGTAAAGGTCATGGCCGCGCCATTCATGCAATAACGCAGACCAGTAGGTGCCGGGCCGTCGTCGAATACGTGCCCTTGGTGACCGCCGCAACGACGGCAGTGAATTTCCTTGCGTACCACGCCGTAAGAAGTGTCGACGTGGCTGGCGACGGCGTTGTCCAGCGGCTGCCAGAAACTTGGCCAGCCGGTGTGGCTGTCGAATTTGGTGGCCGAGGAGAACAGCGGCAACGCGCAGCCGGCGCAGGCAAAGGTGCCGGTACGATGCTCATCGTTGAGTGGGCTGGTGTAAGGACGTTCGGTGCCCTGCTCGCGCAGCACGGCGAATTGCTCGGCGCTGAGTAGGCTGCGCCATTGGGCCTCGGTGTGGGTGACCTCGAAGGTTTCGGCGGCGTCGGCTGCGCAGACCATGTTGAGCTGTTTGAGCAGGCCACCGGCCAGGACGGCGACACCCAGGCCGCCAGTGGCGCGCAGTATTTGTCGACGTGAGTACATGGGGTTTTCCTCATTGATGGCTGGCGCGGAACCTGTGGCGCGCGAGGTTTCAGTTGAAGAGCGGGCTTTATGTGGCGAGAGGGCTGCATGTGGCGAGCGGGCTTGCCACACAAACTCGCTCGCTCTTGCAATGGGTTCATCCTGGGCCCTGGGCGGTCGCGAAATCCTCACGCAGAGTTAAACAATTCGTGATAACTACAGGGGGGCAAAACCCGCACAATGCGTGGACTACAAGCGAAGGTTTCTAAAGGTTTTCAGCATGGATCAGCCTAAACGTGTCCTGGTGGTCGAGGACGATGCGCATATTGCCGACTTGATCTGCCTGCACCTGCGCGATGAGTCGTTCGAGGTGGTGCACAGCGCCGATGGCAACGAAGGCCTGCGCCTGCTTGAACAAGGCGGCTGGGATGCGTTGATCCTCGACCTGATGCTGCCCGGCGTTGACGGCCTGGAAATCTGCCGCCGCGCCCGCGCCATGACGCGCTACACACCGATTATCATCACCAGTGCGCGCTCCAGTGAACTGCACCGCATCCTCGGCCTGGAACTGGGCGCCGATGACTACCTGGCCAAACCGTTTTCGATGCCGGAGCTGGTGGCGCGGGTCAAGGCGCTGCTGCGCCGGGTCGACGCCATGGCGCGCAACCTGAAGATGGACGCTGGCAGCCTCGACCTTGGTCAGTTGTTCATTAACCCGCTGACCCGCGACGTCACCCTGCAAGGCCAGCGCCTGGACCTTACACCGCGCGAATTCGACCTGTTGTATTTCTTCGCCCGCCAGCCAGGCAAAGTCTTCTCACGCATGGACCTGCTCAACGCCGTGTGGGGCTACAGCCATGAAGGTTATGAACACACGGTAAACACCCATATCAATCGCCTGCGCGCCAAGGTCGAGGCCGACCCGGCCAACCCGGTACTGATCCTCACGGTGTGGGGCCGGGGCTACAAATTTGCCGAGAGTTCGCCATGAAACTGACCCTGACCCAGCGCCTGTCGGTGGTGTTCGCCGTATTGCTGGTGATCTGCAGCGGCACCTCGGCCTGGCTGCAAGTGCGCTCCAACCGCATGCACGAACTGGAAGTGGTGCAAGGCCTGTCCCGCGACCTGGCGGCGCACATCGCCCGCGACACCCAACTGATGGACGCCGACGGCCTCAAGCCCGATGCGGTGCGCAACCTGTTTGGCCAGTTGATGCTGGTCAACCCCAGTGTTGAGGTGTACTTGCTCGATATCGACGGGCACGTGGTCGGGAATGCCGCACCCGCCGGGCATTTGCTGCGCGATAAGGTCGACCTGGCGCCGATTCGGCGCTTCTTGAGTGGCGCGATGCTGCCGATCCTCGGCGACGACCCGCGCAGCGTCGATGGGCGCAAGGTGTTCAGCGCGGCGCCGCTCAAAGCCAACGGCCAGCAAACCGGCTTCCTGTATGTGGTGCTGCTCGGCGAAGCCCACGATGTCTACGACGCCAAAGACGCGACAGGCATGGCGCTGAAGATCGCCTTGTGGTCCATTGGCCTGGTTGCCCTGCTCTGCCTGTTGGCGGGCCTGATCGCGTTCGCCTGGATCACCCGACCACTGCGCCAATTGACCGATAAGGTCGGCCAATTCGATATCAACGGCGCGCCTAAACCTGCGCAAATCAACGCCACCGAACTCGACAGCAGCGATGAAATCGCCGTGCTCGACCACGCCTTTGTGCACATGCAAAACCGCTTGGGCGAGCAATGGCGCGCCATCACCCATCAGGACCAGGAACGCCGGGAGATGGTCGCGAACATTTCCCATGACCTGCGCACGCCGCTGGCGTCGCTGTATGGCTACCTGGAAACGCTGTCTCTGAAGGACGCCAGCCTCAGCTCAGAAGAACGCCGCCGTTACCTCGGCATCGCCCTGGACCAGAGCCGCAAGGTCGGCGGCCTGGCCCAGTCGCTGCTGGAGTTGGTGCGCCTGGAACATGGTTTCGTCCAACCGGTGATCGAAGGCTTTTCACTGCCGGACCTGGTGCAAGACATCTTCCAGAAGTTCGAACTTACCGCTGAGGCGCGGTCCATTACCCTCACCGCCACCCTGCCGCCGCAGGTGCCGACAGTCATGGCCGACCTGGGCTTGATTGAACGCGTGCTGACCAATCTGCTTGATAACGCCTTGCGTCACACACCGGTCAACGGTGAAGTGCAAGTGATCCTGTCACCTGAGGCCAACAGTGTGGCGGTCACCGTCAGCGACAGTGGCCCAGGCATTGATGCCGAACTGCGTGAAGGCTTGTTCCTGCGCGCCTTCACCATCGGCGGCGCTCGTCGCGATGGTGGCCTGGGCCTGCGCATCGTGCACCGAATCTTGCAATTGCACGGGCGCAGCATCCAACTGGTGGACCGCCCCGGGCATGGCGCGACCTTCAGGTTCTCGCTAGAAACGCGAGCATCAGCGCGTTGACTCGCTGGGCCTGCTCGTTCTGGATCCAGTGACCGCAGTTGGCCAATACCTGCTGTTGCAGGTTGGGCACTGTGTCGGGCATGCGCTTGAGGGTGTGGGCTTCGAACACACCGACCGGGTCGCTGTCGCCAATCAGGAACAACGTGGGCTGCAGCACTTGCTGGCCCGCCAGGCACTCAGTGCGCTGCCAGTTGCGCTCGAAGTTGCGATACCAGTTCAACGGGCCGCGAAAACCGTGCTTACTGAAGGTTTTCACATAAACGTCCAAGTCAGCTTGAGCACACCACGGCGGCAGTGTGCCGGGGGCCGAGACGCCTTCGAGCAAGGTGGCGTTAGCCGGCTTTTTCTGCAGGAACACATCCTGATCCTGCATGAACAGCCGCAGCGTGCGTTCGATGTCGGCATCCAGTTCCCGCTCGGCTACGCCCGGTTCCTGGAAATACAGGATGTAGTTGAAGCGGTCGGCATACAGCTCACGCATGATTTCGATTACCGGGCGCCGAGCACGTCCGGCAAAAGGCACCGACATCGTGATCAAGCGGCTGACCCGCGCAGGTTCGAGCAATGCGAGGTGCCACGCCACCACGGCGCCCCAGTCATGGCCGACCATCACCACCGGTTGATGGCCGAAATGGTTCATGGCCTGTTGAATATCGGCGCACAGCGTCAGTAAGTCGTAATCGGCGATCCCGGCAGGCGCACTCGATTCGCCGTAGCCACGCATTTCAGGCACGAACACCCGATACCCGGCAGCAGCCAGCGCGGGAATCTGCTCGCGCCAGGAATGCCAACACTCAGGAAACCCGTGCAGCAGCCAGATCGGCTGGCCCTGCTCGGGGCCAGCGATGTGAACGCTTAACTCAATACCGTTGACCTGGATCCTCTCGTGCTGGATAACGCTCATCACTGGCTTCCTTGTGACTGATGCTGTGGGTGTTGTGTAGGGCGCGCTCACGGTATTCACGCGCCGGTTCGGCGTGCACTTGCGCAAGTACCGGTGCCAGCCGTGGGGCGGTCAACGCCGCCAACCAGCCTTGAGTGCTGGCCCCCAAGGAAGATTGATAGAGCCGCAGGATTTGCACCAGCATCATTTGCGCCAAATGCTCGGTCATCAATGCCGCGCCGAGTCTTGGGCTGGCATATTCCAGGGCAAGCCGCTCCAGGCACGAGCGCAATACGCCGGCCTGTTCGGACCTGGCGCTGATACGCACCACTGGCGGCAACCCATCGAGCAACAAACGCGCGTCATCACCGTAGGTGAACAGCCCGCCAATCAGAAACAAATCCACGGTGTCGCCCAAGCTGGCGATGCCGCCCACCACTTCTCTGTATACGTCGCGCGCGTCAATGCCCTGCCGTGCAAGGTTGCTCGACAATCTCCACGGGCGATTGTGTGTCAGTAAAAAACAATCAAAAGGCGCAGCGCAATCTGCAAGGCATAAATGGCGTTGAACACGCCAGCCTGGACCTGATCGACCGGCTTCGATTGAGTGCTTTGCGCAAGAATTTCTTGCGTCCGGGCGGCCATTAAACCTGCTGATCAATAGCGCCAGGATCATGGCCACCCCGTTGCAAAGGAACGCCGCAGGCGTGGAAGCACAGTTCGCCACCAATCACCTCGGCCACTTTCAGCTGACCGCCCGGAACAACTGAGCGGCGTCACGCTTGAGTGACGGGCGCCCACCAACGCGGCAACAACTGGCGCACCCGCGCCTCGCCAAAGCGGTCATCAATCAACATCACCACACCCTCGTCCTGCTGGCTACGGATCACCCTGCCCGCCGCCTGCACCACTTTCTGAATGCCGGGGTACAGGTAGGTGTAGTCGTAACCGGAGCCGAAGATCGAGGCCATGCGCGCTTTCATCTGTTCGTTGATCGGGTTCAATTGCGGCAACCCGAGTGTGGCGATAAACGCCCCGATCAAGCGCGCGCCCGGCAAATCAATGCCTTCGCCGAACGCGCCGCCCAGCACGGCAAAGCCGATGCCCTGGCTGTGCTGAGTGAACTGATCCAGAAACGCTTGCCGTTCGGCTTCGGCCATGCCGCGTGACTGCAACCACAGCGCCACCTGCGGGTGGCGCTCGGCCATCAACTGCGCCACCTGTTGCAGGTAATCAAAGCTTGAAAAAAACGCCAGGTAATTGCCGGGCCGTTGCGCGAATTGCGCGGCGATCAGTTCGACGATCGGCGCCAGCGAGGCTTGGCGATGCACAAACCGCGTCGAAATAGCATCGATGATGCGCACCTGCAATTGCTCGGCCTTGAACGGCGATTCCACATCGATCCACGCGGTGTCCGCCGGCAGGCCGAGCAAGTCGGCGTAATAGTGCCGGGGGCTCAAGGTCGCGGAGAACAGCACGCTGCTGCGCGCGGCGGTCAGCCTGGGGCGGATAAATTCGGCGGGCACTACGTTGCGCAGGCACAGGGTCGAAGCACTGCGCTTGCCACTGAACTGGCGCTTGCTGATATCAAAGATGAAGTGTTCGTTGAACAGCTCGGCGACCTTGGCACATTGCAGCGCCTCGAAATAGAACGCTTGCAGGTCGCCACTGAGGGCGTCGGGGTGCTCGTTGAAGTAGTCGCCCATGGCGCTGGCGCACAGGCTCAGGGCCTGGAGCAGTTTCTCAGGCTTGTTGGCATAAGCCTGGTACGGCGCGAGCTGGTCCTTGTGCAGGGCGTTCCATTCGCGGTTGAGGCGTTGCAAGGGTTTCTTCAGTGGCTCGGGTGCGATGTCACGCAGGGTCTTGAGGCTGTATTGGTCGAGGCTGGCGCTGTACATGGAACGCGCACGCTCCACCAGGTTGTGGGCCTCGTCCACCAGCACGGCGGCGCGCCATTGGTTCAGCTGGGCCAAGCCGAACAGTATGGCGCCAAAGTCGAAATAGTAGTTGTAGTCAGCGACCACCAGGTCGACCCAGCGCGCCATTTCCTGGCTCAGGTAATACGGGCAAACGTCATGGGCCAGGGCCACCTCGCGCAGGTTGCGCTGGTCGAGCAGGCGCACCTTGGAAGCGGCCGTGCGCGCAGCCGGCAGGCGATCGTAAAAGCCCTTGGCCAACGGGCAGGAGTCGCCGTGGCAGGCTTTGTCCAGATGCTCGCAGGCCTTGTCTCGCGCCACCAATTCGAGCACGCGCAGCGGCAAGTCGGGGCTGCTGTCGTAGAGCACTTGGGCGGCATCCAGTGCCAACTTGCGACCTGGGGTCTTGGCGGTGAGGAAGAACACTTTATCCAGTTGCTGCGGCGCGAGGGCCTTGAGCAGCGGGAAGATCGTGCCCACAGTCTTGCCGATACCAGTGGGCGCCTGGGCCATCAGGCAACGGCCGGTGCTGACCGCCTTGTAGACCGATTCGGCCAGCGAACGCTGGCCCGGGCGAAACTCGGCGTGGGGAAACGCCAGGGTTTGTGCGGCACTGTTACGCGCGTCGCGGTGCTGCACTTCCTGGCGCGCCCAGCCCAGGAACAGCGCGCATTGCTGGTTGAAGAACTGCTCGAGGTCGACCGCTTGAAAGCGCTGGTTGAGCAGGGTTTCACCCTCGCCAACGATGTCGAAGTACACCAACGCCAAGTCAATTTCAGACAGACCGAGCTTGTAGCACATCAACCAGCCGTAGACCTTGACCTGGGCCCAATGCAGTTGGCGATGGTTGGCCGGCTGGGCGTCGAGGTCGCCGCGATAGGTTTTCACCTCTTCCAGGCGATTGCTGTCGGGGTCGTAGCCGTCCGCCCTGCCCCGCACCTTGAGCTGCTGGTATTCACCCTCCAGCGCCACTTCGCTCTGGTAGTGCGTGCTGCGCCGCGAAG
>NZ_UYXQ01000160.1 GCF_900624995.1 Pseudomonas antarctica
GGTCACGCAGCCAGCCGCCGCCACTGGCATTACCCACGGCGTGCGGGCTGAAGCGCTCAACACGCGATTCAAAGCGGGTGATCTGGCCCAGGGCACCGGCGTCGATCAGTTTGCGCAAGGTCAGGAAATCCGAGTCCCAGCGCCGGTTCTGGTAGACACAGAGCTTCACGCCTTGGCGTTCGGCGGCAGTGATCAACGCCTGGGCCTGTTCAGCGTTGCTGGCGAACGGTTTGTCGCTGACCACGGCAACCCCGTGTTCGATAGCTTCCAGTACCAGCGCCGGGCGGCCCTTGAGCGTGGTGGAAATCACCAGGGCGTCAACACCGGCTTCAACGATCTGGCCGATGGCGTCGAACGCCTTGAGGCCCGAGTGGTCAGTCGCCAGTTGCTGACGGCGTTCCGGTGAACGCGTCACCACGCCGACAAACGTCGCGCCGGGCAACGTTGCAATCAAAGGCGCGTGAAAGAAGCGGCCGCCGTGACCGTAGCCGACTAGTCCAATTCGCATACATACACTCCTTCTAGCACTGAAAACCCAATCAAATGTGGGAGCTGGCTTGCCTGCGATAGCAGTGTGTCAGTCAATGAACCCGTCACTGAAAGGCTGCTATCGCAGGCAAGCCAGCTCCCACACTGACCGCATTCCACCTGTGCGAATATGATTAGCCGTAGAAGCGCGGACGATCCGGCAAGCTCACCTTCACAATCTGCTCACTGCTCTGCGCTTGGATACATGCATCCGCCGCCACTGCCGCGGCAAACCCATCCCACGCCGACGGCCCGCCGACTTGCCCGGCGCGCACGCTATCAATGAAGGCCTGCAACTCCACGTCATAGGCGCCGATAAAGCGGTCCTTCCAATCCATCAAAATCGCATTCGACAGTTTGGCCCCGCTACGCAGTTGCACCTGCGAAGGCTCCGGCAGTTTGGCGATACCGGTCTCCCCGACCACTTCGCACTGGATGTCGTAGCCGTACTGGCAGTTCACAAACACCTCCACATCGATGCGCGTGCCCTTGGCGGTTTCCAGCAGCACGATCTGCGGGTCACGCAGGTGGGCCAGGGCCTTGCTCGACTTGCGCGGAAACACCACCTGCACCGACACGTAGTCGTCGTCGAGCAGCCAACGCAACACATCCAGCTCGTGGATCAAGGTGTCGGTGATCGCCATGTCGGTCTTATAGTTCTCGCCTACTGTCGGGTTGCGGTGCGCGCAGTGCAGCATCAACGGCTCGCCGATCTGGCCGCTGTCGATCACGGCCTTGAGGGCACGATAGCCTTCGTCATATGGGCGCATGAAGCCCACTTGCACCAGGCGCTTGCCGTAGGCGACTTCGGCGTCGACGATCTTGCGGCAGCCTTGCGCGGTCACGGCCAAGGGTTTTTCGCAGAACACCGGCTTGCCCGCAGCGATGGCGGCGAGCACGAACTCCTCGTGGCTCGGGCCCCAGGAGGTCACCAGAATGGCTTCGACTTGCGGCGAGTTGATCAACGCATGGCCGTCCGCGTACACCTCGGCGCTCAGCTTCAAATCAGCGACGACCTTGGCGGCTTGCTCAAGGTTGATGTCGGTCACCGCCACCACCTGGCTATTCAGCAGGGTCTGGCTGCAGCGACGGATATGGTCACGGCCGATGGCGCCCGTACCGATAACACCCAGCTTCAACGACATACATTCACTCCTCTTGTTATTAGTACTGCCGGGCTTTCGCCAGCTGTTCATTGAGTTTTTTCGCGGCGCCATTCGTGCGCTCGCTGGTCGACACCTGGGCCACACCCACCCGCCACCACGACAGGTAGCCGTGGATCATGGTTTTGGGCAGTACCTTAATATCGATCAGCGTCGACACCGTTTGCGTGCGCGCATCGGCCAGGGCCGCGTCGAGTTGCTCCACGGTGCTGACTTTGTAAGTCTTGCAACCATAGGCTGCCGCGCTCATGGCGAAATCCACCGGTACCAGGCCGCCGTCAAGCTTGCCGCTCTCGGGGTCGCGGAAGCGGAATTCGGTGCCGAAACTGCCCATGCCATTGCCGATCTGCAGGTTGTTGATGCAACCGAAGGCCATGTTGTCGAGCAACACCACGTTGATCTTGCGCCGCTCCTGGATCGAGGTGGCCAGCTCCGAGTGCAGCATCATGTAGGAGCCATCGCCGACCAAGGCGTAAACCTCTTTAGACGGTTCGGCCAGCTTCACGCCGAGGGCAGCATTAATCTCGTAGCCCATGCACGAATAGCCGTACTCGACGTGGTAGGTGTTGACGCCCTTACTGCGCCAGCTGCGCTGCAAGTCACCGGGCAGGCTGCCAGCGGCGGCGACGATGATCGCGTCATCGGCCAGGCTGTCATTGAGCACGCCAAGTACGCGGCTCTGGGTCAGGCACGAGCCGGTCAGCTCGATAAATTCGCGCAGCACCGCGCGGTCCAGGTGGTCATCGACCTCGGGCACAAAGTCGTCGCCCTGGTATTGAACCTGATGCACGCGGTCCACTTCCGCATCCAACTGCGCCTTGGCGTCGCGGATCTGCTCGCCCCAGCCGGCGCGGTAGTCGCCCAAGGCATCCGCCAGCGCCTCAAGGGCGACCTGCGCGTCCGCCAGCACTTGTACACCGTCGAGTTTCAAGGCGTCGCAAGGGCTGATGTTCAGGTTGAGAAACTTCACCTCAGGGTGCTTGAACAGTGATTTCGATGAAGTGGTGAAGTCGGTGTAACGCGTGCCGATACCGATGATCAGGTCAGCTTCGGGGGCCAGCAGGTTGGCTGCCAGGCAACCGGTTTCACCGATGCCGCCGACGTTCAGCGGATGGCTGGACACCACCGCGCTCTTGCCCGCCTGGGTCTCAGCGAAGGGAATATCAAAGCGTTCGGCAAAGGCCTGCAGCGCGGCATTCGCGCCGGAGTACTTGACCCCGCCGCCACAGATGATCAGCGGCTTGCGCTTGCCCCGGAAGGCGGCCACCGCGTCACCGATCATCGCTTTGGTCGCCGGACGGCGCTCGATACGGTGCACACGCTTTTGCAGGAAGTAATCGGGATAGTCCCAGGCTTCGGCCTGCACATCCTGCGGCAAGGCCAAGGTGACGGCGCCGGTTTCCGCCGGGTCGGTGAGTACGCGCATCGCGTGGATCGCCGCTGTCATCAATTGCTCGGGGCGGTTGATGCGATCCCAGTATTTGCTCACGGAACGGAACGCATCGTTGGTGCTGATACTCAAGTCATGAAACTGCTCGATCTGCTGCAGCACCGGGTCAGGCTGGCGACTGGCGTAGACATCGCCGGGCAACAGCAGCAACGGGATACGGTTGGCGGTGGCGGTTGCAGCGGCGGTGAGCATATTCGCCGCGCCCGGGCCTACGGAGGCGGTGCACGCATAGATCTTGCGCCGCAGGTGCTGCTTGGCAAAGCCGATGGCAGCGTGGGCCATGCCCTGCTCATTGCGACCTTGATGCACCACCAGGTCACCGCTGTCCTGCTCCAGCGCCTGGCCCAGGCCAAGCACGTTGCCGTGGCCGAAAATGGTAAAAACCCCGGCGACAAACTTGCTCTGCACGCCATCGACTTCGATGTATTGGTTATCCAGAAACTTCACCAGGGCCTGGGCCATGGTCAATCTTGTTGTGGTCATCACTTGCACCTTGAGTAAATGCAGATCCATTGATCAACAGAGATTTAATGTGGGAGCAGGCAAGCCAGCTCCCACAGGTTGATCGGCGTCAGGTCCGGTTTTTTTGTAAATGGGCGATGCTTGCCCCAATGGCTTGCTGGATGTCGGCTAGGCCATGCACGCTCTCGGCAAACGGTTCGAACGACAGGTAGCCGCCGTAGCCGGTGCTGAGCAAGGTGTCGATCTGCGCGGCATTGCCGAGGATATCGCCCTCGCCCACCAGCACGCGGTGGCCGTCACGAATGGAGTTGAGCGGTGCTGCGGCATCTTCGACGCCGGAGATATGCACCAGGCCGGTCAGTTGCGCGAAGAACGCCTGCTCGCCGGCCAAGTGATGATGGAAGGTGTCGTGCACCAGGCGGAACACATCCAGGCCGCCGATGGACTGGATCGCGTCCACCGCCACGCGCTTGCGGCGCAGCGCAGAGTCTTCGAAACCCAGCGGCTCGATAAAGCCCAGAAGCCCGTATTCGCGCAGGATCGGCGCCAACTCACTCAGCGCGGTGCGCAAACCGGCCGCGCGCTGGGCTTCGTTGCGCGTATCGCCGCACTCATTGAACGGGCACATCACCAAGCCTTGGGCGCCGCATTCACGGGCATAAGTCGCGAGTTTGATCGCCTGGGCGCGGCGCTCGTCATTCCACACGTCAAACGGGTACAGCGCGTTGATCGACAGCACCGTGATGCCCTGCACCTCGCACAACTCGCGCACGCGGCTGGCCGGGGTGCCGTATTCGATTTCATTGCCCTTGAGGTCATTACGAATCTCGATGGCGTCGCACTTGAGGGACGTCGCCAACTGGATAAAGTCCGGCAGAGAAAGGTTGGGCGCGACCATGCGGTTAAGGGCAAAACGAAGAGGCGACTTCATTGTTATTGTTCTCCATTCCAACCGGTTAGAGGTCCAGCAGCCAGCTGTGCTGCGGGTCGTTGTGGAAATGCCAGGCGCGCTTGGGGCCGGCCATCACGTTCAAGTAATACGACTCGTAGCCATACGGCACGCTGACCGGGTGATAACCTTTGGGCACCACCACCAGGTCGCTGTTTTCCACGGCCATGGCCTGGTCGATGCTGCGATCGTCGGTGTACACGCGTTGGAACACGAAGCCCTGGGGCGGGTTGATCTGGTGGTAGTAGGTTTCTTCAAGAAAACTCTGGTGCGGCAGGTCGTCGGTGTCGTGCTTGTGCGGCGGGTAGCTCGAGGAGTGCCCCGACGGCGTGCGCACTTCCACCACCAACAGCGAATGGGCCGGCTCGCTGTCAGGCAGGATGTCGCACACATAACGGGTGTTGGCGCCCTTGCCGCGTACGCTGCGTTTACACTGTTCGGGGCGGATCAGGCGCGGCTCGAAACCCGGCGCACCGGGCGCGGCGCAAACGGCGATTTGCACGTCGCTCAAGGCCGTGACCTGCGCATCAATGCCTGGCGGCAAGTAGGCGGCGAAGGGCGATTTGTCTTCAAATACCGACTGGCGATCACCGAGGTTCTGCCAGTTGAACCCCTCGCCTTCGATAGTCACCCGGCCGCTGAGCAGCACCAGGCACAACTCCTGATCACCGGCAGTAACCGGCAGGGTTTCGCCCAGGCTCAGGCGGTAGGCGGCAAAGCCTACGTACTCCAGGCGCCCTTCTTCCAGGGCGACCATGGTTTGCCCGCGTTTGCTACTTTTGACCAGCAGGCTCATCACTTAGTCCTCTCGTTGAGCAGCGCGCGCAAGGTGTCATAGCCCTTTTTCGCATAGATATAGCTGGGCGCCACGGCCGGGTCCTGCTCGGCTTCCACCACCAGCCAGCCTTCGTACTGGGCGGCCAGCAGCACATCGAGCAACTCGGCAAAGTCGATATCGCCGTCGCCAGGCACGGTAAAGGTGCCGTTGACAATACAGTCGGGAAAGCTCCACATCTGGTTGCGTGCCAGTTGCACCACCGGTTTGCGCACGTCCTTGAAATGCACGTGGCAGATGCGCTCAATGTGTTTGCGCAGTACCTCGATGGGCTCACCACCGCCCATGTAGCAGTGGCCTGAATCGAACAGCAAGCCGACTTCCGGGCCCGTTCGTTTCATAAGCTGGTCAATGTCTTCGGGGGATTCGACGTAGGCGCCCATGTGGTGGTGGTACGCCAGGCGCACGCCTTGGGACAAGGTGAAGCGCGCCAACTCCGTGAGTTTATCGGCGTAGTCCTGCCAGGCGTGTTCGCTATGGAAACGCGGGCGCTCGATCAGGCGCACCTTGGCGCCCTGGATCGAATCGGCGACTTCGCCGTACACCAGCACCTTGGCGCCGTTGAGTTTCAGCAGCTCGACGTGGCCGGCGATGGCCTCGATTTCTTGCGCCACGGAGCGCCGCGCCAGGCGGCTGGAATACCAGCCGGAGACCAGCGCCAGGTCATAGGGGCGCAGCACATCGCCGACGCCTTTGGCGTCCTTGGGGAATTTGCCGTTGAGTTCAAAACCTTCGTAGCCGATCTCCTTGCCTTCGCCGAGGGCAGTGCTCAGGGGCGTTTCACCGCCCAGGGCCGGCAGGTCGTCGTTGCTCCAGGAGATCGGGTTGATGCCAATTCGAATTGCGGGCATGGCTGCACCTTTTTGTTGTTTTCCAGCTATCACTGAGGTCTGGCTTTATGGGGGAGCTGGCTTGTCTGCGATAGCATCACATCGGCTTGGCAGTTGGACCGAGTCGCCTGCATCGCGGGCAAGCCCGGTTCCCATAAAAAGCAGCGCCCACATTGGATTGCATTTCAAGTTGAAGACTGTGTTTAGGTTCGGGCACTGCGCCAGGCGTTGATCAGCTGTTCGAAGGTTTGCTGCACTTGCTGGATCAGGGTTTCATCATCAATCTCCCCCGCCATCCACGCGCGGCTGGGTTCCTGGAAGATCGTGCGGCCCACCGCAAACCCGCGGCAAGTGGTGCTGTGCCTGGCTTGCTGGAAACCACCGGCAAGGCATTCAGCCGAAGCGTTGAGGCCCAGCAGCACCACGCCACGGCAGTACGGGTCACGTTCCTGGATCAGCTCGTCGAGCTTTTTCCAATCCTCGGCCGACTGCGCCTCGATCTTCCACCACGCCGGGTAGATGCCCAGGTTGTACAGGCGCTTGAGGCTGCGATAGAGCACATCGGGATAGGTCGACGGGTGATCCTTGGGCGGAATGACTTCCAGCAGCAGTTCATGGCCGCTGACCAGCGAGGCTTCGTACACCGCTTTGAGTTGCGCTTCCTGCTCCAGGCGCAGCATCGGCTCGTCATCGGGGTGGTATTGCACCAGGCACTTGATGATCTGTTCTTGGGGCCAGGCGATCAGGTTGCTGCCCACCGAACGGCCGTGCTCGAACGCCAGCGGGCGCGAGTTCTGCACTTCTACCGGGCGGGCAATCCACCAGCCGCGACCGCTGGCGGCGTTGAGCGCGTCCTGGCCGAAGCGCTGATCGGCCAACAGGCCCACATCAGCGTCGACACCTTGCTCGCGCAGTTTGCCCTCGACGCGTTCGATGGCTTGGATAAACAGCTGCTTGATGTCGCTGATACGTGCCGTGTCCTGCCCGCCTTTTTGCGCCAGGTCCACCAGTTGCCAGCGATGATCGAAGGCAAACACGAACAGCTGCTTCCAGGCTTTGCGCGGCACCGTGACGCGGTGCAGGCGTTGCAGGGTAACGTCTTGATCGGGCCGGGTGATGGGCACCGGGCTGTTGAACAGGTAATCCAGTTCGGCAGGCGTGGGCATGGCCGGTGCGCAGGCGTGGCGGGACACCACCAGGCCGCCGCAGGCATTGGCCAACTGGCTGCAACGTTCGTCGTTGGCATCCTTGAGCCAGCCGCTGAGGAAGCCCGACATGAACGCATCGCCGGCCCCCAGCACGTTGAGCACTTCAAC
>NZ_UYXQ01000161.1 GCF_900624995.1 Pseudomonas antarctica
GCGATGCTCCCATCGTGCGCAGGTGCGTTCAATCGTCGTTTGTTAACCTTCAGGTATGGCTGTGTTAAACAATCAGCGCATCGACACAACGACCGTTCACACCACGCTTGCGCGATACAGGCTGCTGGTATGGCCCACACCTGCGGCCTTCAACCGCTCCACCAGATCTTCCCGCGCCGCACGCCCACCGGAACGCACGTACTCGAGCTCCGACGCGGTGATCAACACCACCGGTACCAGGCGCACGGGCGACAGCGGCATGTCTTCCAGGCGGGTCGGGAAGTCGGGTTCGGGCCCGCCGAGCAGCACGCCAGCGGCATCGTCGTCGGTGACGAACAACTTAGGCACTTGCTCGCTCATCTGGTGCGACAGGCTGAACCCCGGCAGTTCCAGGGACAGTACGCCATGGTTGTCCAGCTGATGCGTGATGCCGCCTGCATTAGCCACGGTTTTGGCGACGTGTTCGATCAGTTCGAACGCCCAGCTACGGCGTAAAGGGTCGACATCACCCAGTTCGCCACGCGCGTCGTTGGGTATGTCTGCGGTTTCCAGGAACAGTTCCATTTCGAACCCATTGCCCAGCCCTTCGGCATCGTCGAAGGGGTCGGACAGGCCCTCGGTGGCGAGAATGATGGCGCCGTCACGGCGCACCACGCGGTAGGCCTGGCGGGTGGACGGCCAGTGAGGACCGCCGGTGAAGCTTGGGCTGATCATGTACGTCAGCACGTCGCGCTCCACAGTGCCCACGGCCTGCCAATGCCGGTCCAGGCACTCTTCGCTGGCAATTCGGACGGCCGTATTGGCGGCATCCGCTGGGGTTTCAACCGGGTCAACCGGCGTCGGCAAGGCCGCTTCGGCTTCGGGCTTTTTGGCTGCGCCGAACAGCTTTTTGAAGAAGTTCATGTGCATTCCTTTGCTGGAGATGAGTGCTTTACAGGTGATTGAGCGCGTTCACGTAGGCGCGAAACATATCAGCCATTGCGTCGGCGTAAATAGCTATTTCTGCGGCGGTACGCGGGCTGCCGGAAAAATCCTTACCCACCGAACTGAGCGTGGTCAGGATCAAGTCACAGGCCAGCGCACGCGTCTGCTCAGGCACTTGCGGCAGCAATTCCAGCATGAAGGTCTCAAAGGCCTGCTGGCCCGCCGCGCGGACTTCCACGGCTTCGGGCGCATCCCGATACAACGGCGCGGCGTCGTTCAGCGCCACACGCATCTGCGCTTCCTCGCATTCGGAATGGATAAACGCATGCACCAGGGTGCGCAGGCGCTGCAGCGGCGCAATGTCGGTTTTATCCAGAATGTTGCGCAGCATCTGCGTGGTTTGTTGCCACTCATCGCTTTGCAAACGGAACAGGATCGCGGCCTTGTTGGGGAAGTATTGATACACCGAACCCACACTCACACCGGCCTTTTCCGCCACCCGCGCAGTGGTGAACCGGGTGGCGCCTTCCTTGGCCAAAACCTGAATAGCCGCCTCCAGGATCGCTGCCACCAGTTCGGTGGAACGCGCCTGCTGTGGCTGTTTACGTGAGGAGATACGGACGGTCTGGCGGGTTGTCATCGTGGGGCTCCAGCGGCGGGGCTAACGCGAATAGCGAATGCGAGGAATCACTCGCATACTTTTAATGCGACGAATTAGTCGCATCTTAATCCCAGCCTGACGGAAATCAATCATGACAACCCTGACCTCTGCGCCATTGGCGCCCTTGATCGAACGCCTTTATGCACAAGCTGGCGCGGCGACCAGCCCGCTCATCAACAGCGTATCGCGTGAAGAACGCGAGCGGCTGATGCACAGCAAAACCGATTACCTTGAGCTTTACACGATGCTCAAAGACCTGTGGCTGCCGGTCTCCCGCGACACCGGCCACTTGCTCTACATGCTGGCGCGCAGCAGCAAGGCGCGGGCGATTGTCGAGTTTGGCACCTCGTTCGGCCTGTCTACGTTGTTCCTGGCCGCCGCGCTGCGCGATAACGGTGGCGGTGTGTTGATTGGCAGTGAGTTCGAGCCCTCGAAGATCCTCCTGGCGCGCACGCATTTCATTGAAGGTGGCGTGAGCGACCTGATCGACATTCGTGAGGGCGATGCACTGGGCACCCTGGCCGCAGACATGCCGGAAGCGGTCGATTTGCTGCTGCTGGACGGCGCCAAGGCCCTGTATGGCGATGTGCTGAACCTGGTGGAAAAACACCTGCGCGCCGGCGCGCTGGTGGTGGCTGACAACACCAACTACTGCCCGCAATACCTGGCGCACGTGCGCGATCCTGCGAATGGCTATTTGTCGGTGGCGTTTGCCGATGACATCGAACTCTCCATTCGCCTGCGCTAAGGCTTAGCGTTTGCTGAACGCCAAGCGCACGGCAAACATGACAACGTTCAGGCCGGTGGTGCGGCCCATCCACCGGATGGCCTTTTCCTTGCGCAGAAACCCGGACAGGGGCCGGGTGGCGCCAATCAACACCAGTGACCATGCCAGGCCCAATACCACATGACTGCTCACCAGGGCGAAAGCCACGGCTGCGCGCCACAACAGGCAACCGGCGTTGATGCCCTGGGTGGCCTGCAACGCCTGGCGCTTGCCTTCTACCGTGGCGGTGCGCAGCACCAAGGCTGTGTCGAGCCTGGGCGTGAGCGTCAGCACCGTGGCGGCGAAGGTGAGGGCGAGGAGGTTGCCAGTGTGGACATGGGCGCATGGCGTCAACGTGAGGTGGACGAAACATTAGCACCGACCGGCAGGCAATTCGGAAAACCCTGAGACTTCCCGGCGAAAATCTTCATAATGGCGGCCAATTTGTTTAGCTCGTTCTGGTGTGCCCGCATGGAAATTAAGGTCAACTTTCTCGACAACCTTCGGCTTGAAGCCAAGTTCGACGACTTCACGGTGATTGCCGACCAACCGATTCGCTACAAAGGCGACGGTTCGGCCCCGGGTCCGTTCGATTACTTCCTGGCTTCGTCAGCGTTGTGTGCGGCGTACTTTGTGAAGCTGTACTGCCAAACGCGCAATATCCCCACGGACAATATTCGCCTGTCGCAGAACAACATCGTTGATCCGGAAAACCGCTACAACCAGATCTTCAAGATCCAGGTCGAGTTGCCAGCGGACATTTCCGACAAGGACCGACAGGGCATCCTGCGTTCCATCGACCGCTGCACGGTGAAAAAAGTCGTGCAGGCCGGGCCGGAGTTTGTCATTGAGGAAGTCGAAAACCTCGACGCCGATGCTCAGGCGCTGTTGATGCCAAGTTCCACGTCAGAAGCCGGCACCTACATTGCGGGTAAGGACCTGCCGCTGGAGCAGACCATCGCCAACATGTCGGGCATTCTTGCCGGCCTGGGCATGAAGATTGAAATCGCCTCGTGGCGCAATATCGTGCCCAACGTGTGGTCGCTGCATATCCGCGATGCACACTCGCCGATGTGCTTTACCAACGGCAAGGGCGCGACCAAGGAGGGCGCACTGGCGTCGGCATTGGGCGAGTTTATCGAGCGGCTCAACTGCAACTTCTTCTACAACGACCAGTTCTGGGGTGAGGAGCTGGCCAACGCGCCGTTCGTGCATTACCCGGATGAGCGCTGGTTCCAGCCGGGGCGCAAAGACGAGCTGCCGACTGAAATCCTCGACGCCTATTGCCTGAAAATCTACAACCGCGATGGCGAGCTGCGCGGCTCGCACCTGTACGACACCAACTCGGGCAATGAAGCGCGCGGGATTGTTTCGCTGCCGTTCGTACGTCAGTCCGACGGCGAAGTGGTGTACTTCCCGTCCAACCTGATCGAAAACCTCTACCTCAGCAACGGCATGAGCGCGGGCAATACTCTGGCCGAAGCCCAGGTGCAGTGCCTGTCGGAGATTTTCGAGCGTGCGGTCAAGCGCGAGATCATCGAAGGCGAGTTCGCACTGCCGGATGTACCCGCTGAGGTGCTGGCCAAATACCCGGGGATTCTCGCTGGTATTCAAGGCCTGGAAGCCCAGGGCTTCCCAGTGCTGGTCAAGGATGCGTCGCTAGGCGGTGAGTTCCCAGTGATGTGCGTGACCTTGATGAACCCGCGCACCGGCGGCGTGTTTGCCTCGTTCGGTGCCCACCCAAGCCTGGAAGTGGCGCTGGAGCGCAGCCTCACAGAATTGCTCCAGGGCCGCAGCTTCGAAGGCTTGAACGATTTGCCGCAGCCGACCTTTGAAGGCCACGCGGTGACCGAGCCGAACAACTTCGTCGAGCACTTTATCGACTCCAGCGGCGTTGTTTCGTGGCGTTTCTTCAGCGCCCAATCGGATTACGAGTTCGTCGAGTGGGACTTCTCGGGCCAGGGTGAAGACTCGAATGCCCAGGAAGCCGCGACCCTGTTCGGCATTCTCGAAGGCATGGGTAAAGAGTCCTACATGGCGGTGTACGAACACCTCGGCGCAACCGCCTGCCGCATCCTGGTGCCGGACTACTCGGAAATTTACCCGGTGGATGATCTGATTTGGGACAACACCAATAAGGCACTGTTTTTCCGCGCCGATATTCTCAACCTGCACAGCCTCAGCGATGACGAGCTGAAGGCTTTGGCTGAGCGTCTGGTGGAAAGCGAGCTGGACGATTACACCGACATCACCACCTTGATCGGCATCGAGTTCGACGACAACACCGCGTGGGGCCAACTGACCATCCTTGAGTTGAAGCTGCTGATTTATCTGGCCTTGCAGCAATACGAAGACGCCAAGGAGTTGGTGGAAATGTTCCTGCAGTACAACGACAACACCGTCGAGCGCGGCCTGTTCTACCAAGCGGTGAACGCGGTGTTGGAGATGCACTTGGACGAGGACTTGGTGCTTGAGGATTACGAGGCCAACTTCCGCCGCATGTTTGGCAACGAGCGGATGGACGCGGTGATGGGTTCGGTGAGCGGCACGGTGCGCTTCTATGGTTTGACGCCGACCAGCATGAAGCTGGAAGGGCTGGACCGGCATTTGCGCTTGATCGACAGCTACAAAAAGCTGCACTCAGCACGCGCCAACATCACCTCAGCCTGACGCTAAACCCCTGTGGGAGCAGGCTCCCACATTTGATCGTTCCCACGCGGAGCGTGGGAACGATCAATGAGTTAGATCAGCGCCAAGGCCTGGGCTAAATCGGCCCTCAGGTCTTCCACATCCTCAACGCCCACCGACAACCGCACCAACCCATCACCAATGCCCAGTTGCGCCCGCGTCGCCGCGGGAATGCTCGCATGGGTCATGATCGCCGGGTGTTCGATCAGACTTTCGACGCCGCCGAGGCTTTCGGCCAACGCAAAAATCTTCACGTTTTCCAGAAAGCGTTTCGCGCCCGCAAGATCACTGTTCAGATCCACCGAAATCATCCCGCCAAACCCACGCATTTGCCGGCGTGCCAGCTCATGCTGCGGATGTGAGGCCAAGCCTGGGTAATACACCCGTGACACTTGTGGCTGCTGTTCCAGCCAGGTCGCCAACTCCAGGGCATTGCTGCAATGGCGCTCCATGCGCAGCGCCAGGGTTTTGACCCCGCGCAGGGTCAGGAACGCATCGAACGGCCCGGCAATCGCGCCGACCGAGTTTTGCAGGAAACCCAGGCGCTCGGCCAGTTCCGGGTTATGGCCGACGATGGCGATGCCGCCGATCACGTCGGAGTGGCCGTTAAGGTATTTGGTGGTGGAGTGCACCACGATGTCGAAACCCAACTCCAGCGGGCGCTGGATCCATGGGCTGGCGAACGTGTTGTCGGCTACACAGATAATGCTGCGGTCACGGCAGATGCGTGCGATGGCGTTGAGGTCGGTGAGGCTCAGCAGCGGGTTGCTCGGGGTCTCGACCCAGACCATGCGTGTGTCGTCCTGCAACGACGCTTCAAACGCCGACACGTCGCTCAAGTCGACATAGCTGAAGCGGTGCCCGGCACTGCGTTGGCGCACCTTGTCGAACAGGCGAAAGGTGCCGCCGTACAGGTCATTGCCAGAGACGATGTGCGCGCCGGCGTCGAGCAACTCCAGCACGGTGGAGATCGCTGCCAGCCCCGAGGCAAAGGCAAACGCCTGGCTGCCGCCTTCAAGGTCAGCCACGCAACGCTCCAGGGCAAACCGCGTGGGGTTGTGGGAGCGGCCATAATCAAAGCCCTTGTGCACGCCGGGGCTGTCTTGCAAATAGGTGGAGTTGGCATAGATCGGCGGCATCAGCGCACCCGTGGTCGGGTCGGGTGATTGCCCGGCGTGGATCACGCGGGTGGCAAACGCACTTTTATCGGGCTGACTCATGCAAGGGATCTCCGTAGGTGGTTAAGCAGGTCGACGCGGGTGATCAGGCCGTGAAAGCCTGAGGCGTCGGCGATGATGGCGACCAGGCCGCGATCCAGTTCCGCCTGCAGTTCAGTCAGGCTGGCACTCGGGGCCAGGGTTTGCAAGGTGTCGGACATGGCGCTGGCGACGAGCATGGAAAAGTCCGCCGCGTCATGGTGCAGCCCCAGCAGGATGTCGGACTCATCGATCACGCCGACCAGCTTCTGGCCATCGACCAGCACCGGCAGTTGCGAGACGTCGGCCAGGCGCATGCGCTGGAAGGCGGTGAGCAGCGTATCGTCTGGGCTCACGCTGATCACGCGGCCGTCTTCGAAGCGGCGCGCGATCAAGTCGCGCAGGTCGCCGTAGTGTTTGTATTGCAACAGCCCGGCGTCGTTCATCCACTGGTCGTTGTAGACCTTGGACAGGTAGCGCGTGCCGGTGTCGCAGACGAACGTGACCACGCGTTTGGGCACGGTTTGCTCGCGGCAATACCGCAGCGCAGCGGCGAGCAGGGTGCCGGTGGACGAGCCGCCCAGAATGCCTTCAGCCTTAAGCAGTTGGCGGGCGTGGTCGAAGCTTTCTTTATCGCTGATCGAATAGGCGTGCCGCACGCTGGAAAGGTCGGCAATTGAGGGGATGAAATCTTCGCCGATGCCTTCCACGGCCCACGAGCCCGGGGTTTGCATCTTGCCGCTGCGACTGTATTCGGCCATCACCGAACCCACCGGATCCGCCAGCACCATGGCCAGCTCCGGTTGCACCCGTTTGAAGAAGCGCGTCAGGCCGGTGAGGGTGCCGGCCGAGCCGACGCCCACCACAATTGCGTCCACGTTATGCTGGGTTTGCGCCCAGATTTCCGGGGCGGTGCTGGTTTCGTGGGCCAGCGGGTTGGCCGGGTTGTTGAACTGGTCGGCGAAGAAGGCAGCAGGAATGTCCTTGGCCAGGCGCGCGGCCACATCTTGGTAATACTCGGGGTGGCCCTTGCCGACGTCGGAGCGGGTGATATGCACCTCGGCGCCCATGGCCTTCAAGTGCAGCACTTTCTCGGTGGACATTTTGT
>NZ_UYXQ01000162.1 GCF_900624995.1 Pseudomonas antarctica
CCGTCGCGTGGTGTGGGGGGGGGGGGAGGCGGCGGTGCGGTGGGGTGTTCTTAGCCCAGAGCGGCCACCGAATCGGTATAGACCGGGCTGATCAGGCGTCGGGTGTGGCCTTCGGCACTCACCCGCAATTGCGTGATATGGGTAGCGTCCACTGCCAATTGGGTGAGGATGAGGTCATGCAGCATGCGTGGGAAGTGGCGACTGCCGGTGCTGGCGATGACCTTGCCTATATGTGGGAACAGGTGTGAGTTCATCAATTCGTCCATGAGTTTCGAGTGTAGGTATTCAGCCTTATAACGACGGGGTTTAAGAGGGTAATCTGTATGAATAACCTACAGTGATAGTGCTCCCGCCGAGACGTATGCTAGTACAGCATCGCGAGATGAGGGGGATCCAATCTGGAAAAAATCAGATTAAAAATGCATAACGGTGGTCGGACCCGTCCGACCACCGTTTGTGGGAAAGCATTACGCCAGCCGTAGGCCTTATTTTACTCAGTGTTCATCCGTTACAGCATGACGTGGCGCGACGCGGGTGCACTTCGCCAGAGCCTGCTGCAGATCCGCCAGCAGGTCGGCGACATCCTCAAGCCCGACCGACAAACGCACCAAGCCTTCGCTGATACCGTGCTGAGCCCGTTCCTTCGGGGTGTAAGTGGAGTGGGTCATGCTGGCGGGGTGCTGGGCCAGCGATTCGGCATCGCCGAGACTGACGGCGCGGGTGAACAGCTTGAGCGCGTTCATGAAGCGTCGGCCGGTCTCGATCCCGCCCTTGAGTTCAAAGGCAATCATGCCGCCGGACTGCTTCATCTGCCGCGCCGCCAATTCGTATTGTGGGAAACAACGCAGGCCGGGGTAGGTGATCCATTGTACCGCCGGGTGCGCCTGCAAGGCTTCGGCCACTGCCTGGGCATTGCTGCAATGGCGGTCCATGCGCAAGGCCAACGTCTTGAGGCCGCGCATCAGCAAGGAAGCATCCTGCGGTGACATGACCGCGCCGGTCAGGTCCTTTAGCCCTTGCAGGCGAATGCGCTGCGCCAGGGCCTGGCTGCTCACGGCGATGCCGGCAGTGATATCGCCATGGCCGCTGAGGTACTTGGTGGCCGAGTGCACCACCACGTCGGCACCCAGTTCCAGAGGGCGTTGCAGGTACGGCGTGCAGTAGGTGTTGTCGACTACCACCGTGACGTTGGGTTGCTGGTGCGCGAGTTCGGCCACGGCGGCAATGTCCACCAGGCGCAGGTTGGGGTTGGCCGGCGTCTCGCAGTAGAGCATGCGGGTGGCGGGTGAAAGTGCAGCGCGCAAGGCGGCTAGATCGGTCAGGTCGACATGGCGCACCTTGATGCCAAATTCGCCGATGCCGTGGTGCAACAGGGCGAAGGTGCAGCCGTAGAGGGTTTGGCTGACGATCACTTCATCGCCTGGGCGCAGCAGGGTCCAGAAGGTCGCTGCGATTGCGCCCATCCCGGAGCTGAAGGCCACCGCGGCCTCGCCGTTTTCCAGGGTGGCCATGCGTGATTCCAGCAGGGCCAGGGTCGGGTTGGAGATACGCGTATAGAAGTGGCCGCTGGCTTCACCGGCAAAGCAGGCGGCGCCGTATTCGGCGGTGGGAAACGCGAACGTGGCGGACAAGTAGATCGGCGGCACGAGGGCGCCGTGGTGGTCTTTGGGGTCATAGCCGTGGTGGATAGCGCGGGTGGAAAAGCCGAATGTATTGTGTTTATTGTTCATGTCGGGCGCTCCTTATTTCCTACAATGCTATGCTCATAACCAAGGAAAAAAGTTGCAAAGTTTGCCGATATTTCCCGCGTTAAGGGATGGAACGTCGATAAAAATAATGAGTAGAGGCAAGGTATGCCCGTCAATCTGGATCGTACTGATAAGGCTCTTTTGAACGCGTTGCAAGGCAATGCCCGTCTGACCGTGGCGGAGTTGGCTGATCGGGTGGCCCTGACCACCTCGCCGTGTTGGCGCCGGGTGCGGAGCCTGGAGGAGAGCGGGGTGATCAGTGGGTATCAGGCAATCTTGTCGCCCAAGGCGTTGGGGTATGGGGTGACGGCGTTTGTCAGCATCATGATGGACAGTCATACGCGGGAAATTGCTCGGGCGTTTGAGCAGCGGCTGTTGGAGATTCCCGAGATTGTGGCGTGCCATAACGTGTCGGGGCGGTATGATTTTTTGCTTGAGGTGGTGGCTAGGGATCTGGAGTCCTTTGGGGAGTTTGCGCGGGAGGTGTTGCAGACGTTGCCTTGTGTTAAGGAGATTTATTCGAGTTTTTCGTATAAGTCGGTGCGGCGGTTGCGGGTGATTCCGTTGCCGGGGTGATTGGGTACATATCCGTTACCGCAAAAAGGATATGTACTCAACCCACCCCACTGGCATTGGCCACCCAATCTTCCCCAGAATTGGATATTTCCCCCACCACCCACGGTAACTACTCTAGCCACCAATCCCACCGTTCTGGAGTACCACTATGCAAACCCGTACCGATTTCTACACCGCCTCCCCAGACGCCATGAAAGCCATGCTCGCCCTGGAAGCCGCAGTCGGTAACCTGTCCATCGAACTGCCGCTGCTGGAACTGATCCGCCTGCGCGTCTCGCAAATCAACGGCTGTGCCTTCTGCCTCGACATGCACACCGCCGACGCCCGCAAAGGCGGCGAAACCGAACGCCGCCTCTATACCTTGTCCGCCTGGCGCGAAACGCCATTCTTCACCCCGCGTGAACGCGCAGCCCTGGCCTGGGCCGAAAGCCTTACCCTGATCAGCCACACCCACGCCCCGGATGCAGACTTCACTGCACTGGCCGCCGAATTCAGCGCCAAGGAGCAAGTCGACCTGAGCGTAGCCATCGCCACCATCAACAGCTGGAACCGCCTGGCCGTGGGCTTTCGCAAGATGCCCAAGTAAGCCTTCAGCGTGACTTGAAATACCCGCGTGGCGTGGTGCCGGTCATGCCCTTGAAAAAAGCAATCAACGCGCTGTCACTGGCAAAGCCCAGCGCGAACGCGCAGTAGCCCAGGCTACGGCCGCTCGCAAGCAGTTCGATGACCCGCATCAAACGCCACTGTTGGCGCCATTGCTGATACCCCAGGCCGGTTTCGCGCAGGAAAATCCGGCCGATGGTCTTGGCGCTGGCGCCAATCTTTTTTTCCAGGTCTTGCAGGGTGGGCGGCAGCATTTCGAGATCGACCAGCAACGGCGCCAGGCGCTTGTCCTGCGGCAAGGGCAGGAGCATCGGTTGCTCGGTAGCCGCCTGGATTTCGTCCAGGCACAACCCCAACAAATGGGCGTATCGGCCGGTCTGCCAGTCGGTCTCGAAGGGCGCCATCGCCATGGGTTCCAGCACCGCGCGCAACAACGCGCTCACCTCAATCACCCGTACCTGTTTCGGCAATTGCGCGGCCAACGCCGGGCTCACATACACCGAACGGTAATCCACGGTTTTGTGCATCACCGCGCGATGGGGGACGCCGCAGGGTATCCACGCCGCACGCGTAGGCGGCAGCAGGCACAGTTGGTTGTCCAGGGTGATACGGGTGCAGCCTTGCTGAGTGAACAACAGTTGCCCACGTTGGTGCCGGTGCAGGCCGGAGTCATGGTCGCCAAGCAGGGCGGCGATGCCGATGACCGGGGCCGTCAAGCGGTCGGGATCGAAAGAGGTGGTGGCGGCGAGCCAGGTCATAGGTTGTCCGATTCGATGGATATACTGTCGAAGTTTGGATAATACCCCAGTCGCCAGTCCTTACACTCCTTGCGCTGTTAAATGGGAGTGAGCGGGTAATGAACGTTAAAAATCTGTTGGTGCTGGCGATGGCGTTGCTGATGTTTCCGCAACTGGCCCAAACGCTGTATAGCCCAGCCCTGGGTGACATTGGCCGGGCCTTTGCGGTCGGGCCTGAACGGGCAGGGCAGACACTGTCGGTGTACTTCCTGGCGTTCGCCTTCGGCGTCGTGGTGTGGGGGCGGCTGTGTGATCGCTGGGGGCGGCGGCCGGTGATGTTGGCTGGGTTGGCGCTGTACGTTGGCGCCTCGGCGCTGGCCTTGAACATCACCACGTTCAACGCTTTGCTGCTGGCCCAGGCCTTGGCGGCGTTTGGCGCGGCCGTGGGTTCGGTCGTCACGCAGACGCTGTTGCGCGACCGCTACCATGGCGCCGAACTGGCCCAAGTGTTTTCGCTGATGGGCATTGCCCTGGCTGCCAGCCCGGCACTGGGGCTGTTCAGTGGCGCGACCCTGGTGCAGCACTTTGGCTACCGCGGCGTGCTCACCGGTTTGCTGTTGCTCGCGCTGGCGTTGTGGGGGTGGTGCCTGTGGGCCTTGCCCGAGACGCGGCCTTCGTCGTTGCCGACGGCATCGCTGACCCAGACCTTGGGCCTGATGCTCAGGGACGCGGGGATATGGCGTTCGGTCGGCTTGGTGGCGGCATTCAATATTGCACTGTTCGGCTATTACAGCGTGGGCCCGTTTATCTTCGCGCGACTGGGGTTGTCTCCCGCCGAGTTCGGCTACAGCGGCGTGCTGCTGGCGCTGGGGTCTGGGCTTGGCGCGTGGCTGAACACGCGCTTGCTCAAGCGCGGCATGAACGGTGAGCAGTTGGTGCTGACCGCTGCAGGTATCGCGGTGCTGGGCGGTTTGTTGGTACTGCTGCTGCAGCACAGCTGGTTATTCGTAGCGCCGATGTTGCTGGTGGTGTTGGCGTTCGGCATGGCGATTCCCAATGTGCTGGGGGGCGCGTTGGTCGCCTATCGCGATCGGCTGGGCACCGCTGCTGCGCTGTTTGGCTTGATGTACTACCTGCTGATCGGTGCCGGGCTCAGCCTGGTGGCCTGGGCCCAGGATCTGGGTTGGAGCCTGTTGATCTGTGGCCTGGCGGCGCTGTGCCTGGCAGCGCCGCGGGGGTTCAGAAATTGACCGAAGCACTCAATCGCGCTGTTAACGGCGCGCCCTGAAACAGGTAGTCATCGCCCATGTATTCGCCCGCGTCGCGCCAATAGCGCTTGTCGAACAGGTTGTCGACGCTCAGGCGAAACACCGTTTCATAGCCATCGACTTTGGTGGTGTAGCGGCTGCCGACATTGACCACGGCGTAATCACCCACCTCAACACTGCCGGTGCGGTTGGCGGACTTCTTGGCGCTGTATTGCACGCCGCCGAGCACCGCCAGCCCGTTCACCCACGGCAGGGCGTAGTCGGCGTACACGCTGGCGCGCAGCTTGGGCACGTTGATCGCCTGGTGGCCTTCGTAGTCCGGCGTGCCGCTGGCGCTCACCCGCGCGCGAATCGCCGCCACGCTGGTTGCGATTTGCAGGCGGTCGGTGGCCCAGCCATTGGCCGAGAGTTCAATCCCGGTGTTTTTTTGCTGGCCCTGCTGCACGTAGGTGAACTGGCCATTTTCGGGTTTGGCGTACTGATAGGCCTGGCGTGTCTGGAACACAGCGGCGGCGAAGCTGATGCGGCGCCAGTCGTATTTCACCCCGGCTTCGATTTGGCGTGAGACGGTTGGGGCTAAAGTGTCACCTTTATTGGTCGCGAACCAAGGCGCCGTACCGCTCAGTGACAGGCCCTTGCTGTAGCGGGTGTATAGCGAGATGTTTTCCACTGGCTTATAGATCAGCGAGGCTTGCGGCAAGAATACGTATTGTTGCGTGTGGCGATTTTCGTTGCCATTCACATCGAAGGCTTTTTCATCCAGGCGTACTTCGCGACCTCCGAGGATGGTTTGCCATTGCTCGTTGAAGCGGATGCGGTCGGTAACGAACAGCCCATATTGGCGGCTGTCGAGGTTGCGGTGGCTGTTGTTCAGCGGTGTATCGGTGGGCGTGAAGGTGGGGGCATCCTCGTTGATATTGCCGCTGCCGATGTATTCGTTGACCGCGTCGCGCTTGTCGATCACCCGGCGAAACGCGCTGGTGCCAAAGGTCAGTTCATGGCCCAGGCCAGCCGTGTCGAACAGCCCGGTCATCGCCGCCTGGATTTCATCATCGCGGCGCGTGTCGTCGGGGCTGCGGTAGTCGTAGATGTCGTAGTCACCCTCAGGGCTGAAGGTGTTGGCGTTACAGTTGCCTACGTAGTAACAGCCCCACGCAAACGAGCTGTAATCATCAATCACCACCTTGCTGCGCGCCGCACTCACGCTGCCTTTCCACTGATCACTGAAGCGGTACTCGAACGTGCCATTGAGGTTCAGCGACTCAATGCCGACCTGGTTGGAACCACTCTGGTGCCCCAACAGTTTTTTCGGCGAAGCGCCATGCGGTACTTCAGTGCCGCCCAACAACTGATAACCCGGCACCGAACGCTGTTGCTTGTTCTGGTATTCCGCATCCAGTTGCAGCAGCGCATCGGGGCTGATGTTCCAGTCGAAGGCCAGGGACACAAAATCGCGCTGGCCATTGGCGTGTTCCACATAGGCATTGAGGTCTTCATGGGCGACGTTGGCGCGCAGGCCAAACTGCTGCTCGCTGCCAAACCAGCCGCCGACATCGGTGGCGACATAGCCGCTGCCGCGATCATCGGTGGACACCGTCACCGAGCGCACATCCTCCGGGCGCTTGGTCACGTAGTTGATCACCCCGCTGGGCTCGGAAATCCCACTCTGCAAACCTGCCAAGCCCTTGAGCACTTCCACTTGCTGTTTGTTTTCGAGGGCGACGTTCTGCTCGCCGGTGATAGTGCGCCCGTTGATCTTGTAGCTGCTGGCCGCATTTAATGAGAAACCGCGAACCACGAAGTTTTCGTAGTAGCCGATCGGCGCATAGCTGTCGCCGACCGAGGCATCGTTGCGCAACACTTCACTGAGCAGGCGGGCTTGTTGGTCCTTGAGCATGGCGGCGTTGATCACGGTGATCGAAGCGGGCGTGTCGAGCAACGGCGCTTGATCGAAGCCACCGACCGAGGCGGTGTTGGTGCGATACCCCGATTCATCCTGACCCTGGACGTTCACTGCCGGCAGTTCTATTTCAGCTGCCAGGCTGCTACCGATACCGCCGCTGAGCAGCAGGCCGAGGGCGAAACGCGACGTGACGACGGGGCGAAAACGCAAAACCATGGGGCAAGGCCTTAAAGCGCAGGGCGGGGGGCGCATAAGCTAGGTGGATCGACGGGGTTTTACAAGTTATTGAGAGTGGTTCTGTCACATCGCTAACACGGGTGGGAGATTCTATGGTTGAGGGGAAGCCTCCAAAACCGCTTTTGACTGGTATTCGCTTTGATTTTTCATGAGTGAAAACGCAATACGTGCCAGCTTGCGGGCGATGATGACCAGGGCCTGAGTCGTTTTCAGGCCCCTGGCCAGGTAACCTTCATACAGCGGCTTCCAAGCTTTTGACCTGATGC
>NZ_UYXQ01000163.1 GCF_900624995.1 Pseudomonas antarctica
CCGCCGGGGGCGGAAAACTGTTCGAGTGGCTCAACAGGTTGGCCAAGGCCTCGAACAACAGTGCGCGGTCGCCGGTGATCCACGGCAGCGAGTCCGGCACGTCGAGGCGCAGTTGCAATTCACCTTCTTCGGCCAGGGGCAGGTAAAAGTCATGCAGCTCGCGCAATAACGGCAGCGGGTCCATCACCAGGAAACCCGAGCGGCGCTGGTGGTCTTCCAACTCCGAGATGCGTAACAGCCCACGAAAGCGCGCCATCAGCGTGTCGGTTTCGGCAATCGCATCGTCCAGTTTCACTGCGTAGACGGAGTTTTCCTCTGCCTCTTGTTTGATGCGGTAGAGCTGCGCACGCAAGCGCGTCAGTGGCGTGCGCAGGTCGTGGGCGATGTTGTCGCACACGCCCTTGACCTCGTTCATCAGCTTTTCGATGCGGTCGAGCATGGCGTTGACGATGGCAGCGAGCATATCCAGTTCGTCGCGTCGATCCGACAGCGGCAGGCGGTGGGTCAGGTCGCCGGCGACGATGGCCTCGGCACTGGCCTGAATCCCGCGAATACGCCGCAACGGGCGACGGCGTAACAAATGCCAGCCAGCGGCGCCGGGTATAATGGTCAAAGAGAGCGCCCACAACAGCGCATGCCAGATGATTCGAGTTACGCCAAACAGTGAACCATTGGCGCGCACCAGTACCAACCAGCGTCCGTCTTCGGTGTGGGTGGCGACGGCGTCGCAGCTGTCTTTGGGCAGTTTCGGGTCGTCGGATTCGACACAATTGACCAGGGCGTGGATCTTGCCGTCCAGCGGCAGGTCCGGCGGCAACGCGCGGATCGGTCCGCTCAACGGCCGAAATTGCTCATCGAACAGGCCATAGGCGTCCACGCCCTTCATATCGAAGGTCATGCTGGTGGTCAGTGCCTCCACCAGCTCTTCACCGTCGAAGCGTTGGAACAGGTGCTGGCGCTGCATCAGCGAGTGCCGCGACAAGTCGCCCAGATAACCCGACACTTCGTAGTACAGCACCCCCATGAGGATGCAGCTCCACGCTACAAACAGCGAACTATAGAGCGCCAGCAAGCGGCTGCTGGAGGAACGCCAGCCCTTAGAGGGGTTCAGCAATGACATAACCGGAACCTCGTACCGTGCGGATCAGCGGCGTGAGGCCCGGTGGATCGATTTTCTTGCGCAGGCGACCGATGTGCACGTCAATCAGGTTGGTGCCCGGGTCGAAGTGATAACCCCAGACTTCCTCGAAGATCATCATCCGCGACAGGATCTGTCCGGTGTTGCGCATCAGGAATTCAAGCAATTTGTATTCGGTGGGCAGCAGGCTCAGCGGCTGTTCGGCGCGGCTGGCTTCGCGGCTGATCAGGTTCAGTTCCAGGTCGGCCACGCGCAGTGCGGTCTCGAACTCCTTGACTGTACTGTTGCGCCGCAGCAGCACTTCGACGCGGGCGGCCATCTCGTCGGAAGCGAACGGCTTGGTCAGGTAGTCATCGCCACCGGCCCGCAGGCCACGCACCCGCTCGTCAACATCGGAGAGGGCGCTGATCATCAGGATCGGTGTCGACACTCCAATGGTACGCAGGGTCGTGACGATGGCCAGGCCATCGAGTTCCGGCAGCATACGGTCGAGGGTGATCAGATCGTAATCACCACTCACAGCACGGACCAGGCCTTCACGGCCGTTGTCCACCCAGTCCACATCCAGTCCATGGCTACTCAGCTCGGCGACGATCTCACGGGCTGTTACGGCGTCATCCTCGATGGTCAAAATACGGGTCATAGGATTACCTGGTGAGCGATACACACTAGAAGTGGGGACATTTTGCCAAGAAGTAGCTGAATGTTTCCTAAATTAAACTTCATCTTGGCAAAACTGGCGCAAATTTAATCGCTGAGCCGGTCCGGTGTGGGCGCTGGCTTGCCGGCGATGGCAGTGTGCCGGCAAGCGTTTTGTCATTGGTACACCGCTATCGCAGGCACCGCGTTTGGGGGGAGATTGCAGAACGCCCGCCCTGAACAGACATTTCTTGCAACTTGCATGGTTCAAGTGAGTTCAATTTTTTTAACTTGTTGAAATGTAAGCAATTTATTTTTCTTTCGGCTGGCATGGTGCCTGCACTGTCCCTTTTGCGAGTTGTAACACTATTTTTCCTGCCGGGAGCAAAACAACAATGATTTCATCCTCATCCACGCTGCAAGAGTCGAGCACGCACTCCGGGGTTTCCTGGGGGGCGATTTTCGCCGGTGCCGCTGCCGCGGCTGCACTGTCGCTTATTCTGGTGTTGCTGGGCTTCGGCCTGGGCTTTTCGGCGGTGTCGCCGTGGGCCGATAGCGGCATTAGCGCCAAGGGGCTGGGCATTTCCACGATTGTCTGGCTGGCATTTACCCAGATCGTTGCTTCGGGCCTGGGCGGTTATATCGCCGGCCGGTTGCGCGTGAAGTGGGCCAATATGCATGGCGATGAGGTGTACTTTCGCGACACCGCCCACGGTTTCCTCGCGTGGGCAGTCGCTACGTTGGTCACCGCGATGCTGGTGGTGGGTTCGGTCAGCAGCGTAGTGAGCGGCGGCGTCAAAGCCGGTGCGGGCGTTGCTTCCAGTGCCGCCAGCGGCCTTACCCAGGCAGCGGGCAGCGCCGCCAAAGGCGCCAACCGTGGTGACTTTGGCTACTACGTCGACAGCCTGTTTCGCGATGACCGCCCAGCCGCCGTCAGCGATGACGCCGTGCATGGTGTCGTAGCGCGCATCTTCACTCGCACCTTGAGCAACGACGGCCAACTGGCGCCTGAAGACCGTGCCTACCTGGCCCAGTTGATCAGCCAACGCACCAACCTCAGCCAAGCCGACGCCGAAGCGCGCATCGACAAGGTCTACGGTGATGCGCGAAAAGCCATCGAAGACGCCAAGCTCAACGCCAAGCAGGCCGCCGATACCGCTGCGAAAGTGGCTGCCTACACCTCGCTGTGGACCTTTATCGCGCTGTTGATCGGTGCGTTCTTTGCCAGCTTCGCTGCCACCTTCGGCGGCCGTCGCCGTGATGCCGTGGTGTATGTCGACACCGAAAACTACGTTCGTTAATTAAGGAGAACATCATGCGCTCATTACTGCTTTGGTTCCTCGGCGTACCTATCCCGGTCATCATCCTGATCGCGATCTTCATGCACTAAACCTCAGCCAGGCTCGGTCCCCCGTGGGAGGGGGCTTGCTCGCGAAGGCGCTGTGTCAGCTACTCATGGGGTGGCTGGCACGCCGCTTTCGCGAGCAAGCCCGCTCCCACATTTGGTTGGGCGCAGTGTCAGCCGGATGATTGCAGGGGGAGCGGCCAGCAAGCCGGGTTGCATTGTGTGTTGTGGCTGCCGGCCGGTGTCGAGCAAGCAAGTTTTGTGTGGGTGTGAGCCTGCTGCCTACAGTGATCATCGGCTATACCGCGCGGACCCTGGCGCAGATCCGTTATCACGGGCAATTTTTAATAGCGGCTTAATGTGCGCTTGGCTAGACTCGCGCCCCTATGAGCCGCCTTCTGCGTTTAATCCTGGTCATGCTGTTAAGCCTCACGCTTCCCCTGACTGGGATGGCGGGTGTGCCGTCGAGCAGCGAGCCTTGCCCGATGAAGATGTCGGACATGCAGATGATGACCGACATGGCCCCGGACTGCTGCCAGGACGGCGCCGACCATGGCAAGGCCTGCAAACCCGGGCAGGAATGCAAGACCGGCAGCCTGCTGCAACTGTCCATGCCGGTGCTCAAGGCCCCGCTGACCCTGGCCCATCCGCTGGTTGCCGGTCTCTCTTCTGATTTCATCCCCGACCGCACGCCGTCCGGCGTCTGGCGCCCACCCCGTTCCTGATTCCTGTAGCACCTGAAGACTCATCCCGTATTCGGGATGGCATTGCTGTGGGCCGCGTAAAGCGGAACGCAGTCGAACAGATCAGGAATATTCACCATGAATTCCCTCTACTCGCGCGCCCTGGTGGTGGGCGTGCTGACATGGCCCGCGCTGGCCTCTGCGCTGACCCTGGATGACGCCTTACGCCTGGCGCAAAACAACGCACCTTCGTTGACCGCTGAGACAGCCAAGCTGCACGCGGCTACCCAAGCCGCCATCCCGGCCGGCGAACTGCCCGACCCGAAACTGGTGGTGGGCCTGCAGAATTTCCCCGTCGGCGGGCCCAATCGCGGCACGTTGTATGGCGATGACATGACCGAGCAGATGATCGGCATCCAGCAACAGGTGCCCAGCCGAGACAAACGCAAGGCCCGTATTGAGTTGGCCGATGCGACGGTAGAACGGACGGCGGCTGAGGGCCGCATCGAACGCCTCAATGTGCGTCAAGCCACCGCCCAGGCTTGGATTCGCGCGTTCGCAGTGGAATGCAAAGAGGCGTTGTTCAAAGACTTCTACCAACAGAATCGCCTGTTGCAAGACAGCGTGAGGGCGCAGTTGGCCGGTGGCCGTGGGCAGGCCGCTGATACGGTTATTCCCAAGCAGGAAGCCGCAGAACTGGCCGAACGCGAAGATGAATTGACCCAACAACGGGCCCAGGCTCGCGCCGCCCTCAAACGCTGGATCGGCCCGGCCGCTAATGAAGCGCCCAGCGGCCAGTTGCCCAACTGGACCTTCGACAGCCACGGCTTGAGCCACAATCTGCATCAACATCCCGAGTTGCAAGCCTTCGTACCGCGTACCCGCGAAGCGCAAGCGCGTTTGCAGGACGCCAAGGCGCAGAAGACTTCGGATTGGAGTTGGGAAGTGGACTACCAACACCGCGGCCGCGAATACGGCGATATGGTCAGCCTGCAATTGAGCTTCGACCTACCGATTTTCCCTGGCCGCCGGCAAACCCCGGGCATTGCCGCCAAACAGGCTGAGCTGGACCAACTCGACGCTGAACGCGAAGCCGCCACCCGTGAACATACCCAGATGCTCGATGACGATTTGGCGGTTTACCAACGCCTGGACCGTGCCGTGCAACGCGGTCAGGACAGCCTGGTGCCGCTGGCGCAAGAGAAGGTAGCCCTGAGCCTCGCCAGTTATCGCGCAGGTAAGGGCGACTTGATGAGTGTGGTCAGCGCCCGTCGCGAGCTGGTCGAAGCCCGCTTCAAACAGCTGGAAGCCATCGAACAGCGCGCCTTGATCGGCGCCCAGCTGTACTTCGCCTATTGGGAGCCCACCCATGAATAATCGAATCGCGGCAGCGCTGTTGTCTCTTGGCTTGGGCGCGGGCTACGGGTTGGCGCAGTTGCAGCCGGGCGCGCCTGCACTGGCCAAAAACGACAAGCAGGCCCTGTACTGGTACGACCCGATGTTCCCGCAACAAAAATTCGACAAGCCCGGGAAGTCGCCGTTCATGGACATGCAGTTGGTGCCGCGTTACGCCGAGGGCGCCTCTGGGGACACGCCCAGTAGTGTGCAGATCGACCCACGCCAAACGCAGAACATCGGCGTACGGCTGGCGACGGTCAGTCGTGGCGTGATGACCTCCACCCTGGACCTGTCTGGCATCCTCGCCTTCAACGACCGGGATGTCGCGGTGGTGCAAGCGCGGGCCGGCGGGTTTGTCGAACGGGTCTACGCGCGGGCGCCGGGGGATGTGCTCAAGGCCGGCGCGCCGTTGGCGGACATTCTGGTGCCGGAATGGGCCGCAGCCCAGGAAGAATTCCTCGCCCTGCGTCATACCGCTGACAGTGGTTTATTGGCGGCTGCCCGCCAACGCCTGCGCTTGAGTGGCATGCCTACTGGGCTGATCACCCAGATGGAGCGCAGCGGCCAGGTGCAGTCGGTGTTGACCGTCACCACGCCGTTGGGCGGCGCGCTGCAAACCCTGGACGTGCGCGAAGGCATGACCGTAGCGGCGGGGCAGACCCTGGCACGGGTCAATGGTTTGGATCAGGTATGGTTGCAGGTCGCTGTGCCCCAGGCTCAAGGCGAGACGTTGGCCGTGGGGCAAAGCGTGGTGGCGCAGTTTGTCGGGTTGCCGGGCAAAACGGTCCACGCCAGCGTCAGCGCGATCTTGCCGGCCAACGCCATCGACAGCCGCACCGTGCAGGTTCGCGTCGAACTGCCCAACGCCGACGGCAGTTTGCGCCCCGGTATGACCGCCCAGGTGCGCCTGGCACAAACCAGCGGGCAAACGGTGTTGCAGGTGCCCAGCGAAGCGTTGATCCGCACCGGCAAGCGCGTGTTGGTGATGCTGGCCGAGGAAGGCGGGCACTTTCGCCCGCTGGAAGTCGAGGTGGGCGCCGAGAACCAGGACCAAACCGTGATCCGCAGCGGCTTGCAGGAAGGCCAGCAGGTGGTCGCGTCCGGTCAATTTTTGCTGGACTCTGAAGCAAGTTTGCGCGGATTAGTATCGCCAGCGTCCGGCACTTCTGAAATGAGCATGCAGCCCGGAGCTCAGCCATGATCGCCTTGCTGATTCGTTGGTCGGTGGCCAACCGTTTTCTGGTACTGCTCGCCACGCTGTTCATCACTGCGTGGGGCGTCTGGGCCGTGCAAAACACGCCGGTCGATGCCTTGCCGGACCTCTCGGATGTGCAGGTGATCATCCGCACGCCGTACCCGGGCCAGGCGCCGCAGATTGTCGAAAACCAGGTCACCTACCCCATGACCACCACTATGCTTTCGGTGCCGGGCGCGAAGACCGTGCGCGGTTTTTCGTTCTTTGGCGACAGCTATGTTTACGTGCTGTTTGACGAAGGCACCGACCTGTATTGGGCGCGTTCGCGGGTGCTGGAATACCTCAGCCAGTTGCAGGCGCGGCTGCCGGCGTCGGCTAAGCCGGCGCTGGGGCCGGACGCCACCGGGGTTGGCTGGATTTATCAATACGCGCTGGTGGATCGCACGGGGCGGCACGACCTGGCGCAGTTACGCGCGCTGCAGGACTGGTTTCTCAAGTTCGAACTCAAGACCCTGCCGAATGTGGCGGAAGTCGCGACCATCGGCGGCCAGGTCAAGCAGTACCAAGTGCAGCTTGACCCGCTGGCCCTTGCCAGTCGTGGCATCACCCAGGCGCAAGTGGCGGACGCCATCGGCAAGGCCAACCAGGAAACTGGCGGTTCGGTACTGAATATGGGCGAGTCCGAGTACATGCTGCGCGCGTCCGGTTACTTGAAAACGCTCAACGATTTCCGCGCTATTGCACTTCGCCTCGACAGCAACAATGTGCCGGTCACCCTCGGCGATGTAGCAACGATTCAACTCGGCCCGGACTTGCGCCGGGGCATCAGTGAACTCGACGGCGAAGG
>NZ_UYXQ01000164.1 GCF_900624995.1 Pseudomonas antarctica
CAAGTCGGTCTTGAGGATTTTGCCGTAGCTGTTCTTGGGCAACTCGCTGCGGAACAGGTACTTCTTGGGTTTTTTGAACGACGCCATGCGCTGCACAAACCAGGCGCTCAGCTCGGTTTCGTCGAGCGCATCCCCGCTGCGTGTCACCACAAACGCCACCACCGACTCGCCCCACTGCGCATCCGCCTCGCCGACCACACACACCTCGAACACTTCAGGATGCTGCGCCAGTACTTCCTCGACTTCACGCGGATACACGTTGCTGCCGCCGGTAATGATCACATCCTTGGAACGATCCGTCAGGGTCAGGTAGCCGGCCGCGTCGAGAAAACCGATATCGCCGGTCAACAGCCAGCCCTCCACCAAGGTCTGGCGCGTGGCTTCGGGGTTGCGCCAGTAGCCGTGCATCACCGTGGCGCCGCGCACGGCAATTTCGCCGTGCTCACCGGTGGGCACCGGCTGCTGCTGTGCGTCAAGAATGCGGATTTCGACACAGGATTGCGCGTGGCCGACCGAGGCGGCCAGGGTTGCCCAGCCCGCTCGCTGGCGGTCGGCAATCAGCGCGCGGGGCAATACACTGATGGTCATCGGGCTTTCGCCCTGCCCGTAGATCTGCACCAGTCGTGGGCCGAAGACATCAATGGCGTCACACAAGTGCGCGAGGTACATCGGGCCGCCACCGTAGACGATGGTCTTGATGCCTTCGCCGCCATAGCCCTGACGGCGCGCCTGTTCGACCATGCGCTTGACCATGGTTGGCGCGGCAAACAGCGAAACATTCCCCAACAAGGTGGCCAGCCCGAACAGCTCGGCCGCGTCGAAACCACCGGACACCGGCACCACATGCCGCGCGCCGCAGCGCACGTGAATGAAGTTATACAGCCCGGCGCCGTGGGACATCGGCGCGGCATACAACGCCGCGTCGTCGGAGCTGACCGGGTCGACATCGGTGGGGTAACACAGCGACATCGCGATCAAGTTGCTATGGGACAGCATCACGCCCTTGGAACGTCCGGTGGTACCGGAGGTGTAGAACAGCCAGGCGAGGTCCTGATCCTGGCGCGGCACCGGTTGCTCCAAGGTCGGCCAGCCACGGGTCGGTGGCAGGGTGTGACCGTCGAGTTCCTTGCAGCGTTGGGGCAAGTCCCGCGACGCCGAAAACACTCGACCGCCATCAGTAAAGATCAAACGGGCCTCGGCGTTATCGGCGATCCACGCTGCCTCGGCGGGGTGCAATTTGGCGTTGATCGGCACGACCACTCCCCCCATCCACCAGATGGCGTAGAGCAACTCCAGATAGTCGCAGCTGTTCTTCATCAGCACGGCGACCGTATCACCTGCCGCCAGGCCGTGTTGGTCTACCAAGTGCGCGGCGCGTTGGCGCACATGGGCGGCAAAGGTGGCGTAGTCGGCTACTTGCCGCGTGCCCTCGAATAATGCCGGGCGCTGCGGGTCGCGGCGCTGGGTGTCATGCAACCAGTTGGCGATGTTCATGGCTCAGCTCCGGCGCGCGTGCAGGACCGAGGCGTAGTTGGCCACGGCCATGCCGCCCATGTTGAACACCAGGCCGAACTCCGGGTTAGGCACCGACAGGCCGATCGGCTCGCCGGTCAACTGGCGGAACGCCAAGGCATGCATCGAGACACCGGTGGCGCCCACCGGATGCCCCTTGGCCTTGAGCCCTCCGGAAAGGTTCACCGGCAGCCGCCCGCCCGCGCGCACTACGCCGCTGTCGAGCACGCGATGGCCCTCACCTTTGGGTGCCAGGCCCATGGCTTCGTAGATCAGCAGTTCGGCGATGGTGAAGCAGTCATGCACCTCGGCGAAACTCAGGTCGGCCAAGGTGATATTGGCCCCGCGCAGCGCCGAGTGAATCGCCCGTTGCGGGCCTTCAAAGGCCAGGATATCGCGCTGGGCGATGGGCAGGCAGTCGTTGACTTGCGTCATTGAGCAGATCTGCACATCGCGGCGAAACGCCCGCGCACGCTTAGGCGAGGCCAGGATGATCGCGGCGGCGCCGTCGCTGATCAACGAGCAATCGGTCAGGCGCAGTGACTCCGCCACAAACGGGTTGCTCTTGGACACATTGTTGCAGTGCTCAAAATCCATCACCCGGTGCATCTGTGCCAACGGGTTGGCCATGGCATTGGAGTGGTTCTTGGTGGCGATGGCCGCCATCGAGCCCAACGGGCAGTGGTAGCGCTCGGTGTACTGGCGCGCCGCACGGCCGAACAACTGCGGGAAACTCAAGCCGGCTTCAGCCGGGTCGTTCTGGTAGCCCGCGCCGGCCAGGGCCCGGGTGACCTCGGCGGTGGACGTGTGGGTCATCTTCTCGGCGCCCACGACCAACACCAGTTCGGCGCTGCCGGAAAGAATCGCATGGACCCCAGCCTGAATCGCCGCCGAGCCGGACGCGCAGGCGTTTTCACAGCGGGTAGCCGGCTTGAAGCGCAGGCCCGGGTCAGCCTGCAACAACAAGGACGCGGCGAAACCGTCAGGCACCAGCCCCGCGTTGAAGTGGCCAAGGAACAACGCGTCGATTTCTGACGCATCAATGGCTGCGTCCGTCAGGGCTTCGCGAGTGACCTGTACGATCAGATTCTCAAGGGTGGTGCCTTCAAGGCGACCAAAACGCGAATGACCGGCGGCAACAATGGAGACGCAATCAGCTGGCATAATCAATTTCTTCTGTTTTTGGTGCGGACATTTACCTACAATGACGCACCGCCGGGCGCTCGCCAATTCGTGTAACTACTTACATGGATAAGTAGCCCAAGGTGAGAAAAGCAACGAGGCAGGATGCCCAATGAACGCGTTTACGCAGCAGCTCCAAGATCTCGAACGCCTGGCGTTTCAGCTCTCCCCCGCCCCGCAACTGGTCACCCGCAACCGTGTGATGGTCGATTGCAATGAGGCCTTCCTGCAGTTGTTCGGCTATTCGCGCGACGAATTGGTCAACCAGCTGACCCTGCTGATCTATCCGTCCCAAGCCGACTATCACGCCATCGGCAAGCGCAGTCATGACTGGTTGCTGGAGAGCGAGAACGGCTTCTACTCCGACGAACGCTTCATGCAGCACAAAAACCGCGAGGTGTTCTGGGCCAAATCCCACGGCTACACCCTCACGCCCAACGACCCCTTCAAGCTGATGATCTGGCACTTCGAACGCCTGGACCGCACCCACCAAGGCACCGGGGACCTGACGCCACGGGAGCGGGAAGTGGCCATGCACATCGTCAACGGCCTCAAATCCAAGGAAATCGCCCAACGCCTGGCAATCTCCCACCGCACGGTGGAGGTGCACAGGGCGCGACTGATGAAGAAGCTCGAGGTGAAAAACATCGTAGAGCTGGTGTCGAAGATGATTTTCGTCGGCGGGCGCGCCTGGTTATAGCCAACCATTACAACCCCCCGTCGAGTGCACCGGCTCCAATCTGCTCACCTGGGACAATGCCGACCCGGTGCAAAGGGGCTTATGGGTACCCTACACCACCAGCGGCCTGCTGCGGTTCTTCAACACCTTGCCGATTCAGGTGCTCAAGGAAATGTTTTTCTGCGCGCAGAAACTCGACGCCGAACGTGCCGAACGCTTCAGCGTAATCAACCGGCCGGCGCCCAGCGACACCCTGCAAGCCACTGCCCTGGAAGACGCCCAAGGCATCGCCCCAAGGCCCCACTGGCGATTGAGGCAGTGAAAGAGCAATTGCGCACCCTCGAAGACCTGCAACCGATGGCCGAGCTGCGGCGCAAAGCCTGCGCCAGTTGGAACGTCGATGAAGGGTTAACGGCATTTGCCGAGCGTCATCCACCGGTATTTGAAGGGCGTTGACGGTTTTTTCATCATTGATCGTCTATGCTGTGGCCCTTCGTTGGGGAGTAACCGGCTTCTGACCTGCTCAGAAGCGTTCGTATCAACATATTCGGCAACCTGCCGTGGTACGAACACCGTTTTGGTTGGTGAGACCAGCGACACATCCATGCCTAACGTCGGGCGTGTGGTTGTGTCGTTGACTCATACAGCCCGACTGGAAGCCTCACCGTGAACCCCATTTCCCTCATTTCCCTCGCCCTGGCCATGTCCACGGACGCCTTTGCGGCGGCCATCGGCAAAGGCTCCAGCCTGCACAAGCCGCGTTTTATCCAAGCCCTTCGCGCCGGTCTGATCTTTGGTGTGATCGAAGCCATTACGCCAATGATCGGCTGGGCGATCGGTCATGCGGCCACCCGCTGGGTGCAAGATTGGGACCATTGGATCGCCTTTACCCTGCTGGTCGCACTGGGGCTGCACATGATTTACAACGGGCTCAAGGTGGACGATGACGAGGTTGAGAAGCCGTCCCAGCACTCGTTCATGCTCCTGGCCGTCACCGCGTTTGCCACCAGTATTGATGCGCTGGCGGTGGGCGTGGGCTTGGCGTTTGTCGACGTGAATATCCTGCTGGCTTCGGCCGCTATTGGCCTGGCGACCATGACCATGGTGACCATCGGCATGATGCTTGGGCGGGTGCTGGGGACAGTGGTGGGCAAGCGGGCTGAAAGGGTGGGTGGCGTGGTGTTGATCCTGGTGGGTGCGACTATTTTGTATGAGCACTTGTCGGCCTGAAGACCTGCACGAAACACCATGTGGGAGCGGGTTTGCTCGCGAGAGCGCAGTGTCAGTCAGACTGATTCATCGACTGGCACACTGCTTTCGCGAGCAAGCCCGCTGCCACCTTAGATCTTCAGTGGTTTAGAGATTGCGTTTAAGCCGCGTGGCTTTCCTTCTTCAAACTCTCCATATCAATCACAAAGCGATACTTCACATCACCCTTAAGCATCCGCTCGTACGCCTCGTTGACGCCCTGAATATCGATCATCTCAATGTCCGAGACAATCTTATGCTTGGCGCAGAAATCCAGCATGTCCTGGGTCTCCTGAATGCCACCGATCAACGAACCCGCCAGGCTGCGGCGCTTGAAAATCAGGTTGAACACCGAAGGCGACGGGTGCGGGCTGTCGGGCGCACCGACCAACGTCATGGTGCCGTCCCGCTTGAGCAGATTGAGAAACGCATCCAAGTCGTGCGGCGCCGCGACGGTGTTGAGAATGAAGTCCAGGCTGTTGACGACCTTGGCCATTTCGTCCGGGTTCTTCGACACCACCACTTGGTCAGCCCCCAAACGCAGCCCATCTTCACGTTTGTTCGGCGAGGTAGTGAATAACGTGACATGCGCGCCCATGGCATGCGCGATTTTTACCGCCATGTGCCCTAGCCCACCGAGGCCGACCACACCGACTTTCTTGCCAGGGCCCACCTTCCAGTGATGCAGGGGCGAGTACGTGGTAATCCCTGCGCACAGCAGCGGCGCCACAGCCGCCAGGTTCGAATCATCGTGGGAGATACGCAGTACAAACTTCGCCTTGACCACGATGCTGTCTGAATAGCCGCCAAAGGTATTTTCGCCGCCGAAGACCGGGCCGTTGTAGGTGCCGGTAAAACCGTTCTCGCAGTATTGCTCCTCGCCCTCGGCGCAGGATGCGCAGTGCTGGCAGCTGTCGACCATACAACCGACACCGGCCAAATCACCGACCTTGAATGTCTTCACATCGGCACCGACGGCGGTGACGCGGCCGACAATTTCATGGCCCGGCACCGAGGGATACAAGGTGTTGTGCCACTCGTTGCGCGCGGTGTGCAGGTCGGAGTGGCACACGCCGCAATAGAGAATGTCGATCTGGACGTCATCGGCCCCTGGCGCGCGGCGTTCGAAGGTAAAGGGCTTGAGTGCATCCTTGGAATCCCGCGCGGCGTAGCTGTAGGTCTTGGCCATTTGGTTCACCTGTTGAACTGACGGTAGAGGTCAGTGGACCGATATAGACGCTGAACCGTTCAACCGAGTACAGGCGTACAAGCCCTTCGTCCGGTGTTACGCCCAGGGCGTACTGACGCAAACCCTGCAAATCGCCCTGATGGCGTCGCTCAAGTCCACCGTGGATTGCGTCACTGCATTCTCTGAGACCGATTGGCGCCCGGACATGGCCAAGATCAACGTGCCGACCCTGGTGATCGACGGTGACGGCGATCAGGTCGTGCTGTTCCAAACCACCGGCAAAGTCGCGGCCGAGATGATCAAGGGCGCACAGTTGAAGGTGTACAAGGATGCGCCGCACGGTTTTGCCGCCACCCACACCCCACAGTTGAACGACGACTTGCTGGCGTTCCTCAAGCGCTGACAACGGAACCTCCCTGTCCTTATCTGGCCGGGTTTTGCCGACCTTCTGTTGTCAGGTGCCGCGCTCCGATAGCATGCTGCTGAACTGGCGACCGCCCGAGGCGGTCCCAACTCATACGCTCATCGCTGCAGGTAATCGCAAATGTCGCTCCCAAAAGAAATGACCCTGATCGAAATCACCGCGCCCGGTGGCCCTGAGGTCCTGCAACCCCGTCGCGCCGACGTGCCAGTGCCAGGCCCAGGCGAGATCCTGATTCGTGTGCACGCCGCCGGCGTCAACCGCCCCGATGCCTTGCAGCGCGCCGGCAAGTACCCGATGAAACCGGGCATGAGCCCGATCCCAGGCCTGGAAGTAGCGGGTGAAGTGGTCGCGCTGGGTGACGGTGTCAAGGAGTACGCACTGGGCGACAAAGTCTGCGCCCTGACCAATGGCGGCGGTTATGCGCAATTTTGCAGCGTACCTGCCAGCCAGGCACTGCCGATCCCCGAGGGCATGGACTGGATTCAAGCCGCCGCCGTGCCGGAAACCTTTTTTACCGTCTGGGCCAACCTGTTCGGCCTTGGCGACGCTCACACCGGCCAAAGCGTGCTGGTCCACGGCGGCACCAGCGGTATCGGCACCACCGCGTTGATGCTCTGCCGCGAGTACGGTATCCAGGCATTCGCCACCGCCGGCAGTGCCGACAAGTGCGCAGCCATTGCCAAGCTGGGCGCCGAGCCGATCAACTATCGCGAACAGGACTTCGCCGAGGTCATCGCGCAGAAGACCGGCGGCAACGGCGTGAATGTGATCCTCGACATCATGGGGGCCTCGTACCTCAACAACAACCTCAAGGCCCTGGGCATGGACGGGCACTTGGTGATGCTGGGTTTCCTCGGCGGTGCCAAGGCCAATGAGGTCGACCTGCTGACCATCCTCGGCAAACGCGCGGTTATCACCGGTTGGCTGCTGCGCGCACGCACCAAAGACGAACACAACGCCATCGCCAAACAACTGCTCGACTACGACTGGCCAGT
>NZ_UYXQ01000165.1 GCF_900624995.1 Pseudomonas antarctica
CCCACAGGCCTAACGGGCGAACCCATGGGCACACGCTCACCCGCCGTGTCTTACCCGGAGGCCGGCACCGACACGGACGAGATAGGCGGTGGCCGGGCAAGCGTGGTGGGCCGGGTCGACCGGAAAATGTCTCCCTGAAAAGCCGACTCCGACCTCAACCGCCTCAACGCGGCCCCGAGCAGGAGTGGCTGCCAGTGCCCAAAGAGCTGACAACGGTGCTGGCCGCCGCGCTGCGGGTCAGCCAGCAATCCGGTGGTGCCTTCGACGTCGCCGTCGGCGATCTGGTGGGAGCCTGGGGCTTCGGCCCCGGCGAACAGACGATCACCGAGCAGGCGCTCACGATGGCGTCGCGATGCGCCCGGCTTTGCGCCAGCGCGGGACTGGAGGTAGACACGCAACGCAATCACGTACGCAAACGGGCGCCTCTGAACCTGGATTTGAATGGCATTGCTAAAGGCTTTGGCGTCGATGAACTGGCCCGTTGCCTGGAAGCTTCAAGCATCACCCGCTACCTCGTCGGCATCGACGGCGAGATGCGCGCCCAAGGCATGAAGCCTGACGCCCAACCCTGGGTCGTGGCGATTGAAAAACCCACCCGGGGCGTGCGAGAAGTCATGGGCGTGATGGAACTCAGCGACGCCGCCATCGCCACGTCCGGGGACTACCGACACTGGGTGGAGGTGGGTGGGAAAACCTACGCCCACACCATGAACCCGCTTACCGGCGCACCGCTGTGCAACACCCTTGCGGCGGTCACCGTCGTGGCCGCCTCATGCATGCTCGCCGATGCCTGGGCCTCGGCACTGCTGGTGCTGGGCGAAATCGAAGGCCCACGCCTGGCGCAAGCACGTGGCATGGACGCACTGTTCGTGGTGCGCGACGGTGAACAGCTAAAAGAAATATCGATTGTAGGCGGCAAACTGCAAGCGCAGGCTGAGGCCGCCGCATCCAACCCCGTCAATAACCTGAGTTGCGTTAACCCATGAAATTCATGCACAGGCACACCGAGTTCCACCGCAGTGACCGTATCGGCTGGCTGCGTGCCGCAGTCCTGGGGGCCAATGACGGGATCGTTTCCACCGCCAGCCTGTTGATTGGCGTCGCCGCCGCCAACGCCACCCACTCCACGCTGATCGTGACCGGTATGGCCGGGCTGGTGGCGGGCGCCATGTCCATGGCGGCGGGTGAATACGTTTCCGTGCACTCCCAGGCCGATACCGAACAGGCTGACTTGTCGCGGGAACGGGCCGAACTGGCCAGCAACCCGAAAGCCGAACACAGCGAGCTTGCCCACATCTACATGCATCGAGGGGTGTCATCCGACTTGGCGCACCAGGTGGCCGATCAATTAATGGCGCACGATGCACTGGGCGCACACGCCCGAGACGAGCTAGGCATCAGCGAAGCACTCACCGCCAAACCACTGCAAGCCGCACTCGCCTCAGCTGCCAGTTTCGTGCTCGGCGCCGCGTTGCCCCTGGCGGTCATTTTCATCACCCCGCCCCACAGTGTTGTGCCGTGGATATGCGGCATGTCACTGGTATTTCTTGCCGGCCTTGGCGCCATTGCAGCCAAGGCCGGTGGGGCAAAAATAGGCATCGGCGCTTGGCGGGTAACCCTCTGGGGGGCGTTGGCCATGGGCATTACGGCAGCCGTGGGGGCAGTGTTCGGGGCGGTGGTTTAGTTAGCGCGTTTTTGGGGCGCGAAGACGGGTGCCTGGAGTTCCAGCGCTGCGACGTGACGCTTTGAGGGCATTTCTCAGCCTGAAAACTTCGGCGCCACCCGAACCACGAACAGCCCCCAAATCAATGCCAGCAAGACGGTGAAAAAAAGCCATCTTGGCCCCATCACATATTCCATTTTTTGACGTCTTCACTTCGTGTTATTCAAGCACACTAAAACAAGACTTAATCTGATTAACAGAAACCTTAAATAACTATTCGCCGACAACAAAAGTGTCACGCTGCACGCTTATCGATCTAAACTATGAGTCACACATCCACGCTTTTGAAGAGGCGCTCAACCATGGGATTCCTTTTATGCCTATTCAAACGACACGCTCATGTTAGAAACTATGCGCTCATGGATAGTAACGGTACCTGCATAGGGTTTATACAATGCGATCACAACCCGGGAAGCCAATGGGTGCAGGTCGAAGAGATAAGCCTGGCACGGCTAACCAAAGCGCGCACGGGCACTAGCGGCTCGAACACTGAACCGTCAAAGGAACGAGATTAAATTCACACTAAGCTCACCGTTCTTCACATGGCCTACCCGTTAAACCACTAAACAACCTTAACAACAAGAGACACTCTCAATTACTTCAATTAATCTTTAATTGCGTCAACTATTAAAGCGCGCCGCCGATAGTATTAGCTCACCTTACTGTTCTTGAAGGGGATCAACATGACGTCAGCCATCAATGCTTCAATCCAGGTCACTTTGCCGAAAGCCACCGCCATGACAGCGCCAAAAGCGCCCCCTGTGCGGGTAGACAGCGACGGCGATCATGACGCCAGCGGGCCAAGCGAAGTGCAACAGCCCAAGGCGACCTCCGGGTCGGTCGGGACACGAATCAACACCACAGCGTAATTGAGTTTATGCGCAGGCCCATCGAAGGAAGTCATGCCGTGGTTTTTACCAAAGCAGTCCTCCTGTCACAGCTAAACGCCAGGTTTTAGAGCAATGTAATTGCGCCGCCTGCACCTACTCGCTGCCAAGGCAAACCAAGTACCAGCGACTGGAGTTGTTCGGGGCAAGTTCGGCATCCGCCCCACGCTGGAGGCCCGGCCAATGCTGGGAGCGCCCACTGAACGTGAACACCCTCGCATAGCTTGCCCTCACGAACCTTGGTATCGAAGGCACCGGCCATCCCTTCACAAAATTGGGCATTACCGCTCGTAGCGCGGTGAAAGAACAATGCCCATTGTCAGTCTGTTTCTTTCAGCATATCTTGAGTAAAACTTATACAAGGCCGCGATCGATGTACAACAAAATGAATTGGCCACTGACGCTGTACTTTGACGGTGAATGCCCGCTGTGTGCGCGCGAAATCAAGCTCCTGCGTGGGCACGTCGTAAAGGATCGACTGCTTTTTGTGGACATTAGCAGCGATGCATTCGACGCCAAGGTACTCGGGTTTACGTTCGAGCACATGCAGTCCAAGCTGCACGCACGTTTTGCTGATGGGCGCTGGGTAACCGGCCTGGACGCCACCCTTTGGAGCTGGCGAGCTGCCGGTTTGGGTTTTTGGGCAGCGCCACTGACGTGGCGTGCATTGCGCCCTTTGCTTGAGTTCGGTTATCGCCTTTTCTGCCGCTTACGTCCCCATTTGGCGTGGTTACCTCACCCAGACAGTGGCCGTCGCTGTGTCGATAACCGTTGCGCGGTGCCGACGTCCAAACCCGCATCAGATGAACAGCCCACGTTGAAAAAAAAGTAGCCCAAGAAAGCCTCCCTTTGTCATGGGCCCGACGAAGAACCTGGATCGTGGATGATCTGGCAAACCTTGTGTTATCTGCGTCAGATCGTGCGCAGTAGATGCTCTCCTACCGCCAAGGATTGCCGACACATAAAGCGCAGCAGGGCTGCGAGGAATCAAGATGAACGCATCATTAGCCGAACATTACCGTGAAATCCTCGTCGGCGTAGGCGAGAACCCTGAGCGTGAAGGACTGCTGGACACACCCAAGCGCGCAGCCAAAGCGATGCAGTACCTGTGCAATGGCTACACAATGAGCCTGGAGGAACTGATCAACGGCGCATTGTTCGAATCGCAAAACGATGAAATGGTCATCGTGCGCGACATCGAACTGTATTCGTTGTGTGAGCATCACATGCTGCCCTTCATCGGCAAGGCTCATGTAGCGTACATCCCCACCGGAAGGGTCTTGGGCCTGTCGAAGGTGGCCCGAGTGGTGGATATGTTCGCCCGTCGCCTACAAATCCAGGAAAACCTTACCAAACAAATTGCCGATGCCATTCAGCACATCACCGATGCCGCCGGCGTGGCGGTGGTCATTGAGGCGAAGCACATGTGCATGATGATGCGGGGCGTGGAGAAACAAAACTCGGTGATGACCTCATCGGTAATGCTGGGCGCCTTTCGCGAGTCCTCCGCGACGCGTCACGAGTTCCTGCAACTGATAGGGCGGCTGGGTTAACACCAACAAATCGCATCAGACCGCAGGAGCGCCTAGATGAACATTCCCTTCAAGATGAACTCCCTTGGTGAGGGCTACCGTGCCCTCGTGATAGGCGCCAGTGGAGCGCTCGGCTCGGCTTTTTGTGAGCTGCTCAATCAGGACCCACGGTGTGCGTCTGTGCGTGAGTTGGGGCGTAACAGTGTTCCATGCCTCGACCTGGAAGATGCCGACAGTATCGCCAGAGCGGCCGCCGAATTGACTGAAGAAGCACCGTATCAGTTGATATTGCATGCCGCAGGTCTGCTCCATCGCGACGAAATAAAGCCTGAAAAAAGTTACTCCGCGATTGATGCCGATGCGTTGCAGTCGGTATTTCAAGTCAACACGTTTGGCCCTGCTCTGATTTTGCGTCACTTCCTGCCCTTGCTGGATGCCCATGGCGCAATGGCGATGCTTTCTGCCAAGGTAGGCAGCATCGGCGATAACCGCTTGGGCGGCTGGTACGCCTATCGTGCCTCCAAGGCTGCACTGAACATGTTGATTAAAACGGCTGCCATCGAACTGGCACGAACGCGGCCTCAGACCCGCGTGTTGAGTCTTCATCCCGGCACCGTCATTTCGGGCCTGTCACACCCTTTTCGTGGTGCCTCTGCAGCCAGGCCAGCCAACGTTGCTGCCCATGAGTTGTTATCTTTGATTGACCGCTTGGCGCCTGCCGACAGCGGCAATTTCTTCGCTTATGACGGAGAACGCCTTCCCTGGTAGCCGGGCTCGAAAACGCTCAAAACGCCCAAGTTGCCCTAGAATGATATGAAACTCACCGGGGCCCTGAAAATGATAGACGCAGAACTGCTAAAACTGATGGTTGAAACCTCGGATGACGGCATCGTAATTGCCGAGCAGGAAGGCGATGAGAACATCCTGATCTACGCTAACCCCGCCTTCGAGCGCCTGACGGGCTACAGCGTTGACGAAATTCTGTATCAGGACTGTCGCTTCCTGCAGGGTGATGACCGAGACCAAGCGGGCTTGGCCGTTATCCGCGAGGCAATAAAGATGCATCAGCCTTGCCGGCAAATCATCCGCAACTATCGTAAGGACGGTAGTGCTTTCTGGAATGAGCTGTCGATTACTCCAGTCTTCAACGACGCGGATCAACTTACCTACTACATCGGCATCCAGAAGGACGTTAGCGTCGAATTTCAGACTGGCCAGCGCGTGCGCGAACTAGAAGCAGAAATCGCAAGCTTAAAAGCTCAACTGGCTCAATCGCAATGCGAACCCGGACGCTGATCACGCTTGAATGGCGGCCTGAATGAATACTCAATTTACCTCAGCAACCGCTATTGCTCGGGGAATGGCAGTGGCGCATCCCCATCACGGCGCACGGCAAAAACATTGAGTGTCATCGCCACAAATGCGTAGTAACCGTAGACACCTATCAACTCGACTACAGCAGGTTCGCCAAACGTACTGACGGCGTCGGCGTACAGCGCATCATCAACACGACGATGCTCATAGATCGCCTTCCCAAGACGATAAACGATACGTTCGTCATCTCGCTGGAACTCGGGCAAAACCTGCTGTTTGAGAGATTCGATTTCGCGCTGAAACGATTGATCATCTAAGATCAGAACACTGGGTGTGCACATCTTGCCCACTACTCGCTAATGACGTTAAGTCAAAATTCTGGCGACTCGACATCACCGCACGTACACCAAGCTCTCCCGCACTTTCAGGTCTTTACCTGATGGGACAACTCCACCCCGCCCCCTATTTTACTGCCTTGCCGTCCAGTTCCAGGCGCTTTGCGCCAGGAGCCTCGGGCGACTCTTTCTAGCAGGCGGTGGGAGGCAAACGAACCTATGCACAGTGATCAGCAACAGAACGGCTCTTCGCCTAGCAGCGGGCAACCCCTGAAAAGTGACAGTTTGCGCGACAGCGCCATGTTTGCAGCGGCACAGGCCGAAATCGATAAGCTCAATAATATTCACGCGGTTGAACCCGTGGATTGGCAGCGGTTGTCGACGCTCTGTGAGCATGTTCTCAACAACGAAAGCAAGGACCTGCGGGTTGCCATTTGGCTCTTGTGTGCATGGACCAAGTTGCGTGCAATGGCAGGACTCTGCGCGGGTGTGCACCTGCTTAAGGAGATCGTGTGCCTGCATTGGGACGCCGTGACGCCACCCTCTTCGCGTTTGCGCGCTCGGCGTAATCACGCCCAATGGCTGATCGAGTGGTTGGACAAGACCTTGGTAGAACCTTTCAAACCGCTGGACAGGCTGGCGGCTGAGCGCCTGATCAGCGATTGGGATGCAATCGATGCGTTATGGCGTATGAAGGACGACCAAGCGCCCAGCTTTGCCAAATTGCGTCGTCGCCTGGAACAAATACCCTGTGTTGAGGCGCAGGCGCCCCAACAGGTCACAGTGCAGCCAGCTCAGGAGCCCGAGGTTGCTGACGTCCCAATCAGTGCCCTCCCCGCACTGGCCGCGTCGGACGTACCCTTATTGGACAGCGGTGACGCTATCAACACCATCGACAGCAGTGTCGAGAAGGTGTTCGAGTTGCTGGGGCCGGTGCAGTCCCACTGCATGGATCAGTTTCCCCTACTGCCGTTGGCCTATCGGCTGAATCGTCAGGCGGCGTGGATCACGCTCGACGAGCTGCCTCCCAGCCAGGGTCAGGCAACTCGCCTGCCAGCTCCGCCGCTCACGCTGCGAGACAGTGTCCTGCGTTTGCAGAGCAGCGCGAAGCCGTTGGAGGTGGTGCGCTTTTGCGAAGCTCGGCTCAGCAGTTATCCGTTTTGGCTCGACCTGAATCGCGTCAGTCACGCAGCGCTTGTGAAGGCTGGGGCCAGTGCTGCTGCCAGAGCCTTGGCGCTGGAGGTGCAAGGGCTGGCGGCCCGACTTCCGGGAGTGGTCGAGTTGACCTTCGCTGACGGTACGCCGTTTGCAGATGGCCCCACCCGGGCGTGGCTGGAAAGCCTGGCGCCGTCTACCCCGGTGGTGCCCGCAAACGATCG
>NZ_UYXQ01000166.1 GCF_900624995.1 Pseudomonas antarctica
GGGTGTACCAGCCGGATTTCGAGACGCAGCGGCTGGCCGTCACCTTTGAGCAGGCGTTGCCCGGATAGGTTCCAGCCGGCGTCGCCTAACAAGGTCAGGGCGCGGCGCAGTGTTTCGCGCGGGATGCCGCGACCGTCGGTCTGCGGCAGGCTGAAGGCTTGCGTAAACAGGTTGGCTGGCAGCTGGTCGCGGTACGGCGAGAGCATCAGCCATTCATGGCCCACTGGCACGCCGGTCGCCGAGAACTCGCTATTGGGGTAGTAACTCAACGTGCGTTTATAGGCGCTGCTGAACAGGGTGCGGTTGGTCCACTCAAAGTCGAACATCAACCCCAGTGCCTCGCGCACCTTGGTCTGGGCGAAGGTCGGCCGCCGCGTGTTCATGAACAGGCCTTGGCTCTGGGTCGGAATCTGGTGGGCGATCTGCGCCTTGATCACATCGCCCCGGTTGACCGCCGGGAAGTTATAACCGGTGGCCCAGTTCTTGGCCTGGTGTTCGATATAGATATCGAATTCACCGGCCTTGAAGGCTTCGAAGGCCACGTCGCTGTCGCGATAGAACTCCACTTCGACCTTGTCGTAGTTGTAGAAGCCCCGGTTGACCGGCAGGTCTTTGCCCCAGTAATCCTTGACCCGTTCGAACATCAACTGCCGCCCTGGGGTGACCTGGGTGATGCGGTACGGCCCGCTGCCTAAAGGGGGGTCGAAGGTAGTGGCCTTGAAGTCGCGATTTTTCCAATAGTGCTGGGGCAATACCGGCAGTTCGCCCAGGCGCAGGATCAGCAGCGGGTTGCCGGCGCGCTTGAACACAAAGCGGATACGGTGGCGGTTGGGGATGTCGACCCGCGCCCCTTCCTGCAGGTTGGTGCGGTATTGCGGGTGACCTTCGGTCAACAGGGTGCGATAGGAAAACGCCACGTCATAGGCGGTGATCGGCTTGCCATCGTGGAAGCGCGCTTGTGGGCGCAGGTTGAACACCACCCAGCTGCGATCCTCGCTGTACTCCACCGACTCGGCAATTAGCCCATAGCTGGAGGTGGGTTCATCGCCGGACGGCGCGTACTGGCCGGTGCCGACCATCAAGGGCTCGTTCAGCTCATTGACGCCGTATTGCAGGAAGTTGGGGGTGGAAACCGGGCTTGAACCCTTGAAGGTGTATGGGTTGAGTGTGTCGAAAGTGCCAAATGCCATGACCCGCAATGTCCCGCCTTTCGGCGCTGCAGGGTTTACCCAATCGAAGTGGGTGAATTTGGCCGGGTACTTAAGCGTGCCGAACTGCGTGTAACCGTGGCTCTCGGTAATCGTCGCGTTCGCACCAAAGCTCAAGGCCAGACTTATTAGTAGAAGGAGGGGACGCTTCAAGTCAGAGATCCGATCCAGGCGGCTTGGGCTTTATGATCGGTACAGTAACAGCTTGTTCCGGTTGGAAAAAGGTTGTTGAAAGCACTGGGTATCCAGTGTGGCAAGGCACTTGCTCCCACACTGGATACCCGGCGTTCTTGAGCTGCTAGCGCGGCCCGGAAACCACCAGCATTTGCCCAGGTTTCAACGCCTGGCCGGTGCGCGGGTTCCAACGCTTGAGATGTTGCATCTCAACGTTGAAGCGCTTGGCGACAATGTACAGCGAGTCGCCTTTCTTGACCTTGTACTGCACCGGCTTCTTGGCGCCGGCCTTGGCTACCAGCTTGCGCGTGTCTTGCATTACCAGGGTCTGGCCGACCTTGAGGGCTTGGCCATTGAGCTTGTTCCAGCGTTGCAGGTCATGCACATCGACCTTATTTGCTTTGGCGATCAGCGTGAGGTTGTCGCCACTGCGCACCTTATAGCTGCGGCTGCGGCCAGCCACTCGTGAGGTCTCAACTTCGTCGAACACCTGCTTTTTCGGGCGCATCGCCAGCAATTCTTCCGGCTTCATCGTCGAAAGGGTGCTGGTGAGCAGTTGCGCCTTGGAACTTGGCACCAGTAAATGTTGAGGGCCATCCAGCGTGGTGCGTTGTTTCAAGGCCGGGTTGAGTTGGAACAGTTCGTCTTCATCGATTTCCGCCAACGCGGCCACCCGCGACAGGTCCATGCTTTGCTTGACTTCAACCACCTTGAAATACGGGGTGTTGGCAATCGGGTTCAGGTTGATGCCATAGGCCTCGGGGGCCATCACTACTTGGGACAGTGCCAGAAACTTGGGCACGTAATCCTTGGTTTCCTGAGGCAGCGGCAGGTTCCAGTAGTCGGTAGGCAGGCCGAGCTTCTCGTTACGCTCGATGGCCCGGCTGACGGTGCCTTCGCCGGCGTTATAGGCCGCCAGGGCCAGCAACCAGTCGCCGTTGAACATGTCATGCAGACGCGTCAGATAGTCCAGGGCGGCGGTGGTGGAGGCAGTGATGTCGCGGCGGCCGTCATAGGCGCGGGTCTGGCGCAAGTTGAAGTAGCGCCCGGTGGAGGGAATGAACTGCCACAAACCGACTGCATCGCTGCGCGAATAGGCCATTGGGTTGTACGCACTTTCAATCACTGGCAGCAGCGCCAGCTCCAGGGGCATGTTGCGTTCTTCAAGGCGTTCGACGATGTAATGAATGTAGAGGCTGCCGCGTTCTCCGGCGTTTTCTAAAAAGGACGGGTTGCTGGCGAACCACAAGCGCTGTTGCTCGATGCGCGGGTTGACGCCCAAGCCGTCCTGCAATTGAAAGCCCCGTCGCATACGTTCCCAGACATCCTGGGGGGCTTCGGGGCTGGGCTTCTCTGATAGCCAAATAGGTTTTTGCTTGATCTTGGCAGCAAGATTGGGTTTGGGTTGCACGGTGGATTGTGCAGCGAAATTTGTCGATTGGCAGCCCGCCAGAGTCGCGGATACGGCCACCGCCACGGCTTGAGCCAGGCGGGTCAATGCGTCTGAAGAGATGGATTTACGAATAGATGACGACATTGGCTGGAAGTAAGTTCCGGGCAAAAATGTCGGGCGATTCTAGAAAGCGCTTTGGTTCCGGTCAACCATTCAGAATTTCCGTATCAGATTGCGTCCTCTTAGAACTTATCTTTCCAGGCCCTCAAGCTAGCAAATACCTCGGCCCCAGAGCGGTTATCGCGCCCATTCCGTTCGTCTGCTTTTTGTTTAACGGATGTTTCAGCGGTGCGTAGAAAAGGGTTTGTACGTTTTTCCAAGGCCAGGTTGGAGGGCAGCGTCATTTCGCCGCGCCCCCGCAGTTGGTTGACGTGCTCCACGCGTTCGGCGATCTCGGTGTTGTCCGGTTCCACGGCCTGGGCGAATTTGAGGTTACTTTGTGTGTACTCATGAGTGCAGTACACCAGGGTATCAGCGGGCAGAGCGGCCAGGCGTTCCAGCGAGGTGTGCATTTGTTCCGGCGTGCCTTCGAACAAGCGGCCGCAACCGGCGGCAAACAGGGTGTCGCCGCAAAACAGCACGCCTTGGTGGTAAAAGGCGATATGGCCAAGGGTGTGACCCGGCACGCTATAAATGTCAAAGTCCCAGCCCAATACCGTGACGCGGTCGTTATCCTGCAGGGCCACGTCCCGTGCCGGGATCTTCTCGTTCGCCGGGCCGTAGACCTTGGCATTCGTCACACTTTTGAGTGGCTCGACGCCGCCGACATGATCATGGTGATGGTGGGTGATCAGGATGTCGCTGAGGGTCCATTGCGGGTTCTGTTTGAGCCAGGCCAGCACCGGCGCGGCATCGCCGGGGTCGACCACGGCGCAGCGCTGGGTCTGCGGGTCCTGTAACAACCAGATGTAGTTGTCGGTGAAGGCGGGTAGGGCACTGATCTGTATCATTCTTCGATTCGCCAAGCTGAACACATTGGTGCATCTTAGAACGTCTAGGCGAGTTGGAGAATGCAATGACTGATAAAGCGTTCGCCCAGGCCGATCCTGAATGGCTGGCCCTGATCAGCGCAGCCCGTGATTGGCTGTCCGGGCCGATCGGGCAGTTTCTGCTGGATGAAGAACGGCGCATGCTTGAAGACGAGCTGGGCCGGTTCTTTGGCGGTTACCTGGTGCATTATGGTCCGTCGGCCCAGACGCCGCCTGCTGCGCCTCAGGTGCAGCGCAATGTGCGCCTCGGCGCGCCGTTGCCGGGTGTGGAGATTGTGTGCGAAGAGCAGGCCTGGCCCTTGAGCGAGCACGCCGCCGACGTGGTGGTGTTGCAGCATGGCCTGGATTTTTGCCTGTCGCCCCACGGGTTGCTGCGCGAAGCCGCGAGCAGTGTGCGTCCGGGTGGCCATTTGCTGATTGTCGGCATCAACCCCTGGAGCAGTTGGGGCCTGCGCCATGTATTCGCCCATGACGCCCTGCGTCAGGCGCGCTGTATCTCGCCGTCGCGGGTGAGCGACTGGCTGAACCTGCTGGGCTTTGCGCTGGAGAAACGCCGCTTCGGGTGCTATCGTCCGCCGCTTGCGTCGACCAAATGGCAAGGCCGCCTGGCTGGCTGGGAACGCCGGGCCGGTGCCTGGCAATTGTCGGGTGGCGGTTTCTATTTATTGGTGGCGCGCAAGATCGTGGTCGGGCTGCGGCCAGTGCGTCAGGTGCTACGCCAGCCCATGGGCAAGCTGGTGCCTATGCCGATGGCCAAGGTCAATCGCAAGCAAAGTGAACCGTAAAACCTCTTTTTGATTACCGGCCGAGACCCTTGGCCTCGGGGTACTGTCGGTCGATGATCGCCAGCCCGTTTTGATGGATGCAACCGATGACCGATAGCGTAGAACTCTTCACCGATGGCGCCTGCAAAGGCAACCCCGGCCCCGGCGGCTGGGGCGCCTTGTTGGTATGCAAGGGCGTGGAGAAGGAGTTGTGGGGCGGCGAAGCCAACACCACCAACAACCGCATGGAACTGATGGGCGCGATTCGTGGCCTGGAAGAACTCAAGCGCCGCTGTGACGTACTGTTGGTCACTGACTCGCAGTACGTGATGAAGGGCATCAACGAGTGGATGGTCAACTGGAAGAAGCGCGGCTGGAAAACCGCCGCCAAGGAACCGGTGAAAAATGCCGACCTTTGGCAACTGCTTGATGAGCAATGCAACCGCCATAACATCACTTGGAAATGGGTGCGCGGGCACATCGGTCATGCGGGTAACGAACGTGCCGACCAACTGGCCAACCGTGGCGTGGATGAAGTGCGCGGCTACAAGCAGAGCTGACTTTAAACGTTGCGTGGGGTCTGGCGTGTTAACATTGCGCCCCCTTGACTCACACCCCACTGCATTCCACCGTTGAGAGCTTAACCCCGATGGCCATCCGATCTGTTGTACTCGATACCGAAACCACCGGCATGCCGGTGACCGATGGTCACCGGATCATCGAAATCGGCTGTGTCGAATTGATGGGGCGACGTCTCACTGGTCGCCACTTCCACGTCTACCTGCAACCGGACCGCGACAGTGATGAAGGCGCGATCGGCGTCCACGGTATCACCGACGAATTCCTCAAAGGCAAGCCGCGCTTTGCTGAAGTGGCCGATGAGTTTTTCGAGTTCATCAACGGCGCCCAGCTGATCATCCATAACGCGGCGTTCGACGTCGGTTTCATCAATAACGAATTTGCGCTGATGGGGCAGACCGAGCGTGCGGATATTTCCCAGCACTGCTCAATCCTCGACACCCTGATGATGGCCCGCGAGCGTCACCCGGGGCAACGCAACAGCCTGGATGCGTTGTGCAAACGTTACGGCGTCGACAACTCCGGGCGTGAACTCCACGGCGCCTTGCTCGACTCCGAGATTCTCGCTGACGTTTACCTGACCATGACCGGCGGGCAAACCAGCCTGTCGCTGGCGGGTAACGCCTCTGACGGCAACGGCTCGGCGGAAGGTTCAGGCAACCGCCCTTCGGAAATTCGCCGTCTGCCTGCGGATCGCAAGCCCACTCCGATCATCCGCGCCAGTGAGCAGGATCTGGCTGAGCATGCGACGCGGTTGGAAGCGATTGCCAAGTCGGCCGGTGCGCCGGCGTTGTGGTCGCAGTTGACGCAGCAATAAGACCGGCTGCACTTGATCAAACGGTGGGAACAGGCGAGCCGGTTCCCACAGCTGATTTGCTGCCTGAAAAATATTCCTTCGCGTCATTCCCTCCCAGCTTCTACCCTGAGTACATAGCCCTCAGGACTATCAGCACTCATGTACAAAGACCTGAAGTTTCCTGTTCTTATCGTACATCGCGACATTAAGGCCGATACCGTTGCCGGTGACCGGGTTCGAGGCATCGCCCGAGAGCTGGAACAAGAGGGTTTCAGTATCTTTTGCGCCGTGGACTACGCCGAAGGTCGGCTGGTGGCGTCGACCCACCATGGTCTGGCGTGCATGTTGATCGCCGCCGAAGGCGCCGGGGAAAATACCCACCTGTTGCAAAACATGGTCGAACTGATCCGCCTGGCGCGGGTGAGGGCGCCCAACCTGCCGATCTTTGCCTTGGGCGAGCAAGTCACCCTGGAAAACGCGCCTGCCGACGCCATGAGCGAACTCAACCAACTGCGCGGCATTCTTTATCTGTTCGAAGACACCGTGCCGTTTCTGGCCCGGCAAGTCGCTCGTGCCGCGCGCGCCTACCTTGATGGCTTGTTGCCGCCCTTCTTCAAAGCCTTGGTGCAACACACCGCCGACTCCAACTACTCCTGGCACACACCCGGCCATGGCGGCGGCGTAGCGTATCGCAAGAGCCCGGTTGGGCAGGCGTTTCATCAGTTCTTCGGCGAAAACACCTTACGTTCTGACTTGTCCGTGTCGGTGCCCGAACTGGGCTCGCTGCTCGATCACACCGGGCCTTTGGCCGAAGCCGAAGCCCGCGCTGCGCGTAACTTTGGCGCTGATCACACGTTTTTTGTGATTAACGGCACCTCGACCGCCAACAAGATCGTCTGGCACTCCATGGTCGGCCGCGACGACTTGGTGTTGGTGGACCGTAACTGCCACAAATCGGTGTTGCACTCGATCATCATGACTGGCGCGATCCCCCTGTACCTGTGCCCGGAACGCAATGAGCTGGGGATTATCGGCCCGATTCCCCTGAGTGAATTCAGCCCCGAGTCGATCCGTGCCAAGATCCAAGCCAGCCCCTTGACG
>NZ_UYXQ01000167.1 GCF_900624995.1 Pseudomonas antarctica
GCTTTAGCGACATCCACACCGATGATTGATTGCGAGACAGTCATTGCCATGAAAAACGCTCCGGGTTAGGGTTTGCAGGCTTGTCGGGGCTTCACCATTGCGCTGGCTTGCTTCTATCGTCGGTCATAGCCGATGCATTCCTTATCGGCGCTTTGGTGAAGGGGTGGGGCGAAGTCTCCCACGGTCTGTACTGGCTAGAGTCAGATGCTGGCTTTTAGTCCCACCACCCCAACAAGTCTAACCATACAAGCTGGCTTGCCTGCGGTGCAGGCACCGCGGTCTATCAGGCACCACCCATTTCAGCCATCACCCAAATAACGGAGATGCCCGCAGCACCCGCCTGCACATCGACAATGCTCAACCCATTACTTGCTGTAAGGTCAGCACCTCAAACCCGTCCGCCGTCACCGCCACGGTGTGCTCCCATTGCGCCGACAAACTGTTGTCCTTGGTCACCACCGTCCAGCCATCCTTCAAGTCGCGCACCTTGGCGCTGCCCTGGTTCAGCATCGGTTCAATGGTAAACACCATGCCTTCACGCAGTTCCAGCCCCGTGCCGGGGCGGCCGAAGTGCAGGACCTGTGGCTCTTCATGCATCTCACGGCCAATACCGTGGCCGCAATACTCACGCACTACGCTGTAGCCATTGGCTTGTGCATGGCTCTGGATCGCATGCCCGATGTCACCCAGGCGTGCGCCGGGCCTGACTTGGCGAATGCCGGCCCACATGGCCTCGAAGGTCTTTTCCACCAAGCGCTGCGCGTTGGGCGCCACGTTGCCGATCATGTACATCTTGCTGGAGTCGGCGATAAAGCCGCCTTTTTCCAGGGTGATGTCGATATTGATGATGTCGCCGTCCTTGAGCATGTCCTTGGCACTGGGCATGCCATGGCACACCACCTCGTTGATCGAGGTGTTGATGCAGAAGGGGTAGTTGTATTGCCCAAGGCTCGCCGGGCGGGCCTTCAAGTCGTTGCGAATGAAGGCCTCGACGGCGGCGTCCAGTTCCAGGGTGGAGCGCCCGGCGGCGACAAAGCCGTCGAGCATCGTGAACACCTGCGCGAGCAGGCGCCCGGATTCACGCATCACAGCCAATTGCGCGGCAGTCTTGATCATCAGCAGCGCCCCCGGATCAGGTCGGGCTTGTCCAGCAACAGCTTGTTGATCAGCTCGTTGTAGGGCAGGTGCGGGTTGAGTTCGGCGAGCAGGCCGATCTTGATCCAGAATTCGGCCTGGGCGTTGATGGAGCGGTCCATGGCCGCGCTGGCCAGGCGAAGCTGTTCGTGCAGTTGGTCGGTGATCTTGACGATGCCCATAAGGTTCACTGTTTCAGGTGGATATACAAAGCGTATACGTTTCGTATATCAGCAGTAAACCCCCACGCCGCTAAATGGCGGGTGGCGATTGACTTGCGCCGTAACCGCCGGCTGATTGCAACGCATGGTCTTTCAAGCTTTGCGCAGCCAGCCAAGCATTATTACCGCCATTGCTCATTTGGCGGGATAGCACACGGCTGCACCCAAACCCGCCCTAGAGGCGGGTTTTGTTTGTCCGTCTTCAGAGCCTTTACAAAAAGCCAGGAGACACCCATGCGCACCTGCACCACTTGCGATACCGTCGCCCCGGGACTGCTTGAGCATTGCGTAAAAAAGATCCCGGCCGCCCCGGTCTACGACCTGGCGGTACGCACACCTTTGCAGGTGCACCGGCGTTGTCGGCGCTGCTGGGCAATCAGGTATTGCTCAAGCGCGAGGACGTGCAACCAACGTTCTCCTTCAAGATTCGCGATACCCACAACAAGCGGGTGCAGCTCACGGCCGAGCCAAAAGCGTGCGGCGTGGTGACGGCGTCGGCGGGCAAGCATGCGCGAGGTGTGGCGCTGGCGGCGCGGGAGCCGGGGATCAAGGCTTAGATCGTCATGCCGTGCAGCACGCCGGCGTTGAAGGTGCTGGGCGTGCGTTCACGGGTTGCCGAGGCGGTGTCGATGGGTTTGCCGATGGCACCGCCGTGGCGCAGGTCGGCGCCTATGGGGTTGAAATCTGCCGCGACTGGGTTGATGAAGTCATCACCGTCAGCAACGACCCATTGTGCAGCACCATCAAGCTGATCTACGACGCCAGGCGTTCCATCATCGAACCCTCAGGCGCCTTGGCCGTCACGGGCACACCTTGGTGGCGGTGAATTGCGGGGCCAATATCCACGTTGATAGTTTGCGACATGTTGCAGAAAGAATCGCAGCGCAATGTTCAACTTAATGCATAAACGTTTAATCGGCGCTATTCGCCGATGATGGACACCGAGCCTGCAGACTTAGATAGCTGCGCGCGTCGCTTATGAGAAAAGGTTACAACGAGGGCGGATTTTGCCGAGTACGCTTGGTGATTGTAAGCGTCTTCCAAGGTCGGTAAGACGCGGCAGGCAGGCGCCTGCCGGGCACACGATAATCTGTTGGCAGTCTCATAAAAGGAGAGGTTGGCCATGCTTTCGGAATTAGAACTTCGCAGCATTATTGAAGGAAGTTTCCTGCCTAAACGGTGCGAATGCACCAAAGCCGAAGATGCTTCGTTGACGATCAAAGTCTATGACGACCGCGACCGTGACCGAGTGGATTTGGAAGTCAAAGGTATAAACGCCGATAAACTCGACAGCAGTCGAGCTATTTGCAACCTGATCACCGGGTTGCGTGAAGACCTCAAACACACTCATTCACCCGCGTTGCAAAGGGCGGGCGGGCGAGGCTATTACTAGCCCCTGGTTTGAGGTTGAATGACCGAAGAACGGTGGGCCTGGTAAACGCCAGGCCCAATACGGTTCTGTTGAGTCGCCGACGGCTCAATTCTGGAAATCACAGGCTTCGGACATTTTCCGATAGCCCACGTCTTCGATCTTGCCGGCCTTGTCTACAAACTTGATATCCGCTTTGATGACTTTGCAGTCGTTGGTTGGGGTTTCGTTCATGGCAATCACCTTGTCGATGTTCAACGGCATGCCGTACTTGTAGGGCACGGGTTTGGCTGGCATTTGTTGAGTGTCGGCTTGAGCCAGGCCCGAGACCGCAGCCAGCGCCAATACGCCGCCTAGCATCAATGTGCGCAATGTCATGGTAGTTCTCCGCAAGTGGGTACACCTTCACTCTTGGCTTGCGCGATTAACCATCGATTAATTTCGCCGTGGCTGACAAAACCTTCATGAAACGCTGCGTTTATCCAAGTTGTGCGCGATACGGCAGGTCCGGGCCGGTCTTGCTGCAGGTCAGGGCGGCGGCGCGAATGGCGAAACCGAGCATGGCGTCGATGTGCGCCCGTGTGAGTAGTTGCAGGCCTTCTACAGAGTCAAGCTGCTGCTCGGTCAACCAGGCAATCAACGCCGCCTGGAAGGAATCGCCAGCCCCGACCGTGTCGGCCATCACCACCTTGACGGCAGGCGCAGACCAACTGCCATGCTGGCGGCTGAAGACGGTCGCGCCGTCGCCGCCACGGGTGAGGAATACCAGTTGGCAGCGGTGCTGCAACCAGCCTTGCAGTACGCTTTGCGGCGACTGGTCGGGGTAGAGCAGGTGCAGGTCTTCGTCGCTGACTTTGATCAGGTCGGCATGCTTGACCAACTCGGCCACGCGGTCACGCCACAGTTGAATGTCCGGCTGCGGATTGAGCCGTACGTTGGGGTCGAGGCTGATCAGGCGCTTGCCGCTTTCACGCTTGACCAGCGTGAGTAGGGTGTCGCCGATGGGCTGCACCACCAGCGAAAACGAACCGACGTGCAGGCCGCGAATCTCATGGCCCAGCGTGGGCAAGTGCACGGCCCGCAGTTGGCGGTCGGCACAGCCTTCGCCACGGAAGCTGTATTGCGGTGAGCCATTGGCACCCACCGCGACCATCGCCAGGGTGGTCGGTGCGGGGAATTCCACCAAAAATTGCTCACTGACGCCTTCGTCCTTGAGCACTTGCAGCAAGCGCTGGCCGAGGAAGTCGTTGGACAACCCGCCGAACAGCCCGGACTCGATGCCCAGGCGGCGCAAACCCACGGCCACGTTGAACGGCGAACCGCCGGCAATCGCCTTGTAATTGAGCTTGGACGCCTGCCCGCTGGCATCCTCCTCGCTGAAAAAATCAAACAGCGCTTCGCCACACACCAGATACATAGTCGTTCGCTCTTAAAGGGTTGCCACGAGTTGTTGATAGCGCGCGTAAGCCTGTTGGTAGGCGCTGACACTGGCCGCCACCGGCAGCGTGCGGCTGGCCGGGTCGACGCTGACGCATTTGTCGCACAGGGCGGCCAGGGAGTCGCCGGACTGGCTCCACGCCGCTTGGATCGCCGCGCCGAGGGCGGCGGCTTCGCTTTGTTCGGTGCAGATCACTTCGGTGTTCATGATATCGGCAACCATCTGCCGCCATACCGGGCTCTTCGAGCCACCACCGATCAGGCGGATGCTGTGGCTTTGCAGGCCGGTCTGGCGCAGCAGGTCCAGGCCATAACGCAGGCCGAAGGTGGTGCCTTCGACCACCGCGCGGCACAGGTTGGCGCGGGTCAGGTTGGTCATGGTCAGGCCATGCACGCTGCCGGTGGCGTGGGGCAGGGCGGGCACGCGCTCGCCGTTGAGGAAGGGCAGCATGCTCACGCCGTCGGCGCCAATCGGTGCCTCGGCGACCAAGGCGTTGAAGGTGGCCAGGTCGAGGTCGAACAGTTCGCGAATCACCCCCGTGGCGTTGGTCAGGTTCATCGTGCAAATCAACGGTAACCAACCGCCGCTGGAAGAACAGAAGGTCGCCACCGACGCTTGTGGGCTCACATTCGGCTGATCGGCAAAGGCATACACGGTGCCGGACGAACCCAGGCTCATGGTGATCACACCGGGGGCGATATTGCCGGTACCGATGGCGCCCATCATGTTGTCCCCCCCACCGCTGGAAACGCTGGCGGTGGGGTTGATGCCCAGGCGTTCGGCGATGGCTGGCAGGATTGTGCCCACGCGTTGATTCGCCTCGATCAGCTCAGGCAGCGCGGCTTCCAGGCGGCCGCTGGGGTCGATGTGCTGGAGCAGCGCCACGTCCCATGCACGCGTGCGCACGTTGAAATAGCCGGTGCCCGATGCGTCGCCGTATTCCGCGACGGCACGCCCGGTGAGCCAGTAGTTGAGGTAGTCGTGGGGCAACAAAATATGCGCGATGCGCGCGAATACGTCCGGGTGCTGCTCGCGGGTCCACAGCAGTTTGGACACGGTGTAGCCCGGCGCAATCGCCACGCCGAGGCGTTCCAGCGAGCCGCTTTCGCCACCCAGGTGCTCCAGCAGGCGCTCGTTTTGCGGCGCGGTTTCGGTGTCGCACCAGAGTTTCGCCGGGCGCAGTACCTGAGCGCTGTCATCGAGCAGCACCAGGCCGTGTTGCTGGCCGGAGACGCCGATGCCGAGGATGTCCTGGCCGTCCACGCCGGCCTGTTGCAAGGCGCGGTGCGTGGCTTCGGTAAAGGCGTCCAGCCATTCCTGGGTGTGCTGTTCGCGGCGGCCGTTGGCGCCGCTGATCAACGTATGCGCAGCGGCGCCCAGGCCCAGCACTTTGCCGCTGGTGGCGTCGAGGACGATGGCTTTGGTGCCCTGGGTACCGCAGTCGATGCCCAGGTAAAGGTTTTGCTGGGTCATGGTGGCGTGCTCAGCATTATTGTTGGAGTAAAAATGCGGCCAATGTGGGAGCAGGCAAGCCAGCTCCCACAGGTTTAAGCCGGTTTCTTCAGAAGTTGTTGCAGGGTTTCTGTGACGCCTTTGTCGCGCAAGCTGACAAAACACCGCTCGAACGCTGCCACAAACTCAGGCGAGTTGGGAATAGCTTTACCGAAAATCTCCTCAACGCCCAGCAGGCGTTGGCTGATCAAGGCGTCATCAGTGACCAACCCTTGGCAGAACTCTGCGCGCGGGTCTGGAATTTTGTAGGTCACGCCGCGCTCATCGACACCCTTCAAGTACAACGCCCAAGCGGCAACCACCAACGCAGCGCGCTCCGTCTCACGCCCATCGGCAATCAAGCGATTAATCGTCGGCACCGTGAACTTGGGAAACTTCGACGACCCATCCGAGCACACCCGCTCCAGCTGGTCAGCAATCGCCTGATTAGAGAAGCGATCCACCAACGTCTGCTTGTACTCGGTCAGGTCAATGCCCGGCACCGGCGCCAGGTTCGGCGTGACGTCCAGGTCCATGTAAGCGCGCACATACGCCACCAACACCGGGTCATTCATGGTGTCGTGAACAAACCGATAACCCTTGAGAAAACCCAGGTAAGTCAGGGCCAGGTGGCTGCCATTGAGCAGGCCGATCTTCATCTCTTCGTACGGGGTCACGTCATCGGTGAACTGTACGCCGACCTTTTCCCAGGCCGGGCGGCCGTTGACGAACGAGTCTTCCAGCACCCACTGCACGAAAGGTTCGCAGACCACCGGCCAGGCATCGTCGATGCCATGGTCGTCGTGCAACTGCAAGCGGTGGGCGGTGCTGGTCATCGGTGTGATGCGGTCGACCATGGCGTTCGGGAAACTCACGTTGGCCTTGATCCAGTCATGCAGCTCGGCATTGTGCAGGGCGGCGAAGGCCAGCAACGCCTTGCGCGTGACGGCGCCGTTGTGGGGCAGGTTATCGCAGGACATCACGGTAAACGCCGCAACACCGGCCGCACGGCGTTGCGTCAGCGCGGCGCAGATAAAACCGAACACGGTTTTCGGCGACGTGGGGTGCGTCAGGTCATGCTGGATCTGCGGCAGGTGGGCCATGAACTCGCCATTGCTGTCGTCGATGCAGTAGCCGCCTTCGGTGATGGTCAGCGAGACGATACGAATCTGTGGGCTGGCCAGTTTGTCGATCAGGCCCTGGGCACCGTTTTCGGCCAGC
>NZ_UYXQ01000168.1 GCF_900624995.1 Pseudomonas antarctica
ATCGCCGCGACGGTGATCCACAGCAGCACAATAATCACCATCCCCGCGAAGAGCCGGTGCGCCCCGAAGAACACCGGTGTCCACAGCGTGTTCAAGGCGATTTGCGCAGCCCACAAGGCCAGCACCTCTTGGCTGCCGGGAATCAGGGTCAAGCGGTAACCCGCCCAGGCCAGCAGCGCGTAAATGAGAGTCCAGGCTACCGGGAACAGCCAGTTCGGCGGGGTGAAGCTGGGTTTGACCAGCGCGTCATACCACGCACCCGGTTTGAAAATAATGCCCGTGCTGGCAGCGGCGGCGCAGGCCAGCAGGAAGATAAAGAAGGTCATCGTCTGTCCTTAGCTGAAGTCAGCTGTGTGTGAGGGGCGGGATTTTTCCCTGCCCTCTTCAATGACTCAAACGCCCTCGCATAAATTCCATCCGGCATGGCAATTGGCGCACAGCACCGGCTCTTCTGCACGTCATCAAAATCCGCTAGGGTGCCTGCACACTTTAGCCCGTTTTGACCTTATCGAGACTGCCCGCATTGACCTCCTCCACTGATCACACCGCCAGCCCCTGGTCGGTGTTCCTGATCTTCCTGCGCCTGGGGCTCACCGCCTTCGGCGGCCCGGTGGCGCACCTGGGGTACTTTCGCGACGAGTTCGTCACCCGGCGGCGCTGGCTGAGCGAGCGCAGTTATGCCGACTTGGTGGCGCTGTGCCAATTTCTCCCGGGCCCGGCCAGTAGCCAGGTGGGCATTGCGTTGGGCCTCTCGCGGGCGGGCTACGGCGGCGCGCTGGCAGCGTGGCTCGGGTTTACCTTGCCGTCGGCCCTGCTACTGATCCTGTTTGCGCTGGGCCTTGCGCAACACAGCAGCGTCATCCCGACCGGCGTACTGCATGGCCTTAAAGTGGTGGCCGTCGCCGTGGTCGCCCAGGCCGTGTGGGGCATGGCGCGCAACCTGTGCACCGACACGCCGCGCATCACCCTGATGCTGATCGCCGCCTGTGTGGCGCTGTTGCAAACATCGGCCTGGGGCCAAGTCGGCATCATCGGCGCGGCAGCGGTAGCCGGCCTGCTGTGGCTTAGCACCGCACCGCCCGCTGCCCATGACGCCCTGTCCATCACCCTCAGCCGTCGCGCGGGCGCACTGTGGCTGGCGCTTTTTTTGCTGTTGCTGGCGGGCCTTCCGCTGCTGGCCGAGCTGACGCCAGGGCAAGGCCTTGCAAGGGTCGACGCGTTCTACCGCAGCGGCGCGTTGGTGTTCGGCGGCGGCCACGTAGTCTTGCCGTTGTTGCAAGCCGAAGTCGTGCCGACCGAGTGGGTGAGCAACGACGTGTTCCTCGCCGGTTACGGCGCCGCCCAAGCCATGCCGGGCCCGCTGTTCACCTTCGCCGCGTTCCTCGGCGCGGCCATGCAGCAGCCCCCGAACGGCTGGCTCGGCGGCCTGCTGTGCCTGCTGGCGATCTTCGCACCCTCGTTTTTACTGGTGGTGGGCGCACTGCCGTTCTGGGAAACCCTGCGCCGCAGCCCTCGCACCCAAGCCGCTCTGGCGGGCGTGAACGCGGCGGTGGTTGGCCTGTTGTTGGCTGCGCTGTACCAACCAGTGTGGACCAACGCAATCTTCAGTGCGCGGGATTTCAGCCTGGCTCTGATTGCCCTGGTGGCATTAATGGTGTGGAAGTTGCCACCGTGGCTGGTAGTGCTAGGCAGTGGCGGGCTGGGGGGGTTATTAAGCCTTATTCTGGGATAGGGCCAGACGCTACGATCTTGAGCCACGGCCAACGCGCCTGATAACTCTTGGCCTTGGCCACAAATAACTCGGGCTCGCGATGAAGAGGGTTGATCCGCAGCACACCCTGCTCTACATCCGCCAACCCGTACGGCGCGTACACCTCGCCAGTAGCGACCTGGAGCGCGATGCACGTGCCCGCCACCAGGTAGCGATCAACGCCTTGTTTGGCCGTGTGCAACTGCGGATAAGGTCGGCCAAACCGCTCGCCATACCACAGATGAACCCGTGCCTGGTTCCTAACCTCGACGTTGACGCCCAAGTCCTGAAACAGCAACTCGGCTGCGCGAATGACGCTGTCCTCTGCCTCGTAGGACAGGTCCGTGTCGAAGTAGAAAACGTCGTAGTCCTTCACACCTTGAGCGACGGGTAGATTCGATTGATGGTTCCACACCGCCTGGAACAGGCAGCCCGCCGTGAGCATGCACTGGTCCACACCGAGGTCAGGCAGACGCGCGGTTATTTCGGCGTTGATGGGGTTGGCCATGGCCAGTTCGAGCAGGGTTTCAACGGTCAAAGTCATGTTTAATCCTGGGTCATCGAGCCTTTTGTAAAAGCCGACTTTACGACAGCGCTGAGTCAGCCGTGTGAACGGCAGCGTAGGCAAATGCGCTGAAGTGCGCAATGAAACGTCGCCGCCTCACTCCGTTGCCTGCGCTTACGTCAGAATCCGCCGGCTTGTGCACTGGGGTGGCCGTCTCCAAGGTTGCTCGGTCGCTGAATTGTTCAATGATCGGGTTTAGTCGCCCACGGTTAACCCTAACAAGCGATGAGGTTGTGGCCCAAGCAAGACATTAACACTGGGGAATGTCACACCGGATCCAACCACCCTCTTGAGCGTCGTTTCCGACGCCAGCAGCGAAACCCTGATCACCAATAACTACGAAACCTTCGCGTCCGTCAGCACGCGATTGCTCGACCGCGAACCGCCCTGCCCTGGCTGATGGTTAACCCTTCAACTCACCCGCCCGATTACTCGCCGCGTCGTCGTAAGCCACATACAACGACTCGGCGATTTGGCTTTTGATGGCTTTGGTGGACTCCAGGCCAAGCACAAAACCTTCGGCTTTACCGCCAGCGCGGTTGAGTTCTTCGTGAGTGGCGGCACCGGTGATTGCGTCGAGGAGCTTGGCGGCGTGAGGGCCTACGCCTTTAGGGAGGGAGATTTGGTCAATGGACATGGCGATACCTTTAATAAAAGTGGTCGGTAGCGCGTGGAATCACTGCCGGGGGTGGCATGGTAGACCGGTTAGCAAAGAAACGGGCTGCTTTCGGCCGCAAGCAGCTAGAGGTGACAGCCCATACAGCAATGAGTTAACTCAAAACAACAACGCCATTCTTGGGGATGTTCACGTATGGCAATGACCCGTTCTGCTGATGATAAGTGTCTAGAGCGAGCGCTTCATACCAATGCAAATAGCCATTAAGCATATGCCTTGGAATATCCGACGTGGGCAGTGGAAAAAATGCAACGGACATTTGATCGTTCTTTTTTTCGCCCCAACGCCAACCCGCTGAATGCCCTGGCGCTTGCTCACCCCAAAATCCAGCCGACCAACCAAACTGGTTCATGCGCGCTTTGAACGAGCTGGTTTGGCCTATGTACTGAATAGCGGGGTTACTGGGGAAAGCCTTTCCAACAGCTCTCCAAGCAATACAATAAATTCCTTTCGATGTAACCATTTGACCGAGAGTGGGATCCACTTTTACGGACTTTTTGCCGGCTCCAGGCCAGAAACATTTGCTGATATCCTCCCAGGAATACCAGCCCGCGCCATGCGCATCTAGATCAAACGTTTTTGGCGCTCTCATAGCGACTTCCTTAGTCATAGCTGTGCGTTCATGCACTGCAAACGTGCAGATGAAAAAGGCGACTGATTTATTTTTATGATCTATTTTTTAAGAAATATGAAAATAAATCCGTCCCCTTTTTTGCGGCGTCTGTGAAAACGTCTGCTCAGGCCTGGCTGATATCCAGCAATCGAGGCGCGGCAATCGCCAGATAGTCCTGCGTATCGAGCACCATCGACGCATCCAGCCGCCCCGCGTTGAAGGCTATTTCAGCGTAGCCTGTGGTCAAGGCCGGATCGACGATCAATTCAATCCGCTCATCGAAAACAAAAGGAGGGATGGCGCCGATCCGGCACCCGGTCAGTTCCATGGCGGTTTCGGCCTTCACCAGCTCGGCTTTTTTCCCGCCCAGGGCCGCTCCGACTTTCTTCATGTCCAGCTTCTGGTCGCCCGGCAGTATCACCAGTGCATAGGGTCCGGCCTGCCCCTTGAGGGAGCAAAGCATTGCCTTCGCGCCTTGGCCGGGCTCGGTGCCACGGATTTCGGCGACGCGCGCCGACTGGCCCTCGGCATCGTGCATCAACACCCGGTAGGAGGCTGAGCGCGCATCGAGTAGTGCCACGAGGCGATCGAACATGGGATGCATGTAGTTTCCTCTGGTTTACAGGAACAGGTCGTAGGACAGTTTGCTGATCAGAATCACCAGTAACACCAGGAATAGAGCCCGGACAAAGGGCACGCCTTTATGAACCGCTAGCCAGGTGCCAGTGAGCGCGCCAAGGATGTTGAATGCCGCCATGGGGATTGCAATCAGGTAGAGCACGTTACCCGTCGGAATGAAGAATATCAGTGCCGCTACGTTGGTCGCGATGTTCACTAGCTTGGCCGATGCCGAGGCATGAAGAAAGTCGAAGGCGAAGCAGCGGATAAACAGGAAGTTCAGGAAGCTGCCAGTGCCGGGACCGAACAGACCATCGTAGAAACCGATGGCGCCGCCGATGACGATCGCCAGCAGTTTTTCCTTGGTACCGATGTGCATGGGTTTGTGCAGGGCGCCGAAATCTTTTTTCCAGAAGGTGTAGATCGCCATCAGTACAATCAACACCAGCACCGCCGGCCGGATCATCGCCTGGGGTACGAACGACACCGTGGCGGCGCCGAAGAAGGCCATGACAAAGGCCGCGCAGGCAGCGGGGATCACAAGCCCCCAGTCGATCACCACCTTGCGCACGAAGGACCGGGCCGCGAAGGCGGTGCCGCAAGCGGCCGCGACCTTATTGGTACCCAGCAGCGCCGCCGGTTGAGCGGTGGGTAGCACGTTGAATAGCGCGGGAATCTGGATCAGTCCGCCGCCGCCCACCGCCGCATCGATCAGGCCGGCGGCGAAGGCGAACACGCAAAGGATGACGATATCGACCATGAAATCAGGCTCTGACTATGTAGGGTTGATGAGGGTCCAGCGGCACCACGCGTGCCGGATCATTGACCCCGAAGACACGCAACATCCAGCGATCTCGGCCGTCGTAGCGGGGTGTAAAACCATCTCGGGCATGCAGGGTTTTCTGGTTCTTGAAGATCAGCATGTCCCCTGGCTGCAGCAGTATGTGGTGCACGACATCGGGATGATTGGCGGCGGCAGCGAACAGTTGGAGGGCAAACTGCGCATTGGCGCAGGTCGCTTCGACACTCGCTTTGTTGTAGCGGCAATACAGGCCATCGGTTGCGCTTGTGTACAGCAAGGGTACGTTTTCCAGCACATTCCCCTGCTTGCCGAAGGAAGCCGGTCGGCGAACGGTGAAATTCGGTCGTGACAATTCTTCTTCGACGCACGCCGGTAGAATGGCCAGCAGTTCGTCAATGGCGACGATGCGCGTCGGCACGTCGAGCTCGCAGCGCAGGCCGGTCAGGGACAGGTACTCCGGACAGGCCGACAACTGCGAGACGGGTTCACAGGTCAAAGGCAGGTGAGGGTTATCGACATGCATGCCCAGATCCGCGCGCGAGCCATAGGAGCTCTTTTCGGTCTCTCGCTTGTGCTTGGGCGATACGTGACGGAACACTGTGTCGCTGCTTTCACCCTCGTACGCCAGCGGACGGGTTTGCAGCGTTTGCAGCACGGACAAAATAGCCCCGGCCAGAGTCGACACGTTCTCGATACCCGGCTCCAGGTCATAGGGCGTGGCGGGCAGTTGCGGGTCCAGCGGGAGCCCCCTGACGATCATCGCCACTTCACGGGCCTGTGGAAAACTGCGTAGCTGCTGGATTTTCTCAGCGCACAGGACACTTTCCAACAACAGCCCCAGGGCCGGCATGTGGCGGATACCCGAGGCGCTATCGGTCACGTCCAGCGATGCCAGACCGGCCTGAAGTGTACGTTTCTCTTCGAGCGACAGATGAATTTGCGGTATCTCCCGTCGGGTCGATGTCACTGATTTTTTTTCCAGCCATTCATGAATTACTTCATCAGCACACGCTGCGGCTTCCCCGATTACTTCATCCAGCTTCGACACGTCCTTGCGCTCCTGGTTGCCCCATCCTTGTGGGTTGAACGGGAAGGTTAACGCAAGGGCCTTTTTTGTGTTGCAATGCCGCGTTGTGAAAAATGCAATGAGGTGGAGAGTGGCATTGAATATGTTGGGGGAACTTGAAGCCTTCGCGACCGTGGCTCGCAAGCGCAGCTTCGTCGCCGCGGCACGGACGCTGGGGCGTTCCCCCAGCGCACTGACCCGCGCCGTTCAAGCCCTGGAGGAAAGTGTGGGGCTCAAGCTGTTCAATCGCTCGTCCAATGCCGTGAGCTTGACCGAAGCGGGTGAATGCTTATTGCCCCACGCGTACAAAATGCTCGACCTGCAACGTGAGGTGGATGAAGACCTGGCCGGTCTCAGCGGCCTGGCCTCGGGCTGGATCCGTTTTTCCGCCCCCGAGGTTCTTGGACACGGGGTATTGCCCCGGTTGATCGCGCAATACTGCGAGCGTTATCCAGACGTCAACATCGATGTGATTTTCACCGATGCGATCATCGACCCGGCCAAGAGCAAGCTGGACTTCTCGATTCGCGGCGCGTTTCCACAATCCAGCGACTTGATCGGCTTTGCGCTCTGGAGTTACTCACGTTATCTGTATGCCAGCCCAGGCTACCTGGAGCGCAACGGCATGCCCGACTCCATCGAGGCACTGGAGTCGCATTCGCTGATCCTGCATACGGCGCCGCGGATTCTCAAGGAGTGGAATTTTCGCAGTGAGGAGCAGGCCATCAGCTTTCGGGTTCATCCAAAATTTCGTTTCA
>NZ_UYXQ01000169.1 GCF_900624995.1 Pseudomonas antarctica
AAACAACCCAATATTGGGGCAAAGGCTTGGGCAGACAGCGAAACAGGGGGAGTTGGAAACCGGCGCGACACTCACCCCGCGAGTACCGGTGTCTGCCGGCAGAATCCGCGTCGAAGCCGATGTGCGCAACAACGCCGTATTGATCTATGACCTTCCGGAACGGCAGGCGATGTACCGCGAGCTGATTACTCAGCTCGACGTGGCGCGCAAAATGGTGGAAATCGATGCAATCATTCTTGATATCGAACGCACTCAACTGCGCGAATTCGGCGTCAATTGGGGCAACAGTCGCTTCAGTAGCGACACACGAATGGCGCCGGGGAGTTCGTCGCAACTGTCGATCGAAAACCGTGATCTTTTCTTTGCCAAGATACGTGCACTGGAGCAACGCGGCCTGGCAACCATGGTGTCCAACCCGTCAGTCCTCACTCTGGAAAACCAGCCGTCAGTGATTGATTTCAACCGCACCCAATATCTGACCGCAGGCACAGAGGTCGCGACCATCCTGCCCATCACTGTCGGTACCAGCCTGCAGGTGGTACCCAGGGTGATTACGACCCGCGGTACCCATCAGGTGCACCTTATGGTGGATATCGAAGACGGAAACTTCGACGAATCCAACGCCAATCGCATCGGTCCCGATGTACGCCGGGGCAATGTCAGCACCCAGGCGGTCATGGCGGAAAAACGCTCACTGGTGGTCGGTGGTTTCCATGTCACCGAAAGCACCGACAAGCGCAACAAGATTCCCCTGTTGGGGGATATACCGCTGTTGGGCAAGGCGTTGTTCTCCTCCACCGAACGCAAGAACAACCGCCGCGAACGCCTGTTTATCCTGACCCCACGCGTGATCGGTGACCAAGCTGACCCTTCACGTTATTTGCCGCAGGACGATCAGGCAGAGCTGCAAGCCGCACTCAAGCCACTGGCCAGGCGTTATGCCGCACACGAGCCGGTCATCAAACGCAGTGACATCACCAGCACCCTGGCGCATCTCGTCAGCGGGGAGGTTCCCCTGGCATTCAAGGCAGCCCCTATGCCACTGGGCCTGGGCACCTTGTGCACTACCCGCGATCTACTGGCAATGAACACCGAACGCAGCCAGTGGTATGCCGGCCCGCAGTTCAATGTGGCGGTGATAGTGCTGCGTAATCAGTTCAAGCGCACTGTGCGTATCGACGAAAAGGAGTGCAGCAACTCGCAAACGCTGGCTGTCACCGTGTGGCCGCGCGCCTGGCTCAAACCGGGTGAAGAAGCCGAGGTATTTATCGCCATGCGTCCGGTGGTGAAGGATGAACACATCGGCGTGCCGCGCCCCTCCTTGATCACTCCCGCTCAGAAGAAGGCCACCCCATGAAACACCGCTTGTTGTGCATCGCCCTGATCAGCACAGTGCTGCTCATCGCTGGCTGCAGCCCCACCTGCAAAGGCGACTCCTGCTCACGCCCGCAATCGACCAAGGATAAGATGGTGATCTGGTGGCCACCGCAGATGCGCGTCGAGCCAGGGCCATCCGGTGAACGGGCGGACTACCAAACGATCTCGCTGGAACGCTAAGCCTTCGGTGACTTCTCAACGATCAACACCAGGTGTACCTGGTGTTGATCAGCGCAGCTCAAGCTCCGGCAACTCAAGGGTTTCGCGCTTAGCTTCATCATCAAGCTCACGCAATGTGCGATAGATCAGCGCCACCGCCTGCAAGGTTTCGCGGGGGATGCTTGCTCCCAGTTTTTTCGTGTAAAGCGTGCGGGCCAACCATACACACTGAATCACCGGTACCTCGGCGGCCTTCGCCTGCCGAATCAATTCTCGAGCATCATCGTCGGTGCCTTTGTTCACCAACAGGGGCAGCGGCGTCTTACCGGGACGGTAATAAAGCGCGACAGCAAAGTGCGTCGGGTTGACCACCAGCATGTCGGCTTCTTCCAGCTTGGGCAGTTTGACCTTCGGCTCCTCCTGGGCCAACTGCTGTGCCAACGCGCGGCGCTGCCCCTTCACATGCGGGTCACCCTCCATGTCCTTGTACTCTTTGACGACCTCGACCTGCGTCATGCGCATGCGCTTGGCGAAAAAGTGTTTTTGCAACGCCAGGTCAATCAGCGCCAACACCAGCAATAGCCCCAGGCAGACATGCAGCAAGTGGCGGAACAGGATGATTAGCGCAAGGATGTAGGTTTGCAGGTCGCTGTTGGCCAAGTTAATCAATGTGCCCAATGAAGGCCTGATGACCACGTACAAAACCACCCCCAACAGCACCGCCTTGGTAATACTCATCAACAGATTCATGACCGATTGAGCGGAGAACATCTGCTTGAGCTGCTTGAGAGGGTTGAGACGATTGAAATCCAGCTTCAAGGTCTGCGGCGCAAACAGGAACCCGAACTGCATCCAGCTGCTGATCAGCTTCGCGGCAATGGCCATCCCAACCATCAACAGGGCGAACGAGAAAAACATCAACAGCCCTTCAAACAGCACCTCCTCCAGCGCTCGAGTGAAGGGCTGAGCCATGCTCGACATCGGCAACACCATCAGTTGCTGAAAGCGTTGCAAGCTCGTTTCGGCGGTGAACAAAGCAATCTCGCTGATTGCTGTCAGCGCCAGTAGCTTGCTGACATCCTGGCTTTGGGAAACCTGGCCTTTCTTGCGTTGATCGCGCAATTTTTTGGCGGAGGCCGGGTGCTTCTTTTCACCGGAGTCACTCATGGCGTCGAGACCTGGAACATCACGCCGAGTGAGTGCTTGAGGTCACCCAGCAGATTCAAGCGTCCGACGATCAGGTCCTGCAGCAACGCAAAGTACAACAACAGAATACCAAGACCCGCCAGGCTTTTGAGCGGTGGCGCCAACGTGCTCACCTGTAACTGCTGACTGTAGACCCCCAGTAGGGCGAGGCCGAACTCCAGAAATAACAACACGGCAATAAAGGGCGCAACGTAAAGCATCATGTGGGTAAAGGTATCGCCGAGTATGCCAAGGAACGTACTGAACCATTGACTGCCGGCAGCGGCACCCAGGCCGTGGCCGGCCAGATCAAATAGCTGTCCCAGATCACTTGGGTAAGGACGCTCAAACCCAGAACAGCGATCAACAAGTAAATCACCAACTGCTTGAACAGATGCCCGATGGGCGTTGCATCCGGCCCCAGTGAAGGGTTGAGTTGACCACCCGCCAGGGCGCCACGCTGGTTATCCAACAACGCGCCGACTGACTCGAACATCCAAAAAGGCATGGCCAACAGGACACCCAGCAAAATGCCCAAGGCGGCCTCCTTGAATATCAGGCCGATGATCATCAGCGCGGAGTAGTCTTGGTCCACCAGTACAGCATGGATACCTGGCGCCGGAATGAATGCCATGACCATCACGATGACGTGCCGAGGCATGCCACGTATATGCTGGAAGCAGAACGCCGGCACCAGAATGGCACAGGGGTAGATCCTCGCCATGGCCACCAGCAGGCTTGGCAAATATTCAAGATAAGGCAGCACGTACATGCCCTCAGTTCAGCGCCGAGCGGGCGATCATGTCGAACATCAGGTTGATCAGTTGAATCAGCTCCACGCCGATCCAGCGTCCCGTCAATATCAGTGTGATACCCACCGCGACCAGCTTGATGCCAAAGGGTAACGTCTGGTCCTGTATCTGCATCAGGGCTTGAACCAGTGACGTCAGCACGCCGACGACCACCGCCACGATCAGCGGTGGGGCCGACAACATCACCACCAGCAGCATGCCCTGCTTGAACAGTACGATCGGTTCCATAGGGCACTCACAGGTAGGAAAGAAAAAGGCTGTCGAGCAACCGCGACCACCCGGAGACCATGACGAACAACAGCAGTTTGAGCGGCAGGGAAATGGTCATGGGCGAGACCATTTGCATACCCAGCGCCAAGAGCAGGTTGGACACAATCAAATCGATGACGATGAACGGAATGTAGATCAGGAAGCCAATCTCGAAGCCGGCCTGCAACTGCGACAGCACAAAGGAGGGGATCAACAGAATCAGGTCGTCGCGTTGGGTGCTTTGCGCCATTTCCGATGGCCACAAGCGCACACTGTTTTCGTGCATGTGGGTCAACACATCCGGATCAATGTTGCGTTTCATAAACGCACGTAGCGGCTCTATGGCCACAAGGCCAGTCGCTTGAACCGTCTGAACATTGCTCATGTCCAGGGGCGTACCCTTGAGGTTCTCGGCGATCTGGTAACCCACGGGGGCCATGATAAACAGCGTAGCGGCCAGCGCTATTCCATTGATCGCCATGCTTGGAGGCACCTGCTGAACGCCGATAGCGTTGCGGGTGATCATCAGCACAATGACGATCTTCAAGAACGCTGTGCAAATGATCAACAGCATCGGCAGCAACGACAGCGCCGCGAAAAACAGCGCCAGGACAACCGGGTCAACGCCCTGGAATATCATCGGGAGAACACCACGCGAGACAATTGCAAGCCAAGACGTCCATCGACTTCCACCAACTGTCCCTGGCCAATAGGCCGTTCACCGTAATACAGGCCGGCCAGGCCCGGGGCATACCCGCTGATGCCCAACACCGCACCGGGAGCGAGATTGCGCAATTCGCCCAGGGTCAGGTTCAGGGCACCACAACGCACCGTCAGCGCCATACTCAAGTCATCAAAGAGCTCCCGGCCGAAGACATCTTCCACCGGTTGATCAAATTCAGGCCCCGGGACTTCTTCTATTACAAATCCTTCGTCCATGGACGCTTCCTCTATCGCAATAAGGTTCAGGCATAACGGGCCGGCCTCATCGTCAATGCGCCCTTGCAGGCGTTGACTGCCGATATTCAAATGACCATGGCCCTGTACATCAAAAAAGGCGTGCTCGAGCATCAGCACGTCCCCCGCACGTACGCCACGCAATTGCGCAATGGGCAAACTCAAGCGGCCCAACGTCACGGCTATTGCCAACGGAAACGATGCCGGTAATGGGCTGGCCGTCGACAACCAAGTGCCAGCGGCACACATCGCCAGCAAACTTTGCGGGGCCAGCCACAGGTAACCTGCGACCTTGGACGGCCCCAACACCACGGTAAAACGGCAACCAAAGCCCAATTTTTCAGGCGCAGGCAGCACGCGCAGATAACCGAATAACGCCTGCACCTGCGGGCTGAGGTGATGCTGGAACAACTCCCAGAACCAGGACTTCGGGTCGTTACCAACCTCTGCCAGGGTTACCGGGCATTCGCCCATCAAACTGAACATCGCATCGGGCTCCGAGAACGCCAGTACGCCGAGGGCACTCTCGACCCACACAGGGCTTACCCCTTCAGGAGCGCGACCGGGTTCGAGCACAAATGCCCCCTGCTGATCGCCCACGTGAAACGGCATGCGTAACCCGCGCCCCAGCCGATGCAACGCCGCAACCCTTGCCGCCTCAACCAATGGCGGTGTCAAAGCGGACATGATCATTGGGGTCTCGCGCTTTTGATGTGGATATCAACAGGCTGCCCCAACGCCTCGACCAGCCTGTCCTGATAGCGTTTTTTCACAGTGCCGAGCCAATCCGCCGTGCGCGGTTCTTCGGCTTCCAGCTCGACGTTCCAGGCGCCCGGCTGCCGTTGAACACTGGCGTTGATTCGCCCCAGTCGTGGCAGGTAAAGCACCGCCAGCAACGGCCATTGTGTGACGCCCTGAACGCGAAGCGCCAACTGCTCCGTCAATGCCTCGATCATTACTTTATCCGCCGCCGCACTGCGCCCAGGCAAGCGGGAAGCGTAACCACCTTGACTGTCATCCTTGGCGAAAATCTGGGTGAATAAGTGCACATGAACCCAGGGCACCACGGCCTCAACTCCTCTCTCACGGTCGTCCCTCGGCTCGCGCATACGGGGCCGGTTAACCCTGCTCACAGGTAATCGTTTCATGACTCTCCTGCACCAGTAACTGGGATAATTCCCAAAGTTTTTCGACCTCGCGCAAACATCGGCTGACCTGCTTTTGCATGCCTTCGACGTGAGTTACTTGCTGCTCCTGCTGCCCGTGCAACTCATGTAATTGCGCCTCTTCGCGCAGCGTACTGGCGGACAACGAGCGCTCTTGGGTATTCCATGACTTGAGTGCCTGAAACGAGATGACCTGGCCTTGGTGCTTGCTCAATAGCTGCGCACCTTCCTCGGCCTCCTGCAGGCGAGTTTGTTCAAGGACTTGCTGTGCCTGCTCAACTTGCAATTGCAGCGCTCGTTGATGCCTTTTAGCCTCCCCCAATTCGCGCTCGGCCCGGTCCGCCCGGTGTTTGCGCAGACGCCGCAGGGTTTCCAACTCAGAAAGGAACATAGGCGGTCAGCTCCGTCAGTTGATCCAACGTCGTCTCCATCGGTGAAGGCTCACGCAAGTCCTGGCGTAAAAAGCCATCCACCGCTGAACGGCTGTCCACCGCCAGGTCAGTTAGCGCATCACTGCCGGCCTGGTACTCGCCCAGCTTCAGCATCAGCTCGATCTGCTGGTACGCCGACAACAGGCGGCGCAGCCCCGTACCCGCCTGGATATGCTCAGGCGTGGCGACGTTGCTCAAAATCCGCGAAAGGCTGGCCAGCACATCAACCGCCGGGTAATGACCGCGCTCTGCCAGCTTGCGGGACAACACAATATGGCCGTCGAGCAACGAGCGAACCTCGTCAGCCACGGGGTCACTCATCGAATCCTGTTCGATCAGTACCGTGTAGATCGCGGTGATAACGCCGTCGCGGGTCAACCCGGCGCGCTCCACCAAACGCGGCAACAAGCTGTACACCGAAGGCGGCAAGCCGCCACGGCCCAGGGGCTCACCGGCCGCCAGGCCGAT
>NZ_UYXQ01000170.1 GCF_900624995.1 Pseudomonas antarctica
GCCCACGGTCCAAAGCCTGCGTGAGGGCACACCGAGCCTAGGCGAGGTGCCGAGTGGTGGGGCAAGAGCGTTTTGGTTACTTTTGCGCTCTTTCAAAAGTGACCCGCTGTAAGAGCGGAACCAATAGAGGCCATGACCCAAATAACGGATATGTACCCAGCGCCCCCACGACAACCACAGCACTCAACCCGCCAAAAGATGTGTAGATACCGATGACCATCGCAGGCAAGCCAGCCCCCACAGTTGATCCTCTTCAGTCTCACAATTGAGACAACCCTTCAGACAGCGGTCACAAAAAAACAATAATAGTCATATATTTCAATAAGTTAACCAGTTGGCACACATCTCGCTATAGCCCCTCTCCAAAGCACCACCCCACAACAATAACAATTCGATCTGGAGACACACCATGAGTGTGATCATTGCCCTGGCAGCCCTCGCGCTGCTGATGCTGGCGGCCTACCGTGGCTACAGCGTTATCCTGTTTGCCCCCATCGCCGCCCTCGGCGCCGTGCTGCTTACCGACCCGTCCGCCGTCGCCCCTGCGTTTACCGGGGTGTTCATGGAGAAAATGGTCGGCTTCATCAAACTGTATTTCCCGGTATTCCTGCTCGGCGCGGTGTTCGGCAAGCTGATCGAGCTGTCGGGCTTCTCGCGCGCCATCGTCGCCGCCGCAATCCGTTTGCTCGGCACGCGCCAGGCGATGCTGGTGATCGTGCTGGTTTGCGCCCTGCTCACCTACGGTGGCGTGTCGCTGTTTGTGGTGGTGTTTGCGGTGTACCCGTTTGCGGCGGAGATGTTCCGCCAGAGCAATATTCCCAAGCGCCTGATCCCGGCAACCATCGCCCTCGGCGCGTTCTCGTTCACGATGGATGCCCTGCCCGGCACGCCGCAGATCCAGAACATCATCCCCAGCACCTTCTTCAACACCACCGCGTGGGCGGCGCCGTGGCTGGGCTTGATCGGCACGATCTTCGTGTTCTGCGCCGGCATGCTCTACCTGGCGCGCCAGCGCAACAAGGCCCAGCGTGCTGGCGAAGGCTATGGCACCGAGCTGCGTAACGAGCCGGAAACCGCTGAAAATATCGCCCTGCCTAACCCGTGGATCGCGCTGTCGCCGCTGATCCTGGTGGGCGTGATGAACCTGCTGTTCACCCACTGGATCCCACAGTGGTACGGCAAGACCCACAGCCTCAGCCTGCCGGGCATGAGCGCGCCGGTGACCACCGACATCGCCAAACTCACGGCGATCTGGGCGGTGCAGGCGGCGTTGCTGGTGGGCATCGTGATGGTGCTGGTGTTCGGCTGGTCGGCGATTCGCAGCAAGCTGGCCGAAGGCAGTAAAAGCGCCGTCAGCGGTGCACTGTTAGCGGCGATGAACACTGCGTCGGAGTACGGCTTCGGTGCGGTCATCGCGTCATTGCCCGGCTTCCTGGTGCTGGCGGACTGGCTCAAGGGCATTCCCAACCCGTTGGTCAACGAAGCGATCACCGTGACCCTGCTGGCCGGTATCACCGGCTCTGCGTCCGGTGGCATGAGCATCGCCCTGGCGGCGATGTCCGAGAGCTTTATTTCGGCGGCCCATGCGGCCAATATCCCGCTTGAAGTGCTGCACCGAGTCGCGGCCATGGCCAGCGGCGGCATGGACACCCTGCCCCACAACGGCGCGGTGATCACGCTGCTGGCGGTGACCGGGTTGACTCACCGCGAAGCCTACAAGGACATTTTCGGCATCACGATTATCAAGACCCTCGCGGTGTTCGTGGTGATCGGTACTTTCTACGCCACCGGCATTGTGTGAGGTTTTCATGACGACATTGAACGGCAAGACCGCCTTGGTTACCGGCTCCACCAGCGGCATTGGCTTAGGCATCGCGCTGAGCCTGGCCAAGGCCGGCGCCAACCTGATCCTTAATGGCTTCGGCGATGCCAGCGCGGTGATCGCCCAGGTGCAGGCGTTCGGCGGCAAGGTCGGCCACCACCCGGCCGACGTCAGCGATCCGGCGCAGATCGCCGACATGATTGCCTACGCAGAGCGTGAGTTCGGCGGCGTGGACATTCTGGTCAACAACGCCGGCATCCAACATGTATCGGCGGTGGAAGACTTCCCGGCCGAACGCTGGGACTCGATTATCGCGATCAACCTGTCCTCGGTCTTCCACAGCACACGCTTGAGTTTGCCGGGCATGAAGGCCAAGGGCTGGGGGCGCATCGTCAATATCGCCTCGGTGCATGGCCTGGTCGGTTCGGTGGGCAAGGCCGCGTACGTGGCGGCCAAGCATGGGGTGATCGGTTTGACCAAGGTGGTGGGCCTGGAGACCGCTGCCAGCAACGTCACCTGCAACGCCATCTGCCCGGGCTGGGTGCTGACGCCGCTAGTGCAAAAGCAGATCGATGACCGCGCGGCCAAAGGCGTAGGCCCGCAGCAGGCGCAGCATGATTTGCTCTCGGAGAAACAGCCGTCGCTGGCGTTTGTGACGCCGCCGCAGCTGGGTGAGTTGGTGTTGTTTTTGTGCAGTGAGGCGGGCAGCCAGGTACGCGGCGCAGCGTGGAATATCGACGGGGGCTGGCTGGCGCAGTAAGCCCCACCATCCTCGGATGGAGGGCTTATCAGGGTCAGTCGTCAGACAAAATAACGCGGTTTATAGACGATTTTCTGTAACACGTTTTTTGGCGGCTGACCAAGACCCGCAGTGTTCATCAAAATGACGTTTCCATGCTTCTTTTCTACAAATTGAGTTACTTTGTTTTCGAAATCTCTTTTTAGTTTGTTATCAGCCAGAACTTGTGCGGTTATTTCGCTCAGGCCTGGGTTATCGATCTTGAAGTCATTAGTCAATCGGCTGCGCGTCTGGGTTATTGAGGTCGAATTGTTATGAATGGCTACCGTGCCTTCAAAAGCCTTCACCGGACGATTGATCTCTTTTTGAAACCGAGCTGCAAAAGAGTGTCCCTTGCCTTCTGCGGAGTGACAAACCAGCAGTCGGACATTGTCAAAGCTCGACGGGTCCACGCCTTTGCTTTTTAACAGTTCTACCAGTTGTTTTGCATTGTATTGCTGACCATCTACCATCACCTGCGAGCCGTCGCGTAACAGCTTGTCCAGCCAATCACGCCGGGTACCGTGAGCCACGATATTGAGCCGGCGCACGCCTTTATACCTGTCGGTAAAGGTATGAATTTCACCGCCAATCAATTTCAGGTCTTTCATTTTGCCGCCCATCTGTATCACGTTATCTTGTTCCAGCCCCCGCTCCAGCAGGCTGACAGCAGCAGGCTCAGCGCCAGCCGTGCTGACCGGGGCGGCGGAAACTTCGGGTTTAAAATCGCTCAAGGGCGGGCCGTACGACTTACCGGCGCGCGCATCGTAGGCGTACCATTTTTCCACGACCTCATCGTATTGCGCGACAACGGCAACCGCCTCAGCGTTTGCCCCCGCAGACCCCACTGCCACGTCGCCACGCTGCGCGAGTTGCTGCAAGGCCGATGGGCTCAGGACCTGTTGACGGTTTATGCCATGACCCACTGACGACAATTCGCCAGCCCCATCCCCCAACTTCACAGATGTCGCCACCTCACCTTCGGCAGTGGCCTTAATGCCCGAACTGGCAAGCGACTCGATTTCGCTGCTACCGAGTTTCACCAAGGCGCTTTCACCGGCCTCGACCAGCTTGAGTTCGGGTGCCAGAAAGCCAAAAACGTCGAACGCAAGGTCGACCAGTGCCGCGCCATACTTGCCGGCTTTCGCGTCTTCCGCAGCAGCGACAAACGGAATCATCCTGACCAACTTATCTTTAACGCTTGTATCAGCAATCAGTTTGCCTTCATCGGACTTCGTAGCTTTTGACTTTTCCTTGAGCGTTTCAAAACCAGAGACGAAAAAATTTGCCGCGGCGCTCGCGAGGTCTTTTGTGTTCTGGGTAAAAAAGCTTCTCGGTACAACGTCACTATCGGCGCGCTCATCAGCGACTAACGAGCCTGAAAAAGGAACGCTATCGAGATAAACATTTGTAGAGGTCTTAGCTTCCTGAGGACGCACACCATTTTTATAGGCCGAGGCGTCCAGCACAAAGGTCTGTCCCGCCCGTGAGTTCGAAGGAATCGGATCCGGCAAGCCGATGTGTTTGCGTAGCATTTTTTGGCTCGCAAACAACTCGTAATCCGTTGGCGGCGACGTTCTTCGAGTACGAACTACCAGGCCAGCATCTCCTCCACGCACGGAATATAGTTCAGGAGTACCGAACTCGAAGTTTTTACGATCCTCCAGCGGTAGCTGAGCAATCAGGTTACGGATATTGAGGGCAACACTGTTTTTTAGCCCGGTGCTGTAGCTATCCACTTTACTTGCGTAAAGCCTTGAGAGATCAGGCAGTGACTTTACTCGGTCGAAGGGCACCTTGTGATCGATGCACACCCAATCGAGCTCCGGGCGGTTCAGGTCGCCCGACAGGTAAAGTTCCAAGATTGAATAACGCGCGGCCGCTTTGTCAATCAGGGCTTGTCGCGAAACGGCCAGCGTGCTGAACCAGCGCGAAAAGTTGAACGACCTGTCATGCTTGATCGACTTCTTTTCAAAGTCTATATCGTCGCCCAGCTTTGCCCTCAACTGAGCCAACGCCAATTGCTTATGGGACGGGATAGCAGCCTGTTGTGCGTCACTGGCCAACGCCAGCGCGGAGCGTTGCTGGTTAAACCCGGTGCGCGCCGATTCGATGTCTTGCGCTGAATAGACTTGGTCCGAGCGTTTGGTGATAAACCCGTTGATGATGCCCCAATCCACAATCGCATCGCGTTGAGCACCCACGTGCATGTCATGCTCGCTGACAGAGATCGGCTGAGTCTGACCGAACGCCATGACCTCCTGGAAGGTCATGGTCTGTGACGCGCCCGGCGCCATCTTTTCGATACGCGCTACTGCCACACTGAAGCTGAACCATGCATGGGAACCATACACAAGGGTGCTGGGCAGATTGGCAACCAGAACCTCTGGCGCCATGCCTGCCAGTAGCAACCGGCTGGCAGCGGGCGCCAACTGTTCGCTGACGTTCCCTTGAGTGACTAAATGCTGTGCCAGGCCGCTGACAATCGTCTGTGGCGTCGCCCCCCAATTATTTTTCTGTGCCAAGTCGTAGCCTGCCACGCTGTTACGCTGTGTACCGGCGGTCGAGTCAAGGTCAAGCACCATCGCTGCCGCTGCCCAATCCACGGCACTGGTCGCGGTGGATTTACCTTGCAGCTTCGTTTCCAGCATTACGCCCAGGGTGTTGGCCATATCGCTGGAAAGCAGCCGCCCGAGAGTCTCCTGCGGGCTCTGGCCCTGGCGTCCAAGCGTTCTATCATAGCCGCCGAACAGGCTAGTAATCCCCTCGTGCCCGCCTGCTACTCTAATTGCATCAGCACTCACAGCCCTCACCTGTTCGCGTTGCGCGCTGCTCAGCAGCGGCTTGGTCAAAAACCGCCAATGATTGGCTTGCGCAGGTGCTTGCAGCGGCGGACTGTTGAGCACTGTACGCAGGTTCGACAGTTGCTCACGATTGTGCGGGACACTCAAGCCACTGTGCTCAATGAACGCCTTAGTGCTCACGGAGAAACCCTGGGGCACAGAGTGATTTTGCCCATATGAGGAATGTGGATGCACCCGCAAAAAGGTCTGTTCGAACAAACTGCTGACATTTTCTGAGCCTCTGACAACAGCGTTTTCGACTTCGGTAAGGGTTTGAGTCAGAAAGGACTTGTCATGCAGGTTGCCTATTGCCAATTGCTGGGCTTCGAGCGAATCCCTCGACAAGCGACTGCCCCTATCTCTGTTGCTGAACGAGGCGAGGCTTCTCTCGATTTCAGCTGCCGCCGAGACAGCGCCGTTTTCATCAAAACTGGAAAGATTGTGAGCGTGAAAGCCCGCCACCAACTTCAGCGGAGCAGAATTCTCAGCGAAGTCGACAGGCGACGACACTGAACGGTTCCGAGTGCCTGTCAGCGCGGCCGCAGCCGCCTGAACCGGCCCTAGAGCTTGCGCCCACTCCTCGCTGTAATCGACGTTTCTGATTAGATGCGCACCGTGGAAGGTACCGCTCACATCCTTAGGCGGGAAAAACGTCAACGTCGATGGGTCCGCGCCAGTCGCTTTTACCCAGTCGTTGAATTGCGGAGTCTTGAACGCCTCGCGATAAAGTTTCCACCATTGCCCGAAGGTCGACCCCTCAGGTATCTCGCTCATGTGCCTCTCGTACAGCCCATCGCCATCCCAGGGACCTTTACGCAGTTCGGCGGCATATCGAGAAGCCAACAACCTATCTGCCTTTGCCTGAGCGGACGTATCGGGTTGCCCTGTGAGAACGCTGTGATGATCGTCAATCTCTGCAAGTATTTGCTGTTGGGCAGCAAGTGCCTGTGGGCCTCGAATGACTTGCGAACGATGGACGTCGTGAGTTGGAACGCTCGGAAACACTCCGCTTCTTTGCAGTTGCGCTGCCCGTGTTTGAGCAGCCCCGCTCGTCAAATGGTGGTTGTCTTCACCATAAAAATTACCCACTACTTCAAGCGAAACACCAGCGTCGGGGCCTCCAAGATAAACGGGATCGCCACGACGCGGCGGCGCGAGCACCTTCGCCGCGCTCAGGATCGGCTCTGCGACATCCGCCCACCCCACATCGTCAAGCAGACTAATTTTCTTTTTCTCACCGTTGAACTCAGCCGCCAAATCCCCGGTGTGGGGGCTCAACCGCAGGGTGGCAACATTCAGGCCTACTTCCTTGCCCCACTGCACAAAGTTGGGA
>NZ_UYXQ01000171.1 GCF_900624995.1 Pseudomonas antarctica
GTAAGCTGCAGGAGCAGGAAGTCGCTGACGCGGCCAAGGGTTACACCTTTGGGGCGCACCAGCAGGAAGTGGGCACTGGCTACTTCGACGACATGACCACCGTGATCCAGGGTGGCACCTCGTCCGTGACCGCGCTGACGGGCTCGACTGAAGAAGAACAGTTCCACTGATTGACTGAGTACACGGCCATTGCGGCTCCATGGAAGACCTAACCGCAATGCCGCACGATCTGACGCCCCGACTGGTTCGGGGCGTTTTTTTGCCTGTGTGAATGGGAAGGCGTGTGTATATCCGTTATTGGGTGGGAAGCCGGCCTGCGCAGGCATCAACGGGTTATTCCTGATGCACCGAGGTGCCTGCATCGCCGGCAAGCCAGCGCTCACAGAAAAGTAAATCTGCTTTTGCTCTGTTGTTGCTTCAACCCGCGCTCAAAATCCTGCGTTCAGGCACACCGAGCCAGAGCGAAGTACCGAGTGGTGGGGCGAGGATTTTTGAGTTACTTTTTGGTCCCTTTGTACAGGTCCCTCAACAAGTGACCCGCTGTAAGCGCGCAGCCCTTGACCGACACCGCCGCAGCGCAGCGCAGCAACCGTCACCAGCCTTCTTTCAACATGCGCAACTCCAGGTGCTGCAACAGCATGATGGTTTTACCGTCGACAATTTCACCCCTCTGCACCATCGCCAGCGCCTGTTCAAAGCCCACTTCCAGCACTTCGATGTCTTCACCTTCATCGATCAGGCCGCCGCCACTGCTGACCCGATCCGCCGCGTGGTACTCGCCGATAAAGAAGTGAATCCGCTCGGTCACCGAGCCCGGGCTCATGAACGCTGCGTAGATTTTTTCGACAGCGCCGACACGGTAGCCGGTCTCCTCCTCGGCCTCCAGGCGAATACGCTCCTCGGGGCTGGCGTTGTCCAGCAAACCGGCAGCGGTTTCAATCAGGTAACCGTGGTAATCGTTGACGAAAGTGGGCATGCGGAACTGGCGTATCAGCAGCACCGTGCGCTGCGCGCGGTTGTACAACAGGATGGTCGCGCCGTTGCCCCGGTCATACACCTCGCGGGTCTGGGCTTGCCAACTGCCATCTCTGCGGCGTAGGTCGAAGCTGTATTTTTTCAACAGATACCAGCTGTCCGAGAGGGTTTCTTCGGCAGTGATGCGAACGGGGCTGTTGTGCATGCTCGGGCCTTTGCTCAAATGCCCGCAAGCATGTCGCGCCGACGTCGCCAGCGTCAAGCAAGCCCGGCCTCAAAACCTGAGTCTTGCTTGATGCGTTCCCACGCGGCGGCCACCGCCTCGGCGCGGTTGACTGCACAGCTGCGGCCACGCGTGTTTGCACAACCAGAGCGGCGCGTAGAGGTAAATGCCCATGGTGCGTTGCAGGAGCGGCGCGTCGAGGTCGGCAATGACAACCCGTGCACGTGCTGTTCAATGCTGTAACACTTTGCAAGCAATCCTCATTCACGGCTGTCGAATTAATGCCTGCCTTCAGAAGCCATCTGGTAAAACCTGATCTTCGCTTTTGTCTTGGAACCTTCATGTCATCTCGTTTTTTCTCGCGCCTGGGCCTACGCTGGTTTCCCCTTCTGTGCATGGCGCTGTTGATCGTCGGCCTGCCGGTCGGCTGCGCCGTGCTGCAACACAAAGAGCGCGAGTGGGTGTTTCGTATCGAGCCGGGCACTGCCGGGTGGTTTACCGGCCTGCCCAAAGCGGTGCAGGAATTCGATATCAAGCCCGCCAGTTTCAAATCGGGGCAGAACCTTCACGGCTGGTGGTACCCGGCCGACAACAAGGACGCGCCGGCCATCCTCTACCTGCACGGCGTGCGCTGGAACCTCACCGGGCAGCTGTTTCGCATTGAGCAACTACACGCGCTGGGCTTCTCGGTGCTGGCCATTGACTACCGCGGCTTCGGCCAAAGCCACGGCGATTTGCCTTCGGAAACCACGGTGTACGAAGACGCACGCATCGCCTGGGAGCGCTTGCAGGTGTTGCAACCCGACCCAGGCAAACGCCTGATCTACGGGCACTCCCTGGGTGGCGCGGTGGCTATTGACCTGGCGGCCAAGTTGAGCAAACAAACACCGGTGCCCGTGCGCGGGCTAGTGATCGAATCCACCTTCACCTCGCTGGGGGACGCGGCTGCGGCGGTGGCCAATACCTCATTGCCGGTGCGTTGGTTGCTGTCGCAGAAATTCGATTCCATCGACAAGATTGCCGATGTGCGCATGCCGCTACTGGTGGTCCATGGCCTGGCTGACCAGTACGTGCCACCGCGTTTCAGCCAGCAATTGTTTGAGGCCGCCCAGGAACCCAAGCGGCTGTTGCTGGTGCCAGGCGCCACCCATAACAACAGCATGAACCTGGCCGGTCGCAGTTATGGCCAGGCACTGAAAAACTTGATGCAAGCAAAGGCGCCTGCGCAGGTGGTGACGCACACCACACGTCGCAACGGCGACTCTTAAAAGTCGTTTTCGGCACTGGGTCCGCGCTTGGCTGTCAAGCGCAAACCCTGCCCATACTGGCCCGCGCCGAAAGTTGATCAAATAATGATCGATAGCTAAATCGCCAACCCTGCCGGGCCTTCGCAAAGTTATCCACAGAGATACCCACGGTTTTCGTGGACAACTCTTTTTACTTTTTTACGTTTTTTTGGCTCAGTAAACGCCGGTAGGAAACGTACCTGGCAGCAAAATCTCGCGATTCACATCGCGGATATCGTTATAGCCACACAGCGCCATCGACACGTCCAACTCGCGCGCGATGATGTCAAGGGCCTTGGTCACGCCCGCTGCGCCCCTGGCCCCTAAACCGTACAAATGCGGACGGCCGACCAGGGTGCCTTTGGCGCCCAATGCCATTGCCTTGAGCACGTCCTGGCCGGAGCGAATGCCGCCATCGAGCCACACTTCAATCTGCTCTCCCACCGCCTCAACAATTGCGGGGAGTTGGCTGATGCTCGACGGTGCGCCATCCAACTGACGGCCACCATGGTTGCTCACCACCAGCGCATCAGCGCCGGAATTGGCCGCCAGGCGCGCGTCTTCCACATCGAGGATGCCCTTGATAATCAGCTTGCCGCCCCAGCATTTTTTGATCCATTGCACATCGTCCCAGCTCAGACGCGGGTCGAACTGCTGGGCGATCCACGATGACAGCGAACTCATGTCTGCCACGCCTTGTACATGGCCAACGATATTGCCAAAGCCACGGCGTTTGGTGCCCAGCATGCCCATCACCCAGCGCGGCTTGGTGGCCATGTTGAGGATATTCGACAAGGTCAGTTTGGGCGGCGCCGACAAGCCATTGATCAAGTCTTTGTGCCGTTGGCCAAGGATCTGCAAATCGAGGGTCAGTACCAGCGCATCGACACCGGCAGCCTTGGCGCGCTCGATCAACTGCTCCATAAACGCGCGGTCGCGCATCACATACAGTTGGAACCAGAACGGCTGGCCGACGTGCTCGGCGATGTCCTCAAGCGAGCAGATACTCATGGTCGACAAGGTGTAGCGCACGCCAAACGCGGCAGCGGCGCGGGCGCTCAGGATTTCGCCATCGGCATGCTGCATGCCCGCAAGCCCTGTCGGTGCCAGTGCAACCGGCATGGCCATGTCCTGACCGATCAGGGTGGCGCGGATCGAGCGTTCGTCGATATTGCGCGCCACACGCTGGCGGAATTTGATGCGGGCAAAATCACTTTCATTCGCCCGGTAGGTGCTTTCAGTCCAGGAGCCGGAATCGGCGTAGTCGTAGAACATCCGTGGGACACGTTTTTTCGCCAGCTTGCGTAAGTCTTCGATGGTTGTGATCAACGACATCTAGGTCACCTCTCCCTGAACTGAGCCCAGAGAGTAACCGCCCATCAGCTGCGCAACCAGCCATTGCGTTTATACCCACAGAAGCCTAATCTCGCATAAACCAGCACAAAGACGCACAAACATGCAAAACACTCATCAAGCCATTGACCTGCCTTCATTGCGCAAACAGAAAATCCTGTTGCTGCTGGAGCGCGATGGCAAAGTCACCGCCTCTGAATTGGTCGACCACTTTGCCGTGTCCCAAGACACCATCCGCCGCGACCTCGGTGAACTGGCCGCCGCAGGCCTGTTGCAACGCGTGCACGGCGGCGCCCTGCCCCGGCCCAAAGACACCGGCAAGGACTTCTTCACCCGTGTCGGCGAGACCAACGAGGTCAAGCGTCACCTGGCGCAACTGGCGGCTGATCGTGTGGAAGACGGCCAGATCGTGCTGTTCGATTCCGGCTCCACCACGCTGCAGATTGCGCAATCCTTACCGCGTTCGATCCGCCTGACCGTGGTCACACCGTCGCCGATGATTGCGATCGCACTGGCCGACCATCCGCATGTGAAGGTGATTTTGGCGGGTGGCCAACTCAACCCCGCCACCGTGTCCACCAGCGGCCAGGAAGCGGTGCGTCTGATTCAGAGCATCAAGGCCGACCTGCTGTTTACCGGTGTGTGCGCATTGCATCCGCAGGTAGGCATCAGCTCATTGCATTTCGATGAAGTGGCGGTCAAGCAAGCACTGCTCGACAGCGCCTCCCAGGTGGTGGCCGTGACCATGGCGGACAAGCTCGGCGCCGTGGAACCGTTTGTGGTGGGGCCTTGCAGCCGTATTCATACGCTGATTACCGAGTGGCATGTACAGGGCATCGAGGCCTATGAGCAGTTAGGCTTGGAAGTGCTGCGGGTTGAGATCGAGTAACGACATAACTGCTTGAGGGCGCAAAATCGGTATCCGTCGAGGGTTTAAGGATTGTTTAAAACAGTACCTTGGCCGCATCGCGCATGAAAATCTCGAGGGTCTTGGGCCCCACCCCGTCGAATTCACCCAGGCGTTTTCGAAGGCCTGGCGGTCTGCGCTGGCACTGCGGGTATGGCTGATCGTGCCGCCGTACTCGGCATTCAGTTTGGCACTAAGGTCGAGCAGCCTGAACAGGCTGCCATCCCCTCCGGGCTTGAGCTCAATGCCCAATTCAGACGCCGTCATCGAGCGGGCCTGCTCAGTGGCCCAACTTGCGCTCGGCCTTGGCGGCTTGCTCGTTAATGGCGTCGGTCTGGCGTTCAGTGTCCTTGATTGAGGTGGGCGTCAGCACCTTATCAACGGTTTCAGTCTTAGGGTTCGCACGTTCCAGGGTCTGGCCTTTGGCGGGTTTTTTAATGCCTTGCTGGGCGTCTTCCGAGCTGATGGGTGCTGGGGTTTTATCGGCAGTCACAGTCTTTCTCCAAACCGTTGAAGGCCCGCAAGAAATGGCGGGCACGTAGTCAGCAGAGCCCGGCAGATATCGATAGTTCAAGGAATTTGCCGTGCTGCACCACCGGAGAAAAAAGCGCGAATTAATTTAAACCTTTTGCCAAGGGCCCCGCTCAACAGTCAGGTACGGCATCACGCCACTGTCGACTTCAAGGAGATCCACCATGACGACGCCGCTGATGAAACAACTGGGCCTCGGCTTTGTGCTGGTTGCAGGCTCGATTTGCACGGCCATGGCCGCCACGTCCAACAGCTTCGTCGACGCTGCCGCCCAAGGCGGTATCACCGAGGTGGAAGCCGGCAAGCTGGCGCTGGAAAAAAGCACCGCAGCCGACATCAAGACCTTCGCCCAACACATGGTCACCGACCACACCAACGCCAACGAGGAGCTCGCGGCGTTGGCGAAGAAACTGGATATCGACGTGCCGGATGATGCCGCCCTGACCGACAAGGCCAAGAAAGCCATCCTGGAAATGCGTGATGAATCGTTCGACAAGGCTTACGCCAATAACCAAGTGGCCGCCCATGAGAAAACCGTCGAACTGTTCAAGAAAGAAGCCGCTTCCTCGGACAACACCGAGCTGAAGGCTTTCGCCAGCAAAACCCTGCCGACCCTTGAAGCCCACCTGAAAATGGCCAAGGCGCTGCAGGCCACGTACGACCATTAATTTTCCCTGACCCAGGAGACACTCGACCATGAGTTCGCCACTCAACGGCAAGAAAATCCTCATCATCACTTCCAACACCGGCATCGAGCGCGATGAACTGGTCAAGCCGCTGGAAGCGCTGCGCGATTATGGCGCCACGGTGATACACGCTTCCAGCAAAGGCGGCACCACCCAGACCTTCGTCGGTGACACCGAGAAGGACAAAACGGTGGAGTCCGACGCGAAGCTCTCGCAGGTGGCGGGCGGCGATTTTGACGCACTGGTCATTCCCGGCGGCACCGTCAACGCCGATACGTTGCGCCAGGATGCTGCGGCGCTGGCGCTGATCAATGACTTCGCCCTGGCGGGTAAAACCATCGCCGCGATCTGCCACGGCCCGTGGGCGCTGATCGACGCTGGTGTGATCAAGGGCAAGACCCTGACCTCCTACAAAAGCGTGCGCATCGACCTGCAAAACGCCGGTGCGGCGGGTTGGGTGGACGCCGAGGTCAAGGAATGCAAAGCCAATGGCTGGACCTTGATCACCTCACGTACGCCGGACGACTTGCCAGCGTTCAATGAGGCGATTGCCAAGGCGGTTGCGGGTTAAACCCGCCGCTTGAACGAAAACAGGCGCCCTATGGGCGCCTGTTGATCGTCTGGCTTAGGTTCAGCTTTTGCGCTGCTCAGCCATCTCCCGTTTTGGCCCAAACATGGCCCAGGCAATCAGCCCGAACAGCGGCACGAAAATCAGAATGATCAACCACAACCCCTTGGTCTCCCAGCCACC
>NZ_UYXQ01000172.1 GCF_900624995.1 Pseudomonas antarctica
TGCATCATCGGCGGGTTGACGGGATTTTGCTGGCACCGTCCACCGGGTCAAAAGCCCTGGAGTATCTGCAGGCCAATGAAATGCCGACGGTGCTGGTGGACCGCATGATGAGTGAGCAGTTTGACCAGATCGGAGTGGAAAATACCCAGTCCACCCAGGCGTTGGTCGCCCACCTGATTGAACACGGGCACCGTCGTATCGGCTTTATCGCCGGGCGTGCGGGGCTTGGCACGACCGATGAACGTGTGGCGGGTTATCGCGCAGCTTTACAGGCGGCAGGCGTAGCGTTCGACCCGCAGTTGCTGGTCAGTGGCGGCTCCAGCAGTGCGCCGGCGCGGGCCGCTACCGCGCAGTTACTGGGCCTGGCCGCGCCACCGACAGCGATCATGGCGGGCAATAACCTGATGACGCTTGGCGCCATGCACGCCCTGCGTGATGCGCACATTGATGTGCCGGGGCAAATGGCCTTGGTGGGCTTTGATGATTTTGACTGGGCGGATTTTTTCGTGCCGCGCCTGACCTTGATCGCCCAGCCGGTCAAGGAACTGGGCGCGCGCGCGGTGCAAATGCTCCTGCAACGCATGGCAACCCCTGCCGCGCCGGTTCAAAGCGTGCGCCTGGCGCCGAGCCTGCAATACCGTAATTCATGTGGCTGTATTTGATCGGAATGAACCACGTATGAGCAGTCCTGTTTCCCTCGGTATTGATCTGGGCACGTCGGAGCTCAAGGCGATCCTGTTAGACGCCAACGGCGCCGTGCTGGCCCATGCCGGTGTGCGTTTGGGTGTCTCGCGCCGTCACAGCGGCTGGTCCGAGCAGGCCCCGCAAGATTGGTGGCAGGCCTGTGTGCAGGCGCTCGCCCAGCTGCGTGAGCATGAGGCGTTCAATCGTGTGGCGTGCATCGGCCTGTCGGGGCAGATGCACGGCGCGGTACTGCTCGGTGACGACGACCGGGTGTTGTACCCGGCGATCCTGTGGGACGACTCGCGCGCTGTCGCCGAGGCGGAACAGCTTGGGCCCGGCTTTGCCGAGGTCACCGGCAGCTTGCCGATGGCCGGGCTGACCGCGCCGAAGCTGCTCTGTCTGCAACAGCATGAACCCGAGGTGTTCAAGGCGATTGACTGCGTGCTCTCGCCCAAGGATTACCTGCGTCTGCGCCTGTGTGGTGAGCGTATCAGCGAAATGTCGGATGCCGCCGGCACCCTATGGCTGGACGTGGCACACCGCGAATGGTTTACGCCGATGGTGCGTGCCACCGGGCTTACGCCCGCGCAGATGCCGAGGCTCGTAGAAGGCGGCGCCGCTGCGGGTCACGTGACGGCAAGCGGGCTGGGTTTGTCGCCCGGGGTGGTGATTGCCGGCGGCGGCGGCGATAACCCGGTGGCGGCCGTGGGCATCGGCGCAATCAATGCCGGTGACGGTTTCATCACCCTGGGCACCAGCGCGGCGCTTGTCGCGATCACCGACCACGCCGCCGGCAACCCGGCCAGTGCGGTGCACAGTTTCTGTCATGCATTACCCCACCGCTGGTACACCATGGGCGCCATGCTCGCCGGTGCCAGCTGTTTGCGTTGGGTGACCCGGCTGACGGGCATGCCGGATGAGCAAACGTTACTGGACCAGGTGCAGGCACAGTTGCCGATCGGCCAACCGGTGCCATTGGACACGCCGTTGTTTTTGCCGTACCTCGCCGGCGAACGCACGCCCCACAACGACCCTTTGCTGCGCGGCGGCTTTATGAGCCTGGGCCACGACTGCACACCGGCGATGCTCGGTTACGCAGTGATGGAAGGCGTGGGTTTCGGCTTGCTCGATGCGTTGCACGCGTTGCAATCGACCGGCGCCGACGTGCAAGCCTGCGCCCTGGTGGGCGGCGGTGCGCGCAGCGAGTATTGGGCGCAGTTGCTGGCCAATATCCTGCAGCGGGAAATCTTCACCTTGCACGGCAGTGAATTGAGCGCGTGTATTGGCGCAGCGAAGTTGGGGTTTGTAGCGATGGGGCAGGGTGCCGATTTGCTGGCGGCGGGGATGCCGGTCAAAGCCCGGTATAAACCTGACCTGATGCAGCAGCCGGTGTTGGAGGCGCGTTATCGCAAGTTTCAGGGTTTGCTGCCCGCCGCAAAGGCCCTTCACGACTAGCTTACTGTGGCCCGTGGGCTTGTTGTGATGAGCAGGCTCGCTGTGGCGAACGGGTTTCGTGTGGCAAGCCCGCTCGCCGCAGGAATCGGTTTGTTACGGTTCAGTCGTTGGTCAGCGGCGGCAAACGTCGCCTCACCGGGGTTTTCTTGACGATAGCGGTGTTGGTTTCGGCATACGCGTTGATCCGGTCGAGCAGGGTGTCGAGGTGGTCCATGGTGCGCACGTGCAGGCGCGCGATAAAACAGTCCTCGCCGGTGACCTTGTCGCACTCGGTGAATTCGGGAATCGCCTGGATCTGGCGCTCCACTTCCTGCAACTTGCCCGGCAACGGGCGGATGCGCACGATGGCTTGCAGCAGGTAGCCGAAGTGCTTGGGGTCGATGTCGACGGTGTAGTGCGTCAACACGCCGCGCTCCTCCAGGCGGCGCAGGCGTTCGCCGACGCTGGGCGAAGACAGCCCGGTGATCCCCGCCAAGGCTTTGAGCGACAGGCGTGAGTCATCCATTAAGGCCGCGATCAGTTGCTGGTCGATAGTGTCAATCATGCTGTGTGCCTAATAAGAAAAGGTGATTCCGGGGTTTTACCTTTTTTAGCCGCTGGAGCCGCTGACGAACAGATTGCCATAATTGAGCCTCACTTGAGGAGCTTCCATCGTGGACACATCTATTCGCCGCGGGTCGTGGGAAATGGTCGCCGCCATGCTGATTTCGGGCACCATTGGCTGGTGTGTGCTGGTGTCTGGCGTGTCGGTGATCGAAGTGGTGTTCTGGCGCTGCGTGATCGGCGCACTGACGCTGTTGCTGGTGTGCGCGTTCTTGGGGTACTTGAGGCTGGACCTGCTCAGCTGGGCCACGCTTGGGCTGGCGATGCTCAGTGGCGTGGCCATTGTCGGCAACTGGGTGTTGCTGTTCGAATCCTATTCCCGTGCTTCCATCGCGATCAGTACGGCGGTGTACAACGTGCAGCCGTTCATATTGGTGATGCTGGCGGCGGTGTTTCTCGGGGAAAAGATCACGCTGCAAAAACTCGCGTGGTTGAGCGTGGCGTTCTTGGGCATGTTGGCGATTGTTACCGCCCATGGCGACACGCAGAACGGTGGCGGGGATTACCTGGCAGGTATCGCCCTGGCACTTGGCGCGGCATTTTTGTACGCGATTGCGGCGCTGATCATCAAGCGTTTGAAGGCGGTGCCGCCGCATTTGATGGCGTTGATTCAAGTGATCACCGGCGCACTGTTGCTGGCCCCGTCAGTACCTTGGAACAGCCTGCCTGCAGCGCCCCATGCCTGGGCTGCGCTGGTCACGCTGGGCGTGGTGCACACCGGTTTGATGTATGTGTTGTTGTACGGGGCGATCCAGAAACTGCCGACCGCCATTACCGGCGCGCTGTCGTTCATCTACCCGATTGCGGCGATTTTTGTCGACTGGATTGCCTTTGGGCATCGCCTGGGTTGGCTGCAATGGCTGGGGGTTGCGGCGATTCTGCTGGCGGCAGCGGGGTTGCAGCGGGGCTGGTGGTGGCCCCGCTCCCCAAGGGTTAGTGCGTGCCCTGAAAGATGATATTTTCCGGGTCAAAATGGCCCACGCCGCTGCCCGGCTGTGGCAAGCCCAGGATATGCCCCTTGATCTTGCCCACCACGTGCATTTCGCACGGCTTGCAGTCGAACTTCAAGGTCAGCACCTCATCGCCGTGAATCAGCTGCATCGGCGCCACCTTGGTCTTTACGCCCGTGACACCCTTGGCCTGTTTAGGGCACAGGTTGAACGAGAACCGCAGGCAGTGCTTGGTGATCATCACCGGCACTTCGCCGGTTTCTTCGTGGGCCTCGAAGGCCGCGTCGATCAGCTTCACGCCGTGACGGTAGTAGAAGTCACGGGCTTTCTGGTTGTACACGTTGGCGAGGAACGACAAGTGCGCTTCCGGGTACACCGGCGGCGGCGAGGTCTCGGCCTTGCGCCCACCGCGCGGGTGAGCCGCGACCCGCGCAGTGGTCAGCGCTTCGATCACCTCACGGCGCAATGCCTTGAGCTGCGAATTAGGGATAAAGAACGCTTGTGGCGCGTCCAGCTCGATGTGCGTGGCGTGATACTCGGTGGTGCCGAGTTGGCCAAGCAGGTCGCGCAAGGTGTCCAGCGCCTGTTCCGGCTTGTTGGCCACGCCGAACGGGCCGGGCAGGGTGACGCTGGCGCTGATGCCTTCTTCGCTGGTGGCGGTCACGACCAACTGATCTTCACGCAGGCGTGCCACCCACGCTAGACCTATACGGCGTTCGGCCGAGGTCTTGAGCAGCGCCTGTTGCCAGTTATGGTCCAGGTTACGATTCAGCGGATGGTTCGGGCGCAGTTGATGCAGGCCGGCTGGCATTTCATTCGGCTCGACGCGGTAGCGGTAGCGTTTCTTGCCGTCTTCTTCGAACTCGCCTTTGGGTTCTGCAATGTTGGCGCGAAAGCCCACCACTTCGCGCTTGACCAGCACGTTGAGGCCGTCGCCGTTGGACAGCGGCTCATGGGTGACCACCTGCAAATCACGCTTGCCGGCTTTTTCCACCACACCCACCGGCAGGCCGGTGAAAGTGGGGGTGTCGAAGGCGCCGATGTCGATCTTGCGGTCGGTGACGAAGTAGTCGGTGCTGCCACGGTGGAAGGTTTTTTCCGGGTCGGGCAGGAAGAAATGCGCGGTACGGCCGCTGGAAGCGCGGGCCAGGTCGGGGCGGTCTTCGAGCACGTCGTCGAGGCGCTGGCGGTAATAGGCGGTGATGTTCTTCACATAGCCCATGTCCTTGTAGCGGCCTTCGATCTTGAACGAGCGCACACCGGCTTCGACCAGCGCGCGGATGTTGGCGCTCTGGTTGTTGTCTTTCATCGACAGCAGGTGTTTTTCAAAGGCCACGACGCGGCCTTGATCATCTTTCAAGGTGTACGGCAGGCGGCAGGCCTGGGAGCAGTCGCCACGGTTGGCGCTGCGGCCATTCTGCGCGTGGGAGATATTGCACTGCCCGGAGAACGCCACGCACAGCGCGCCGTGGATAAAGAACTCGATGGCGGCATCGGTTTCATCAGCGATGGCGCGGATTTCCTGCAGGTTCAGCTCACGGGCCAAGACCAACTGCGAGAAACCGGCCTGGTCGAGAAACTTGGCACGGCCCAGGGTACGGATATCGGTCTGGGTACTGGCGTGCAGCTCGATCGGCGGAATATCCAGCTCCATTACGCCCAGGTCTTGCACGATCAACGCATCGACACCGGCGTCGTACAGCTGATGAATCAGCTTGCGCGCAGGTTCCAGCTCGTTGTCATGCAAGATGGTGTTGATGGTGGTGAACACACGGGCGTGGTAACGATGGGCGAATTCGACCAGTTGAGCGATATCGCTCACCTCGTTACACGCATTGTGGCGGGCGCCGAAGCTCGGGCCGCCGATGTAGATGGCGTCGGCGCCATGCAAGATAGCCTCGCGCGCGATGGCGACATCGCGGGCGGGGCTGAGCAATTCCAGGTGATGCTTGGGCAAGGACATAGTTTTTTTAGTCAGGCTTGTCACGGTCGAGGCGCGCATTGTAGCTGTGAAATGCCTGACCGGCATCTACCACAGGGCTGTCAGGCAATGCGCGAAGGCGACGCCGGTGCAGTGTGGGCGCTGGCTTGATGTGTATTGCCAGTAAGAACTCAGGCCTTCGCCGCCATCGCGGTGACTTCCACACGCATGCCTTCCACGGCCAATGCAGCCACGCCGACGGCCGCACGAACCGGCCACGGCTTGGCGAAATAGCGTTTGTAAACTTCGTTGAAGGCTGCACGGTCAGCCATATCGGTGAGGTAGATAGTCAGGTGCATCACCCGGTCCATGGAACTGCCGGCTTTCTCCAGCGCGACTTTCAGCGCTTGCAGGGTGCATTCGCTTTGGGCGCTGATGTCGCCCAGTTCCAGGCTGCCGTCGGCACGGGTCGGGATTTGGGTGGAAACCAGGATGCCGTTGAAGCCGACGACATCGGAAGAAATCGAGTCGGCATCCGGGTCGGGGGTGTAGGTCAGGTCGTGGTTGGCCATGGGCGCCTCTTGTTGGCTTTAACAGAAGGCGCACATGGTCCCCGAAAATGACCGCAGGGGCAAACGAGGGGGTTACGCCCAGCGGCGGAACAGCACGCTGGCATTGACGCCGCCAAAGCCGAAGCCGTTGGACAGCGCATATTCAATCGGCATGTGCCGGGGCTCACCGCGCACCATGTCCAAACCGTCGGTGAGCGTGTCCGGGTTTTCCAGGTTGAGCGTCACGGGGGCGACCTGATCGCGCAGGGCGAGTACGGTAAAGATCGCTTCGATCCCGCCCGCCGCCCCCATGCCATGGCACGGGGGAGATTTG
>NZ_UYXQ01000173.1 GCF_900624995.1 Pseudomonas antarctica
GCGGCATGGCGATGGCCACGCGCACTTCAGGCCCCACGCCACGGGCGATCAGCGCATGCGCCAGGCGGTTGGCCTGAGCATCGAGTTCGCCGTAAGTCAGGGTCTGCGCATCGAATTTAACCGCCACGGCTTCAGGGTTTTCCCGCGCGCGGTCGGCGACCCTTTCATGCACCAGGCGCTTGGCCGAGAAGCCCGAGCCGGTGCAATCCCACAGTTGCAGAATGTGCTGTTGCTCATCGGCGTTCAGTAGGTTCAGTTGCCCGATGGCCTGTTGCTGATCGTCGACCATGGCCTGCAAGAGGTTCTGCCAATGCCCGGCCATGCGTTCGATGGTGGTGTGGGCAAACAGATCGGTGGCGTAACTCAGCGACGCACGCAAGGCTTCGCGCGATTCCTCCACATCCAGCGCCAGGTCGAACTGAGCGACGCCTTCATCCCAACTCAACACCTCAACCTGCAGGCCCGGCAAGTGCTGAAAATGGCTGCCTGCCGAGGTCACGCGGTGGTTGAACAGCACCTGGAACAACGGGCTCAGGCTCATGCTGCGTTCCGGTTGCAGCGCCTCCACCAGTTGCTCGAAGGGCAGGTCCTGATGCGCCTGAGCGTCCAGTGAGCGTTGGCGCACCTGGTGCAACAGTTGCGCCACGCTCATCTGGCCGTTGATGTCGGCCTTGAGCACTTGAGTATTGACGAAGAAGCCGATCAGGCCTTCGGTTTCAAGGCGGTTACGGTTGGCGATCGGCACGCCGACGCGCACATCTTCCTGGCCGCTGTAGCGATGCAGCAAGGCCTGGTAGGCCGCCAGCAAAACCATCGGCAAAGTGACTCCAGCCTGGTTCGCCAGGCTGCGCAAGCCGACCACCAGTTGCGGCTTCAACTCAACGCCAAGACGCGCACCGCGATGGGTCGCCAGCGCTGGACGCTGGTAGTCGAACGGCAACTCCAATACCGGCTGCTCGCCCCCCAACTGCTCACACCAGTAGATCAGCTGACGCGCTTTCTCGCCGGCTTCCATCCAGTTGCGCTGCCATAGCGCGTAGTCGGCATACTGAATCGGCAAGGCCGGCAGCTGCGGCGTGTGGCCGTCGCTGAACGCCGTGTACAGTTTCACCCATTCCTCGACCATCAACTGCATCGACCAGCCATCGGAGATGATGTGATGCTGAACCAGCACCAGCACGTGATCGTCCTCGGCAAGGCGCAACAACTTGACCCGCAGCAACGGCCCGCGCAACAGGTCGAACGGCTGCGCGACGGCCTCGGCCACTTGCGCCTTGAGCCCGGCTTCATCGGTATCGCAACGTTCGATTTCGATCAGGCCCAGGTCTTCAATCACTTGCACCGCGCCACCGGCCTCCTGACGCAGATGCGTGCGCAGGCTTTCATGGCGCGCCAACAGCGTATCAACACTGCGTTGCAGCGCGGCCACGTCCAGCGCGCCTTTCAAACGCAGGGCGCTGGGGATGTGGTACGCCGAGCTTTGCGGGTCAAGTTGCCAGAGGAACCATTGGCGCTCCTGAGCGTAAGACAGCGGCAAGGGTTGCGTGCGGTCGGCCTTGAGCAGGGCCGGCGCCGTCACGCCCTCCTCGCCCAATGTGCGCACGAAATCAGCGAGCACAGGCTGTTCGAACAGGCGCTTGAGCGCCACTTCCAGCCCCAGTGCCTGGCGTACGCGTGACACCACACGTGTGGCCAGCAACGAATGCCCGCCCAGTTCAAAGAAGTGGTCGTCGAGGCCCACTTGCGGCACCTCCAACACATCGGCCCAAATGGCCGCGACGTGCTGTTCGCGCTGACTCACGGGCGCCACAAAGGCTTTGAGCAACAGCTCGGCATCTGCCTTGGGCAGCGCGTTGCGGTCGAGCTTGCCGTTCGGGGTCAATGGCAGGCTATCAAGGAATATCAGCTGTGCAGGCACCATGTAGTCCGGCAGGCGCTCGCGCAGCTGGGCCTTGTAGTGGTCACGCAGCGCAGCCTGTTGTTCGGTGGTGAAGGTCACCAGGTAGGCGATCAAACGGTCGTTGTCGGCCAGCACCACCGCTTCGCGCACCGCCGCGTTTTCACGCAGGCAGGCTTCGATTTCGCCCAGTTCGATACGGAACCCGCGCACCTTGACCTGATGGTCCACGCGGCCGATGTACTCCACCACGCCGTCAGGGCGATAACGCGCCAGGTCACCGGTGCGGTACAGGCGTTCGCCGGGCGCACCATAAGGGTTGGGCACGAAGCGTTCGGCGGTGAGCGATGCACGTGCGTGATAACCGCGTGCCAAGCCAACACCGCCAATCAGCAATTCACCGGCAGCTCCCAATGGGCATGGCGTCAGCCCGGCGTTGAGAATGAACAATGTGGTGTTGGCGATCGGGCGACCGACAAAAGGCTGCGCCTGCTGCAAACGATGGGCAGCCGACCAGATGGTGGTTTCCGTTGGGCCATAAAGGTTCCACACCGGGCCCTGCAGATCGAGCAAGCGTTGGGCCAGGTCGACCGGCAGCGCTTCGCCGCCACACAGGCATTTGATGCCCTGCAGCACAGACGCGCGCGGGCTTTCCAGCAGCATGCGCCAGGTCGAAGGCGTCGCTTGCAGCACACTGGCGGACTGGCGGTGCACCAGGTCGAGAATCGCCTCCGGGTCGAGCGCCAGTGCCTGCCCGCTCAGCAGCACGGTGGCGCCCACGGTCAGCGGCACATACAGCTCAAGGGCGAAGATGTCGAACGAGAACGTGGTCAGCGACAGCACCCGCGCGTCAGCGCCGATCGCCAGGCTATCGGCCATGCCGCAGGTAAAGCTGCACAGCGCCTGATGACGCACCATCACGCCCTTGGGCTTGCCGGTGGAACCGGAGGTGTAGATCACGTAGGCCAGGTGCTCCGGCGTGACAGTGACTTGTGGGTTGTGATCTTCCGCGCTGACATCATCGACCAGCAACACGTGCAGCCCGCTCGGTGGCGCCAGGCACCCGTTCAGCAGTGGCTGGGTCAGCAACACCCGAGCCCGGCTGTCTTCAAGCATAAACGCCAGTCGATCGGCCGGGAATTGCGGATCCAGCGGCACATAGGCGCCACCGGCCTTGAGGGTTGCCAGCAGGCCGACCACCATGTCCAACGAGCGCTCGACATGCACGGCCACCAACACGTCAGGGCCGACACCCGCCGCGATCAGACGATGGGCCAGGCGGTTGGCGCGGCGGTTGAGGTCGCGGTAGCTCAGGGTGTCGCCATTAAATTGCAGCGCAATCGCGTCCGGGGTTGCCAGTGCCTGCGCTTCGAACACCTGATGCACGCAGCGCGCCTGCGGGTACTCGGTGTGGCTGGCATTCCAGCTGTGCACGGTCTGCTGCCATTGCTGCGCGCTGAGCATCGGCAGTTCATCCAGCGCCTGCGAGGCGTCATTCACCACCGCGCGCAGCAGGTTCTGCCAGTGTTGTGCAAGGCGTTCCAGGGTGGCGGGCTCGAACAGGTCGGTGGCGTAGGTGAGCGAGGCCCACAGACCTGCGGCGGACTCTTCGGTTTCCAGGCTCAAATCGAACTGCGTGGTGCTTGCTACCCAGTCCAGCGGCTGCAATGCCAGGCCCGGCAATTGCACCGGGCCGGCACCCGGGTTGTCCTGGTGATTGAACATCACTTGGAACAGTGGGGTGTGACTGAGGCTGCGCTCTGGCTGCAGCGCTTCCACCAGTTGTTCGAACGGCAGGTCCTGATGGGCCTGGGCCTCCAGGGCGCGCTGTTTGACCTGGGCGAGCAATTGATTGAAGGCCATCTGCCCGTCAAGATCGACTTGAATAACTTGGGTATTGACGAAGAAGCCAATGAGTCGCTCGGTTTCAAGGCGGTTTCGGTTGGCGATCGGCACGCCGACACGCAGCCGGTTCTGGCCGCTGTAGCGATGCAGCAGGGTTTGGAACGAGGCCAGCAAGAGCATGAACACGGTCACGTCTTCACGCTGGGCCAACGCTTTCAGATCGGCCAACAGCGTAGCCTCAAGCTGGACCTGCTGCCGCGCGCCACGCAAGCTTTGCACCGCCGGACGCGGGTGGTCCAGCGGCAGTTCCAGCACCGGATGCTCTTCGCCCAGGCGTTGTTGCCAGTAATCGAGCTGGCGCTGTTTTTCACCGGCCGCCATCCAGTTGCGTTGCCACACGGCATAGTCGGCGTACTGGATCGGCAATGCTGGCAACTGAGCCTGGCCCTGATACAGGGCGACCAACTCGTCCACCATGACGCGCATCGACCAACCGTCGCAGATGATGTGGTGCTGGGTGATGACCAGCACATGGTGATCGGGCGCGATCACCAGCAGTTTGACGCGCATCAGCGGGCCGGTACGCAGGTTGAACGGGCGCTGGATTTCTTGCTCCACACATGCCTGGATCGCCGCGGCCTCTGCCCGCGCCTGCTCGACCGGCATCGCCAGCGTGGGGTGGATCACCTGCCAGGTCTGCTCAGCGTCTTGCACAAAGGTGGTGCGCAAAGGCTCATGGCGTACCACCAGCGCCTGGAAAGCGCGTTCCAGCGCGCAGATGTCGAGTTGCCCACGCAGATGCAATGCCGTAGGCACGTGATACGCGGCGCTGGATGGGTCCAATTGCCACAAGAACCATTGGCGCTCCTGGGCGAAAGACAGCGCCATCGGCTGCCCACGTTCCAGCGCCACCAGCGGTTGTGCGCTGTGCTGATGCAGCCCTGAACACGCCGTGGCGAACGCTTGCAGTGTCGGCTGCTCGAAGAGTGCGCGCAACGGCACTTCCCGCTTCAACTCATGGCGCACCCGGGAAATCACCTGGGTGGCCATTAACGAATGCCCGCCCAGCGCGAAGAAATGATCCGTGAGGCCCACCTGCTCGACCTGCAACACCGCTTGCCAGATCGCCGCCAGCTGCACTTGCAACGGAGTTTGTGGCGCCACAAAGGCCTGTTGACGCAGGTTCAGGTCAGGTGTCGGCAGCGCACGGCGGTCAAGCTTGCCGTTGTTGTTCAGCGGCAAGGCGTCAAGCACCAGCCAGTGCGCTGGCACCATGTAGTCCGGCAGCGACTGGCGCACGGTTGCCGCCAAGGCTTGCCCGTCCAGGGTTTGACCGTGGGCGGGCACCACATAGGCGACCAATTGCATGCCCACCGCACTCGGCTGGGCGATGACGGCGGCTTCACGCACCGCCGGCAAGCCTTGCAGGCAGGCCTCGATCTCGCCCATTTCGATGCGGTAGCCGCGAATTTTGACCTGGTGGTCGATACGCCCGACGTATTCCAGTGCGCCTGCTGCGTTGTAACGGGCCAAGTCGCCGCTGCGGTACAGCCGCGCGCCCGGTACGCAGGAAAACGGGTCGGGCAGGAAGCGCTCGGCGGTCAATGCCGGGCGATCGAAATAACGCTGGGCCAGGCCCGCTTCGGCGCCAATGCACAGCTCGCCGACGCCGTCGGTGGCCAACAGTTCGAAACCGCTGTCGAGCACATACAGCGAGCGGCCGGCGATGGCCCGCCCAATCGGCACGCCGAACGCATCGCTGGCATCCGCCAGCTGGCAGTCGTGCACGCTGGACACCACCGTCGCCTCGGTCGGCCCATACGTATTGACCAGTTTTACGTCACCCAGCCCGGCGGCGTGCCAGGCACGCAGACCTTCCACCGACATCGCCTCGCCGCCCACATGCACTTGGCGCAGGTTACCCAAGGTGCGGCGGTCGGCCGCGCACTCCTTGGCCAACAGGTACCAGTAAGCGGCGGGCAAGTCGGCCAGTGTCACGCCCTGCTCGACGATCTCGCGTGCCAACTGCCCGGCGTCCCACAGTTCATCGCCGCGCATGATCAAAGCGGCGCCTACGCACAACGCCGGGTAGCACTGCTCGACAAAGCCGTCGAAGCTGAAGGTGGCGAATTGCAGCACGCGGTCTTCGGCACACAGGCGGCTATACGCCTCGGCGCTATCACAGAACTGACCGAGGGCGGCATGGTCGATGGCCACGCCTTTGGGCTGGCCGGTGGAGCCAGAGGTGTAGATCACATAGGCCAGGTCGGCGGCCGCCGCATGGCTGGGTGGATTGGTCGCCGCAAAGTTGCCCAGTTCTTCACCGCCGGCGCTGAAATCTACGCGGATCAACCCTGGCGGCAGCGGCAGATCGGCGAGCAATCCGGTTTCGCTGAGCAGCAGGTCCAGGCGACTGTCCGCGAGCATGTAGGCCAGGCGTTCGGCCGGGTATTTCGGGTCCAGCGGCACATAGGCAGCACCGCTCTTGAGCACCGCCAGCAGGCTGACGATCAACTGCGGGCCACGCCGGCTGGCCAAGCCTACGCGCTGGCCCGGACCCACGCCCAGCGCCAACAGGCGGTGGGCCAGACGGTTGGCGCGCTGGTTGAGCTGGGCGTAGCTCAGGCGCTCACTGCCCGCCTGTACCGCCAGCCCGTCAGGCGTAGCATGGGCCTGGCCCGCGATGCGCTCGTGCACACCATGATGACCCGCCGCACCACAAACGGCGTGGGT
>NZ_UYXQ01000174.1 GCF_900624995.1 Pseudomonas antarctica
CATGGCCGATGCATTCCTTATCGGCGCTTTGGTGAAGGGGTGGGGCGAAGTCTCCCACGGTCTGTACTGGCTAGAGTCAGATGCTGGCTTTTAGTCCCACCACCCCAACAAGTCTAACCATACAAGCTGGCTTGCCTGCGATGGCCTGGTAGACCTGTGGCGAGGGTGCTTGCTTCTGGGCTGGCTATTTTTTTCGGGTTGATTGAGTACATATCCGTTGCTGCGGTAACGGCTTCGTAGGGTTGCGCTCTTACAGCGGCTCACTTTTGGCTGGGCCGGCATTCCGGGCTCTTTTCCAAAAGTGAGCCGCTGTAAGAGCGCAACCCATATCAGCCATCACCCAAATAACGGATATGTACTCAGCGGCCCGGAGACAACCCCAGCACTCAACCCGTAAAAAAGTTGTGTAGATACCTAAGGCTATCGCAGGCAAGCCAACGCCCACAGGGCGATTGCATTTCAGCTGGAGCGCTTGAGGGTCTCGCTCGGCAGCTCTTGGAACAACGCCCGATAGCTATTGGAAAACCGCCCCAAATGCCAGAACGACCAATTCATCGCCACCTCGGCGACAGTGGTGCCGGCTGAGGTCAGCAACTCGCGCCGCGCCCCGTTCAACCGCCGCAAGCGCAACCACTGCGCCGGGCTCATCCCTGTATAGGTCTTGAAGCCTTGCTGCAAGTGGCGCAACGGCACACCGGCAATCTGCGCCAGCTCCAACAGGTTGACGGTTTCATCCGGCGCATCCGCCGCCCACTCGCCGATACGCGCCATCAACTGGCGTTCGTCGCTGCGGCGTTGCAACGAACTGCGGTCCAGGCACACGCAGGCATTGTCGAGGATAAACAGACAGTCATCGAGCAACTGCTGGGTCAGAGCATCGCGGCTGATCGGGTCGACCGTCGCCGATAACCGTGTGAGGGTGCCACTGAGCCAGCGCGTGAACAGTGCGTTCTGCTGACAGGTCAGCGGGGCCATGAACAGCCCTTCAAGCCTGGCCACATCCAGGCCATGGCGCTGCACGAATTGCGGGCCGAACACCACCGCCACTTCGCGGTAGTTTTCCGGGGTGATCCAGGTGTTGTGGCTTTCGCCATTGAGCATGTACAGCGCGTTGTCGCTGCCGTCGAAACAGAACGCCAACGAACCGGGCGGCGCGTTGAAATGCTGTTCCACGCGGGTGTTCATGCATTCCTCGTAGACCTCCACGCCCTGCAGGTCGAGGTAGCGAATTTGCCCGGCAAAATGCCCCGGGGACATCTGCTGGTACTGCTGCACCCAACCGGGTGTTGCACTGCATTGAGCGGCCACGTCACCGGTGGTAAAGGCCTGTACACGCAAAGCTGTTGCCTGTGTCATGGAAGATCCGAGCGCACTCTATTGGTGCGTTATGGTTCGTGCAAAGTGGATAGATGCCCTTTCGAGGCTGGCCCAAGATAGACCTCAATGCGCCGGGCGTACAAGCCTGCGTCGCATCCAACCCATGACGAGGTCCTTATGAACACCCCCTTCGATCAGCTGCACGCCTGGCTGAAAGAACACAAGATTACCGAAGTCGAATGCGTGATCAGTGATTTGACTGGCATTGCACGCGGCAAGATTGCGCCCACCAACAAGTTCCTGCATGAGCGAGGCATGCGCCTGCCGGAAAGTGTGTTGCTGCAAACGGTGACCGGGGACTTTGTCGACGACGCTATCTACTACGACCTGCTGGACCCGGCCGACATCGACATGATCTGCCGCCCGGCGGTCAACGCCACGTACGTCATCCCTTGGGCGATTGAGCCCACCGCTATCGTGATCCACGACACCTTCGACAAGCACGGCACCCCCATCGAATTGTCGCCGCGCAACGTGCTGAAAAAGGTCCTGCAGCTGTATACCGAGCAAGGCTGGCAGCCGATTGTCGCGCCGGAAATGGAGTTCTACCTCACCCAGCGTTGTGAAGACCCGGAGCCGCCAACGAGTTCGATCCGCTGTTCGAAGACGTCTACGACTGGTGCGAACTGCAGGGCCTGGACCTCGATACGCTGATCCACGAAGACGGCCCGGCGCAGATGGAAATCAACTTTCGTCACGGCGACGCCCTGGACCTGGCCGACCAGATCACCGTGTTCAAACGCACCCTGCGCGAGGCCGCACTCAAGCACAACGTGGCGGCGACGTTTATGGCCAAGCCAGTGGGTGACGAGCCGGGCAGCGCCATGCACCTGCACCAGAGCGTGGTGGACATCGCCACCGGCAAACCGGTGTTTGTCGACGCCGATGGCAAGATGAGCCCATTGTTTTTGCACCACATTGGCGGGCTGCAAAAATACATCCCCAAGCTGCTGCCGATGTTCGCGCCCAACGTCAACTCGTTCCGCCGTTTTCTGCCGGACACCTCGGCGCCCGTCAACGTCGAGTGGGGCGAAGAAAACCGCACCGTCGGTCTGCGCGTGCCGACTTCCAGTCCCGATGCGATGCGCGTGGAAAACCGCCTGCCGGGCGCGGATGCCAACCCGTACTTGGCAATCGCGGCCAGCTTGTTGTGCGGCTACCTGGGCATGATCGAAAAGATCGAGCCGAGCGCGCCGGTGGAAGGCCGCGCCTACGAGCGGCGCAACCTGCGCCTGCCATTTACCCTCGAAGACGCACTGGCGCGGATGGAAGATTGCGCCACGGTCAAGCAGTACCTGGGCGAAAAGTTCGTGCGCGGCTACGTCGCGGTCAAACGCGCCGAGCATGAAAATTTCAAGCGGGTGATCAGCTCCTGGGAGCGCGAGTTCCTGCTGTTGAGCGTCTAAAAAAACTAAAGGGGTGTCGATATGCGTCTTGTCAAAAAGCTTCTCCCGCTGGCCCTGGTGGCCCTATTCAGCAGCACCAGCGAAGCGGCACAAACGGTCAGTGTCTACAACTGGACCGACTATATCGGCGAGACCACCTTGGCGGATTTCCAGGCCAGGACTGGGATCAAGGTGGTCTACGACGTGTTCGACTCCAACGAAACCTTGGAGGGCAAGCTGCTCGCGGGTCGCACCGGCTATGATGTGGTGGTGCCGTCCAACCACTTCCTCGCGCGCCAGGTAAAAGCCGGCGCGTTCATGAAGCTGGATCGTTCGCAACTGCCAAACTTCAAGAACCTCGACCCCAAGTTGCTCAAGCTGCTGGAAAAAAACGACCCAGGCAACGCGCACTCGGTGCCCTACCTGTGGGGCACCAACGGCATCGGTTATAACGTCGACAAGGTCAAGCAGGTGCTGGGTATCGACACTATCGATTCGTGGGCGGTGCTGTTTGAGCCGCAGAACATCAAGAAGCTGCACGAGTGCGGCGTCGCCTTCCTGGACTCGGCGGATGAGTTGTTCCCGGCGATCCTCAATTACATGGGCAAGGACCCGCGCAGCGAGAACCCCGAGGATTACAAGCAGGCTGAAGCCAAGCTGTTGACGCTGCGGCCGTACATCACCTATTTCCATTCTTCCAAGTACATATCGGATTTGGCCAACGGGAATATCTGCGTGGCCTTCGGCTATTCAGGGGACGTATTCCAAGCGGCCAACCGCGCCAAGGAAGCCAAGAACGGCGTGAACATTGCCTACTCGATTCCCAAAGAAGGCGCCAACCTGTGGTTCGACTTGCTGGCGATTCCCGTCGACGCGAGCAACCCGAAAGAAGCTCACGCCTTTATTAATTACCTGCTCGATCCCGAGGTGATCGCCAAGGTCAGCGCCTCGGTCGGTTATGCCAACGCCAACCCGGCCGCCAAACCCTTCATGGCCCCGGAGCTGGTGAACAACCCTGAGGTGTATCCGTCCCAGGAAGTCCTCGACAAACTGTATATTTCCACCACGCCGACCCCGGCGACCATGCGCCTGATGACCCGCGCCTGGAGCAAAGTGAAGACCAATAAATGATGCAGTCCCAGGACCACGCCCGGTCGTATTACCGCGCTTCGGCCAACGCCATGCCAGAGCGTCCATCGCTGGGCACCGACCTGAGCGCCGACGTGTGTGTGATCGGCGGTGGTTTCACCGGCGTCAACACCGCCATCGAACTGGCCCAGCGTGGTCTCTCGGTGATCCTGCTGGAGGCCCGACGCATCGGCTGGGGCGCCAGCGGGCGCAATGGCGGGCAGTTGATTCGTGGCATCGGCCATGACGTCTCGGGGTTCGCCAAATACGTAGGCGAGGAGGGCGTGCGCTACCTGGAGCGCGCCGGGATTGATTCAGTGGCGCTGGTGGGCGAGCGTATTCGTGAGCATGGCATCGACTGCGACCTGCGCTGGGGCTTCTGCGAGTTGGCCAACACCCCGGCGCAGTTTGCTGCGTTCAACGGCGAACAGGCGCACCTGGCGGCGCTTGGGTACAGCCATGAAACCCGTCTGGTAGGCCCGCAGGATATGGCGCAGGTGGTGGCCTCGACAGGCTACGCCGGAGGCCTGGTGGACATGGGCTCCGGGCATCTGCACCCGCTGAATCTGGTATTGGGTGAGGCACAGGTGGCGGAGCGGCTGGGGGTGCGCATTTTTGAACAGACCCAGGTGCTCGAACTGAACCACGGCGACACCGTAGAGGTGCGTTGCGCCGGCGGCACGGTGCGCGCCGCCAACCTGGTGCTGGCGTGCAATGCGCACTTGGACGAACTGGAGCCGCGATTAAGTGGCAAGGTGCTTCCAGCGGGCAGCTATATCATTGCTACCGAGCCACTGTCCGAGGCCGTCGCCCAGCAATTGATCCCGCAAAACCTGGCGCTGTGCGACCAGAAAGTCGGCCTCGATTACTACCGACTTTCTGCCGATCGACGCTTGTTGTTCGGCGGTGCCTGTCATTACTCCGGGCGTGATCCGGTGGATATCGCTGCGTATATGCAACCGAAGCTGCTCAAGGTGTTCCCGCAGTTGGCAGGCACCGCCATTGAGTTCCAGTGGGGCGGCAAGATTGGCATTACCGCCAACCGCTTTCCCCAAGTCGGGCGGCTCAAGCAATACCCGAATGTGTTCTATGCCCAGGGCTATTCCGGGCATGGGCTCAACGTGACGCATTGGTGCGCAAAGCTTTTAGCGCAAGCCATTCATGCCGGCCATAGCCAGGGCCTGGATATTTTCAGCCAGGTGCCGCACATGACGTTTCCGGGCGGCAAGGCGTTGCGCTCGCCCCTGCTGGCGCTGGGGATGTTATGGTTTCGCTTGCGCGAGAGGGTGAGCTGATGCGCCGCGATCCACATGTGGGAGGGTATTTGCGCCCACATTTAAAACATTGTCAGCCTGCGGGTTCGGTGACTACCGGCGGGCGGCTGATTTTCCTGTCTTCTGCGACCACAGGTGCTGCGTTGCGGGTCGACAGCCTGGCGATCTGAATTCATTTTATTTTTTGGAGTATTTATTATGGCGACAGCTTCTTCTGTCATCGAGGTTCCGGTTTCGGCCGATCAGGTCTGGCAATTGATTGGCGGCTTCAACGCGCTGCCGGATTGGCTGCCGCTTATCGTCAAAAGCGAGGCGAACGACGGTGGGCGTGTGCGTCACCTGGAAACGGCGGACGGCGGTGTAGTGGTCGAGCGTTTGCAGCGCTTTGATAACGTGGCGCGTACGTACAGCTACACCATTGAGCAGTCGCCGTTTCCGGTGAGTGCTTACCTGGCGACGTTGCAGGTTGAGGCGTTGACGCAGGCGTCGGCAAAAGTGACCTGGTCCGGCGTGTTCACCCCCGCCGCCGGCACTACGGATGCGGCGGTCGAAGAGTTGTTTGCCGGTGTGTACGGCGGTGGGCTTGAGGCGCTGCGCGCAAACTTCCCGGCCTGATCTGATCCGACAGACAGTTGAGATCTAATGTGGGAGGGGGCTTGCTCCCGATGGCAGTGTGTCAGTCAGCAGAAATATCGACTGAACCACCGCTATCGAGAGCAAGCTCCCTCCCACATTTTTTTGCCCAAGGTAACCTTCAGGCTTCGGGCATTAACTGTTGCCGACACTCCATCAGCAGACACGCACCACCGCATTGGCTGTTGCCGACTTCCAACTTGAACCCGTGCAAGTTGATGATCGCCGCCACAATCGACAAGCCCAACCCGAACCCGCCTTGCTGGTCGCTTTCATCCACGCGATAGAAACGCTGAAACACCGCGTTGCGCTCCGCTGCCGGGATGCCTGGGCCTGAGTCGTGGACTTCGATGCGCGTGCTGCCGGCATCATTGACGCCACGCAAGATCACTTCACCGCCCGGTGGCGAGAACTTGATCGAGTTGCTCAACAGGTTGGCCAAGGCTTCGAACAACAGTGCGCGGTCGCCGGTGATCCACGGCAGCGAGTCCGGCACGTCGAGGCGCAGTTGCAATTCACCTTCTTCGGCCAGGGGCAGGTAAAAGTCATGCAGCTCGCGCAATAACGGCAGCGGTGCCGTCCCCAGGAACACCGCGCGCCCCGGGTGGGCTTCCACCTCCGACA
>NZ_UYXQ01000175.1 GCF_900624995.1 Pseudomonas antarctica
AGGCGTGAATGCCTACGCCTCGCAAACGCTGGTGGCCGACGCTGATGTGAAGATCAGTCGGCACACGCTGTGGATCCTGTCAGGCGCCGCCAACAAGCCGAAAATCCTGCGCAATTTACTCCTGGTTGAAACAGGTGATGGGGCGGACCATGTCCATGTCCGCAATTGGCCGGGTGGCAAGGTCCAAATCCTTATCAACGGTAAGTCGCATATCATCGACGGCAAGGAACATGGCCCCAAGCAAAACCTTTGGATCGAGACCAAGGGTGGCAATGACACCGTCATCATCGACGTTGACGTCACGTTGCATGTGGACGTTGAAGGCGGTGATGGCGACGACTATATCCAGGCCGGGGGTGGCAGGAGCCGCCTGCATGGCGGCAACGGCAATGACTTTATGCGCCTGGGCAGTGGCCTCGGTTATGCCGCCGGCAACAACGGAGACGACACCATTATCGGCGGGGCCGGTAATGCCGTGATGTACGGCAACAAGGGCAATGACCGGCTGTACGGCGGATTTGGCTCCTCAACCCAGCAGAGTTATCTGGACGGAGGTGACGGCAATGATGAACTCCACGCAGGCAGTGGGCATAGCGTTTTACATGGCGGCAACGACGACGATCACTTGGTAGGTTACGACCGCACGACCTTCTACGCCGGCAAAGGCTGCGACCATATCTGGAATAACCAGCGCAATGATCTTATCTACGCCAATGCCACTGACCGCTTCGACCGAACCAAGGGCTCTAGCTTCACTGAAGTGAAACCAAGCAATGCGGGCGAACAGGGTTACACGGTGCAAGACGGTGAATATGAGTTCAAGCAACAGACCCTAGACGACTTGGAGCTTTTGCGCAGCTCGCCGATTGGCCAACAAGCCCTGGCCAAAATGGATGAACTCGCCGCAGTGGCGGGTGGCAAAGTCACCATCGCACCCACTTACCACACCTCAAGTGCCTACTGGTTTGGCAGTACTGAACTGGAGAATTTGTCACCGCACGCTAAAGCCACGGTTAACACGTCAAAATACGGCTACATCAACAATGGCGTACCGGGCTCTCGCGCGGATCGTGCCACGATCTACTACAATCCGTTTTCAATCACGGAAGTTGCTGACCGCACCAACACACTCGTGCCGGTCAGCGGACTCTTCCATGAGATGAGCCATGCGTACAATGGCGCCACTGGCACATTCCTTGAGGGTACAGGCGTCGAATATCTGAAACCGGGCAAACCGATTGCTGTCACAAATAAAGAGTTCCAGGCCGTTGGACTGCCCAACGAGGCAGACCCCTTTGACTTCGATAATGACCCCTCGACGCGACCGACTACGCTCAACCCGCAGCCGTTCACTGAGAACGCCTTGCATAAAGAGATGGGTAAACCATTAAGGCCAGCTTACAGCTTAAAACTGAGCAGTCAGGGGCGCGGCCTCTAGTCTGCGGCCAAACGCCAATCATAACGCTGGTGACACCTACGACCGGCAGCGAGGCGTGCAATCTTCTTAAGTCGGTTTTGAATAACGTTGTACGATGGTACCTAAAGCTCCTCCTTACCCAGCCGATAGCCCGATGAAGCTCTAACAAAGCCGTGTCGATAATAAACGCTTCGTAAGGACGACCCCATGACCCCGCTACGCTCCATTCAAACCCGCTATACCCTGTTCCTGGTGCTGTTCGTCCTGGTGCTATCCGTGTTAACCGTCGTGGGCATCGGCCAGCTGGTGGCACCCACGCTAAAACACACCGAAGAACAGGTGGTGCTTAACCGCATCGCCGAAGTCGCCGAGCAGATACAGGGCGAACTCAACAAGGTTCAAGCTCAGCAACGCAGCATCACCCAGACCATTCCCCTGCTCGACAGCGACGCCATCGACAAGGTCCTGCCCGGGTTGGTGGACCAGTATGGCGAGCTGAAAGTCTTCGGCGGCGGCATCTGGCCGCTGCCCAACCAGCGCACCCCGGGGCGCAACAAGCACAGCACTTTCTGGCACCGCGATGCCTCGGGCAAGCTGGCGGTCAACACCTTCTGGAACAGCGACGCGGCCCCCAACTACTACGACCAGAGCTGGTACAAAGGCGGCCTCGCCTCACCGCGCGGTCAGTGCGCCTGGGCGGCCGCCTACAAGGACGACGCCAGCCAGGAGCCGCGCACCAACTGCGCGATGGCGATCCAGCGTGACGGCGCAGCGTACGGCGTCGCCACCATCGACGTGACCCTGGGCTTCTTCAATGCCCTGGTCGCCAGCAAGGAAAAAGACATCGGCGGGCAGATGCTGATCGTCGAAGCCGACGGCAAGATCATCAGCAACAGCACGCGCATCAGCAGCCCGGTGGTGTTGAAGAACATCAGCGAACTGGCTGGCACCTCGGCCTTTGCCGCCCAGGTCAGCAAAGCCCTTGCCCATCGCGACCAAGCGTTGCAGCGCAGTGAGTTCGACAACCAAGGGGTGGCCAGCACGTTCTACATGCGTCCGATTGAGGGCACACCCTGGTTCCTCGCCACCGCCCTGCCCACCTCGCTGATCACAGCCCAACGCGATGACGTGCTCGGCACCCTGGCCATGCTGCAAATTCCCATGGTGTTGCTGCTGGTGTTGTTGGCGTTCTATGCGATCCGCCAGTTGGTACAGCGCATGAAGTCGCTGAGAACCAATATCGACGCCCTGTGTGCCGGCGATGCTGACCTGACGCGGCGTATCACCATCCGTGCCGAAGATGAAATGGGCGCCATCGGCCACTCGGTCAACCGCTTTATCACCTACCTGCAAAACATGATCGGCGAAGTGACCCAAGCCACGGGCGCCATGTCCTCGGGGCTTGAGCAATTGCAGCACACCTCGGCGCAGACCAACCGGATTCTGGTGCGACATGCCAGCGAGACCGATCAGACGGTCACCGCCATCACTGAAATGAGCTCCACCGCCGACACCGTTGCGCAAAACGCCGCTGAGACCGCCTCGTTCACCCAGCGCGCCAACGAACACGCCGACCGCTCCCGTGTCGTGGTGGGCGAAGCCTCCAACAGCGTCAGCGCCTTGATCGGCGAAGTGGCCAGCGCCACCCACACCGTGGAAAACATGCGCCAGGACGCCGCGCGCATCACCGAGACCCTGGGGGTGATCGGCGCGATTGCCGGCCAGACCAACCTGTTGGCACTCAATGCCGCGATTGAAGCGGCGCGAGCGGGTGAGCAAGGCCGTGGTTTTGCCGTAGTGGCCGACGAAGTGCGGGCTCTGGCGGCGCGCACCCAGGCCAGTACCTCGCAGATCAACGAGATGCTCGTGCGTCTGACCACCGGCGTAAGTTCGTCGGTGACGGCCATGGAAAATACCCAGGCCAGTTGCCAATCGGCGGCGGATGCCACGGCCCGGGTCAACACCGGCCTCGACGAAATGGCCGGTTCGGTCAGCCATATCAACAACCTCAGCACCCAAATCGCCACGGCCGCCGAGCAACAAAGCGCGGTCACCGAGGAGATCAACCGCAGCATGGTGCAGATCCGACATATGGTCGAAGAGCTGGTGGAAAGCGGCCATGCCACTGAAACCAATACGCAAAGCCTGCTGGATGCCAACGGTCGGGTGATTGCGCTGATGAGCCGTTTCAAAGTGCGTTGATAAATGGGTAACACCCTCCCGTGCAAAACACGGGAGTGGGACTATTCTGACATCTCTTAGTGCAAAGTCTCGCCACACAGGAGGTGTGTCATGCACGTTGTTGAGCATTCGAGCCGCTTGGAGCGGATCAGCCAAGAACGTTTTATCGAGGCCCCTATTGAGGTCGTTTACGACTATGTGACCCAGCCTGACCGCTGGCATGAATGGCACCCCACCTCCCTCGGTGCCAATACCGGCACCACCGGCCCACTCCCGGCCGGCGCCCGTTTTACCGAAGACATCGACCTGCTGGGTGTACGCGTGCCCATGAGTTATCGCGTACAGATCGCTCAGCGCCCGAGTGAATTTAAAACCGTGTTCACCTCCCTCGCCGTCGACGGCTCTGTCCACTATTTCTTGCAGGCACATCGCAACGGCACCTTGTTCAAACGCGTGTTGACCTACGAAACCGAATTGCAACTGGCCACCTTGCATGAGCGCATGGTCGAACTGTCACTCATCGCGCTGGACCAGCTCAAACATCGGTTGGAAACCGCCGGTTTCGTATAATTTGGAAACATTAACGGCGCCCCCACTTACCCGTGGGCGCTGGCGTGCCCGCAATGACGTCGTCATGATCGCCGCCACTTCCCGACGATGCTCTCTTGCTCACGAGACCCGCATGAACACTCCATTGCGATTGACCCTGCTTTCGGCCCTCCTAACCTCCTCCCTGGCTCAGGCGGCCGACTTGATCCCCATCGACGTGCACCGCGACGCCAACTGCGGCTGTTGCAAAAAATGGATCAGCCACCTGCAAAGCAATGGCTTCATGGTCAACGACCATGTGGAAGTTGACATGAGCGCCGTCAAGCAGCGCCTGGGCGTGGCACCGCGTCTGGGTTCGTGCCACACCGCCGTGATCGACGGCAAGTTCGTCGAAGGCCATGTGCCCGCCGAACAAGTGCTGGCCCTGCGCAAACGCGACGACTTAGTGGGCATTGCCGCCCCAGGCATGCCAATGGGTTCGCCCGGCATGGAAATGGACGGCATGAGCGATGCCTATCAGGTCATCGGCCTGACCCGTGACGGCAAAGACGTGGTGGTGGCCGACTACCCGGCACATTGATTGATGCTCGCCGGTTACCTGGGGCTATTTTTCGCCGCCTTCGGTGCCGCCACGCTGTTGCCGATGCAATCGGAGGCGGTGCTGGTCGGCCTGTTGATCAGCGGGCATTACAGCCTTTGGCTGCTGCTCACCCTTGCCACGGCTGGCAATGTGCTGGGCTCGGTGGTCAATTGGTGGCTGGGGCGCTCAGTGGATCGCTTCAAGGACCGGCGCTGGTTTGCGGTCAGCCCACGGCACCTGGAAAAGGCCCGCACGCACTACCAGCGCTGGGGGCATTGGTCGTTGCTGCTCAGTTGGGTGCCAATTATCGGTGATCCGCTGACACTGGTGGCCGGGGTCATGCGTGAGCCGTTCTGGCGCTTCCTGCTCATCGTCTCCGTGGCCAAAGGCACTCGATATGCGGTGCTGGTGGTATTGACTGTCAGCCAACTGACGACTACTTAACGCCCGACCATTGACCAACTGTCATTTATGATAGCTAGGCAGGCGATATCAACGCGCTGAACAAGGCCGATTACCGAGGAGTGGTGCCGGAACCGATCGACTTCTGTCGCTCGCACCAACCTGAAGACTATCAAGGCGTCGGTAGGTTACGTCGCGCTCCGTTAATCCTCGCTTAATCCCCCCGCCACAGCATCCGGACACTGTTGTTTCTGGAGCCTGACCGATGACGTTGATCCGCTCACTCTGCGCCACCAGCCTGCTGCTCGGCACCGCCCTTCCCGCCTTTGCCGCCACTGCAGGCCCTGCCTATGGCCCTGAGTTGCAAGGCTTTGAGTACCCCTACCCGGTCGAGCATTTCAACTTCCAGTCCCAAGGTAAAACCCTGCAGATGGGTTACATGGACGTGCCCGCCAAGGGCAAGGCCAACGGGCGCAGCGTGGTGCTGATGCACGGTAAGAACTTCTGTGGCGCGACGTGGGATGACACTATCAAAGCCCTCAGCAACGCTGGTTACCGCGTCATCGCACCGGACCAGATCGGCTTTTGTACCTCCAGCAAGCCTGACCACTACCAGTACAGTTTCCAACAACTGGCGATCAACACCCATCAACTGCTGGATACACTCGGCATCCAAAAAGCCACCCTCGTCGGCCACTCCACCGGCGGCATGCTCGCCACCCGTTATGCGTTGCTTTACCCCGCGCAAACCGAGCAGTTGGCGCTGGTCAATCCTATCGGCCTGGAAGACTGGAAGGCCCTGGGCGTGCCTTATCGCAGTGTCGACCAATGGTACGAGCGCGAGTTGAAGCTCAGCGCAGAAGGCATTCGCCAATACGAACTGAACACTTATTACGTCGGGCGCTGGAAGCCTGAGTACGACCGTTGGGTCGACATGCTCGCAGGCTTGAATAAAGGCCCGGGGCACACCCAGGTCGCATGGAACTCGGCGTTGATTTACGACATGATCTTCACCCAGCCGGTGTACTACGAGTTCAAGGATTTACAAATGCCCACCCTGCTGCTGATCGGCACGTCCGACACCACCGCCATCGGCAGCGATATTGCGCCACCTGCGGT
>NZ_UYXQ01000176.1 GCF_900624995.1 Pseudomonas antarctica
CCTTCGATGGCCGCACCGGCAAGTTCGTGCCGCTGGCCGACAACCCAGCCGTACGCGCCGTTTCCCACTAACACCCTATTTTTACCCACGGAGATACCCCCATGATCCAGTCACAAATCAGCCAAAACACTCGCCTTGCCCTGGCCGACGTCATCCTCCTGGCCAAGGCCCGCAAAGACCTGTCGTTCGCCCAGATCGCCGAAGGCACCGGCCTGCACGAAGCCTTCGTCACTGCCGCCTTGCTTGGCCAGCACCCACTGCCGGCCGACGCCGCCCAAGCCGTTGCTGACACCCTGGGCCTCGACGCCGATGCCGTGCTCCTGCTGCAAAGCATCCCGGTGCGCGGCAGCATCGGCAACGGTGTCCCGACCGACCCGACCCTCTACCGTTTCTACGAAATGATTCAGGTCTACGGCACCACGCTCAAGGCCCTGGTTCACGAGAAATTTGGCGACGGCATCATCAGCGCCATCAACTTCAAACTGGACATCAAGAAGGTCGATGACCCGGACGGCGGCTCCCGCGCAGTGATCACCCTGGATGGCAAGTACCTGCCGACCAAACCGTTCTGATCACGCGACTAATGGGCCCGGCGCTGCACAGCGACCGGGTTCCACTTTCCTGCAGATTTGGACGAGGTCATCTGAACATGAAAGCGTTACTTGTACTGATATTCGGCGTGTTTTGCGCTGCGGCGATGGCCGATGAGCCACTGCCGGTCGAGCAATACAGCTATGCCCAGCACCTGGACATCGCCCACGTCATTTCCACCAGCGACGTTGCGGACGTCTGCGCCGTGGTGCCCGTGCGTATGACCTACGAAGACTCCAAGGGCCAGCGGCACATTCTTGAGTACCACGTGATGGGTAACGGCTGCTCCAACGGTTGAACCATCCATTGTTTGTTTTTTACCGCTGCGCCTGAGGGCAGCAACATTGAGGGCCATCGTCATGGATTTAATCTTTCGTAACGTACGCATCGACGACGCACAACCGCTGATGGATGTGGCGGTGCGCAGCGGCAAAATCATCGAGATTGCGCCGCACATTTCAGCGCACGCCCAGCAGGAAATTCAAGGCCACGGCAACGTGCTGATCCCGGGGTTTGTCGAAGGGCACCTGCACCTGGAAAAAGCCAATGTCATGCACCGCAAGGCCAATCGTTCCGGCACATTAAAGGAGGCGATAGCGGTCACCGCCGAACTCAAACCCACATTGACCCGAGACGACATTCTTGAGCGTTCCACCCAAGTACTGCGTGCACTGGTGCAGTCCGGCACCACCCACGTACGCGCCCACGCTGAGTTCGACCCGGTGCAAGGCTTCACCGGCTTTGATGGGGTGCTGGAGTTGCGCGACAGGTTGCGCGACGTCATCGACATCCAGGTGGTCGCCTTCCCACAGGAAGGGATCCTGAAACTGCCGGGCATGCAGGCAATGATGGTCGAGGCCATGGAAAAAGGCGCCGATGTAGTGGGCGGCATTCCCTACAACGATGACTCGGCGCATGAACACATCGACTATGTATTCAACCTGGCCAAGCGCTACGGCAAGGACATCGATTTGCATCAGGACTTCGCCGACAACGCCGACCACATGAGCATTGAATACCTCGCGCGCAAGACCCTCGAGGAGGGCTATCAAGGGCGCGTGTGTGTCGGCCACCTGACCAGCCTGGGCGCCGTGCCGCCGCACAAACAGCGCGAGATCATTGCCCTGATTCGCGAGGCCGGCATCAGCGTCATGTGCCTGCCCGCCACCGACTTGCACCTCGGTGCGCGCGGCGACAGCCATAACGTGCGCCGCACCCTGACGCCGGTGCGAGCACTGCGCGATGGCGGCGTGAATGTGTGCCTGGCCACCAACAACATCCGCAACGCGTTTACCCCGTTTGGCACCGGCGATTTGCTCAACATTGCGCAACTGGCAATTCCTGCCTGCCACCTGGGCGGGGCGGATGACCAGGCCACGGTGTTATCGATGCTCACCACGAGTCCGGCGAAAGCGCTGGGGCTGCAGGATTATGGGTTGGCGCCGGGCAAGGCTGCTGATTTGGTGTTGCTGGACACGCGCTCGGTGGGTGATGTGATTCTCGACTTGCCGGCGCGGTTGATGGTGCTTAAGCGCGGGAAGGTTGTGGCGACGTCGGTTTGTCAGCGTTCGGTGGTGTTCTGACGATGTGGCAGGCAAATCACTCCGGCTCAATACTCCTCGCCAGTCCAGCGGCCCAAGCAGCGAGCATTTTTTCTCCCACTGCCTCAAACGCCGGATGGGTACTTCCATAATCCGAAAGCTCCACCATCGCGCGGTTCATGCCACTGTGCACTCGGTGGAGCAACTCAGTGCAGCGCGCTTCGGTTAAATTGCACGCGCTGCGCCCGAACTGCACCAGCATCTTGCGTTTTGGCCAAGCCTTCGAGCCGCCGAGCAACAGACCCATAATGTCGTTGACCTGGTACACAGTAGTCGTCACTAGGTCGTAAGCTGGTGCGAGCCAAACATCTGCGTCTTCGGCACAATTCTCATACAGCAGGCCGAAATTCTTAAGGTGTCCGTCACCATTTTGGATGCCTGCAGACAGCGCCACCATCATGAAGAAGTCCTCTAACGCCTTGGTCACCCGCGAAGGGGAGACATAAGCCTTGATCAGTTTCGCGCAGCCCTGATAGCTACCGTCGTACTTCTTACTCGTTCCCCATCCCGATAGCACGCACATGTCTTCGAACCCGAGGTAGGCGGTATCACTGATGTCGAACCGTTTCACCACCAAAAATTTACCGTGCTGACTAAGCTGGCATTCAGGCACTTCAAGGCCTGTGTGAAGTGCCGCGCGCATACAAAAAAACTCATTGGCTGCCAGTTGCGCAAAGTCTGAATCATTGAACGCTTTCACTAGATGCGTAGCGCCACAGTGGGTGAGGCGGGCAACGTCGGGATCCGCATCGTCAACGTCGCGCACCAGTACCTTCGGTTGAACCCCTGAAACACCGGAGTAGGCGGCGTAAGTTTTCATCAGGTCGTCGAACAGATCCTTTGCTCCGTCAAAGACCAAGAGTTCAGAGAGTTTGATCTCGGGCAGCGATTTGTTACCGGCAACATGGGTAACGCTGATACGACCCAACTGGTGTGGACCGACGATACCCAGTAAGGCGAAGTCGTCAAAGCCACGCACTGATTTGCTGAAACGCCGCACAAGCTCGGCCTTGAGGTGCCCCTCGGGAATGTGCATCTCAAACAGGGGATGGATTCCATACGCCCAGTTGTAGCTCTCCAAGCGCACGGGCATTGTCAAAGAGACCGCGTCCTTTTCGGCTACGGTCTCGTTGTACGAGAACACCGAATCGCGCGGTTTTTCTTCGTTGCGCCCGAGTGTTCCAGCTGCCACGCCACCAGCGCCAATATAGAGCCGGTCACTTTGCCTAATCATGGACGCTTCCTACTTTCAGTTCGTCGAGCGTTTTACGTCGACGCTTAGGGATCGCGGTCAGCTCGTAACCCAAACCCTCGAGAATCGCAGCCACCTTGCGAATGCCCACTTCAGGAATGGTGTTGTTCTCGATTCCTGAGATGGTAGAGCGACTCATACCGTGCCGTTGCGCGAGCTGGCTTTGTGAAAGGCCAGCCGCCTTGCGTAGGTTTTTGATCAGGAGACCTAAGTCGTCCATATCATTTTGCATCCTATACAGTGCATTTTTAAGTTTTAAGCTATTTATGCATCGTATACGATACGTTTTGTCTTGAGTAGCCCTTTCTTTTACTTAGGTGCTGTCCGCCCCAGAAACCCAGTAATCAGCTCCACCACCTGCTGCTGAATCACCGCCCGTGGCCGAGCCCCTTCACCATCCCGGCAAATCATGCCATCGCCGGGCGAGCTCTCTTCAATCAACGCCATACCTCCCGGCTTGCAAATCGACATAAAGCTGAAGTGCGTGGCGTCGCCTATCTCCACGTACTGCGTCGAGGCTTTTGGCAGGCGCTTGACCATGTCGGCGGACTCCAATTGCGGTGACATATCCTCCGTTGGCACACCCCCCGCAATCACCAGCGCCGGCACTGGCAGTACGCCCAGGCTGGCACTGGTGAAGCCGCGCGACAGGCCCAGGTCCAGTGACACAACTGCGGTGACGCGCTTATCGCGCAAGTCAGCGGCCAGTTGGGCCTTGCCAGCTGGCGTGCCGGCAGGGTTCATCTCCTGGTAGCCGATGCAGCCGCCCAATTTCGGGTGTTCGGCGCAGTCCTTGCTGAACAGGTCAGGGTCGAAACGTGCACCGGCAATTTCCATCACGGTCCAGCCACCCAGGGAGTGGCCCACCGCAGCAATCTGGTGGTTCGCGACCGCGCCAAACTGCTTTGGCTGGGCCAGTACCGCGTCGATAGCGCGGCTCACATCGGCCGGGCGTTGCCATAACTGTGCGGCAGCTTGCGGGCTGCGGTCTTTGGTGGTGGTGCCAGGGTGGTTGACCGCCGCCACGATGTAACCCTTGTGCGCCAATGCGCTGGCCAGCCACACCTGTTTACCCCAATTGCCGCCGTGGCCGTGGGACAGCACCACCAGCGGATGCTCACCGGCAGCCGGCGCAGCATCGGGCACGCCGAGGGCGCCGATGAACACCGTGTTGTCGGCGATCAGCTCGGGTTTGGCAGTGGTGGTGGCGGGGTACCAAACGACCAGTTCCAGAGGGCGGTGGTTCTGGGCATCGGGCAGCTTGGCGGTTTTGAACCCGACCGGGCTTTCGGCGGCGAAGGCGGGCGTGGAAAGGCAGAGCAGGAACAGGGCGCGGGAAGCGGTTTTCATTGTTGTTATCTTCCTTGAATTTGGTGGCGCATCATTACCTAAAATCCTATCGCGATGCATCCTCTGCTTGGACGCATGCAGCGTGTCCGGGCGGAGTTGAAAGCACTTCTACGGCGCCTCGAACCCCTCGTAATCCAGGGAGGTGCCATCGTCTTTCGGATAACTCACATACACCACCACCGCATCGCTGCTGACGACCAATGCGTAGGGCCACTTACCGTTGGCCTTGCGCATGTGTTCATACAGCGGCAGGAAAAAATCCTTGGTCTGACCGCGTGGGTCGTAGGGGGCTTGCACCTGGAGAATCGGATAGTGGCCAATCAGACGTTCATGTCGATCAATCCGCTAGTCCCTCTCATGCTCGGCCAGCCGGCATGAATGTCCCGCAAGTGGGGCAGTCAACGCCGTCGCTCGCCATTTGCATAACGCCCTCGCCGAACGTTGGGCAAACCTGCCCCGCCATCTCGCATGGAGATCCGAGAACGAGCTCGCCCCCCATAACCGGGAGCCATTTCTCGCAGCAACGCGGCTCGCGATGAAACGGCAACAGCCCCTAGCGCAGCGCATGCTCACAATTAGCGCGCCCTAGCTCACCTCCATACAAAATACCTGTACAGAAATAGCGCTGCGCATTTTTACAGCGCTCGCAGGATTCTATCGGCCCAAAGATGGCCTTGGGCTGTATCGCCGCCAAACAGTCGTCAGCCCGATAGCCATACCTCTATTTCTGGCGCTTGCCAGACACCGGAGGTTAATGACCGTTCATCGGGACTGAGTGATGTCATGGAGACATCATCCCAATATAGTTGTACAAGAGTTGTAAAAGAATAAAAACTTGTACAAGTTTCAGCTGGCCAGGAAATAACGCCGCGACTCATTGCCGTCGAACAAAAGAATACCTGCGCAGGATGCGGACCAAGGGCGAATACATGCCCTTACAGGTGTCCCTAAATTGCTCCTCCCATTACGCAGGTGCATCATGCCATCGCACACTCCAAGGCTCTCTACACGTACCAGTCTCTATGCTGGCTATGCCAGCCTGCTCGCGTTTATGTTGCTGATCGCCGCTATCTCGCTGTACGCGCTGGCTAACAGCAATAAGGACTTTTTTCTCTACGTTAATGGCGTTGATGCACGCACCCGCCTGGCCAACACACTGAACGACGCCGCTGCCCAGCGCGCGATTGCCTTGCGTAACATCGCCTTGAACAGCAATGTCACCGCGAGAGGCCAGCAACGGGGCGCGATTGCCGTCAACGAACAAATGGTGGCTAGCAGCCTCGCCGCGCTACGCCAGGCAATGGATAACCATGATGATGTGTAGCCCAAATCACGTGAACTGTTCTCAACCATCGAGTAGGTCGAGAGCCGCTACGAAACGGTAGCGCACACTATTGCCGAACACCTGTTCAAGGGT
>NZ_UYXQ01000177.1 GCF_900624995.1 Pseudomonas antarctica
TGGGGCCTACTACGCCGACTGGTGCGTGTCTGGCAAGATCATGGAAAAACAGGTGTTCGGCAAACCCGAAGTGATGGACGCCCTCAAAGACGTACGCTTGCTGCGCCTGGACGTCACCGCCGACAACGCCGCCAGCCGCGAGCTGCTTGGCCGCTACAAGGTGCCGGGGCCACCGAGCTTCGTGTGGATCGGCCCGGACGGTGAAGAACGTCGCGCCCAACGCATCACCGGCGAAGTGGATGCCGCCGCCTTCCTGCAACGCTGGATGCAAACCCGAGACGCACGCTGATGCTGACCCTGACCATCGGCACTTTCGCCATCGCCCTCAATCACCTCCTGCTGATCAGCGCGCTGATTCTTGCCACACTGGTGGGCTGGCGCGTGGCCAAGCGCGGCGGTGAGAACCCGGAGTCGGTGCTGTTCAGCCTTTTCCTGCTGGGCATGCTGGTGGCGCGCATCAGCTTTGTATTGATGTATTGGAGCGATTACCGCCACGACCCGCTGCAGATCGTCGACCTGCGCGACGGCGGCTTTCTCGCCTGGCCCGGCGTGATTGCCCTGGTGCTCGGTGCACTGCTGTACGGCTGGCGCCGCCCTGCCCTGCGCAAACCGCTGAGCGCCGGGGTGGTCACAGGGCTGCTGTTCTGGGGCATGACCAGTTTATCCCTGAGCCTTTACGACAAGGGCGCGCAACTGCCGGATATCACCTTGCGCAACGCCAAAGGCGATGTGGTGCAACTGGCCGATTACAAAGGCGGCCCGCTGGTGATCAACCTCTGGGCCACCTGGTGCCCACCGTGCCGCCGAGAAATGCCGGTGCTGGAACGCGCACAGCAACAACGCCCCGACGTGACCTTTCTGTTCGTCAACCAGGCCGAAAGCATGCAAAGCGTCAGCACCTACCTCGCGACCCAAGGCCTGACCCTCGACAATGTGCTATTTGACGCCAGCGGCCGCCTCGGCCAGGCCGTCGGTTCGATGGCCTTGCCCACCACCCTGTTTTACCAAGCCGATGGGCGCCTGATCAACAGCCACCTCGGTGAGCTGTCCCAAGCCAGCCTGGCCCGTGCCATGGAACCCTTCGATACCGTCACGACAAGGAAACCGACATGCCAAGCCTCCGCCACCTGCTGACCCTGCTGCCGCTGACGCTCGCGGCCACTCTGGCCCAGGCCGAAGACTGGCCGGCACCGATCAAACAGATCGAAGCCAAGGGCGCCAAGATCCTCGGCAAATTTGATGCCCCCAGCGGGCTCACCGGCTACGCTGCGCAGTACCAGAACCGGGGCATGGCCCTGTACCTGACCGCCGATGGCAAAAGCGTGATCGCCGGCAACCTGTACGACGCCAACGGTAAAGACCTGAGCAGCGCGCCACTGGAAAAACTGGTGTACGCGCCAATGGCCAAGGAAGTCTGGGCCAAGATGGAACACAGCAACTGGATTCAGGACGGCGATAAAAACGCGCCACGCACCGTTTACCTGTTCAGTGACCCCAATTGCCCGTACTGCAACATGTTTTGGGAACAGGCACGGCCGTGGGTAAAAGCCGGCAAGGTGCAGTTGCGCCACATCATGGTCGGCATCATCCGCGAAGACAGCCCAGGCAAATCGGCCGCCCTGTTCGCCGCCAAAGACCCGCAAAAAGCCCTGGAAGAACACGAAGCCGCCGGCAAAGGCAGCAAATTGCAGGCGCTGGACAAGATCCCGGCGGATATCGAAGCCAAGCTCGATGCCAATATGAAGTTGATGCAAGAGCTGGAATTGTCGGCGACGCCGGCAATTTTCTACCTGGATGACAAGGGTGGGTTGCAGCAACAGCAAGGCGCACCGTCGCCGGACAAGCTGGTGAAAATTCTGGGGCCGAAGTAATCGGCGTTTCCCTAAGAATATTTCAGGCTTGCCCAACAGAAAACGAGCAAAGCAAATTCATAGAAAGCTGGATGAAGATTTGAGCTTGACGCAGAAAATCCGATGCCCAAACAGGCATCGGATTTTATTTCATAAAGCCAACGATCAGATCATAAACATAGCGGCTTGAGATCAGGCACGTCTGCCAGATGTCTCTTTGCGCTACCGCCGATTGGCGACTTCGAGATCCGCCTCATCCTCACCGAGGCCAGAGACATGAGTGCCTTTGATCAACGGCCCATAACGGCGGCTGAATTCCCCGTTGTAGGGCACGTGGTCTTTGCTGATCCCGTTGTCCCAGTTCACCGACCATGTCATCAGGCCTTTGATCGACAACCCTTTGTCGTACAAACGCTTGAATGCATTGGTCACGGCTGCGGGGTTGATCACATAACCGGTGGCGGCTGCGTCGACGTTAGCCGGGAGGCCAATGACGAACTTGTCCGCCGGGATTTTGGTAAACCCTCGCGTTCCGCTCACCAGACTTTCGGTCAGGTAAAACAGGAAATCCTCTTTCATCGCGTCGTTGTTCTGGGCAATCCAGGCACCGTTGCCGTTGTTGACCTCCTGCACCCAGATCCCGTCGCCCCCCTGGTTGTAATACTGCGGGGCAATGAAGTCGTAATAGCCTTCCAGCGCCTGGAGGTAACCGACGTATTTGCCGGTGGTGGTCAGGTAAGGAAACTCCGGCGCCATGCTGATAATGAAGTGTTTGCCTTCACCGGCGTAATGGTCCTTGACCAGTTTCAACGCGGCGGGCAGGACAGTCTTGTTGTCGGCGAAATCAATCGCGCTCTGTTCAAGATCGATGTCCAGGCCATCAAAGCCATAAGTTTCCACCAGGCGGATAATCTCGTTGGCCAGTGGCTGTTCGTTGCCTTTATGCAACTCGATGTGCGCATCGGCGCCGCCAAGGGAAATCAGCACCGCCCTGCCCTGGCTGTTTAGCACGCCCACCTGGCGGCGGAACTCGGCGTCGGACAGGTTGTACGGCTTGAACGTTGGGATACCGTTGCCTTTCATGAAGGCCACGGCCACCACGTTGTAATCCCTCGGCACGTCCGCCAGGCTCATATTGGCGAATTGGCCACGCTGGTAGCCGTCGCTCGCGCCGGCAGGCCAGTTGTGCCAGAAGCCCATGAGGATCTTTTTGCCGGCAATGCTCGGCATCAGCGAGGCGACATCGTTCAGCGGCGATTTCAGTAAGGTGAAGTCAATCTTTGACATGTTCTAATCCTTCAGAACGTATGGGTTTAACGGCGTGGGCTTATTTAAAGTCCACGTCGAAGGCTTGATAGAAGGCGTTGCCGGTGTTGGCGACGATCCACATCAACACGATCACATGCTTGCCCTTTTTGTTGGCCGGCAGTTTCACTTCGTGATTGACCTTGGCCTTCAGTTCACCTCCATGACTGAAGTACGGCACCTGGGTATAGAAGTCTTCGGCGAACGGCTGGGTTTCCAGTTGTGCGCGGGTGATGCGCTGTTTCGGATCCCAGCCATCCTTGGTGATCAGCCAGCGATAGCCACGGGTGGTGTGCGGCGCGGTGTATTCCCAGGTGACCTTGAAGGTCTGGCCCGGGTCGACATTGAGCAGCGGCCAGGTGAAGTCGCGGCTGAGTTTCTTGGCCATTTCCTCGTTGGTGAAGTTGATGCAGTCACGGGCATCGGTCTTGCCGCCGCTGAGGATGAAGCCGTCGGCTGGTGGGGTGACGCTGTCACTGTCGGTTTGATAAGGCGCCGGGAACGGACCGGCAATCAGTGCCGGAAAGTTCTTGCCGCCTTCCATTTCATTGACCTGCCAGGTAGCCAGCAGGCCGAGATCCACGGCGACTGCGCCACGGCTGGAAGGAGACGTGACACGACCATGGCGAAGAGGTGTCTGGGTTTGTGGGTTATTCATTTGTTACTCCATTGAGATTGATTAAGAACTCTCCTTTCTTGAAGGAGAGAACCTCAAACTAACGGAGTTGCTTTTTTTTTCCACAGGCCCGTTTTTCACTCATTTTATTCTCATGAGACGATAGCCCCGAAAACACTGTATATAAAAACAGTATAATGGCAATCACCTACGCCACCAGAGGTCAATTTCCTACAATTCCAGGCGCAAATAGACACAGCGTCTCTCGCAAACCGCCTTATCCCGTTCGTAAATGATGGCCCTCTGCACGTGATGAGGCACTGGCCTGGCGGCGAGAAAGAATTTCTAGAGAGCGTTCTCAATCAATCAGATGTGCTGAAAGGCACCCTCACCACCTGGCCAGAGCCACGCATGAGCCCGATGGGCTTCTACGACATCGAACGGTTACTTATAGGAAAAAGATCTGTCCCCGCGCCAGGGCACCCTCGTCGATGCCACGATTATTCATGCTCCCAGCTCAACCAAGAACGAGGAAGGCCAGCGTGATCCTGAGAGGCATCAGACCCTAAAAGGTAACCCGTGCCACTTTGGAATAAAGGCCCCTCTCGGCGCCGATGTGGATTCTTTGTTAAGCAACGCTGAAAGTCGTTTGCCTTTCGACTAACAGCACGCTCACCGCCAGTTGTCCCACGTTTGCTTAAAGCCCCTCCAGTTCCGCCATCAAATCACTCAACCGATCGACCTTCTCGGCGCTGATCTCATTCGCCGCCAAACCGTCGATGTACACGGCCAACTCCGCCACCGTGCTGCACTCAAACATCGCCCGCAACGGCACATCGCGCTGCAAGGTTTTCTGCACGCGGGAGGCAATCTGCGTGGCCAGCAACGAGTGCCCGCCCAGCTCGAAGAAGTTGTCCTGTACACCTACCCTCTCGACTTTCAGCACCTCGGCCCAAATCGCAGCCAGCGTGGTTTCCAGTTCGTTGCGCGGCGCCAGGTAATCCTGGCTGTCCAACTGGCCGATCTCCAATGCCGGCAGGGCTTTACGGTCAAGTTTGCCGTTGGCATTGAGCGGTAACCGGTCGAGCCATAACCAATGCAGCGGCACCATGTACTCCGGCAGTTCGGCACGCAGGCGTTGTTTGATGCGGTCCAGGCGCTCGCTCGGCTTGAGGGTTTCATCCGTCGCCACCAAGTAACCCACCAAGTGCTTGCCGTTGACGCCCTCCTGCACACCCACCGCGGCGTCACGCACTTGCGGCTGCTCATGCAGGCGCGCTTCGATTTCACCCAGCTCGATGCGGTAGCCGCGAATCTTCACCTGATGATCGATACGCCCCACATATTCCAACACGCCATCGCTGCGCCGACGTGCCAGGTCGCCGGTGCGGTAAAGGCGCTCGCCCGGCTCGCCGAACGGGCTGGGCACAAACACTTGCGCCGAACGCAGCGGGTCGCTGACGTAACCACGCCCCACGCCGGTACCTGCCACGCACAACTCACCTACAGCACCTTGCGGCACTAACTCCAGCGCGCCATCAAGCACGTACAACCGGTTGTTGTCGGTCGGCGTACCTATCGGCAGATAAGTGCCACGGGTAGACGCCAGGTCGACACGGAAGAACGCCACGTCATCCGAACATTCCGCCGGGCCGTACGCGTTGACCAAGCCAATCTCTGGATAACGCAGCAACCATTGGCGCGCCAGTTCCGGCGGCATCGCTTCGCCCGTCGGCAGCATCCAGCGCAGGCCGTCCAGGCTCATGCGCGCCTGGGCGAGCATGCCCTGGATCAGCGACGGCACGCTTTCCAGCACAGTAATGCCCTGGGCCTGCACATGCGCCAGCAAACCCTGCGGATCATGGGCAATCGTATTCGGCACGATATCCACCCGCGCGCCGAACAGCGGCGCGGCGAGGAATTGCCACACGGAAATATCGAAGCTTTGCGAAGCAGTCTGGGCGATCACATCCGCCGCGCTCAGGTCCAGGTACGGCACCTTGCTCAATTGGTTATTGAGCATGCCGCGCTGTTCGACCATCACGCCTTTGGGCAGGCCGGTGGAGCCCGAGGTGTAGATCACATAGGCAAGGTTGTGCGGACCGCTGTAGACCCCTGGGTTTTCCCCACGGCCCGGCACTTCCTCCCACACCAACAACTGGCAGTCGGTGCCTTCGAGCAATTCAATCGCCTGCTCGCGGCACGCTTCAGTGCACACCAGCAACGGCGTGCGGCTCAGGTCAATAATGCGGCTCAGGCGCTGGCTTGGCAGGCCCGGGTCCCGCGGCCGGTAACCGGCGCCGGCCTTGAAGCTGCCCATGATCATCCCCAGCAGC
>NZ_UYXQ01000178.1 GCF_900624995.1 Pseudomonas antarctica
CCGTCCAGATAGCGTCGTGGAATGGGGGCAAAGTGCGCTGTACAGGGCCAACTTTCAAACCGCGCAACGCGTTTCCAAAGACCAATCATTGGCGCACGCCCACGAAGAGCACTCTACCGGAGGATTGCTGAGCAACCTTCGTTCGGAGTCAGAGCGTTGGGCGGGGCCGAAAATCGACGCCATGGGCTACCCCGAGGTGACTTCTTTTCTTGGGACTCTGGCGTTGGGCGGCACTGCGGCTGAAGCACATCTTGGGGCGGACTTTGGGATTATCGTGGACATCAACGTGGGTGGACTAGTCGTACGCAAGGTCGCACTGGTTCAGGGCAAGGTCAGCAAAAATGGTAAAGCGGATATCGCAAGCAAGCCCACAGGACCAATGAAATTAACCCAGTTGGAAAAACTGCATGACCCACAACGGGATTTCTACGCCTTTTATCATCGTGGACTACGCGGCGCGAGCATTCCCTGGCCAACGGTTAATCGAGCGTGTGCATTGACCACGCCTACTACCGACCTGCGTGCCGCGCAAATCATTATCTCGACGCGGGAAAGTGGTTGGGACTGGCCCTCTTTTATTGCCTTTGGACTGTGCAGTGATACCAGCGGGGTCGGGCGGATGCTGGAGGAACATGAGGATGCACTGGCCGTCCTGAGTAGTGGTCGCCGCGAGCTTTTACCTGGCCGATTGATTGTGGTGGCCGCCGGTGGTGGTGATTACAGCCTCGAACTTCAACATCGAGTCAGTCAGCATTACAAGACTATGGGGACAAGCTATAGGCGCGATAGGGACAAAGATCATGGTCCGAAAAACAGGGGGCAAGGGCTCAGTCGTTAAAGACAAGCACGGTGGTTGGTTCAGATCAATTGCGATTTGGCTGCGGATCCACTCAAGGACAGGTGCAGATCCGCCGCCCGCTCAGGTTTACTCTTTCACATCCATGAACTCTTTCGCCCATGCCACATAACTCTCCGGCAGGGTGTAGGTATGCGTCAGTTCAGTCGCGCTGAGGTTCGAGGTGCTGCTGGTCAACTTGCGTTGCGCACGCAGGCTGTCGTAAGTCGCCTTGATCGACGCAAAGTAGGCGCCATGGCCGGCCACCACAATGCGCACACCCAACGCGGCCAGGCGTTCGCTGTCATTGAGCTGCGGGTTGCCGTAGGTCACCAGCATCAGCGGGACCGTGAGGTTTTCTGCGATCTTTTCAAGGTGCTCGAAGTCTTTGACGCCGACCATGCAAATGCCGTCGGCGCCGGCTTTTTCATAAGCTTTGGTGCGGGCGATGACGTCTTCGGTCGGCAACACGCCAGCGTTAGTGCGGGCGACGATCGACAGCTCAGGGTCGCCCCGCGCTTCAAGGGCGGCCTTGACCTTGCCGATGCCTTCCTCAACCGAAATCAGGTCGGTGGATTTACGCCCGAATTGCGCGGGCAGCAGGGTGTCTTCAATCGTCAGTGCCGCTACGCCGGCGCGCTCAAGCTCTTCGACGGTACGCATCACGTTCAGGGCATTGCCGTAGCCGTGGTCGGCGTCGGCGATGACAGGAAGTTGGGCCACACGGCCGATGCGGGTGGCCTGTTCGACGAACTCACTCAGCGTGATCAACGCAAAATCGGGTGCCGCGAGTACCTGCAACGAGGCGACCGAACCACCGAGGATACCGACTTCAAAGCCCAGATCGGCAGCGATACGCGCGGACATGGGGTCGAAGACGGAAGCGGTTTCAACGCAGATTTGTTTGGCAAGCAGTTCACGGAAGGTGCGGCGTAGCGCTGAGTGAGAAATCTTTGGCATGTTCTTTCCTGGCTCTGGTCATCGTCAAGTGACGATCAATGTCTATTCATGGTGGCGTCAGATTACCACGCACAGGAACAGGGGTTTATGACGTTTGAGTATGAGACAGGCGCCGAGGACAGGGTTCATCGGTTCACGCTTAGGCGCTGGGCAAGCCGGCTGCACCGTCAAAGGGCGTAGCCGCCCCATCCTGCACAACTGCTGTGCCACCTGAGTGCTTCATCCCTGTGGGCGCAATGCCTATAGTTGCTTCAAACCAGCCGAAGACGGAGGTGAACCATGCACAGCGAATTCAAGCCCAACCTGACCCATGATGTGCCAAGCGAACAAATGGACGCCGAATACTTTGAATACAGCAAGGCGGCGAATCCCATCAGCGCCAACCTGATTACGCGAATTCCTTACCACAGCTTTCCGGCCTCGCTGTATGACAGCGGCCCGTCGCGAGTCGTGGCGCTTGACCTCAGCGAAGCGCTGGGCTGCGAGGGCCCGGCGACCGGGCCAGGGCTGTGCGCCAACTTCATTCGACTGAACGCCGGTGAGGCTCTGGAGCTGCACCCGAATGCGACTTCGCAAGTGTTTTATGTGATCGCGGGGGAGGGTAATCTTGTGCAGGGCGAGCATGAAATTGCCTGGTCCACCGGCTGCTTTATCGCGCTGCCTGGTTTGCTGCAAGCGCGCTTGAGCGCCTCGCAGGATGCGCGTTTGTACTACGTGCACGATGAACCGCTGTTGCGCTACCTGGGCGTGACGCGCAGCACCGACCGCTTTGTGCCGACCTTGTATCCCGCCGCGCTGGCCAACTTGAAACTGCGTGAAGCGGCGGATGATCCGCGTGCTCAGGACCGCAGCCGTATCAGCATTCTGCTGGGCAATCGCAACTTTCCACAGACCCGAACCGTGACCCATGTGTTGTGGGCCATGTACGGCATTCTGCCGGCCGGCTCGATTCAGAAGCCACATCGACATCAGTCGATTGCGCTGGACTTCATTATCGACTGTCCCACGGGCTGCTACTCGCTGGTAGGCACTGAACTGGATGCCGACGGGCAGATTCGTAACCCGGTACGTGTTGATTGGTCGCCGGGGTTGGCGTTTGTGACGCCGCCGGGGTACTGGCACGCGCATTTCAATGAGTCTGATACTGAGGCATTTCTGATTCCTATCCAGGATGCGGGGTTGCAGACTTACTTGCGCGCGCTGGATATTCGCTTTAGCTGATGGGGGCGTTTCTTTGGGGCGATATGGGTACATATCCGTTGCTGCGGTAACGGCGACCTAGGGTTGCGCTCTTACCGCGGGTCACTTTTGTAAAGACACAAAAGTGACCAAAAAGTCTTCGCCCCACCACTCGGCACCTCGCTTAGCCTCGGCGTGCGGCCAGCGCGGTTAACGGGGCGCCTCAGATCAAGATCAAAAGTAAAAGCTGGCTTGCCTGCGATGCAGACACCTCGGTCTAGCAGTGACGATCGTTCCCACGCTCTGCGTGGGAATGCCGCCCTGGACGCTCCGCGCCCCGCTTTTAGCGGATATACGCCCACAAGACCCGCAGACGGACAGTTCTAGCGCTTCCAATGCGGTGTCTCGCCCAACTGCTCAACGATGAAGTCGATAAAGCACCTGACCTTAGACGACACGATCCGCTTGGGCGGATAGACAAACCACACAGAAAATTCCTGCTCAGCACCGAGGATGTCCCATTGTGGCAGCCACACCTGTAGCGCTCCCGTTTCAATACTGGTGGCCACCAACCAGTCAGGCAGCAGGGCGAAACCAAGGCCTTGGCGCACCGCGATCAGCTGCGCATCGAGGTCATTGATACGGACACAGTCGTTATGTACCAGCGGCACTGCTTCATCGCAGGAGGCAAACGCGAAATTATGCTTACTCAGTACGGCGGGCAGGCGGGCCAGCTCTGCCGGGATTGAGGGGGCAGGGTGCTGCGCACAAAAAGCCGGGCTTACCACCAGCAGGTATTTGCCCTCACAGATCTTGCGGGCCTTCAGGGTGGAGTCGGCCAACGCGCCAATCCGGATTGCTAAATCCACACCCGAATGAATCAAGTTGACCTGCGCCTCCTCCAGCATCAGCTCTACCTTGATCTGCGGGTAGCGAGCCAGAAACGTCTTCAACACGGGAAGGATATGGTGACGGGCAAACGCTGGCGGCAAGTTGAGCTTGAGCACCCCGCGCGGTTGCTGGTTCAGTGCCGACGTCGCGGCTTTCGCCTGTTCAAGCTCATCCAGCACCCTGCGCGCGTGCAAAAGGAATGTCTGGCCGCCTTCAGTCAGGTGCAGCGTGCGTGTCGAGCGGTTGAACAAGGCGATGCCCAAGTCCTGTTCAAGGTCTTTCACGTAGCGGGAAACGGTTGAAGCCTTGATGCCGAGCCGCTCGGCAGCACGCGAGAAGTTGTTTCCTTCAGCGGCCTCGACGAAGGCGGTTAGTGCGGTGAAGTAATCCAAGAGTGACCTGCCGGGCTTAGGTTTTTGTTGTCCTCAAGTCTGAGCCTGGGAGTGTCTGCTGGGTTTGCTGATGATGCGTTTCCCCAATAAACATATACATCGCCGGCACCATAAACAACGTCAGCAGCGTACCAATCGACAACCCGGCGAAGATCACCAGCCCCATGTCATGCCGCCCCGCAGCCCCAGCACCGCAGGCCCAGACCAGTGGCACCACGCCCAGCACCCTCGCGGCGGTAGTCATCAGGATCGGCCGCCGCCTCTTGAGTTTGGCCAGCAGTTCGCCTTGGCCCACGGCACTGACGCCTGAGAGTGTTGCCGAGTTGAGTGGCTGGAAGTGGTTGATCGATTCCGGCTGCGTCGAGGTCTCGATATGCGCGACCGTGCGTGCCTGGATCATGGCACCGGCCGGTGTGCGGATGTAGTAGTCGAGAATTTGCTCCGGGTTCAGGCGATTGACCTGCAGCACTTGGGGAATGACCCTGTAAGAGCACCCGGCTGTCGAGAAGTTGTTCACGTAGTTGCCGCCCAACGCGGCAGACAGCGCGGCACCCACGTCGGCCTGGGTCATGCCCAGTGCGGCGATCTTTTCCCGATCCACCACTAACTTCCCGCTTACGGCACGAGGTTGTCGTCGAAGTGCTCACGTTCGAGGGTCGTGTAGGCTTGCGCGCGAACCCCCGCTACCCCCTGAGTAACCCGTAGAACTGAACCAGAAATGACCATTCGGTGGACTCAGCTTCTCGGGATAGCTCAACTCAATGTTGCCGGGCGTACCAAATCGGTATTGCACATAGCCTGTTGTCGCTGAGAAACCCTGGGACGCGCACACCGAGATCATCTTCGAGACGGCGTTGCATCCGAACAATAGCGTTTCTTGCGCCTTACACAGATAGCTCTGTTCCGGCGTCCCTGCGAAGGCGTCGAGCGCTATAGCCCCCATCGTCAGGATGCAAACGCCCTTTAGTATCGTGACTTGAACGCCCATGATGGCGCCCAAATTTTGCACGATGAAAATTATCAGTATTTATGCTGTGCGTTCGCAAAACAAAGGGTTTTAGGCCTACATCCTTGCGAGTCTACAGCGCTACAACAGCTGTCTACGTCACATACGCGTGTACTTGAGATAGCAAAGGGCTTCGACGCGGACCTTTGTTCACGCGCGCAAAAAAAAGATTGAACATTCACATAAATTGTTATTTAAATAACATCACAATAGCCTCACGACCGCCCTGGACGTGCTCGCAATAAGATGGGATGACCCTGTGAATGACAATTGAAGAGCGTTTGATGGAACAGGCAAAGCGTGCCGCCCAGAGCACGTACTCGCCTTACTCGCACTTTCCGGTCGGCGCGGCGTTGCTGACCGCCGACGGTGAGGTGGTGCAGGGTTGCAACGTGGAGAACATCTCCTACGGGCTGACCAACTGTGCCGAGCGCAGCGCCTTGTTCAGCGCCATCAGCCAGGGCCATGCGCCGGGCAGTTTCAGGGCGCTAGCGGTTTATGCACCTAACGTTTCACTGATAAGCCCTTGCGGTGCCTGCCGCCAGGTGATGCTGGAGTTGATGGCCAAGGATGCGGTGGTGATTTGTCAGGGCAGTGACCCGGCCGCCACGCGTACCTGGACCCTGGAGCAATTGCTGCCGGGCGCCTTCGACGCTTTCTAATCCTGGGCAGGCCTTTGGGCCTGCGTCCGCTTGGTCCCTTGTTGAGACGCCTGCATGATCAGTCTTGTTGGAATAGCGACCCTTATTCTCATTGCCATTGCTTTATCTCATCAGCGG
>NZ_UYXQ01000179.1 GCF_900624995.1 Pseudomonas antarctica
GGCCACCGGCAGCAACAGCCCCGCCAGCAGCGGCCCGAGCCCGGCACCGACATCGCGCCACACCGCGTTGGAGGCCAGGGCTGAAACGCGCATCGAACCGGGGTTGCGCTCGGCCACCAAGGTGGTCACCAGCGGCAGTTGTAGCGCGCGCAAGACCAGCACCGCCGCCGCGCCGACGATCACCCAATAACTGCCGAACGCGGTCAGGGCCAGTGCACTCAAAAACGAAAACACCAGCAGCATCGAGGTCGCGCCAAAACGTTGCGCCGCACGGCCGCCCAGCGGGCTCAGGAGCATCTCCGAGGCATACCGCAGGGCCATCAGGCCTCCGGCGATCAGCACCGCGTCGGCGCCGAGCATTTTCTGTGCCTGGATCGACAGGCCAAAAATAAACAGTCCATCGAGCGCCACGCCTTCGATAAACGACCAGGTCGACACACTGTCAGGCCACTTGAAGCGCCGCCCAGTGCTGTGCAAGTCATGGCTTGCAGTGGGCAAGCCGCGCGCCACCCACAGGCCCGCCAGGCAGCAACCGGCGAGAATCACAAAGATCGGGCGCGGCCCGGCCCATAAGGTCAGCCAGCCACCCAGCGGCAGCGCCAGCATCGGCCCGAGGGCGATTACGGCGCGTGAACGCCCCGCACGGCGGGCTGCGCCAGCAGGTTCGGAAGTCGCCAACACTTGGGTCGAGAGGTTCAACGCGGCAAAACACAGGCCCCAGATCAGTCGTAACCCCAGCAATGCGGCGAAACCCGACAACAGCGAGTTGCCCAAGGCACACACCGTGGCAGCACCGGCGGCGATCATGCAGGTCAGCCGGCCGCCGTTGCGCGCGTAGAAATTCAACACATGCCGGTAACCGAAAATCCGCACCAGACGGTTGGCTGCCAGCAACACCCCGGCCTGGGCCAGCGTGACGCCAAAGGCCTGGGATTGCATGGGCAGCAGCAAGTAGAGCAGCACGTCACTGGGCAGACACAAGGCGAGCGTCAGCGCGGCGCGTCGGGAGGTGACATCAGCAGTGCGTTGGGCCAGGCTGGACATAAATCTGAAACATCCCGAAATATTCAGGTCGCAACGTTAGCCTTCTCACGCCGAGTTTTACAACGACCTACGCGGCTTTTTTCCCATAAGGCAGTAAGCGCAGGCCGCTGGCCACACTGCCCACCAGCGCAAACCCGCAACCCAGCCACAGCGCGTATTGCGGGCCGCTGCCCAGGGACAGATGGAAACAGAACGCCACCAACGAAGCCCCCAGCGTCTGGCCCAACAACCGCGAAATCGCCACAATGCCGCTGGCCCCGCCACTGCGGGCCAACGGTGCGCTGGTCATGATCGCCTTGAGGTTGGGCGATTGAAAAAAGCCAAACCCGGCGCCGCACAGGGCCATGCGCCAACCGATATCAAAGGCTGACGCACCATTGCCCAAGGTCGCCAACGCGGCCATGCCCACGCTGAGCATCAGCAAGCCGATGCCGCACAGCACGCCCAGCGACACCCGATCCGCCAGGCGCCCCGCCACCAGAGCCATAACGGCGACCACTGCCGGCCACGGCGTCATCAGAAACCCGGTTTCCACTTGGCTGTGCCCGAGCACCGCCTGCAACAGGAACGGCAGCGACACAAAGGCCAGGCCCTGGGCGCTGAACGCGCAGATCGCGGTGAGGGACGACAGCGCAAACACCGGGCGTTTGAACAAATCCAGGGCCAGCATCGGCGCCGGATGTTCAGCCTGACGGCGCAGCAGCAACGCCCCGCAGACCAGCGCTACAGCGATCAGGCCCAGGGTCAATGCGCCCTGGGCACCGTGTACCGCTGTGCCCAGGCCAAGCACCAGCAGGGCAAACAACCCGGCACAGAGCAACGCGGCGAGACGGTCGAAGGCGTGGCCGGTCATGGGCAGCGTCGGTAATGAACGCAAGCCCAGCCCCAGCGCCAGCAGCCCCAACGGCACGTTGATCAGGTACAGCCAATGCCAAGTCGCCACCGACAGAATCGCCGACGCAGCGGTCGGCCCGAGGGTGAACGCCAGCCCCACCACCAACGAGTTATAACCCAGGCCGCGCCCAAGCATTTTTGAAGGGTAGATGTGCCGCAGCAACGCAGTGTTGACGCTCATCACCGCCGCCGCGCCCAGGCCTTGCGCCACGCGCGCGGCGGTCAGCGTCAGCAGCGACCCGGCCAGCCCGCAAAACAGCGACGACACAATAAACACCAGCAACCCGCCGAGGTACACCCGACGGTGCCCCAGCACATCACTCAACGACGCGAACGGCAGCACCGTGGCGATAATCGCCAGCTGGTAGGCATTGACCACCCAAATCACCGAGGCTGAGTCGGTGCCGATGCCTTCGGCCAGGGTCGGCAGCGCCGTATTGACGATCGCCGTGTCCAGGGTCGCCATGCCGATCCCCAAAGAAAGGGCGATCACTGCCGGCAGGCGTTTATTGGCGGGCAACCCATCGGCAACAGAAGACATGAACAACCTGGCGCTGGTAACAAAGGCGTTTAGATTACGGGCAGCCGGGGATTTTTTCAGTTGCCAATTGCCTGGCTGTCAACATTTTCATGTTTGCCAGCCGACCATTTGTGGCGATCGGGCTTGCCCCGACAAGCCAGCTCCCGCAGGGTTAGAGCTGCGGCGAAACCCTGATCGCACTCATGTCCAAATGCCCATCCTTCAACGGCGGGCACCAGTAATAGCCACCGGTCAACGGCGTGCTGATGCGATACAACCCATCCACAATCCCATCCTCCAACCCGCTCATGCGCCGCAGTTGCGCTTCAAACGCATCAAAGGAATGACCAAAGGCAAGGAACATCAACCCCGCCTGACCGTTCTCGGCCCACGGCATCGAGCGGCGCACCACGAAGGCTTGCGGGGTGAAGCTTTCCTGAGCGGTGCGCTTGGTGTGGGCGGACTCGGGTGCGTCGTCCAACTCTTCGTTATCACCATGGCGACGGCCGATGATGTGGTCGCGTTCTTGCGCAGGCAATGCGGCAAAACCGTCGAGGTCGTGCTGCCATTGCTGGATCGCAGCAAAACTGGCGCCACTGTCGGTCATCGCGGCTTCAACCGCTGCATCGTCGTGGGGGTTTTCGGTGCCGTCTTCGTAGTCAGTCAAATCGAAACCGGTCTTGTAGCGGAAGCCCTCGGTCATCTGCACCAGGCGAAACGCCGGGGCCAAGGCTTTTTCAAAGGCGCGGCTGCGTAACAGCAGCTCACCGCGATCCACGCCATGCAGCCATACCCACAGCGCCTGTTGGGTGGAGGGGTTGTGCGCGCCCGGGCCGCTGACGGCCGGGAATGCGCGCAAGCCTTCGACCTTTGCACCCAGGGCGGTTACCAGCGGCTCACCAAACCCGACCACCGCGGCCGAATCCGCCAGCTGCACCAGCGCGTCCAACGCGGCGGGTACGGCTGCCAGGGTATCCACGGCAAAAAACAGATGGCGTGCCTGCAACGGCACCGGTGCGGCAAGAATGCCCGGCTGGTACTGACTCATGTGAACTCCTTCTGAAAAGCCGCGCAGTTTACTCCGACGAGCGTGGCACACACAGCGATGCGTACAAGAAAGCGCACAAGCCTTGCCATATAGCGGGTTGTTGGGCGACTCTCTAGTCATGTTTTGCAACTATTCCAGGGGTAGCAACATGACCACCAGCAACCTGCTCGCCCAGCTGTTTCCCACCTCCGCCGCCGATATTCCCGAGCCATTTCGCCTGGCGGCGCCCATTGAACAGCGTGATTACCTGGTCGACGGCCAGTTGCAGGTGTGGAACGGCCCATTGGCCCAAGTGCTCAGCCCGGTGCAAATCGATGACGAGCGCGTGCATATCGGCAGCACACCGCTGCTGGACGCCGACACTGCCCTCACCGCCCTGGACGCCGCTGTGCGTGCCTATGACCGTGGCCAAGGCGAATGGCCGACAATGCGCGTGGCTGAACGCATCCAGCATGTCGAAGCTTTTTTGCGGCGCATGCGCGAACAGCGTGATGCCGTGGTCAAGTTGCTGATGTGGGAGATTGGCAAGAACCTCAAGGACTCGCAAAAAGAATTCGACCGCACCTGCGACTACATCACCGACACCATCAATGCGCTCAAGGAACTCGACCGCCGCAGCAGCCGCTTCGAGCTGGAACAGGACACCCTCGGGCAAATCCGCCGGGTGCCACTGGGCGTGGCGCTGTGCATGGGGCCTTATAACTACCCGCTGAACGAGACTTTCACCACACTGATCCCGGCGCTGATCATGGGTAACACCGTGGTGTTCAAGCCAGCCAAGCTCGGCGTGTTGCTGATTCGCCCGTTGCTGGAGGCGTTCCGCGACAGCTTCCCGGCCGGTGTAATCAACGTGATCTACGGCAGTGGTCGTGAAACCGTCAGCGCGCTGATGGCCAGCGGCAAGGTCGATATCTTTGCGTTTATTGGCACCAATAAGGCCGCCAGCGACCTGAAAAAGCTTCACCCCAAACCGCACCGCTTGCGCGCGGCATTGGGCCTGGATGCAAAAAACCCCGGCATCGTGCTGCCCGAGGTGGACCTGGACAATGCGGTCAACGAAGCGGTCACCGGCTCGCTGTCGTTCAACGGCCAGCGCTGCACCGCGTTGAAAATCCTGTTTGTGCATGAAGACGTGGTCGACAGCTTTATCGAGAAATTCAACGCCAAACTGGCCACGTTGAAACCCGGCATGCCGTGGGCAGACGGCGTGTCGCTGACGCCGCTGCCGGAACTGGGCAAGGTCGATTACCTCAACGCGCTGGTGGCCGATGCGGCGCAGCATGGCGCCCAAGTGGTGAATGCCAATGGCGCGACCAGCCGTGGTTCGTTCTTTTATCCGGCGGTGCTGTACCCGGTGAACCCGCAGATGCGCGTGTACCACGAAGAGCAATTCGGGCCGGTAGTACCGATCGTGCCTTACCGTGATCTGGAGACGGTGATCAACTACGTGCTGGACTCGGACTTCGGTCAACAACTGAGTATCTTCGGCACTAACGCCGTGGAGGTCGGGCGCCTGGTGGATGTGTTTGCCAACCAGGTTGGCCGTATCAACATCAATGCCCAGTGCCAACGCGGCCCGGACACGTTCCCCTTCAACGGCCGCAAGAACTCGGCCGAGGGCACGCTGTCGGTACATGACGCGTTGCGTGTGTTCTCGATCCGTACGCTGGTGGCGACCAAGTTCCAGGACAGCAACAAGGCGCTGGTCAGCGACATCCTGCGCAACCGCGACTCGAGCTTTTTGACCACTGACTACATTTTCTGAAAGTGGCGCAGTTCAAAATGTGGGAGCACGCCCGCTCCCACACTTCAGACCGCGTTCGCACTGACTACTAAGGCCACGTTAATACCGATGAACCTGCATTTGCCCGTGTTCGCCCGGCGCTTGTTGCGCCCCTTGCTCGACCCGTACCGGCGCTATCGCCATGCCAAGCTGATCCACGCGGTACGCGTGTCCATCGGTTTGCTGGCGACGATCCTGCTCACTACGGGCATCAACTTGCCCCACGGCGAATGGGCATCGGTAACCATGTTGATCGTGATCGGCGGTTTGCAGCACCACGGCAACATCGGTAAAAAAGCCGTGGAGCGCGCCTACGGCACGTTGATCGGTGCCAGTGTCGGTTTGCTGCTGGTGGTGCAACAAGCCTATTTCGGCCAGCCCTTGCTCACCTATTTGTTGATGTCGGTGGTGTGCGGGTTCTTTTCCTATCACGCCATCGGCAAAGGCGGTTACATCGCGCTGCTGTCGGCGATCACGGTATTTATCGTCGCCGGTCACGGGGACAACCCGATCTCGGATGGCTTGTGGCGCACCGTGGATATCCTGATCGGCATTGTGTTGGCGCTGGCGTTTTCCTTCGCCCTGCCGCTGTACGCGGTGTACTCGTGGCGCTACAGCCTGGCCAGTGCGTTGCGCG
>NZ_UYXQ01000180.1 GCF_900624995.1 Pseudomonas antarctica
CGAAACTTCAAAAACCAGGTTGCCACCGCCGGAATAGTTTTCCGGGCGCTTCCATATCAGGAACAGGTTGTCAGGGGGAAATTCGATGCGTGACACTTCATCCGGGTCCAGCGCCGAGGCCAGGGCATGTTCATCCAGCTTGTGGTGGTCGCGCAGCCACTCACGCTCGGCAAGGTCGGGGTTGTTGAACAGCATGATCGGGGCATCTTCGACCGCCCCACTGCGCAACTTCCCACCGGTCAACTCAAAGCGCTGGATCATCGCGCGTCACCACACCTGGCCTTGGCGTTTCAACTCCAGGCGCCGCACAAACTCCTCCAGCACCAGCGCATACAGGTCGTCTTGCAGGTAGGCGTCTTCGATACCGGCGTCCATATTGGGGTTGTCGTTGACCTCGATTACCACCACCTTGTCGCCGGACTGTTTGAGGTCGACCCCATAGAGGCCGTCGCCGATCAGGTTGGCGGTCTTCACCGCCAGCTCCACCACCGCTTTGGGCGCTTCGTGGACCGCCAGGGTGCGGCATTCGCCGTTGATGTCCTGGCCGATGGCCTTGTGGTTGTAGATCTGCCAATGGCCCTTGGACATGAAGTACTGGCAGGCAAAGATCGGCTTGCGGTTGAGTACGCCGATGCGCCAGTCGTACTCGGTGTAGAAGAACTCCTGGGCCAGCAACAGCACCGAATGTTCGAACAACTCAGCGGTGGCCTTGAGCAACGCCTCCTGGCTTTCCACCTTGATCACGCCCCGGGAGAAACAGCCGTCGGGGATCTTCAATACCAGCGGGAAGCCCAGGCGCTCGCCGACCCGCTCGAAATCTTGCGGTCGCTCCTTGTACAGAATCTCGGTGGCGGGCATGCCCAGTTGGTGGCTGTTGAGCAGGTCGGTGAGGTAGACCTTGTTGGTGCAGCGCAGGATCGACGCCGGGTCGTCCATCACCACCAGGCCTTCGCTTTCGGCCTTTTTGGCGAAGCGGTAAGTGTGGTTGTCGACGCTGGTGGTCTCGCGGATCAGCAAGGCGTCGTATTCTGCGAGGCGCGAATAGTCCTTGCGCTCGATCAGTTCCACATCAATGCCCAGGCCCTTGCCGACCCGCACGAAGTTTTCCAGGGCGCGGGCGTTGGATGGCGGCAGTTGCTCCTGGGGATCGTGCAAAATCGCCAGGTCATAACGGGCCAACCGGCGTGAGCGCGGCTGGCGCCAGATCTTGCGGCTGAAGTTGTCGAGGGCGTGGGCGAACTGGTCTTCCTGGTCGTCGCGCAACTTGTGCAAAACGCCGGACTTGACCCCTTCGATGTGCCAGCCGTTATTCTTGCGAAATTCAACTAACAGAATCGGGCACGGGAAGGTTTCAAATAACTGACGGGCCAACTCCTGCAACGGTTCTATGTTGGTTCGGCCAAAGTAAAGCGTCAGGGTAAAGCCTTCGGTGTTGCTGTAAAGGTGATGACTCAAGGCTTTATCGAGGGTTCTATCCAAGTCATCCAGCGACAAGCCATACAACGACTTCTTGGTCAGTTCGCTGATGGTACGCACCGATGGAATCACCTTGTGCCCACGCGCCTCGGCCAGCAGCGAGCAGTAGTAACCGTGCCCCAGATACTTATAGCTGCGGCACAGGTTGATCACCTGCACACGCTTGCCCGTCTCGTTCTCGCGGGTGTGCTCCAGGTACTCCTGGGCGGTGACGATGTCTTCGCTGGGAAAGTAGGAGGCCCAATCTTCCTTGCGCTCGACAATGATCACGACTTGGCTGGAACCTTTGAGGGGAGGCGAAAAATAACCCTGGGAAGTTATTGTCGCCGCGACTGTTTGCTCGGATACTTCACGCCAATGACTGTGTACCGCCGACATAATATTTGATCCGCTTTAGAGAACTCGACCTTTTCTATTAAGCACGATCTTTTAGAGAAGTCCCGTTTCGTTACGCAACTTTTACGGCGGTCATATGGCTCTTTCCTTTCGCGTTGCAACACCCGCTGACGTGCCCGAATTGGTGGCACTGGAACAGCACTGCTTCACCACCGACCGGCTGTCGCCACGCAGTTTTCAGTGGATGGTCAGCCGCGCCCATGGCCAGTTGCTGGTCGCTGAAAATGACGACGGTTTGCTCGGTTATGCGCTGGTGCTGTTCCATCGCGGTACTTCACTGGCGCGGCTGTATTCCATCGCCATCGCCGAGCACGCACGCGGCATGGGCCTGGGCAAACAGTTGCTCGCGCGCATCGAGGCTTGCGCCGTGGCCCACGATTGCGCCTACCTGCGCCTCGAAGTACGCACCGACAACCCCGGCGCCCTGGCCCTGTATGAGCGCAATGGTTACCGGCGCTTTGCGCTGATCAACGACTACTACGAGGACCACGCCCCGGCCCTGCGCCTGGAAAAACGCATCGTCCAGCACCAGGACGCACGCCCGCAAAGTGTGCCGTATTACCAACAAACCACCGACTTCACCTGTGGCGCCGCGTGCCTGCTGATGGCCATGGGCGCGCTGGTGCCTGCGCGTGTGGCTGGCCGGCGCGAGGAGCTGCAAATCTGGCGTGAAGCGACCACCGTGTTCATGACGGCAGGCCATGGCGGCTGCAGCCCGCAGGGCTTGGCACTGGCGGCCTGGCGCCGGGGCTTTGGCGTGCGTATGCAGGTAAATGTGCGCGGGCCGCTGTTTCTGGACGGCGTGCGCGATCAGCATAAAAAGGACGTCATGCGCTTGGTGCACGAAGCGTTTGAGGAAGAGCTGGCGGGCAGCGACGTTGAGCAGGTGCTCGGCGGCGCGCTGGATTTACCTCAAGTACTGCGTGATGGCGGGCAGCCGCTGGTGCTGATCAGCAGCTACCGGCTGACCCGTTCAAAGTCGCCGCACTGGGTGATGGTCACCGATTGCGACGACGATTTCGTCTACCTGCACGACCCGGATGTGGACCACAGCCAGCACCGCCAGCCCCTGGACTGCCAGCACTTGCCGGTCAGCCATGGGGCGTTCGAACGCATGTGCCGGTTTGGCAACAACAAGCTGCGCGCAGCAGTCGTGCTCTTCACTCGGTGAAGGCTCAGGCCACCTGCTTGATGCCGGCCTTGGCTTCCAGCTTGCGCACCAGCGGCAGTACGCGTTTGCCGAAGTACTCGACTTCCTCCTGGAAGTGCAGGAAGCCCGCCAGCACCAAGTCCACGCCGACGGCCTTGAGCGCAACAATGCGCTCGGCAATCTGCTGCGGTGTGCCGATCAGGTTGGTCTTAAAGCCGTCGTTGTACTGCACCAGGTCTTCAAAGCTGGATTTAGCCCAGTTGCCCTCGCCTTCCGGTGAGGCTTTGCCGGCCTGCTTGGCCGCGTCACCGAAGGCATTCACGGCTTGCGGGTCGGCCTTGTCGATGATCTCGGCAAGCACGGCGCGGGCTTCTTCCTCGGTGTCGCGGGCGATCACAAAGGCGTTCACGCCCACTTTGACCGAATGGTTATTCGCCGCCGCCTTGGCGCGAATGTCATCGACCTGGGCCTTGATGCCTGCCGGCGTGTTGCCATTGGTGAAGTACCAGTCCGACACCCGCGCGGCCATGTCCCGCGCCGCGCGCGAGCTGCCGCCCTGGAAGACTTCCGGCTGGCCCAGTGGCTTGGGTTTGAGGGTGTAGTTGTTGAAGCGATAGAAGTCGCCTTTGAAGGTGAAATCGTCCTGGGTCCAGATGCCTTTCAGCGCGCGGATAAATTCCTCGGAGCGTCGATAACGCTCATCGTGCTCCAGCCAGTGTTCGCCGATGGCCTGGAACTCGCCCTTGAACCAGCCACTGACAATATTCACCGCAATACGGCCGTTGGTGAGTTGGTCGATGGTTGCCAGTTGCTTGGCCGCCAGTGCCGGTTGCCAGGGGCCTGGCAGAATCGCGGCGATCACCTTGAGCGTGGTGGTCGCCGCCAGCAATGCATGGCTGAACGCCACGGACTCGTGTTGGTTTTCGGCGCCGTAACCTGCAGTGAAGCGGATTTGCGTCAGCCCATATTCAAAGCCGGCCGCTTCGGCCAGCTGCGCCAGTTTGCGGTTGTAGTCGATGCCCCAATGGGTGCGTTGTTCGATCTTGCTCACCACCAGCCCACCGCTGACGTTGGGCACCCAATAGGCAAATTTCACGGCTTGCTGACTCATCTGGAAGTACCTCGCACACAGGGATGTACCCCGTGCTTGAGCAGCAAGCGTGCCAGCCCTGTGCAAACGCGCTGGCCCTGCGGGTTGCGGCGACAATCACCGCATGGGAGTGCGTATCCGCGGGTGTCATCGATCATGCTGGTTTGTGGATGTGCTGTTGCTGGTGCAACAGTGGAGGGCAACGCATTCTCTGTAAATACGGGCTGAAGGGCCCGGCACGGACTGTGCAAACACTCCTGGCATTGATCACTGCCAAGGAGCCCTCCCCATGACCGAGCACCACGTCATCAACCCACTGTCCACCGGCGTCGACTACCCCACGTTGGCCGCACGTTTTCGCCCGATCTTCCAGCGCATTGCCGAGGGTGCCGTAGAGCGCGAGCACAGCCGCACCCTGCCCTACGAGCCGATCCAGTGGCTCAAGCAAGCTGGTTTTGGCGCAGTGCGGGTGCCGGTGGCCTACGGCGGCGGCGGCGCGTCGTTGCCACAGCTGTTCGAATTGCTGATTGAACTGGCGGCCGCCGACTCCAATGTGCCGCAGGCCTTGCGCGGGCATTTCGCCTTTGCCGAAGACCGCCTGAATGCGCCACCGGGCGCCGGCCGTGAGCGGTGGTTCAAGCGCTTTGTCGATGGCGATATCGTCGGCTGCGCCTGGACTGAAATCGGCAACGTGGCCATCGGTGATGTGGTCACCCAGGTCAGCCCCGACGGTGGCCAATGGAAGCTCAACGGTGAAAAGTTCTACAGCACCGGCAGTCTTTTCTCCGACTGGATCGACGTGTATGCGCAGCGCAGTGACACCGGTGGAAATGTGATCGCCGCCACCCGCACGCGCCAGCCTGGCGTGGTGCAACGCGACGATTGGGACGGCTTCGGGCAGCGCACCACGGGCAGCGGCACTGCGCGTTTTACCGATGCGGAGGTGGAAGCGGAAAACGTGATCGACTTTGCCACCCGTTTCCAATACCAGACCGCTTTTTACCAGCTGGTGTTGCTGGCAAGCCTGGCCGGGATTGGCCGTGCGGCGCTCAACGATGTGGCGCATCAGGTGCGCAATCGCACGCGCATTTACAGCCATGGCAATGCTGCGCATGTCAGCCAGGATGCGCAGATTCAGCAAGTGGTTGGGGAAGTGGCCGCGCTGGTGTATGCCGCCGAGGCCAGTGCGTTGAAAGCGGCGGTGCCGGCGCAAAGGGCGTACTTGGCGCGCTTTGGTGGGGATGACGTAGCGGAGCGTGAAGCGAATGTGGCGGCCGAGATTGAATCGGCGACGGCGCAGGTGGTGGTGTCGGCGTTGATCCAGCAGGCCACGACCGAGTTGTTCAATGCGCTGGGGGCGTCGGATGTGCGCCAGGGCAAGGCGCTTGACCGGCATTGGCGGAATGCGCGGACGGTGTCGTCGCATAATCCGGTGATCTACAAGGCGCGGATTGTGGGGGATTGGGTGATCAATGGGGCGCAGCCGCCGTTTGTGTGGCAGATCGGAAATGGGCCGGGCAAGGGTTAGGGTTGGTCACGGGTGGGGCTGGGTACATATCCGTTTTCGCGGTAACGGATATGTACGGGACTGTCATAAATTTTGTGTTCGGGCATAACATGTTGAAGAGGTGCATGTATGCCAACCACAAAGAAACCGGCCCGCAGGGCCCAGCGTGACCTTCCAGCCATTCCAAAAGAGCTGATCGACCAGTTCGTCAGCGGCCCGATGAGTGCCGAAGCCATTCAGGATGCGTCGATGGCGTTCAAAAAGGCCTTGATCGAGCGAGCCCTTGGTGCCGAGCTGGGCCACCAC
>NZ_UYXQ01000181.1 GCF_900624995.1 Pseudomonas antarctica
TTTGAACGGGTACAGGTAGCTCACCGTCGCGGTGTATTTGCGGTAGCGCGCATCGGCCTGGCCGGGCTTGGGGTCGTGATTGGCCTGGGCGTCAAACGCGCCGATGCCGTCCTGCATGCCCAGGTCGATGTTGAGGAACGAGTTGCCGATCCGCCGACCATGGTTGATGCCGAACTGGGCTTCGCTGAGGCGGTTGCTGCTCAGCGCGAGCTTGCTGTCTTCGATGAAGTTGTTGGTGCGCAGGTAAGCCACGCCGGTGCTCAGGGAGGTTTTGCTCAGGGCGTCGCGATGGATCACACGCTCCAGGCGCAGTTGGTGGTTCTGGCTGTCGCCGGTCTGCTTGAACGTGAAATTATTCGCCTGGGCCTGGGAGCGGTATTCACTCTCGTTGTAGCTGTAGGTGAGGGTCCACCAGCCGAACGGCAGGCTGTAATTGAGCATCGAATTGCGTGAGGTTTTCTGGTGATCGCTGATCGCATCATGGCCGCCGCGCAGCGACAGTTGGTCGGCCAGGCCGAGAGGATTATCCCAATCCAGACTCGCGCCCCACTGCTGCTCGCCGGTGCTGCGCTGGCCGCCGTTGTGCCGCGACAGCCCGACGCGCCAGGGCTTCTGCGGGGTGTTTTTGACCAGCACATCACTGCCGCCCACGGCCTTGCCCGGCGCCAGTTCCATCTGCGCCTGGTTCGACGGCAGGCGGTTGAGTTGGTCGACCATCTGCTCGATTTCGCGCAGGTTGAGCAACTCGCCGGTTTTGCCGGGGAAACTCATCGCCAACTGGCGGTCGGTGATGCCGCTGCCTTCGGCGCCTTTCAGACTTTCGAGTTTGCCTTCGACCACTTGGAGCTTGAGGTTGCCGCTGGAAAGGTCCTGTTGCGGCAGGTAGGCGCGGCTGGTGACCAGCCCTTTAGCGAGGTAGCGGTCGGTGATGACCTTGAGCACTTCATTGAGCTGCGGCACGCCCAGGCATTGGCCGATGTAGGGCCTGATCAGCGCGGCGCGCTCGCCTTCGGGCAGCGCGTCGGCGCCGGAGAGTTCGATGGTTTTGATCGGGAAGCAACGGGTATCCACGGGCGTGGTCGGCGTTGCAGGCGCGGCGGATTTGCCGGGCAGGTCCTTGAGGTCTTCGAGGCGCTTTTGCTGCTCTTCGAGCAGGCGGTCCTGGCGGTCGCGAATCAGATCGGTGATGCCCGGGGAGTTTTGCGGCGGCGCGGCGTGTGCCACGCCGGGAAAGCCCAGGCAAAAAAAAGCGGACAACAGGGTGAGCCTGGTCCGACGTTCCAAACGCCACATCTCTAGATCCCTCTATATGGCACTGAGCCACTAATTGGCGGCGATAATAGGGTGGCGAAATGATGGCGTCAATTAAATGTACAAAACTGTGTCAGGCCTGATGCAGAGGTAAAGGGTAATGAGGACATGCCCTACAACAAGCCCTGAAACAGCAAAGTCCGAGGCGACAGCGCCTTGCTCCCTTGCCTACGCTTGCGTCAGAATCCGCCGGCTTGTGCGCTGGGGTGGGCGTCTCTAAGGTTGCTCGGTCGCTGAACACTCAGTGATCGGGTTTAGTAGCCCTAGGGTCAATTACACTTAGTGCATGAGCTTCATCTATCAGACGTTCCTGTCTGTGCCTGATGGTGGCTGTGCGTAGGGCGCCTTCGGGTGCGCCGGCTTTGTGTAATTCCCCGGTCTACTAACCTGCGTACAGCTGCCACCCTTCTTGTGTAGTAGCGAAAGGGTGTCGGCCCCATTCAGGAATTACATCATGTTCAAAATAACGCCTAACCCTCCAAACGAGCTGACCTGAAACTCAATCAGGCTGCGCATCGCGCGATTGATCGCTATCTCAACTCAGAATCGGACCTACCTTCGCCACCGCCAGGTTTGTTCAGCGTTGCCGCCGACGCCAGCAACGAAACACTGATCACCAACAGCTACGAAACCTTTTCCTCGGTGACCGCCTTGCTGCTTGACCTGTCGGAGGACCTGACCGGGAAACAGCGCGATGTGGCGCTGGCGATTCACCAGTTGAGTGAGTTGGGGGTTTTGTTGATGGATAGGTTGATGGAGCGGGAGGCGGCCTGCGGCTGACGGTTACCGCCCACACTTACACCACTGCCAGAATGCCGAGTCGTAGCGAGTCAGCTATAACGACTCGGCGCTTTCATTTTTTTGGGGGGCATTTGCTTGACGAAGAGCATACAACGCGTAACAAGGCAGACCGCTCGCCGCCTACACGAGTGGCAACCCATAATTCCTGGCAATATCAATCTTCAACTTACCCAAGTAACTGTTTTTATAGCTATCCCCTTTCGGATCAAAACCCAGGCTATCCCTTTGAAGTATATTCAATGCAGAAAATGACTCATCCAACATTGCCGCTCTAGATTGATGGCCACGCATAGTCCTAGCCAAATAATAGGCATCACCAACGAAAACACGATATCTATCATACAATTGAAACGTGTGTATGGAAGACACAGCCTTTGCCTGCCCGCCGCGCACCCGAAGTTTTAGAACATATTTTTCCGGTGGCATCTCCAGCGCCAAATAGTCAATATGATTGTTAACCCCTGACGCTAGCGGAACCAGAGAGAAACTTATAACCTCTTCATCAGATAGAGGGTGCAAATGAGGTGTAGTAGAAAAATCTACCGCCCCCTTCATCTGAGGCCCATTGCATTTCTTACAGCTCGGAATAAAATTGCCGAGGGTGAGTGCCAAAAAGGGATACCTGGATTGTGAATAGTAATGATCCAAATCCGGACGGTAAGACTTAGCACCTACTTTAAGCGGCGGCTTAGTATCAATAGGTGCAAATTGGCAATAAGGGCAAAACTTATAAGGACACAGCGCGCAAAGCTGATAAGCATGCCATCCATTAATCGCGGGCGCCGTCATTGGCTTTTTGGAAAAAGCATCGTAATCAAAAATCTCTTTGAGTAGCTCACAGGCAATTGCCCTTGTGATGGGTCCAGGGAAAACCATATGGAATGCCTCAATTGCCGAGGGCAAAGGCCCCGGAGAACTGGACAATATTGTTTTAAAGTTCGCTATCAAAAAACCAACTAATAATTGCCTAATGGGCGAACCATAAGACTTAGCATTAAGCTCTTGAATACCCTTTATGAGTAGTGCCTTCAAAAAAACGTTATGAGGTACGACGGCCAACCGCCAAGCATCGGAAATATTAATTATCATTACTACCCTCCTCCCACATCACTCCGTCGCCCTCCAACTCTCTAAGTATAGCTTTTCTAATTCCGACGTCACCTATCTTTTCTATAATTCTCTTATCTTCATCCGTCACCCGATGATGCAACACTCTTTCATAGACCCCATTTATTAAATCAGCAGAAAATTTACCGATCGAACTGGAATCAAAGGCGCCCCTTATGACGTTTTCTATTGGCGATGCAAATGTATTTATTGGATTAACACCAGCATCTAAATTCATCACGAATGAATCAGGCAAATCTGCGGCGACGATTGGCGAATGCGTGGCGAGCACAACTTGTAATGCATCAAGCTCAAACCTTAACCGCAGATCACCCAAGTAGTCATTGAGCAATGAAATATACTTCCTCTGCCAATCGAGGTGTAAATAAGCATCGCCCTCATCCAGCAACAGTATCACTCTCTTGCTGCCGGAAGATGATAAGCGGTGGACCGCGCGCTCAATAAGCGAAAACTGTTCGATTAACGCTTGCAAGCCCGAACTTAACATCGACCACCTTATTTTAATCAAGGTTTCGCCGTGCCTGACAAACCCCACATCTTCTTGAGAGGCTATACTGAAAGAGTAAGAAAACTCATCGACATCGTAATCTGGCGAAAAGGAAAATTTAGCACTCACAGCTCGTGCATTATTGACCAGCTCAACCAAATCGAGAATCACAGACTCATGAAAACTCTCACCATTGTAAAAACAAATCCCGGCCTTGCTGAGGAGTGCATCGGCCGCGAGCGCTCCATATTTTTTCTTTTTCCTTGTTACGTATTCCAGCGCGGAAAGATATTGAATCTTCTCAATAGGATCATTGAAAAATTCGCTTAAAAGTTTCTGTAATCTATCCACTACCAAAAACAAACTGTCTTTAACTTTCGCCTGATGCGCGGCAATTGATCCCTGAATGGCGCCTTCCGACCTTAACACCTTGTACTCGTTAGCACGTTCTTTAAGAACCGGATCAACCACCTCGTCAGAGGAGATCAGCCGAGGAACTAAAACGTCACGCAACACGTAATTCGAATATGAGACATACGCGGTCAACGCTGTAGAAATACCCAGCGAATAAGCAACGCTAACAAAATGTTCAACATCCCCAACACTGTCAATTCCATACTTCCCAGGAGAGGCATCTACAAATTTACGATTCGCCGGCAGTTTCCTGCTGTATGGGAGCGCAGAAAAATATATAACGCCAAGCCCATCGAGTGAATTAGCCGCTACAGCATTTATCACACCATCGTGATCTACATATACAATATCACCCTGTTCTAAATTGTCGGTGAGTTTTTCGATCAACTCTAACAACAGCCGGGTTTTTCCCGCTCCATTTCTCCCAAGGATCAAATTTAAAGAGTCAACTTTAAATATTTTTCCAAACCCCAATCTCTCGGGAGATGAGAGATCCAGATGAATGTCCCCCACCCTTACCCCAACGATTAATTCCATTTCTTTTCCCTTAAGCCGACCTACATCGCGAGCGTCTAAATTTATCTATATCCAAGTACACTATCCCAGAAAGTAGCACATTGCCACCTCCTCAAAGTGAGTCATTACCGTAAAGGGTAAGGGACGGATTTATTTACACCCTTTAGCACGATGAGACGTACGTGGCCGACTCTATTGTTTTGCAGGCATGAGGACATGTCCTACAACCAACCCTGAAACAGCAAAGTCCGAGGCGACAGCGCCTTGCTCCGTTGCCTACGGTTAAGTCAGAATCCGCTGGCTTGTGCGCTTGGGTGGGCGTCTCTAAGGTTGCTCGGTCGCTGAAAACTCAGTGATCGGGTTTAGTAGCCTGGGGTTATTCCAGTCAGTGCATAAGCTTCATCTGTCGGACGGTCTAGTCCGTGCTTGATGGTGGCTGTGTGCAGGGCGTCCTCGGGCGCGCCGGCTTTCTTGGAATTCCCCGGTCTACTAACCTGCGCACAGCTGCCACCCCTTTGTTTAGTAGCTCAGAGGTGGCGGCCCTAAAGTGGGAAATTCCAAGCATGTTCAAAATAACGCCTAACCCTCCAAACGAGCCGGACCTGAAACTCAATCAGGCTGCGCATCGCGCGATTGATCGCTATCTCAACTCAGAATCTGACCCACCTTCGCCACCGCCAGGTTTGTTCAGCGTTGCCGCCGACGCCAGCAACGAAACACTGATCACCAACAGCTACGAAACCTTTTCCTCGGTGACCGCCTTGCTGCTTGACCTGTCGGAGGACCTGACCGGGAAACAACGCGATGTGGCGCTGGCGATTCACCAGTTGAGTGAGTTGGGGGTTTTGTTGATGGACAGGTTGATGGAGCGGGAGGCGGCTGTAGCGGGTAGTTAGCGTTCAACGGTATGACCGGGCGCGGGACTGTCATAAATTTTGTGTTCGGGCATAACATGTTGAAGAGGTGCATGTATGCCAACCACAAAGAAACCGGCCCGCAGGGCCCAGCGTGACCTTCCAGCCATTCCAAAAGAGCTGATCGACCAGTTCGTCAGCGGCCCGATGAGTGCCGAAGCCATTCAGGATGCGTCGATGGCGTTCAAAAAGGCCTTGATCGAGCGAGCCCTTGGTGCCGAGCTGGGCCACCAC
>NZ_UYXQ01000182.1 GCF_900624995.1 Pseudomonas antarctica
AAACAAAACCCCTGTTTGCGTTAGCAAACAGGGGTTCTGGAATTTAATCTTGACGATGACCTACTCTCACATGGGGAAACCCCACACTACCATCGGCGATGCATCGTTTCACTGCTGAGTTCGGGATGGGATCAGGTGGTTCCAATGCTCTATGGTCGTCAAGAAATTCGGGTACTGAGTCGTGACCTGATGGCCTCGCTTCAGCAAATTGGGTATGTAATAGCTTTCGGTGTTTTGTGCCGCCGTTGTAACAGCAGTCGAACTTTCGGTTCTATCGTCTTCACACACCGCAATCTGGCCTCTTTCGAGTTCGCAAATTGCTTGGGTGTTATATGGTCAAGCCTCACGGGCAATTAGTATTGGTTAGCTCAACGCCTCACAGCGCTTACACACCCAACCTATCAACGTCGTAGTCTTCGACGGCCCTTCAGGGGACTCAAGGTCCCAGTGAGATCTCATCTTGAGGCTAGTTTCCCGCTTAGATGCTTTCAGCGGTTATCTATTCCGAACATAGCTACCCGGCAATGCCACTGGCGTGACAACCGGAACACCAGAGGTTCGTCCACTCCGGTCCTCTCGTACTAGGAGCAGCCCCTCTCAAATCTCAAACGTCCACGGCAGATAGGGACCGAACTGTCTCACGACGTTCTAAACCCAGCTCGCGTACCACTTTAAATGGCGAACAGCCATACCCTTGGGACCGGCTTCAGCCCCAGGATGTGATGAGCCGACATCGAGGTGCCAAACACCGCCGTCGATATGAACTCTTGGGCGGTATCAGCCTGTTATCCCCGGAGTACCTTTTATCCGTTGAGCGATGGCCCTTCCATACAGAACCACCGGATCACTAAGACCTACTTTCGTACCTGCTCGACGTGTCTGTCTCGCAGTCAAGCGCGCTTTTGCCTTTATACTCTACGACCGATTTCCGACCGGTCTGAGCGCACCTTCGTACTCCTCCGTTACTCTTTAGGAGGAGACCGCCCCAGTCAAACTACCCACCATACACTGTCCTCGATCCGGATAACGGACCTGAGTTAGAACCTCAAAGTTGCCAGGGTGGTATTTCAAGGTTGGCTCCATGCAGACTGGCGTCCACACTTCAAAGCCTCCCACCTATCCTACACAAGCAAATTCAAAGTCCAGTGCAAAGCTATAGTAAAGGTTCACGGGGTCTTTCCGTCTAGCCGCGGATACACTGCATCTTCACAGCGATTTCAATTTCACTGAGTCTCGGGTGGAGACAGCGCCGCCATCGTTACGCCATTCGTGCAGGTCGGAACTTACCCGACAAGGAATTTCGCTACCTTAGGACCGTTATAGTTACGGCCGCCGTTTACCGGGGCTTCGATCAAGAGCTTCGCGTTAGCTAACCCCATCAATTAACCTTCCGGCACCGGGCAGGCGTCACACCCTATACGTCCACTTTCGTGTTTGCAGAGTGCTGTGTTTTTAATAAACAGTCGCAGCGGCCTGGTATCTTCGACCGGCATGAGCTTACGGAGCAAGTCCTTCACCCTCACCGGCGCACCTTCTCCCGAAGTTACGGTGCCATTTTGCCTAGTTCCTTCACCCGAGTTCTCTCAAGCGCCTTGGTATTCTCTACCCAACCACCTGTGTCGGTTTGGGGTACGGTTCCTGGTTACCTGAAGCTTAGAAGCTTTTCTTGGAAGCATGGCATCAACCACTTCGTTAACTAAAAGTTAACTCGTCATCAGCTCTCGGCCTTAGAATCCCGGATTTACCTAAGATTCCAGCCTACCACCTTAAACTTGGACAACCAACGCCAAGCTGGCCTAGCCTTCTCCGTCCCTCCATCGCAATAACCAGAAGTACAGGAATATTAACCTGTTTTCCATCGACTACGCTTTTCAGCCTCGCCTTAGGGACCGACTAACCCTGCGTCGATTAACGTTGCGCAGGAAACCTTGGTCTTTCGGCGTGGGTGTTTTTCACACCCATTGTCGTTACTCATGTCAGCATTCGCACTTCTGATACCTCCAGCAAGCTTCTCAACTCACCTTCACAGGCTTACAGAACGCTCCTCTACCGCATCACTTACGTGATACCCGTAGCTTCGGTGTATGGTTTGAGCCCCGTTACATCTTCCGCGCAGGCCGACTCGACTAGTGAGCTATTACGCTTTCTTTAAAGGGTGGCTGCTTCTAAGCCAACCTCCTAGCTGTCTAAGCCTTCCCACATCGTTTCCCACTTAACCATAACTTTGGGACCTTAGCTGACGGTCTGGGTTGTTTCCCTTTTCACGACGGACGTTAGCACCCGCCGTGTGTCTCCCATGCTCGGCACTTGTAGGTATTCGGAGTTTGCATCGGTTTGGTAAGTCGGGATGACCCCCTAGCCGAAACAGTGCTCTACCCCCTACAGTGATACATGAGGCGCTACCTAAATAGCTTTCGAGGAGAACCAGCTATCTCCGAGCTTGATTAGCCTTTCACTCCGATCCACAGGTCATCCGCTAACTTTTCAACGGTAGTCGGTTCGGTCCTCCAGTTAGTGTTACCCAACCTTCAACCTGCCCATGGATAGATCGCCCGGTTTCGGGTCTATTCCCAGCGACTAGACGCCCTATTAAGACTCGCTTTCGCTACGCCTCCCCTATTCGGTTAAGCTCGCCACTGAAAATAAGTCGCTGACCCATTATACAAAAGGTACGCAGTCACCCAACAAAGTGGGCTCCCACTGCTTGTACGCATACGGTTTCAGGATCTATTTCACTCCCCTCTCCGGGGTTCTTTTCGCCTTTCCCTCACGGTACTAGTTCACTATCGGTCAGTCAGTAGTATTTAGCCTTGGAGGATGGTCCCCCCATATTCAGACAAAGTTTCTCGTGCTCCGTCCTACTCGATTTCATGACTAAGAGATTTTCGCGTACAGGGCTATCACCCACTATGGCCGCACTTTCCAGAGCGTTCCGCTAATCTCAAAGCCACTTAAGGGCTAGTCCCCGTTCGCTCGCCACTACTAAGGGAATCTCGGTTGATTTCTTTTCCTCAGGGTACTTAGATGTTTCAGTTCCCCTGGTTCGCCCCTTACACCTATGTATTCAGTGTAAGGTAACCATCTTATGATGGCTGGGTTCCCCCATTCAGACATCTCCGGATCAAAGTCTGTTTGCCGACTCCCCGAAGCTTTTCGCAGGCTACCACGTCTTTCATCGCCTCTGACTGCCAAGGCATCCACCGTATGCGCTTCTTCACTTGACCATATAACCCCAAGCAATCTGGTTATACTGTGAAGACAACATTCGCCGAAAATTCGATAATACTCAATTACGAGTAACTCACAAATTTTACCTTAGCCTGATCCGTTACCAGTGAAAGTAACGTTCAGTCTATCTTTCTATCACATACCCAAATTTTTAAAGAACGATCTAATCAAAGACTAGAAATCAACATTCACCATCACATTGATGGAATGCTCATTTCTAAGCTTTCAAAACTTTCAGAAGCAGTAGTGGTGGAGCCAAACGGGATCGAACCGTTGACCTCCTGCGTGCAAGGCAGGCGCTCTCCCAGCTGAGCTATGGCCCCGTATTTCTACAGGCGTTTCCCACACAAAATTGGTGGGTCTGGGCAGATTCGAACTGCCGACCTCACCCTTATCAGGGGTGCGCTCTAACCAACTGAGCTACAGACCCAATTTCGGGCTGCTTCTTTATCGTCTTCTTCAATGAATCAAGCAATTCGTGTGGGAACTTATGGAGCAGCTGATGTCGTCGATTAAGGAGGTGATCCAGCCGCAGGTTCCCCTACGGCTACCTTGTTACGACTTCACCCCAGTCATGAATCACACCGTGGTAACCGTCCTCCCGAAGGTTAGACTAGCTACTTCTGGTGCAACCCACTCCCATGGTGTGACGGGCGGTGTGTACAAGGCCCGGGAACGTATTCACCGCGACATTCTGATTCGCGATTACTAGCGATTCCGACTTCACGCAGTCGAGTTGCAGACTGCGATCCGGACTACGATCGGTTTTGTGGGATTAGCTCCACCTCGCGGCTTGGCAACCCTCTGTACCGACCATTGTAGCACGTGTGTAGCCCAGGCCGTAAGGGCCATGATGACTTGACGTCATCCCCACCTTCCTCCGGTTTGTCACCGGCAGTCTCCTTAGAGTGCCCACCATTACGTGCTGGTAACTAAGGACAAGGGTTGCGCTCGTTACGGGACTTAACCCAACATCTCACGACACGAGCTGACGACAGCCATGCAGCACCTGTCTCAATGTTCCCGAAGGCACCAATCTATCTCTAGAAAGTTCATTGGATGTCAAGGCCTGGTAAGGTTCTTCGCGTTGCTTCGAATTAAACCACATGCTCCACCGCTTGTGCGGGCCCCCGTCAATTCATTTGAGTTTTAACCTTGCGGCCGTACTCCCCAGGCGGTCAACTTAATGCGTTAGCTGCGCCACTAAGAGCTCAAGGCTCCCAACGGCTAGTTGACATCGTTTACGGCGTGGACTACCAGGGTATCTAATCCTGTTTGCTCCCCACGCTTTCGCACCTCAGTGTCAGTATTAGTCCAGGTGGTCGCCTTCGCCACTGGTGTTCCTTCCTATATCTACGCATTTCACCGCTACACAGGAAATTCCACCACCCTCTACCATACTCTAGTCAGTCAGTTTTGAATGCAGTTCCCAGGTTGAGCCCGGGGATTTCACATCCAACTTAACAAACCACCTACGCGCGCTTTACGCCCAGTAATTCCGATTAACGCTTGCACCCTCTGTATTACCGCGGCTGCTGGCACAGAGTTAGCCGGTGCTTATTCTGTCGGTAACGTCAAAACAATCACGTATTAGGTAACTGCCCTTCCTCCCAACTTAAAGTGCTTTACAATCCGAAGACCTTCTTCACACACGCGGCATGGCTGGATCAGGCTTTCGCCCATTGTCCAATATTCCCCACTGCTGCCTCCCGTAGGAGTCTGGACCGTGTCTCAGTTCCAGTGTGACTGATCATCCTCTCAGACCAGTTACGGATCGTAGCCTTGGTGAGCCATTACCTCACCAACTAGCTAATCCGACCTAGGCTCATCTGATAGCGCAAGGCCCGAAGGTCCCCTGCTTTCTCCCGTAGGACGTATGCGGTATTAGCGTCCGTTTCCGAACGTTATCCCCCACTACCAGGCAGATTCCTAGGCATTACTCACCCGTCCGCCGCTCTCAAGAGAAGCAAGCTTCTCTCTACCGCTCGACTTGCATGTGTTAGGCCTGCCGCCAGCGTTCAATCTGAGCCATGATCAAACTCTTCAGTTCAAACATCTTTGGGTTTTTAAGAAACCCTAAACTTGGCTCAGCAATCGTTGGTTACATCTTTGATTTCTCGCGGAGTAACTTGTGATGCTGATAATCTTGTTGACTATCAGTCTGACTCCACAAGCACCCACACGAATTGCTTGATTCAGTTGTTAAAGAGCGGTTGGTTAAGATCTTTCGTCTCAACCGAGGCGCGCATTCTACAGCAGCCTCATTTGCTGTCAAGTGATTATTTTCAGAAGTTTTCGAAGATTTCTTCAACAACTTCAACCACTTGCGCTTCCGATCTCTCGTTAGCGGGAGGCGAATTCTACAGCGTTACACGCTGCTGTCAACACCTCTTTTTCTCCGCTTTCGACCGAGAAGATCGAAACGTTAATAGAGCCAAACAACACTGCCCTACCAACTCC
>NZ_UYXQ01000183.1 GCF_900624995.1 Pseudomonas antarctica
GTCCGCGACGGCCTAATGCTGACCCCCGGCCGCAGCACAATTGTATTGGGAACACCCACCGGGCCGCAAACCATTGCCGCAGGCAATAACACTCTGTAGTTCGGTGCCTTTGTAAAAGGCGCCACCCCCTGCGATATCGTCCCGGGGGATTTCAGCGCAGTCACCAACTTCACCTTGGCTTATCAGTAAGTCTTTCCCCCGCCACTTCAGGGTGGCGGGGGGCACTGATGGGAGATCACGGTGAACACATTCATAAGTCTCGCTATCACCTCTTCATTGACGATGTTGATCAACCCTTATGTTCTTGCGCAGACACCTGCGCAAGGCGCCGGGGTCGTCACGCTGGGTGGAGTGGTCGTTGACTCAGCCTGCGGGCTGGAATTGACCAGTGCAGATCAATCCATCGAGATGGATCCCGAACCCATAGGTCGACTTCTACGCAACACAGAAGGCGCGCCGCACCCCTTCCAGCTGCGTCTGGTCAATTGCACGTTGACTCGTCCCGACCCGTCGCGGCCGGGGGCAACCCTGCCTGACTGGGAGCATCTGCGCGTGATGTTTGACGGCCCCCGCGATCGAGAAGGCCGCTCATTTGCCGCCTTGGGTGATTCGCAGGGGGTGGCCTTTCACATTTGGGATTCGACGGGCGAGGAGAGTATTCCGGGTGAGCCGATGGCCCCGCATCCGCTGGCCGAAGGTGACATGACCCTGAACTACATACTTCGACTGGTCGGCAATGGGCTGCCGCTGGGAGCCGGTGCTCACCGCGTCGCAGTGCGATTCACGTTGGAATACTTTTGAACATTGATGGGTTGCTTTCATGTTGAATGCGTCGAAGATCAAACATACGCTTCGCCCCGGCCTCTTTGGAGGGTTGATATCGCTGGCGGGAACTGCATTGGGTGCCGCAGATATCGAGTTCAATACTGACGTACTTGATCTCAGTGATCGCACCAATATCGACTTGTCACAGTTTGCACGCAGCGGGTTTATTCTGCCGGGCACTTACGTGATGGTGGTGCAGATAAATGGCCAGCCTGTTTCTGAGCAATCGGTGACCTTTTACCCCCCCGACAATGAACCCAAAGGCAGTCAGGCCTGTTTATCCAAGGCGCTGGTGGAACAGTTGGGTCTGAAGGCATCCGAAGTTGCCGGGCTTACTTGGTGGAAAGGCGGCGAGTGCCTGGATATTCAAGGTTTACCAGGCATGGAAGTCAGTGGCGACCTGGCCACCTCCGCGCTGAACATCAACCTCCCCCACGCCTACCTTGAGTACAGCGCCATTAACTGGGACCCGCCCTCGCGCTGGGATGAGGGCGTGCCGGGGCTGCTGATTGACTACAACATGACGGCTCAGTCCAACCACCAGAAGAACGAGCGGTCTCGCAATAATATCAGTGGTAACGGAACACTGGGGGCCAATGCCGGAGCCTGGCGCCTGAGGGCGGATTGGCAGGGGCGTGTCGACAACGAGAAGGAGGGCGCGGCCGGTAATCGAAAGCTCGAATGGAGCCGTTACTACGCCTACCGCGCGATCCCTGCGCTGAAGGCGCGCTTGGTGGTGGGAGAGAACTACCTGTACTCGGATCTGTTTGACAGCTTCCGCTTTACCGGCGCTGCACTCAATTCGGATGAGAGCCAGCTGCCACCGAACTTGCGGGGTTATGCACCCGAGGTCGTCGGGGTGGCCAAGACCAATGCCAGGGTCGTCATCAGCCAGCAAGGCCGTGTGTTGTATGAAACCCTGGTTGCCGCAGGCCCTTTCCGTATTCAGGACCTTAATGACGCCGTCACCGGCACGCTGGATGTGCGCGTGGAAGAGCAGGACGGTTCGGTACACACCTTCCAGCTCAACACGGCAGGCGTTCCCTACCTGACACGCCCCGGGCAAGTTCGTTACAAGCTGGCGACTGGACGGCCCTCAAACCTGCAGTACAACGGTGATGGCAGCGTGTTCGGCACAGGCGAGTTCTCCTGGGGGATCAGCAACGGCTGGTCGCTATTTGGCGGCGGGATCACGGATAACAACTACCGCGCGGCGTCCATCGGCGCTGGCCGTGACCTGCTCGCGTTGGGCGCCGTGTCGCTGGATGTGACCCAGTCCCAGGCCGATGTCTGGAATGAAACGCTCTCAGGTAAATCCTATCGGCTGCAGTATTCCAAGAACTTTGAAGAGTACGACAGCCAAGTCACGTTCGCCGGTTACCGCTTTTCCGATAAGAACTTCTTGAGCATGAGTGAATACCTGGATGCTCGTTATTACGGGATGAATGGCGAACTCGCCGGGCGCGGGGTGTACAACGAAAACGGTGACCACCAAGCGCAATGGAAGCCTATTGGCGGCAGCAAGGCTCTTTATACCGCCACGGTGAACAAACAGTTTCGTGATCTGGGGGCCACCGTCTACGCCAGTTACAACAAACAAACGTATTGGACTCGGCCGGCGACCCAGCGCTGGAACGTGTCGCTGTCGCGCTACTTCAATGTCGGCAGCGTTAAAAACATGAGCCTGTCCCTGAACATGTATCGCACCCTTGAATACAACTATAAGGACAATGGAATGGCACTGACCGTCAGCCTGCCATTGGGCCCCACCGGCACACTGTCGGTGGACGCGAATAGGGCCGCCGGCACGAATAGCCTATCGACGCGCTACAGTGATCGCATTGATCAGCGCAACAGTTACCAGCTCAGTGCAAGCGACAACTCCGCCAGTGGTTATCTGAGTCACATCGGTGACCAGGCTGATTTCACGCTCGCCGCCAGCCAGCAGCAAGGCAACCGCACCAACCTCAGCATGTCCGCTCGCGGCGGTGGCACGCTCACGCCTTACGGCGCAGCGCTGCACCGCACCAGTAGCACAGGCGGCACTCGCCTGATGGTCGACACCGGTGGTGTAGCCGATGTGCCTGTGCGCGGCTACGGCACCCCAACCCGCAGCAATGGTTTCGGCAAAGCGGTGATTTCCGATCTGAGCAGCTATCAGCGTACGGCGGCCAGCGTTGACTTGGAGAACTTGCCAAACAACGTTGAAGCGACCCAATCCGTCACCCAACTGACGCTCACCGAAGGGGCGATCGGTTATCGATCCCTGGAAGTGATTGCAGGCGAAAAGGCCATGGCGGTCCTGCGTCTGCCGGACGGCAGTTCGCCGCCCTTCGGCGCGACGGTGAAAAACACCAGGCAGCAAGACACCGGAATTGTGAATGACGGCGGCAGTGTCTACCTCAGCGGCATTCAGGCCGGCGAGCAGATGACCGTCAGTTGGGGCGGAAGCGAGCGATGCGTCCTCACGCTTCCCATCACTTTACCGGCTGATGGCTTGACCAACGCCCTGCAACTGGGCTGCCGGATGGTAGCCACCGATCAACCCTTGTCCGAGCCGGCGCAGCTGACCGGCGAGCCCACCGCTACGGAGAACACCTCCTCATGATGCTGAACACACGCCTCACACTCCACACTGTCGCACTGCTGGCGTTAAGCCTGAGCCAAAGCGCCAACGCCGCGATTGGCCTGGATCGTACCCGAGTGATTTTCGATGGTGGCAAAGACGCCACCAGCTTGAACATCACGAACAACAATACCCAACTGCCGTATTTGGCCCAGGGCTGGATCGAGGATGAAGCCGGTCAGAAAATCACCACACCGCTGATCGTGCTACCGCCGGTTCAGCGCGTGGAACCCGGGAAACAGAGCCAGGTAAAAGTTCAGGCATTACCGGCCGCCAAGTCCCTGCCGCAGGATCGAGAGTCAGTCTACTACTTCAACTTGAGGGAGATTCCGCCGCGCAGCGACAAGGCCAACACCCTGCAAATTGCGCTGCAGACGCGGATTAAGTTGTTCTACCGGCCGCAAGCCATTACTCCCAGCCAGCAAGACCTGTCCAACCCATGGCAGGAAAAGCTGACCCTTACCCGGCAAGGCGAGCGCTATCAGGTGAACAACCCGACGCCTTACTTCGTGACCCTGGTGGATGCGCGCACCACCAGGGACGGCAAGACCGTGCCGGGTTTCGAACCACTGATGGTCCCGCCCAAAGGCTCACTGACCCTGGGGCCTACTGCCCAGGCGCTCGGCACCAGCCCTTATTTGGCCTACGTGAATGACTACGGCGGACGTCCGCTGCTGGCCTTCACCTGCAGTGGTGAAACTTGCAAGGTGAACTTGCAAGCAGCACCGCTTAACCCGTAACGCCTGCCGCCGGAGCAAGTCATGAAATCGCACTATGTAAAGGTCGTGGGCGGCCTGTTACTGGCCTTTGTGGGGCGCGCGCATGCCGAGGATATCGAGGGCATGAATGGGGTGCTGAACATATCCGGGTCCATGCATGAAACTCCCTGCAGCCTGGAGATGACATCACTGCATCAAACCATTGACCTGGGCGACGTGTCGACCAACCAACTGCAACGGCCAGGCGACCAGGCAAACGCCATCGCATTTCAGTTGCGCTTCAACGAGTGCAACCGCACCGCAGGCAGCATCCGCAATGAACGCACGGGGAACCTGACGTGGAGCGCCTTTCAACCGGTGCTGTCGGTCGCGTTTGTCGCGCCTGCCGATGCCGATGATTCACGCTTGGTCAAGGTGCAAGGCATCACTGGGATGGGCCTGTATTTGACCGATGCCCTTGGGCGCAATGTGCAACTGGGCTCAAGGGGTGAACCCCTGTTTTTGCCCCTGGGCGGCAGCACAAAGACCTGGAACGTTCAGCCCACGCGTACCTCCGCGCCGTTGACCAGCGGAGCCTTCAAGGCCGTGGTGGATTTCAGGCTCAATTATGAGTAAGGGCAGAACAATGGCTAAGTCAAATGGCCCCTGGGCCATCGTTTTCGGGAGCGGCCTATTGTGGGCCGCAAGCCTGGGTGTACAGGCCCAGACCAACCTGACCATCCGCGCGGTCATCATTGCACCGCCGCCGTGCGTGATTAATAGCGGCAGCACACTGGATGTGCCGTTTGGCAATGACCTGCTGACCTCACGGATTGACGGGGTCAACTACCGTCGCGATGTGCCCTACACGGTCACCTGTGATTCCCCTTACAGCAACGCATTGACCCTGGAACTCAAAGGTACGGGGGCCGCGTTTGACAGCCGTGTGTTGTCGACGCGCAAGACGGATCTTGGCGTGAAGCTGTTCGTCAATGGCGCAGATTGGCCGCTCAATACTGCTGTGAATTTTACCCACCCGAACATCCCAGCCGTGCAGGCGGTTCCCGTCAAGCGCGAGGGCAGCAAGCTGACGGGAGGGGCATTTGATGCGACCGCCACCCTTGTGGTCGATTATCAATGAAGAGGAATGATCAATGACATTTTGCAAGCAGCGAGCGTTGCTCGCCTTGTGCTCCATCGGTCTGTGCAGTGGTGCGTCGGCCAACCTGACGTTCAGCGGAACCCTGAACGAGCCTCCGCCGTGCACGATCGATGCCGGCAACACGATTGAAGTCGATTTTGGTGATGTCGGGGTAAAGCGTGTCGATGGTGAGAAATACCGCAGAGGGGTCGGCTACACCATCAGTTGTGGCACCGATACGCTCCCCTGGTTGCTGAAACTGAGTGTTAACGGCACCCCCACAGGTT
>NZ_UYXQ01000184.1 GCF_900624995.1 Pseudomonas antarctica
GTGATCTACACTTTCGCCTCCACCCCTTCCCTCCCCGCCGCTCTGCCGATCTGGTGGCGGTATTTGGCGCGAGTAATTTCCCGCTGGCGTTCTCGGTGGCAGGCGGCGACAGCGCTTCGGCACTGGCGGCCGGTTGCCCGGTGATCGTCAAGGCGCATGGCGCCCACCCCGGCACCAGTGAGCTGGTGGGGCGTGCAGTGGCCAAGGCAGTCAACGACTGTGGTTTACCGGAAGGGGTGTTTTCGTTGTTGTACGGTTCAGGTCGCGAGGTGGGCATTGCGCTGGTCACCGACGCGCGTATCAAGGCCGTCGGTTTTACCGGTTCGCGCAGCGGCGGCGTCGCGCTGACCCAGGCGGCGCAAGCGCGGCCGGAGCCCATTCCGGTGTATGCCGAAATGAGTTCGATCAACCCGGTGTATCTGTTTCCCGCCGCGCTGCAGGCACGCGCCGAAGGGTTGGCGCAAGGTTTCGTGGCCTCATTGACCCAGGGCGCGGGGCAATTCTGTACCCATCCGGGTTTGGTGGTTGCCGTCGCGGGCAGCGCACTGGAGCGCTTTATCGCCACGGCGAGCCAACTGCTGCCAGGTTGTGCGGCCCAGACCATGCTGACACCGGGCATTTTCAGTGCCTACCAAGCCGGCGTCGCTGCACTGGCAGAGCATGCACAGGTTGTCGCGACAGGCGCGGCGGCTACAGGCCCGAACCAAGGCCAGGCGCACCTGTTCGTCACCCAGGCCAACGCGTTTGTAGCCAACGAACACCTGCAAGCAGAAGTCTTCGGCGCCGCGTCGCTGGTGGTGGTCTGCGCCAACGACGACGAAGTACGCCAGGTGTGCGAACACTTGGAAGGTCAACTGACCGCCACCCTGCACCTGGATGAAAACGACCTGGTACACGCCAAGGCCTTGCTCCCCGTGCTTGAGCGCAAAGCCGGTCGCCTGTTGGTCAACGGCTGGCCTACGGGGGTGGAAGTGTGCGATGCGATGGTGCATGGCGGGCCTTTCCCCGCCACCTCCGACTCACGCAGCACCTCGGTCGGCACAGCAGCGATCCTGCGTTTCTTGCGCCCAGTGTGTTACCAGGCCTTCCCGGACAGTTTGCTACCAGGCGCCCTGCAACATGCCAACCCGTTGCGGTTACGGCGTTTGGTCAACGGCCACAGAGAGGCCTGAGCCATGCCCGATTCCAACACTGTCGATATCGCCGTAGTCGGTGCCGGCATTATCGGCGTCGCCTGTGCCCTGCAACTGGCGCGTCAGGGCCAGCGGGTGGTGGTCATCGACCCACAGGCGCCGGGCATGGGCGCCTCCTACGGCAATGCCGGGCACCTGGCGACCGAGCAGGTGTTTCCCATCGCCGATGTCTCGATCTTAAAGCGCCTGCCCGCGATGCTGCTGGACCCGATGGGCCCGCTGCGCCTGGACTGGAAATACCTGCCCCGCGCCCTGCCCTGGTTTATGCGCCTGTTGTTGAACCTGCGCCCGGCGAACTACCGACGCACCGTCGCGGGTATTCGTGCATTGAATGAACACAGCCTGGGCGCCTGGCAACGCTTGCTGCAATCGATTGAACGCCCACACCTGTTGCGCGACGACGGTTCGTTGCTGGTGTTTGAGCGCCCCGAATCGCGCGAGGCCGTCGATGCGTTGCAACAGCGCATGCAGCAACAAAACGTGCCGGTGCAATTCTGGTCGAGTACTGCGGTGCAAAAAGCAGCGCCGCAGTTAAGCGACGCGGTACAAGGCGGCTTATTTTTCCCCGGCACCGGGCATTTTCTCGACCCGTACCACGTGGTCTGTGAACTGGTAGCGGCGGCCAATGCCGAAGGTGTGCAGTTTCTCAAACAGCGCGTTTTGGAGGGGCGCCTGACACCGGATGGCGTGTCGCTGATCACTGATCAAGGCCCGCTCACCACGCGCCAGGTGCTGATCGCCTGCGGTGCACACTCAGCCAAACTCACCGCCGCCCTGACCGGCAAAACAGTGCCGCTGGACACCGAACGCGGCTATCATTTGATGCTGCCCCACGAGCCACAGCGCCTGCCCTTTGCCGTCACCTCGTTCGAACGCAAGTTCATCATGACGCCCATGGACGGCGGCTTGCGCCTGGCCGGCACCGTCGAATTCGCCGGGCTTGCACGCCCGGCGAATATGCAACGCGCCTGGCAACTTCACCGGCTCAGCCAAGGCCTGTTTCGCCAGGACCTCAGCACCCAGGGTGCCACGCCATGGATGGGCTTTCGCCCCTCCCTGCCCGACTCGCTGCCAATCATTGACCGGGTGTGCGACGGCAAGGTGCTGCTTGCGTTCGGCCACCAGCATTTGGGGCTGACGCAGGCGGCGGTGACGGCGCAGATGATTGGGCAATTGGTCACAGAACAGACACCAATTTCTGAATTACCGGATCAGATCGCCTATAAATTAGATCGATTTTGAAAGCCTCCACCTCGCTCATATTCGCCGCGATAAACACCGCACCTGGGAGGCGAAGGCCTCACAGATGTGTGGGCAAGTCATCTCGAAAAAGCACCTTAGTCGAAGTGGATCGCGTCTCCATCTTCCAATCCCAGTTGATTTGGCGTATCCGTCTCGTTGATCGATTCCCCATCAACATGGAACCGTTTAAAATCAACTTCCACACCGAGCCTTTCACTGTATGCAATCATTACCTTACTCAGCGCTGCCGTTCTTTTTACCCTAACCACGACCATTGCCCCTTCACTACCAACAACTTGTAAAGTAATAGATTCGCCCGATCCAACACCGTCTAATGTGCTCATGATTTTTAACGCCTAAAATTAGAATCGATAAGTTTCACTTACTCATACCAACAACCATGCAAGCTCTCAAATTCCGTTTTGAGCGCCTACAGCCTTAAACAGCAGCGCACAAAGCGTATGACAACACGGTAATTGAAGCCTTATTATTCCGTCACGGATACTGACAATACTGACAGGTCTCTAGCATTTTTCCTCATAAGCTACGCCGCTTTTAGCTGAATAAAATATAGGGCACGGCGCACGTGCCGAATCACCGTATGAACTATTACAGTTCACCATCCGACTTCTTTCAGAACGCGGCACCTGAGCCGCAACGAAAAGTTCCACCAGGATGCTTTTTTATTTTTCCGTGCGGCCTCACAACGCCAGCAAGTTACAATTCACCAGAGAAAATCACACGCTTAAGCAAACGCATTCTAAAAACAAAATATTCGCGAACACGATCAAGCATACCCCCTCTTATTTCGCCTGCCGCATTCCGCCGTTCAAGTCCATCTCAAACTAATGTACGACGGGATCACCTTCCTTGCGGGTTGATCCAATCGGAACATTATCCGACCCGCCCAGTCGATACTCAGGGGGCTTGATACTGTTCGCGGAACAATCAGATATGTCCTGCAATAACTGTAGGAGCGAAATCGCAAACCCCTTGCAACCGCTAACAGTACAAACAAAACAAAGACTTAGAGCGATTGCATTGTGCCAAACTCGCACCGCAGAGATGGCATGTGTCGCGCGGTTGAATCCGGATTAACATCAGGTGACGATTCAGTCGGTCCCAACCAAAATGCAGCTGATAAAACGACAGATACTCTTACACACGAGATCGCTGTCGTGAAAAAAAAGTCCCCACCCACTTCATCCAACGCCTGGTGTTGGGTCGGCAAATTGACACCGCCGTTGACACTGCTGACATCGTTGCCTCGTTCAGCCTTGTTGGCCTCATTTAGCGAGCGCGTCAGGAGCCCCCTGGTTCTGGTGATCGCGCCCGCCGGCTTCGGCAAAACGACACTCCTGATGCAGTGGCGACAAGCGCTGTTGGCGCGCGAGACACAGGCGACCATCGCCTGGCTGTCACTGGATGCGGCAGACGGCGACCCCCACCGTTTCCTGTCCTACCTGATCCTGACGCTGGACCATGCTGGCCTCGATCTTGGCCACCTTGCAGGCCTGGCGCAGGCTCAGTCACTGGATGTGCAACCGCAGCGTACGATCACCGCCGTGCTCCAGGCCTTGGCGCGTGCGAACCGTCGGGTCACGCTGTTTCTTGACGACTACCACACGGCGGCAAACCCTCAACTCGACCCCATCGTTCAGACCCTGCTGGAACAGGCCGCGCCATGGCTCGAATGGGTGGTGTCCGCGCGCCAGCGGCCTGGCTGGCCGCTGGCGCAGTGGAAGGCCAATGGTTGGGTACACGAAGTCTGCGCTCAGGCGTTGACGTTCACACCAGCCGAAACCGCGGCCATATTGGGCCCCGACATACCCGCCACCGAACTCAATGATTTGCACGAAAGAACCGAAGGTTGGGCGGTCGCCGTGCAGCTGGCCAGGCTGTGGCGTGGCAGTGGCGATGCATCGCTGTATGGCCTGAATGCCTTTTCCGGGCGTGTCACCGACATGGCCGAATACCTGACCGGCCAAGTGGTGCAACGCCTGTCCGCTGAATGCCAGGCTTTTTTGCGCGATATGGCCTTGCTGGAGCGCTTCAACGCTGAACTGGCCGACGCCGTGCGTGGCCGCAGCGACAGTGCACAGTTATTAACCCAACTGACTCATCTGGACGCCCTGCTCGTGCCCTTGGATGCCCGTCGCCAATGGTTCCGTCATCATCGGCTCCTGCAGGACTTTCTCAACCACAGCCGCGACGCCAGAGCAGCCCGTGACATTCATCACGCGGCAGCCCGGTGGCTGGCCGAGGAAAGGGATTGGGTGCAGGCGATCAGCTACGCATTGCGCGCGCGTGATACCCGGCTGGCGGTTGACCTGCTGGTGCAGGCCGGGGGCTGGGAGGTCGTGCTGTACAACGGCATCCGCTACGCCGAAAGCCTGCTGCAGCTGTTTGATGAAAAGACCCTGCGTGCCGAGCCCGACCTGCAGCTGCTCCAGGCGTACTTGCACGCCAAGTTAGGCGAACATGCACTGGCCAGCCAGTTACTCGAACTGGCTCGGGGCCAGGTTCAGGCAGATAGCCGCTTGAGGCGAGATTTTCATGTGATTCAGACGCTGGCCGATGGCTACGTCGATCGTTTCGAGTTGCCGCCGCTCGCCAGTGATTCGGGCGACGGTATGCTCGCCGCCGCTACGCTGGAAGTCGTGCAGGCCCTGCACGCGCTGAAACAGGCGCAACTGCCCTTGGCGCTGCGCGTCATTCGCTCGGCACACGTCAAAATGCGGGTGGTCGCCAGCGTATGGGGTGAAATTTACTGCCAGGTCCATGAGGCGCAAATGCTGTCTTTGGCAGGCGATGTCCATGCCTCGGCACAAATAGTCGAGACGGCGCTGGCTGCGGCCGAACGCCAATTCGGTGCAGAGAGTTCGGCAAAGGCGCTGGTGGGCTGCCTCAAGGCGCAGCACCTGTATTGGAAAAGTGCCTGGGCCGAAGCAACCCCTTGGTTTCGCGACGGCTGGGCTTCGCCCATCGATACCGGCGGTTGGTTGGATATCGCTGCCGTCACGGCCCAAGTTACCTGGCGCCATGCGCCTCGCC
>NZ_UYXQ01000185.1 GCF_900624995.1 Pseudomonas antarctica
CCAAAGGTGCCAGGATCGGCGACACACTCATCACCAGCATCAGCAAGGCCATCAGGCGTGCGGCTTCATGGCCGGTGTACAGGTCGCGCACGATCGCCCGGGGAATGACCATGCCAGCGCACGCACCGAATGCCTGCAGGGCACGAAAACCAATCAGCACCTCGATGGTCGGCGCCAATGCGCAACCGACGCTGGCCACGGCGAAAATCACCAAGCCGGCATAGATCGGCGGCTTGCGACCGAATACATCGCTGATCGGGCCGTAAAACAACTGGCACACACCGATGATCATGAAGAACACCGTCAGGCTCATCTGCACCGCCGCCGGCGAAGCCTGCAGGCTGGCGCCGAGGGTGGGCAGGGCGGGCAAGTAGCTGTCGATGGCGAACGGGCCGATGGCGGTGATCAACCCCAGCAGCAGGGCTAGGTGGGCAATGCTTCGAGACATGGGGTGTTCCGGGTGACGGCAAAAGATCGGCCAGCTTAGTGAGCGACCGAGGGGTATACAAGATGGCGTTTACATAGGCGCTACATTTTTGGGCCCGCCCCTTGTCGCGACGGCTCAATGCCATCAGCCATTGATCTCTCAGCACAAGAAAAAGATTGAATATTCACACCTGATGTTATTTAAATAACAAAACAAGAGCGCCATAACCCGCTGGGTCGTGCCGCAACAAGGTGGAAGAGTAATGAGCAAGATCGCAGTCATCGGCAGCAATATGGTGGATTTGATCACCTACATCGACCGCATGCCGGGCCAGGGCGAAACCCTGGAAGCGCCGGGCTTTGCCTTGGGTTGCGGCGGTAAAGGCGCCAACCAGGCGGTGGCGGCAGCCAAGCTTGGGGCCGATGTATTGATGTTGAGCAAGATCGGCGACGACATGTTTGCCGACAACACCCTGGCCAACTTCCAGCGTTTTGGCATCGACACCCGTTATGTGCAGCGGGTGCCTGGCGTATCCAGCGGCGTAGCGCCGATTTTTGTGCGGGCCGACTCCCACAACAGCATCTTGATCGTTAAAGGCGCCAATGCGCACTTATCGCCGGTGGATATCGATGCGGCAGCGGCCGACCTGCGTGAGTGCACGCTGATCGTGCTGCAACTGGAGATCAACCTGGAGACGGTCTACCACGCCATCGAATTTGCGCACCGCCATGGCATTGCAGTGCTGCTCAACCCGGCGCCCGCTCTGGCCGGGCTGAGTGCCGAGCACTTGGCAAAATTGGATTTCCTGATCCCCAACGAGTCCGAACTGGCGTTGATCACAGGCCTTACCGTTGACTCGCCGGACTCGGCCCGTAGCGCCGCACGCACCCTGGCGGTCAGCGGCATCCGCCACGTGATCGTCACCCTCGGCGAGCACGGCGCGTTGTACGTAGGGGAGGAGGGCGAGTTCCAAGTGCCGGGCCAGCGGGTCGACGCCCGCGACACCACCGGCGCCGGTGACGCCTTTATCGGTTGTTTCATTCAGCACTGGAACCGCGACGGCAGCATTCGCCAGGCCATGGAGCAGGCCGTGGCGTACTCCGCGTGCTCAGTCACCGCGCGGGGTACGCAGACCTCCTATCCCGACAGCGAAGCATTCGCCCGCTTCCAGCAACGGCACTAAGGCCCTTCAATTCAGCCCGGAGAACAATAATGAACAAACCTGCGCTGCAACAGACACCCGATGGTTTCTACCTGAATCGTACGCCCTGGTTCGCCTTTATCCTGCTGTGCAGCATCTTCGCTTTGTGGGCCGCGGCGGCGAGCATGAATGACGTGCTGATCGCCCATTTCAAGAAAGCGTTTTTGCTCAGCGATTTCCAGACCGCCTTTGTGCAGTCGGCGTTTTACCTGGGCTACTTTTTTGTGGCGATCCCGGCCGCGATGGTGGTACGTCGCTTTAGCTACAAGAGCACGATCCTGATCGGCCTGTCGCTGTACATGCTGGGCTGCCTACTGTTTTTCCCGGCGGCGTCCACCGCCAAATACGGGATGTTCCTGCTGGCGCTGTTTGTGATTGCCGCTGGCCTGTCGTTTCTGGAAACCGCGTGCAACACCTATTCGACGCTGATGGGGCCACGGGAAACCGGTACGCGGCGCCTGAACATCTCGCAGACCTTTCACCCCTTCGGCGCGATGGCCGGGGTGTATGTGGGCAGCTTCGTGATGTTCAAGGACACCGACGCCACCACTGAACAACTCAAGCAGATGAGCGTCTCCGAGGCCGCTGTGCAGCAGTTGCAAATGATCCAGTCCACGCTGCTGCCCTACAAGTGGATGATCGCTGTGCTGGTGCTGATGTTTATCTTGATCGCCATCACCCGTTTTCCCGCCTGCAAGGGCAATAAACCTGCCGGCAGCAAGCCGGGCAGTATTCGTCAGAGCCTGGGGCGGTTGTGGCGAAACCCGCGTTTTACCTTTGGTGTACTCGCGCAGTTCCTGTATGTGGGGGCGCAGGTTGGCGTGTGGAGTTTTACCATTCGCCTGGCCATGCAAATGGGCGGCATGAATGAGCGCAGTGCTTCATGGTTTCTACTGACTACCTTTGCCGCCTATTTTGTCGGCAAGTTGATTGCCAATTTGCTGATGCGACGTCTGCACCCGGCCAAGGTCTTGGTGATCTACGGGGTGCTGTGCATCGTACTGTTGGCCTACACGATTCTGGTGCCGAACATTTCGGCGGTATATGCAGCGGTGGGCGTCAGCATTTTCCTTGGCCCGTGCTGGCCGACCATTTACGGCCTGACCATCGATGGCCTGGGTGAAGACACCGGCGTCGGCGGTTCATTGCTGGTAATGAGCATTGTCGGTGGCGGGGTGATTCCGATCTTCCAGGGCCTGTTGTCCGACGCCAGCGGGGGCAACATGCAGCTGGCCTACAGCGTACCGTTGCTGTGCTTTATCGTGATCGTGATGTATGCGGTCAAATGCCTGCGCCAGTCAGAAACGTCATCCACCGGTGCCGCAGCGGCGGTGGCCTCATGAACACGCGCATTCCACTGTACCCTGCGGTATTTGCCGAGCAGGAAAAGACCCTTTTGCAGTCTGAGGATTTCAAGGTCAGTGCCTGGACCTACCCATCCGGCGTACTGGCCGTGAGCCTGGAGAACTGCCGTGGACGTTTGGTCGTGTTGCCTTATCAAGGGCAGATGATCTGGTCGGCAGTGTTTGAAGGCTGCGACCTGACCATGCGCAGCCTGTTCGAACAACCCAGGCCTTGCCCGACGATCATCGACACTTATGGCTGTTTCATGTTTCACAGTGGGCTGCTGCGCAACGGCTGCCCGGCGCCGGATGACACCCATGCCTTGCACGGCGAAATGCCCTGCGCGCCGATGGACACGGCCTGGCTGGAACTGGGCGAGGATTTTGTGCGCCTGGGCGGTTCGTATCAATATGCCAAGGGCTTTGGCGATCGCTACCGGGCGTGCCCGAGCGTGACCCTACGCGCCGATTCGGCCTTATTCGATATCGACATGGCCGTGACGAACCTGGCTGGCAAGCCCATGGACCTGATGTACATGGCCCACATGAATTACGCCTATGTGGCCGGCGGCCGGTTTGTCGAGCCGTTTGGCATGCAGCGGCTGCACCTGCGTACCAGTGTGCCGGACCACGTCAAGCCGACGCCCGACTGGAGTGCCTACATGGCGCAACTGACCGAGCATCCAGAGCAGTTGGCTTGCCTCGAGCGGCCCGAGCTGTACGACCCTGAAATCGTGTTTTTCTTCGACGGCGTCGGTACAGACGCCACGGGCCACGCGCATTTCCTGCTGGAGCATCCCGATGGCGCGGCGTTCTACACCCGTTATCGCCCCAAGCAATTTGAACACGCCGCGCGCTGGATCCTGCACACGCCGGATCAGCAAGTGGCGGCGTTCGTACTGCCATCAACCTGCGAACCCGAAGGCTATAACGCGCAGAAAGCCAAAGGTCACGTACGCTCGCTGGCGGCCGGGGCCAGCGCCTCGTTCTGCGTGACCACCGGTTACTTGAGCGCGCAGGAGCGGCGTAAGTTGTTGGATTAAACCAGCAACTGCGCGCCGCTGGCCTGGATGAGCTCTTTGTAGACACGGGGGATTTTCTTATCGCTGACCACGTACTGAAAGTCTTGCAGGGTGGCGAAGTGAGCGGTGCGCACCGTGTCGAACTTGCTGAAGTCGGCGAGCAACACTCGCTGCTGGGCCTGGCGCAGGACCTTTTGCTTGACCTCGACCTCATTGAAGTTGAAGCACGTCACGCCAAATTCCTGGCTGACGCCGGCGGCGGTCACGAAAGCCCACGTCAGGCGCACGCTGTCGAGAATGCTGCTTTCGGCGTTGCTTTCAAACACTTGGTTCTTGCGGTGAAAGGTGCCGCCGCACAACACGATGTGGCAGTTGGGTTTGTTCTGCAGCTTGAGCAGCACATTCAACGAACTGCACACGGCGGTGAATTCCAGCTCATCAGGGATGAAATCAATCACAAAGGGCGAGGTGGTGCCGCAGTCGAAAAACACCGTGTCACCGGGCTGTACCAGCCGGGCGGCGAGTTTACCGATGCGGCGTTTTTCCTCGACGTGGCGCGTGTCCTGGTCGGCTACGCGGTAATCGCTGGCCTCAGTGCCGACCCGGGTGATGTAGCCGCCTAACAGACGCAGATGCTCGCTGAAGTGATTGAGATCACGGCGCAGGGTCATCTCGGAAACGTCCAACAGCGCAGCCATTTCCTTCAGGTGAATAGCGTTCTGATCCTGTAAGGCTTGTTGGATAAGCTTGAGTCGCTCGGCTTTTTTACTGTCCACGCGTATTCCAGGGCTTGATTGTTTGTGTTAGATAAGTAACATTTAATGATATTATTGTAACGCTTTAATCTGAGCGCTGTGACAAGCGCACCACGATCATTGGCAACATACAGGCAAGGGCACGTTAAATGAATACACTTCAACCGGGAGCATTGGCCAAGTACATCGATCACACCTTGCTGGCGCCCGACGCCTCCCGTGAGCAGATTCGCACCCTGTGCGAGGAAGCCATGGCGCATGGCTTCTATTCGGTGTGCTTGAACGCCGGGCAAGTGCCTTACGCTGCTGCCTGCCTGAGCGACAAGGCCGTGGTGATTTGTGCGGTGGTGGGCTTCCCACTGGGCGCCGGCTTGAGCGACACCAAGGCCTTTGAAGCCGAACGGGCGATTGCCGCCGGGGCAGGGGAGATCGACATGGTGCTCAACATCGGCTGGCTGAAGGATGGACTGCTGAAGGCGGTACGCGAGGACATCTCCTTGGTCCATAAAGCCTGCGGCGCGGTGCCGTTGAAGGTCATCCTGGAAACCTGCCTGCTGAGCGATGAGCAGAAAGTCCAGGCGTGTGAAATTTGCCGGGATTTGGGCGTGGCATTCGTCAAGACCTCCACAGGGTTCAGCAAAAGTGGCGCTACCGTTGAGGACGTTGCACTGATGCGCAAAACAGTGGGCGCGGGCGTTGGGGTCAAGGCGTCCGGTGGCGTGC
>NZ_UYXQ01000186.1 GCF_900624995.1 Pseudomonas antarctica
CGGGCCACACCATTCGGCCCAGTAGTTGACCACCGCCCATTGCTTGTCCAAGCGCTCGGACGCTACTTTCTTGCCGTACTGGTCAACGCCGTAGTCGTTACCGCAGCCGCTGAGCAGCAGGGTTGTGATGATCGCCAATACACCGATCAGTCGCCTTGTCATGGGGTAATCCTTCGCAAAAAATGAACGTTGGCTGCGACCTATCGCCTCTTACGGTTTAAGGACGGGACGCTGCGCAGGTAGAATACCCGCCACCTTACGCAAGATGCGACCCGCACATGACCGATCTGACGCTTTATCACAACCCGCGCTGCTCGAAATCCCGCGGTGCGCTCGAATTGCTGGAAGCCCGCGGCCTCAATCCCACCGTCGTGCGCTACCTGGAAACGCCCCTGAACGCCGCGCAATTAAAGGCCCTGCTCGGCAAGTTGGGCATCAGCGCACGCCAACTGCTGCGCACCGGCGAAGACGAATACAAAACCCTCAACCTGGCCGACGCCAGCCTCAGTGAAACGCAACTGATTGTTGCCATCGCCGAACATCCCAAGCTGATGGAACGCCCGATCCTGGAAACCGCCGATAAAGCCATCATTGGCCGCCCGCCGGAAAACGTGCTGGAGCTGCTGCCGTGACCGCGCCGTATGTGCTGGTGTTGTATTACAGCCGCAATGGCTCGGTGAGCGAAATGGCCCGGCAGATTGCCCGGGGCATCGAGCAAGGCGCAATGGAAGCGCGACTGCGTACCGTGCCGGCGATCTCCACCGAGTGCGAAGCCGTGGCGCCGAGCATCCCGGACGAAGGGGCGCTGTATGCCAGCCTCGACGACCTGAAAAACTGCTCGGCCCTGGCCCTGGGCAGCCCGACGCGTTTCGGCAATATGGCGGCGCCGCTCAAATACTTCCTCGACGGCACCAGCAACCTGTGGCTGACCGGCGCGCTCGTGGGCAAGCCCGCCGGGGTGTTCACCTCCACCGCCAGCCTGCACGGTGGCCAGGAAACCACCTTGATGTCGATGCTGCTGCCGCTGCTGCACCACGGCATGCTGATCACCGGCCTGCCTTACAGCGAACAAGCGCTGCTCGACACCCAAGGCGGCGGCACGCCGTATGGCGCCAGCCATCACTCGGGGCCTGACGGTAAGCGCATGCTCGACCCGCACGAAATCACCCTGTGTCGCGCCCTGGGCCTGCGCCTGGCCAACACGGCCATGCTGCTGGAGAACGGCCGTGGCCAGAAAGCCTAAGGTCCTGCCGCCGCAGGCGTGGCTGGAGCCACGGGTCAAGGTGGCACGCGTGTTGAGCCTGTTGGCGTTTCTTGGGCTGGTGGGGTTGCTGTGCGGGTATTACCTGTTCATCGCCGACCTGCACGGCGCACGCCCGTGGGTGATCCTGCTGATCGAACTGGTGCCGCTGCTGGTGCTGGCGCCGGGCATGCTGATGGGCAGCGCGCGCGGGCATTCGTGGATGTGCTTTGCGGTGAATTTGTATTTCATCAAGGGCGCGCTGGCCGCGTATGACCCGAACCGACAGTGGTTCGGGGTGCTGGAAATGCTCGCGAGCCTGGCGGTGTTTTGCACCGCGTTGTTGTATGTGCGGTGGCGGCATCAGTTGAATCGGCGGTTGGCTGAGGCCTGATAGAGATTCGGCGCCTGATAGTCAGTCTTCGCGAGCAAGCCCGCTCCCACCTATGTCCGCGTACATCCTTTGGAGTGCGGGCGAATGTGGGGCGGGCTTGCTCGCGAAGGCATCACCTCGGTCTCAATGGTTGACGGTGTAAGCCAACATCATCGACAACTGGCACATCGGCCGCCCACTCTCGGCATGCCACTGGTTAAACGCGCCCTGCACCGTGGCCAAATCCCGCAGGCTGGTCGGCGCCTTGTCGACAATCTTCTGCGCATTCAACGCGGCCACCACGTCATCGCTCGGCACAAATGTATCCTTGCCCACCATGCGCAAGAAGCGTGGCGCCGAGAGCCCGCCCAACTGGTGACCGTGTTTACTCAGGTACTTCCATAGGCCAACGATATCGGTCACTGGCCAGTCGGCGATAAATGCGCCAAAGCTGCCCTTTTCCTGCTCGATGTCCAGAATCATCTGCGCATTGCGCGGCACACTCTTGAGTTTGCCCAGGTGACGAATGATGCGCGCGTCCTGCATCAAACGCTCCAGGTGCTCGGCGCCCATCAGCACGACCTTTTCCGGGTCGAAGCCAAAGAACACCTGCTCAAAAGCCGGCCACTTGCCATCGACCACACTGTGCTTAAGCCCGGCACGAAACACGCGCAGCGCCAGGGTCGACAGGTAGCGGTCATCACTGATCTTGCGCAGTTGCGCCGGGGTCTTGGGGACAGGTAGGTGGGCTTCCAGCTCGGCCGCCGAACCGAAACGGTTCAGACAATATTCGTGCAGCCACTTGTAATCGCGCATGCCCTCTCCTGGGATTTGAATTGAAAACGGCGCCCGTGAGCGCCGTCTTTCAGAGCGTTGAAAAGTATTAGAGGTTCACAACATTGACGAAGCGCGACGCGGCGGTCTCATCAATTTTAAGGCGGGTGAAGTCGAACAGATTGCGGTCGGCCAACTGCGACGGGATCACATTTTGCAGGCTGCGGAAGATGCTTTCGGTACGGCCTGGGGTCTTGCGCTCCCAGTCCACCAGCATGTCCTTGACCACCTGGCGCTGCAGGTTTTCCTGGGAGCCACACAGGTTGCACGGGATGATCGGGAACTGCTTGAAGTCGGAATAAGCCTGGATGTCCTTCTCGTTGCAATACGCCAGCGGGCGGATCACCACGTTGCGCCCGTCGTCAGCGCGCAGTTTGGGCGGCATGGCCTTGAGCGAGCCGTTGAAGAACATATTGAGGAAGAAGGTTTCAACGATGTCATCGCGATGGTGACCGAGTGCCATCTTGGTCGCGCCGATTTCATCAGCAAAGGTGTAGAGCGTGCCACGGCGCAGGCGCGAACACAGCGAACAGGTGGTCTTGCCTTCAGGAACAAGCTTCTTGACCACCGAATACGTGTCTTTCTCGACGATGTGGTACTCGACGCCCAGGGCTTTCAAGTAAGCAGGCAAGACGTGTTCGGGGAAGCCCGGTTGTTTCTGGTCCATGTTGACGGCGACGATCTCGAACTTGATCGGTGCAACCTTCTGCAGGTGCAGCAGCACGTCAAGCAGGGTGTAGCTGTCTTTTCCGCCGGAGAGGCAGACCATAACCTTGTCGCCCTCCTCGATCATGTTGAAATCGGCGACCGCTTCACCGGCCAGGCGACGCAGGCGTTTTTGCAGTTTGTTCTGGTTGACCGTAAGGGTGCCCATGGCGCTTGGATCCGCTAGAGGTGTGTGACGAAAAGCCGGGTATTTTACCTTCATGACCGACTGAGTTCCAATGTGGGAGGGGCTTGCATCGCCAACTACAGACCCCGCCGCGATTAGGGCCAACGTTTACAGCGCAATTTGCTCTAAAGCCCCACAGTTTTTCCGGTCATCAGTTCCTATACTGCGACGTAAGGTCGCACAAACTATCCAGGACCTTTGAGGCCATTTGGCCCGTGGGCGCTCCGCTGGGGGGCGATGGTAATAACGACAGGAGTGACTGGCATGATCCATCACGTCGTGGGGCTGTTTACCCATCCCGACCAGGAATGGCGGGAAATTAGTGGCGATAAAGAAGAAAGTATCGGCCACATGTACCTCACTCACACCCTGATTCTTGCGGCGATTCCCGCCGTTTCCGCTTTTATCGGCACCACTCAGGTCGGCTGGGTTATTGGCAACCGCGCGCCAGTCATGCTGACCCAGGAAAGTGCGTTGTGGATGACGATCATGTCGTACGCAGCCATGCTCGGCGGTGTGGCGGTGATGGGCGCGTTCATTCACTGGATGGCCCGTACCTACGACGCCAGCCCCAGCATGGCGCGCTGTGTGGCGTTTGCCACCTACACCGCGACCCCGCTGTTTATCGGCGGGCTGTCGGCGCTGTACCCGCATATGTGGCTGGGGATGGTGGTGGGCACGGCGGCCATTTGCTACACGGTGTACCTGCTCTATGTCGGGCTGCCGACGTTCATGAGCATCGACCCGGACGAGGGCTTCCTGTTTTCCAGTTCAGTGCTCGCTGTAGGCTTGGTGGTGCTGGTGGCGATCATGGCGTTTACCGTGATCGTCTGGGGCTTGGGCGTTGGCCCGATCTACACCAACTAAGCGGATAGAACCGTAGGCAAAGCCACCGCGAGGTGGCTTTGTGCGTTATGCATGACCATTCGGCGCCTGACAGATTCGGAAATACTCGCTTTTGGGGCATACTGGACGTCTCTGGAGATATGGTCAGCATGCCCGAGCAACTCAATACCCGCGTCGAAGATTGTTTCCTGCAAGCCGAATCCTTTTTCAAACGAAGCTTCAAACGCCCCCAGGTCAGCCTCAAGCTGCGGGGCCAGAAGGCCGGTGTCGCGCATTTGCACGAGAACCTGCTGCGTTTCAACCCACAGCTATACCGTGAAAACAGCCAGCACTTCCTCAAACAGACCGTGGCCCACGAGGTTGCGCACCTGATCGCCCATCAATTGTTTGGTGAGCGCATCCAGCCGCATGGCGAGGAATGGCAGTTGATCATGCGCGGCGTTTACGAGCTGCCGCCGGATCGTTGCCACACTTATGAAATCAAGCGTCGGCAAGTGACCCGGTATATTTACCGCTGCCCGTGTGCCGACAGTGATTTTCCGTTTTCAGCCCAGCGCCATGGGTTGGTGAACCAGGGGCGCCGGTATTTGTGTCGGCGGTGCCGGCATACCTTGGTGTACACCGGGGAAACTCGAGTGGAGTGATTGCTGGTGTCAGTGATGGCCCCATCACAGCATCGGTATCTACACAACTTTTTGTGTCGTGCTAGGCCGATGACGAGTTTTTTGGTAGATATGAGTACATATCCGTTGCTGCGGTAACGGCGGCTATGGGTTCCGCCCTTACGGCGGGTCACTTTTGGAAAAGAGCCCTGAATGCCGGCCCAGCCAAAAGTGACCAAAAGGGCTCTTGCCCCACCACTCAGTGCCTCGCCTAGGCTCGGCATGCCAGAACGAAGGCCAGCGTAGTTAACGGGGCGCCTCAGATCAAGATCAAAAGCAAGAGCACGGACCTGAGTGGTAGAAGCAAAGGCAAGGCAGAAGCAGAGCACCACCCTATCTAGCTGATGTAATGAGATCCCAATGTGGGAGCGGGCTTGCTCGAGTATGTGCTGTGGTAGCTACACATGAGCGGCATTACCCACCGCTTTCTCGGTCAATCCAGCTCCTACTATTCTGACCGTGTTTACCCGCCAGCACAGCACGGGTTCTCTTTTCTGTCGTAGCATCTATGGTTGTGTGTCAGCCTTCACAACCCTTTCTGACTC
>NZ_UYXQ01000187.1 GCF_900624995.1 Pseudomonas antarctica
GGGTCGTAGCCGTCCGCCCTGCCCCGCACCTTGAGCTGCTGGTATTCACCCTCCAGCGCCACTTCGCTCTGGTAGTGCGTGCTGCGCCGCGAAGCCACGGTGCGGTGGCCGACAATGCCTTCCTGGGCGCTGGGCGACGGCGTGAAACGCAGGTCCAGGTCGCCGACCTTCGCCGTGAACTCACACAACGCCCGCACTGCGACGCTATAACTCAAGCGGGCTCTGCCCAGCGCACATAACAAACGGTGACCGGCATCTGGTACTCGCCACAGAACTCCAGCCAGCGTAGCTGGTTGTCTTGCAAGCGATCACCGGGGCCTTTGACCTCGATCATGCGGTAGGTCTTCTGCGCGGGCCAGAACTGGATCAGGTCAGGCATGCCCGCGCGGTTGGCGCGGATGTCCAGCAACAGCCGTTCAAACCAGTAGCGCAGGTGTTCGGCGGGCAGACACTCCAACGCCTGCTCTAATAGCGCTTCACTGAGCAGGTTCCAAAACACGAAGGGCGACTGTATACCCCATTTGCTCACGTAACGCTGGCGGATGGTCGCCTTGTAGCGCTCATCCCCAAGCTGCTCGAAGCAGGCGGCAAACAACGGCGCGCGGCGCTGATGAAAATCCTCGCTGTGCAGGTCCACCGGGCCGCGTTGGAACGGGTGGAAAAACGCGCCGGGCAACGGCGCGAAAATCGCCTCCCAGCACAGCAGCCCGAACAACGAATTGATCAGCCCGTTCTCAACGTAGTGCACTGGCGCATCGGGCGCGCTGAGATGCGCTTGCACGCAATATTCCACCGACATCAGCGGCTCGGGGAGGGTCAGCGCCAGGTCCAGCCGCGTGACGGGCCGCGGCTTGACCTTAGGCAGCGCCGGTTCCCCCAGTTTACGGCGCAGGCGTGGCAGCACTCGCAGCACCTGCTGCTGCTCGGCGGCGCTTTGCGGGGCCTGTTGCGCGGCGCACGCCAGGGCCATGGCTTGCGCGTAATTCTCCTGGCGCTCCAGCACGCGAATCAGGCGTGAACGCGCACCGGGATAAGCGCAATTGCGGTAGATCTGCTGCGCCAAGTCCAGTTCGGCGCTGCGCTCGCAATACTGGCCGATCTGAAACCACAGCTTGGCGCGGCGCTTTTCCAGCCAGGGGTTGTCGGTTGAAAGCGTAGCGATTTGCGCCAGCACGTCGCCCAGCGCTTGCCCCGCTTCGAAGGCCTGCTGGCACTGGTGCAGGAACAGGAACCCGTGCACATCCTCGCGCGTGCGCAGGCCTCGGGACTGCGCGCCGAATTCGACCTTTTCATAGGTATGGATGCCCAGGTCAGCCAGCACGAACTCCGACCAATCCTGGTGCAGATTGCCGAAGAACATCAGGCGCAGGCGATCACACAAGTCCATCACCTTGAGGCTGTAGAGCGCATCGCTCAGGTCCGGGCACCACTGGGCAAAGCTGCGCTGTTGCGTGAACTGCTGCGCCAACGACTCAAGCCAGTCGGCCTTCTTGCCTTTTGGCTGGTCAATCCAGGGTTTGAACGCATCAAGGACTTCGCCTTTTTGCAGCAGCGCAAACAGCGCTTCAAAGCACAGCAGGCTCTGGTCATCGACCCAACCCTGCTGCACCAATGCCAACGCGGCCGTGTGGGTACAGCCGATCTCGAGATAATTGAGTTTGCTTGCACGAAAGTGCACGCCCTTACGCATGACCATGCGCACCAATAACGCCTGCGACGCTTGCGGCAACCTGTCAAATTGCTGAATGAAATGCTGTTCGTCCGCATCGAGTAAATCGGCATAGCGTTGCCCCAGCCAGTGCAGCACTTGGCGGAAGTTATGCAGGTAATACAAAGGGTCGTCGAGAGGATTGGGCATGTCGCACACTGATCAAATACTGGTTATGCATACAGATTGCCGTCGTAAACATGTTGTTGCAATCGGTAATAGATAAATGGCACACGCAACTTTTCTTATAAAAGTGATCAGATAGCTCAGTTGATCGCGTAATATTTGTGGCCCGCAGCGCCTGGCGCGGGACTTTCCAGGGTTAAAAGTAAGGGTTATGAACATGAAGAATTTGGGTCTGCCACTGGTTGCACTCACTTTTCTGCTATTGACCGGTTGCTCAACGCAAACCGTGGTGACGTTGCAAAATGGCACGCAGTACTTGACCAAGGACACCCCGAACACCAAAACAGCCGACGGCTTCTACGAATTCACCGATATCGCCGGCAAGCACGTGCGCGTCAAGGCCGATGACGTGGCGACGGTACGCAACGAAAAGTGATAACAAACAGCCCCGCAGATGCGGGGCTTTTTGTTGCAGGCTTCAGTACCGGTTGATCAGCCGATCACTACACCATCTGTCCACAGGCCGCCATGCCCGACGCCGACCAATGTCACCGAGTCGGCACCAAACGTGAGCACTGTATCGGCGCCGACCACCTTGGCGTGGTCACGCAGGTCGGTGCTCCCCTCCACGTCCTTGAACACCAACGTGTCGCTCGGCTGATAGCCAATCACCCGATCATTGCCAAAGTGGCCGCTGAACAGAAAGGTGTTATGCCCGCTGTTGTCGCGGATCGTGTCATTGCCTTTGCCGCCTTCGATAAAATCCGCGCCCTTGCCGCCCTGGATCAGGTCGTTGCCGTCACTGCCGATGATGAACGTGTTGCCCTTGTGCGGCTCGGCATTGCGGTTGAGGTCCTGCACCCACGTGTTGGCTCGCGCCGGGTCGGACAAGTTGGCGACGATCACCGTGGAATCGCGAGTCATCTGCTCGTAAAAGCCGGACTCGAGGATCCGCGTCATGCCGTCACCATACGCCGTCGGCAAGTGCGAGACCCAGGTCGGCAGGTTGACGATGGAAAACGGCAGCACATTCCACAGCGTCGAGGCGTAGTGGTCGTTGAAACTGACGATATTGTCGGTGGTCGATTCGTGGGGTTTGTCGTGCACGCCCAGGGACGACAGGTTGAACGACGAGCCGTCCAGCGCGCGGAACACCGGGTCGTTTTCATAGCCGATGTTAAGCACCTTGTCGCCGGCGCTCTGGGTGGGCGAGGCGTAGGCCACGTAGTTGGAATCCTTGTAGAATCCCGACCATTTGTTGTTGCTCAAATCCGCCATGCTGTTGACCGCCAGGCCGCCCAGGCTGTGGCCGCTGACCACCACGTCCTTGCCGGTCAGGCCATGGGCACCGGCAAAGTCGGCGACGTTCTTGAGCAAACCACCAAAGGCTTCGCCGGCGTAGTTTTTCGCGTAATTCTTGGGGCCCAGCGCTGCCAGCAGGTCGTTGATCAAGTCGCCGATGGAGTCGCTGATCAAGGTTTCCCGCGGCCCTGAAGTGCCACGAAAACCGATGCCGATTTCCAGCAGTTTGCCGGCATCATCGTACTTGCCGAGCACTTCGACCTGCGCGGTGGTGTAGCCAACCTTTTCACCAAAGAAGGTGCCGCGCGCATCGACCTTGCCGCCGTAGCCAAGCGCGCTGGCACTGATCGGCGTCCACCCGGCTTTCTGCACCGCCTCAAGCGCAGCTTTTTCCGAGTCGGGGTTCCACGCAATGCCCGGAATCACGCCCTGCGAATCCGTGCTGCCGAGTAGCGCACCGACCAACGTGGCCGGCAACCCGAGCCCCAGGCCGTTGTGCTGATACCCCACGGCAAAGCCGTTATCGAGGTTGTGGTAGGCATACAACGTGATCGCCATGGCATCGGCGAACAACGCTTTGGAGCCCTCGGTTCCGAGGTTTTTGTAGTCAAAGATTCCCATGGTACGGCCTCTCTGTTGTTGGATTTGTAGAGAAAGCGAAAACACCTTTTAACTGCGGGCATTGCCTGCAATGACGGCCTCCAGGCCAACGAAAATCTCCCTGTTACCCCTCAATCCAATTGTGGGAGCGGGCTTGCTCGCGAATGCGGTGAACCAGCCAATGAATCCATCAACTGACACATCGCTTTCGCGAGCAAGCCCGCTCCCACATAAAACCCGACCCCACATTAAGCAGGTCGTGCTTGTTTAGAACGCCCAATCGAGGCTCAACCCCACCCCGTGCACTTTGTCCTTGCTCGCCAGCAGACCGTTGTAATCAAAATTCACCCGCGCCTCCTTGCTCAACGCCAGGCTCACCCGCGCCCCGACCAATGCCGCGTTGCGCACCATCGGTGCACTTTCCACCGCAAACGAAGGCCCGCCCGAGGCAAACGCCAGGTGCTGCTGCGAATCAGTGCTGCTCAAATTGTGCTGCCAACCCAAGGTGCCAGACACTTCCAACTGCTGGTGATCATTCACATTAAAGGTCTGCAACGCACGCACCCCCAAGGTGCTCAACACCACATCGCGCGTGTCGTCATGACCTTTCAACGCGCCAGCATCCCCCTTCTCGGTAAAACCATCGGTCTTCAGATGTACGTACGCCACATTGGCAAACGGCTCCAGGGCCAGCGGTTGCAGGTTGACGCGGTACGCCGCCTCACCGAACACCTGGGTGCTGTTCGCATCGACTTTGACCTTCTGCTTACCGGCAACATCGCCGTATTGCAGGTCGCGCTTCACATCCGCGCGGTGCCAGCTGTAGGTCGCGCCGCCACTCAAGCGCCAGGCGCCGATCTCATGCCCGGCGTAAGCGCCGAAGTGGTAACTGTCCACCGCAGCACGGCTATGGGTGCCCTCGCCCATGTTCAACGAGGTGTCGCTGTAGCCGGCGACCAAACCGATGCGGGTCGCTTCGTCCAGCGCGCCATCGACCCCGGCGAGCATGCCGCCAACAGACGTGGTGTAGCCCGCCGTGTCGCTGCGGCTGTCGGTCTTGCCCCACGCGCCCAGCGCCTTGACCCACACGTTGCCACGGCTGTCGACGGTCTGGCTGGTCGCGCCCATCTCGCCATTGCGCAGGCGTTCACCCACGGCATCACGCACGTAGCGGCTGTCATTGACCAGCGCGGTCTGCAACGCCGGGTAGATTTCGCCGCTCAGTTGCTGGAACGCACCTTGTGCCGAGGCCGCGTTCGGCGCCAACAGCACGCTTTCATACACGGCATTGCCCGCGCCCAATTGCTCGGCTGCTGTGGCCACGGCGCGCTGGTTTGGTGTGGCCGCTGCACTGGCGAAACTGTTGGCCGTGCGCGCGACGTCAAGCTGTACACCGTTGGCCGCATAGTTCAACGTGCCACCGATAAACAGGTAATCAGGCAGCACCGAACCGAAACTGCCGGTAATGCCACCCGCCGCTTGCAGGATGTTGTATTGGCGACCGATCAAGCTCTGCGCTTGTGCGCTGCTGAGCAGTGTCGGGCTGTTTTCCAGGGCCAAGGTCACGGTGCCGCCATTGAGCG
>NZ_UYXQ01000188.1 GCF_900624995.1 Pseudomonas antarctica
CCGTTGCTCTGGGCGCCGTGCGGTCAACCGGCAGGGTTCCCGGTTTCGGCTTTGAGTCAATTGGCTGGTAAGTGTGGCCTGCACTGTGTGTCGGCGCGACCTTGCACCTGCCGCCAGCCAATGACGGCGCCGAAGACATCGACGCCTTGCTCGCCTGGTGGTGCGCGCAACCCTTGGACGTGTGCTTCCTGCCCACGCCGGTGGCCGAATACGCGTTCAGCCAGCAGCTCGAACACCCCACGTTGCGCACCTTGCTGATCGGCGGCGACCGCCTGCGCCAGTTCGCGCGGGCCCAGCGTTTTGAGTTGATCAACAACTACGGGCCGACGGAGGCGACGGTGGTCGCCACCTCCGGCAAGGTCGAGGCGGGCCAGCCGCTGCACATCGGCAAACCGATCGCCAATGCCACGGTGTACCTGTTGGATGAACAGCAACGGCCGGTGCCGTTGGGTGTCGCCGGTGAGCTGTATGTGGGCGGCAAAGGCGTGGCACGCGGTTACCTGAACCGCCCCGAGTTGACGGCCGAACGTTTCCTGCAAGACCCATTCAACGCCGGGCGCATGTACCGTACTGGCGACCTGGCGCGCTGGTTGCCGGACGGCCAGATTGAATACCTGGGGCGCAATGACGACCAGGTGAAGATCCGTGGTGTGCGCATCGAGTTGGGCGAGATTGAAACCCAGCTCAACCAATTGCCGAGCATTCAGGAGGCCGTGGTGTTGGTTCGCGAAGAGCGGCTGGTGGCTTACATCACTGAACACCCGCAGCTCGATCCGTTGGCCGTCGGCGACATTCGGGCCCATCTGGTGGCGCATCTGCCGGACTACATGGTCCCGGTAGCCTACGTGAAGCTTGATACATTGCCGCTCACTGCCAACGGCAAAATCGACCGCAAGGCCTTGCCCGCACCAGACATGGCCGCGGTGTTTACCCGTGAATACGAAACGCCCCAGGGCGAGATTGAAAGCGTATTGGCGCAGATCTGGGCCGAGGTGCTGCACGTGGAGCGCGTCGGGCGTCGTGATCACTTCTTTGAATTGGGCGGTCACTCGCTGCTGGCGATGCGCATGGTGTCGCAGGTGCGTCAGCGCCTGGGTGTCGAACTGAGCCTCGGCGACCTGTTTGCCAATGCCGAGCTGGCGGCGGTCGCCGACGTGCTGGCCCAGGCGGGGCGCAGCACCTTGCCGGATATCTTGCCCGCTCACCGTGACGAAGACGTGCCGCTGTCCTTCGCCCAGCAACGCCTATGGTTCCTGGCGCAGATGGAAGGCGCCAACACCGCCTACAACATTCCTATCGGCTTGCGCCTGCGTGGGCAGTTGCATGTCGAAGCTTTGCAGCGCGCGCTGGCACGTATCGTTGCGCGTCACGAAACCCTGCGCAGTCGCTTCGCCCTGCACGGCGACGACGCTCAGGTGCTGATTGTGCCCGCCGAAGACGTGCTGCCGTTGCAAGTGCAGGACCTGCGCCGCCACCCGCAACCGCAGCAGGCGCTGGATGGGTTGATCCAAGGCGAAGCTTCGGCGCCGTTCGACCTGGAGCGCGGCCCGCTGCTACGCGGGCGGTTGGTGGTGATGGCCGATGATCACCATGTGCTGTTGCTGACCTTGCACCACATCGTCTCCGATGGCTGGTCGATGGGCGTGCTGACACGCGAGCTGATGGCGCTGTATCAAGCCTTTAGCCACGGCCTGCCTGACCCGTTGCCGGCGCTGCCGATCCAGTACGCTGACTTTGCCGTGTGGCAGCGTTTGTGGCTGAGCGGTGAAGTGCTGCAGCGCCAGAGCAGCTATTGGCAACAGGCTCTGGCGGGTGCGCCGGCTTTGCTCACGTTGCCCACTGACCGCCCGCGTCCCGCCCAACAGGACTACGCTGGCAGCAGCGTCGAAGTGCGCCTGGATGAACGCCTCACCGCTGGGCTCAAGGCCTTGAGCCAACGCCATGGCACCACGCTCTACATGACCTTGATGACGGCCTGGGCCGCGCTGCTGGCGCGGCTGTCCGGGCAACCGGACCTGGTGATCGGCTCACCGGTGGCCAACCGCACGCGCAGTGAAGTCGAAGGGCTGATCGGCCTGTTCGTCAACACCCTGGCGGTGCGCATCGACACCTCGGGCGAGCTGAGTACCGAGGCGCTGTTGGCACGGGTCAAGGCACTGACGCTTGAGGCCCAGGCGCATCAGGATCTGCCGTTCGAACAGGTGGTGGAAATCACCCGGCCGGTGCGCAGCCTGGCCCATAGCCCGGTGTTCCAGACCTTGTTGAGCTGGCAGGACAGCAGCGCGCCGACCCTGGCGCTGGGCGACTTGGCCTTGGAGGGGATTGTCGAGAACAGCCACTTTGCCAAGTTCGACCTGTCACTGAACCTTGCTGAGGTGCAGGGCAGCATTCTCGGTGCGCTGGAATATGCAGTGGCGCTGTTTGACGCGTCGACGATGCAGCGTTACGTCGGCTATTTCACGCGGGTGCTGCAGGCGATGGTCGATAACGACCAAGCGGTGCTCGAGCATGTGCCGCTGGTGGATGCGCGTGAGCGTCAGCACCTGCTGTTTGATTTTAACGCCACCGAGGTGAAGTACACCCTCGACCAGACCCTGCACGGGATGTTCGAGGCGCAGGTCAAGCGCACGCCGCAGGCGATTGCGGTCAAGGCCGGCGAGCAGCAGTTGACCTATGCCGCGCTGAATGCGCAGGCCAATCAGTTGGCCCATCACCTGTTGGCGCTTGGCGTGCAGCCGGATTCGCGGGTGGCGATCTGCGTTGAACGTGGCCTGGAAATGGTCGTTGGGCTGTACGCGATCCTCAAGGCCGGCGCCGCCTATGTGCCGCTGGACCCGGCTTATCCGTTGGAGCGAATCGCGTACATGCTGGAGGACAGTGCGCCGGCAGTCGTGTTGGCCCAGGGTGCCACGCGCGGGTTGCTGGGCGCGGTGCCGGTGGTCGATCTGGACCAGCCTTGCTGGCAGCACCAGCCGGTCGACAACCCTGAAGTAAAGGGCGTGACGGCTTATGTGATCTACACCTCTGGCTCCACCGGCCAGCCTAAAGGGGTCATCAACGAACACGCCGGTGTGGTCAATCGGTTGCTGTGGATGCAGGACGAATATGGCCTCAAGGCCCATGATTCGGTGCTGCAGAAAACCCCGTTCAGTTTCGACGTGTCGGTGTGGGAATTCTTCTGGCCGCTGTCTACCGGCGCGCGTTTGGTGATGGCGCGTCCTGGCGGTCACAAAGAGCCGGAGTACCTGTGCGACGTGATCGAGGCCGAGCAGATCACCACACTGCACTTCGTGCCGTCGATGCTCGACGTGTTCCTGGCCCACGGCGATGTGCGCCAGGCCGCTGTGCTTGTGCGCGTGATGTGCAGCGGCGAAGCCTTGCCGGGCAGTCTGGTACGGCGCTTCAAACAGCAATTACCGGGCAGTGCGTTGCATAACCTGTATGGCCCGACGGAAGCAGCGGTGGACGTGACCGCGTGGAACTGCGCGGGCGCGGTGACGCCGGACAACACGCCGATTGGCAAGCCCATCGCCAACACGCGCATGTACCTGCTCGACAGCCAGTTGCAGCCGGTGCCGTTGGGTGTGGTGGGTGAGTTGTTTATCGGTGGCGTGCAAGTGGCGCGCGGCTATCTGAACCGGCCTGAACTGACGGCCGAGCGCTTCCTTGAAGACCCGTTTACCCACGGGCGCATGTACCGCACCGGTGACGTCGGGCGCTATTTGCCGGACGGTAATATTGAGTATTTGGGCCGCAATGATGACCAGGTGAAGGTCCGTGGTTTACGCATCGAATTGGGTGAAATCCAAGCCCGTCTGACCGATTATCCGTCGATCAATGAAGCAGCGGTTGTGGCGCGCGAGCAACGCCTGGTGGCGTACTACACCGGCGCTCACAGCGACATCGACGCGCTGCGCAGCTATCTGCTGCAGCACCTGCCGGAGTTTATGGTGCCGGCGGTCTTCGTGCATCTTGATGCGCTGCCGTTGAGCCCCAATGGCAAGCTCGACCGTAAAGCCTTGCCAGAGCCAGGCCTGGACGCCGTGGTGGTGCGCGAGTACGAGGCGCCTCAGGGCGATACCGAAATTGCCTTGGCGAGCCTGTGGGCCGAGTTGCTCAACGTGGAGCGCGTGGGCCGTCACGACAACTTCTTCGAGCTGGGCGGGCACTCGCTGCTGGCCGTCACCTTGGCGGGGCGTATGCGTCGCCTCGGGTTATCGGCGGATGTGAAAGCGCTGTTTGGCCAGCCGACGTTGTCCGCGTTGGCGGCGGCGCTGGGCGCAGGTCGCGAAGTGGCGGTGCCGGCGAATGGCATTGCACCCGACTGCACGCTTATCACCCCGGACATGCTGGCGCTGATCCAACTGGATCAGCCGGCTATCGAACGCATCGTGGCCTGCGTCCCCGGCGGCGCGGCGAATGTGCAGGACATCTACCCGCTGGCGCCGTTGCAGGCCGGCATTCTTTATCACCATCGGGCTGTGGAGCAGGGCGATGCATACCTGCTGCAAGCGCAGTTTGCCTTCGACAGCATGCTGCGCCTGGAGGCCTTCGCTCGGGCGTTGCAGGCGGTGATCCAGCGGCATGACGTGCTGCGCTCATCGTTTCATTGGGACGGCCTGGAAGAGCCGGTGCAGGTAGTTTGGCGTGATGCCAGGTTGAGCGTTGAAACCGGGCCGCTGGCCGAGCGTCTCGACCTGGCCCAAGCGCCACTGATGCGTCTGGTTTACGTCGAGGAACCGCAGCGCGTGGTGGCGACGTTGCTGTTCCATCACTTGGTGATGGACCACATTGCGCTGGAGATCCTGCAACATGAAATGCAGGCGTTTCTGTTGGGCCGTGAGGGCGAGCTGGGCGCTGCGGTTCCGTATCGCAATTACGTGGCTCAAACCCGTTTGGCGGTTGACGATCACGCCGTGTTCTTCGGCGAAATGCTCGGTGAGATCGACGAGCCGACCGCCGTCGAAAACCTCGGCGTTGATGAAAAGGTTCATCGGGCGATTGACCCTCAATTAAGCCAACGCCTGCGCACTCAGGCTCGCCATGCGGGCGTGAGTGCCGCGAGCCTGATGCACCTGGGCTGGGCGCAGGTGTTGGGCCAAGTCAGCGGCCGCGAGCGGGTGGTGTTCGGCACCGTGATGCTCGGTCGCTTGCAAGGCGGTGAGGGCGCCGAGCGAGCCATGGGCGTGTTTATCAACACGTTGCCGCTTCGCGTCGACCTGGGTGAACACTCGGTGCGTAGCGCGTTGCGTGCCACCCATGCGCGCCTGACGCAACTGCTCAGCCACGAACACGCGCCCCTGGCGTTGGCCCAGCC
>NZ_UYXQ01000189.1 GCF_900624995.1 Pseudomonas antarctica
GCCGATGCATTCCTTATCGGCGCTTTGGTGAAGGGGTGGGGCGAAGTCTCCCACGGTCTGTACTGGCTAGAGTCAGATGCTGGCTTTTAGTCCCACCACCCCAACAAGTCTAACCATACAAGCTGGCTTGCCTGCGATGGCGGTGCATCAGTCAACTTATTGAGTCACTGATAGACCGCCATCGCAGGTAAGCCAGCTCCCACATTGGTTTTGTGGTGTTGCGGGCTTTTGGGCTTAGACCTTGACGATCCAGCCTTCTGGGGCTTCAACGTCACCGGTTTGCACGCCGGTCAGCTCTTTGTAGAGCTTCTGGGTGATCGGGCCGACTTCGGTTTCGCTGTGGAATACGTGCAATTTGCCGTTGTACTGGATGCCGCCGATCGGCGAGATCACGGCGGCCGTGCCGCAGGCACCGGCTTCCTTGAACTGATCCAGTTTGTCGATGAACACCTCGCCTTCGACCACTTTCAGGCCCAGGCGCGACTGGGCCAGTTCGATCAGCGACAGGCGGGTGATGCCTGGCAGCACCGAAGGCGACTTCGGCGTGATGAACTGGTTATCGTGGGTGATCCCGAAGAAGTTGGCCGAGCCGACTTCTTCGATTTTCGAATGGGTCATCGGGTCCAGGTAGATCGCATCGGCGAAACCGGATTTTTTCGCTTCAGCGCCTGGCATCAGGCTGGCGGCGTAGTTGCCACCCACTTTGGCGGCGCCGGTGCCTTGTGGCGCGGCGCGGTCGAAGGTGGAGATCTGGAAGTTGTGGGGCACCAGGCCGCCCTTGAAGTAGGCGCCGACCGGGATGGCGAAGACCGAGAAGATGAACTCCGGCGCGGTACGCACCCCGATGTTGTCACCGGTGCCGATCACAAACGGGCGCAGGTACAGCGCGCCGCCGCTGCCGTACGGCGGGATGAACCGCTCGTTGGCCTTGACCACGTGTTTGCAGGCTTCGATGAAGTCTTCGGTGGACACGTGCGGCATCAGCAGGCGTGCACAGCTGCGCTGCATGCGTGCGGCGTTCTGGTCCGGGCGGAACAGGTTGATCGAACCGTCTTTGCAGCGGTAGGCCTTGAGGCCTTCAAAGCACTGCTGGCCATAGTGCAGGGCAGTCGAGCCCTCGCTGATGTGCAGCACGTTGTCGTCGGTCAGGGTGCCCGCTTGCCATTCGCCGTTTTTCCAGACTTGGAGAAACCGCTTGTCGGTCTTGATGTAGTCAAAACCCAGCTTGTCCCAATTGATGCTTTCGTTACCCATGACACCCTCTATTTCTGGTCAACCGCCTGGTCGAAGGCAGGCTTGTCGGTTTTTTTCTGGATGGGCGCAACAATACTGCATTCTTGGCCCATGTGGGAGCGTGCTTGCTCGCTCCCACATGGGGATTGTGGTTTTACAGGTGCAGCGCGTGCCCCAAGGCCCTTAAGGCCGCCTCTTGTACGGCTTCGCCGAGGGTCGGGTGGGCGTGGATGGTGCCCGCCACGTCCTCCAGACGCGAACCCATTTCCAGGCTCAGGCCAAAGGCCGTGGAGAGTTCGGACACGCCAACACCTACCGCTTGCCAGCCGACGATCAGGTGGTTGTCACGCCGCGCGACCACACGCACGAAGCCGGTTTTCGACTCCAGGGTCATCGCCCGGCCGTTGGCCGCAAACGGGAAACTCGACACGATGCAGTCCAGGCCCGCCGCCTTGGCTTCATCCGGGGTCTTGCCGACCACCACCAACTCTGGGTCGGTGAAACAGACTGCTGGAATCGCCGCCGGGTTGAATTCGCGGGATTTACCGCTGATCAGTTCGGCCACCATTTCGCCTTGGGCCATGGCCCGGTGCGCCAACATTGGCTCGCCACTCAGGTCACCAATCGCCCACACGTTGCGCATGCTGGTCTGGCAATGGCTGTCGATCTTGATCGCAGCACCGTTCATGTCCAGGTTCAGCGCTTCGAGGTTCCAGCCTTGGGTGTTGGGTTTGCGACCCACAGCCACCAGCACCTGATCGGTGTCCAGCGACACGGTGTCGCCATTCGGATCGCGCACTTGCAGGCGGTCGTTTTCGAAGCCGGTGACGCTGTGTTTGAGGTACAGCTTGATGCCCAATTGCTTGAGGGACTCAGCCACAGGCAAGGTCAGCTCGGCGTCATAGGCGGGCAGGATATGTTCCTGCGCCTCGACCACACTGACCTCGGCGCCGAGCTTGCGGTAGGCAATGCCCAGCTCCAGACCGATATAGCCGCCGCCCACCACAACCAGGCGTTTGGGCACGCGGGTGGGTGCCAGCGCTTCGGTGGAGGAGATGATCGGCCCGCCAATGGGCAGCATCGGCAGGTTGACGCTTTTCGAGCCGGTAGCCAGCAGCAGGTGTTCGCACTGTATGCGCTGGTCGCCGACGTCGATGGTCTTGCCGTCGACCACCTTGGCCCAGCCGTGGATCACCTGCACTTTGTGTTTTTTCAACAGTGCAGCAACGCCGGTGGTCAGGCGATCAACGATACCGTCTTTCCATTCCACGCTTTTGCGGATGTCCAGCGTGGGTACGTCCACTTCGATGCCCAACTGCGAGCCCTGGCTGTGGTGCACCGTTTGCTGGAACTGCTCGGCCACATGGATCAAGGCTTTCGATGGGATGCAGCCGATATTCAAGCACGTGCCTCCCAACGCCTGGCCTTCCACCAGAAGGGTCGGGATGCCCAGCTGACCGGCGCGTATCGCCGCCACATAACCGCCAGGGCCGCCGCCGATAATCAGCAGCGTGGTGTGTAGTGTCTGAGGCATGCCTTACTCCAAAAACAGGCTGGCGGGTTGTTCGAGCAGGCCGCGAATGGCCTGGATGAATTGCGCCGCGTCCATGCCATCGACCACGCGGTGATCGAAGGAACTGGAGAGGTTCATCATCTTGCGGATCACGATCTGGCCCTTGATCACCATCGGCCGCTCGACGATGCGGTTGACGCCGACAATGGCGACTTCCGGCAGGTTCAGCACCGGTGTGCTGACGATGCCGCCCAGTGCGCCCAGGCTGGTCAAGGTGATGGTTGAACCGGACAATTCATCGCGACTGGCCTTGCCACTGCGTGCGGCCGTGGCCAACCGTGCGATTTCCTCGGCATTGCCCCACAGGCTGCGTGCTTCGGCGTGGCGCACCACCGGCACCATCAAGCCCACGTCGCTCTGGGTGGCGACGCCCACATGCACCGCGCCGAGGCGGGTGATGACCTGGTTTTCGTCGTCGTAACGCGCGTTGATCTGTGGGAAATCGCGCAGCGCCACGACCATGGCGCGCACGATAAACGGCAGCAACGTCAGCTTGCCGCGTGCAGCACCGTGTTTCTCATTGAGGTGCACGCGCAGCTCGTCAAGGGCGGTGACGTCGATTTCTTCTACATAGCTGAAATGCGCGGCGCGGCGGGTGGCGTCCTGCATGCGCTGGGCGATCTTGCGGCGCATGCCGATCACCGGGATCTGTTCTTCGTCGTTGCGTTCGGCGTAGGGGTTGGCAGCGGTTTTAGTTTGCGCCGGACTCTGGAGCAAGAAAGCCTCCAAATCTTCGTGCAGAATCCGGCCCGCAGGACCAGAGCCCTGCACCAGGCGTAACTGAATGCCAGCATCCAGCGCGTGTTTACGTACGGCAGGCGAGGCCAATGGGCGTTCGTCGGCTTCACGGGCCACGGGCGCTTGAGCCGCCACCACTGGCGCGGGCTTGCTTGGCGCCGGCGCGGCTTTGGCTTGCGCAATCGGAGCGGGTGCAGGCGCAGCTTTTGCCGGTGCAGCCACCGCCGGTACATCTTTGGCGTTCCCTGCGCCTTCCACTTCAATACTGATCAAAATACTGCCCACGGCCATGACTTCACCCGGCTCGCCGCCGAGGGAAATCACTTTGCCGTGCACCGGCGAGGGAATGTCTACCATCGCCTTGTCGGTCATCACATCCGCCAGCACCTGGTCTTCAACCACCAGGTCGCCAACCTTCACATGCCATACCGACAGTTCAACTTCTGCGATGCCTTCGCCAATGTCCGGCATCTTGATAACGTGCGTGCCCATTCAGACCTCCATGACCCGTTTCAACGCCGCGCCCACGCGGGACGGCCCTGGGAAATACGCCCACTCTTGCGCGTGCGGGTAGGGGGTGTCCCAACCGGTGACGCGTTCGATCGGCGCTTCCAGGTGATGGAAACAATGCTCTTGCACCAGTGCTACCAACTCGGCGCCAAAGCCACAGGTGCGGGTGGCTTCGTGCACCACCACGCAACGGCCGGTTTTTTTCACCGACGTGACGATGGTTTCCAGGTCCAGCGGCCATAGGCTGCGCAGGTCGATGACTTCGGCGTCGATGCCGGTTTCTTCGGCGGCGACTTGCGACACATACACCGTGGTGCCGTAGGTCAGCACGGTGACGGCCGAGCCCGGGCGCACGATGGCGGCCACGTCCAGTGGCACGGTGTAGTAACCGTCCGGCACTTGCGCTTGCGGGTGTTTCGACCACGGCGTCACCGGGCGATCGTGGTGGCCATCGAACGGGCCGTTGTACAGGCGCTTGGGCTCGAGGAAGATCACCGGGTCGTCGTTTTCGATTGAGGCAATCAGCAGACCCTTGGCGTCATACGGGTTGGACGGCATTACTGTGCGAAGGCCACAGACCTGCGTGAACACCGCTTCGATGCTTTGGCTGTGGGTCTGGCCGCCGTAGATGCCGCCGCCGCAGGGCATACGCATGGTCAGCGGCGCAGTGAACTGGCCGGCCGAGCGATAACGCAGGCGCGCCGCTTCGGAAATGATCTGGTCAGTGGCCGGGTACACGTAGTCGGCGAACTGAATTTCCGCCACCGGGCGCAAGCCGTAAGCGCCCATGCCCACCGCCACGCCGACGATGCCGCTTTCCGAGATCGGCGCGTCAAACACCCGCGAGCTGCCGAACTTGTTCTGCAACCCTTCGGTGCAACGGAACACGCCGCCGAAGTAACCAACGTCCTGGCCGAACACCACCACGTTATCGTCACGCTCAAGCATCACATCCATGGCCGAGCGCAGGGCCTGGATCATGGTCATGGTGGTGGTGGTCATGGCGGTTTCCAGTTCAATACTGTTGTTGTGATCGTTCATGTCAGATCCCCAACGCTTGACGCTGGCGCTTCAAGTGCTCCGGCATCTCTTTGTAAACGTCTTCGAACATGGTCGCGGCGCTTGGAATCTGGCCGCCGGCGAGGGTGCCGTACTGTTCGGCTTCTTTTTGTGCCTTGACCACTTCGGCCTCAAGTTCGGCACTGACCGCCGCGTGTTCCTCTTCGGACCACTGGCCAATCTTGATCAGGTGCT
>NZ_UYXQ01000190.1 GCF_900624995.1 Pseudomonas antarctica
CGCGTGCCTCAAAGGTGAGTTTCCGTCACTTGAGCCAGCGGTTTTTGAAGCCCAAGTCCTCGCAAAGGCCTACACAGGCCGCCCCGGAGCCGGCGATCCAAGGATGCGTTCCATGCTTGATAGTGTGATGGAGGGTGAAGCGCTGGGGCACACATACAAATGGATCACCAACGACCGCAGGGTTCCGATTGATGCGTTCAACGACTTTGCACGCTCCGAAAGGTTTCGCGCGCCCGAAGTGTTCAAGACCCAATTCGAGGCGTCGATAACAGCGCAAAAAAATGGCCATCACGGAATGGTCAAACACCTGATATCCCAATTGTCATTAGCCGACCGCGAAAATTTTGAATTCGGCGAGATCGAGTGCTCTTACGAAAAACACTACAAAGAGGCGGCGGGTAACGCACTCGTGACGGTGGGTCGCGAACATACAATGTTTGTGAAAACCACGTACAACGGTGAGCGCAATCTGTATGAAATCGACACCACCAAAGGGACAATCGATAAACAAAACGAGCGTATGACAGGAAACCTGAAACAGGTCATTAAAATAGACGGAAGCTATCAGCCATGACGGTAAATGGCACACAACTGATCCCTAACGAGTTAGTTGAACCACTGAAAGCACAGGGCGTAAAGCTGGACAAATACGCACAGGTTCGTTTGACCATGTGTTTTTCCGCGACAGGCGGAGCCCATTCATTTGCCGCGCAGTTTGCCAAACAGACCCAAAAGCCCGTTGAAGGGTTCGAGGGCATTATGCAGGTCAATGATCCTGCAATAAGCGATGTAGCAGTGCGGACATTTACCAACAAGGCCCGCCAGCGCGACTATATTGACGACACGATCATTGGGCAAAGAAAGCACGACATCGTAAAGTACTCCATGACCGGCATGACTGCGGACAATCGAGGTATTTACACCCATAGCCCACACTACAATCCGATTCGTTTTGATGCTCAAGGTGTTCCGGCCGCGCCCAAGCCGCTTCGAATCCCTTACACGGGCGACGCGGTCGAGCGGCCTGTAATCGAATTGCCTGTAGACAAGCCCGAACCTTCGAATTTTGACTTTGACGAGTACGACGATCTCACTTGATCGAAGCTTGAAGCGAACGCCCGGCACGCTGCAACTGCCGGACGCTCAAGGGGCGGGACATTGCGGCCCATAACCGTCACAATGTTTGTATGTCTGGGGAACTTACCTGGATCGACAGGACTCAGGAATGAGAAGGGTCGTTAAATGACTAAAGGCCTGTATTTCCAACTCCTCAGGAACTCTCCCTATGCCCGCTGCCCCCTCCACCATCCTGGTAGTCGAAGACGACGCGATCGTGCGCATGCTGATCGTCGATGTGCTCGAAGAGTTGGCGTTCAGCGTGCTTGAAGCGGCCGACGCTCAAGAGGCCTTACAGGCGGTCGAAAACACTGCACAGGTGATCGACCTGATGATGACCGATGTCGGCCTGCCTGACATGGACGGCAAGCAGTTGGCGACCAAGGTGCGCGAGTTGCGCCCTGCCCTGCCTATCCTGTTCGCCAGCGGCTATGCCGAAAGCATTGACGTGCCGGCGGGCATGCAAGTAATCGGCAAACCGTTCTCCATCGACCAGCTGCGTGACAAGGTCAAGTCGATGCTGCCTGTCGACTGAAGCCCACCCTGCCACAGCACTACGCTCCTCATTTCGTTGCACCAGCGCATATCGTCGGGCTATCTGAGCTGCTGGGCGCTACTCTGTGCCTGCGCACCTGCCCTGACACATCACGGGTTTAGTCTCAGCTCAGCTTGCTTGCAGGGATTAACGTGACGTTCGGCCAATAAAGTTGGAAACTCGGCGCTTTGATCCCTCGCCCTTTAAAAGCACTCTGGAAGGACGCAACAACATGATTGGAAAACCGACGCGCCTGCTGTTGGCGAGCCTCTCGATGCTCATGAGTACCGGCGCCTTGGCCGACTTCACGGCTACCCCTGCCGAAGCCCGGGCGATTGCCAAGCAAGCCTACCTGTATGGCTACCCGGTCGTGGCGATGTACAAGACGCTCTACACCCAGGCCGTCGATAAAGGTGGTGCCAACTTCAAGGCGCCGTTCAACCACGTCGGCAATACCGCCCAGGCCTTCACGCCCAAAGATACCGCATTCGCGACTCCGAACCCGGACACGCCCTACTCCTTCATGTGGATGGACCTGCGCAAAGAACCGTTGGTGCTGACCCTGCCGAAGGTCGAAGACAACCGTTACTACTCCGTGCAGTTGATCGACCTCTACACGCAGAACATGGCGTATTTGGGCACGCGCAGTACCGGCAACAATGGCGGCCACTACATGATCGCCGGTCCCGACTGGAAAGGTCAGCAGCCGGTCGACATCGACCGTGTGGTGTACAGCGACAGCAATATCGCCTACGCCCTGTACCGCACGCAGCTGTTTGATGAGAAAGACCTGAACAAGGTCAAGCAGATTCAGAACGGCTACAAAGTCCAGCCGCTGAGCAGCTACGTGAAACAGGCAGCGCCGGCCCCGGCGCCTAAAATCGTATGGCCCAAACCAATGGCCACGATGACTGAAGGCCCGCAACTGTTCCGCTACCTGAACTTCATGCTGTCCTTTGCCGCGCCGCAGGACAGCGAAAAAGACCTGCTGGCACGCTTTGCCAAGATCGGAATCGCACCTGGCGCACCGTTCAAGGTCAAAGCGTTGACCGCTGAACAGCGCAAAGCCCTGGAAGAGGGCATTGCCGACGCCAGGGCTGAATTTGCCGCGTTCAAGAAAGACAAGATCGACACTCACCAAGTGGCCAGCGCTGACCTGTTCGGTAGCCGTGACCGCCTCAAAAACAATTACCTTTACCGCTACGCCGGTGCTGAACTGGGCATTTTCGGCAACTCCCCCGATGAAGCCGTATACCTGAGCTACCGCGTCGACAGTGAAGGAAAACCAGCCAACGGCGCGCGCCACAGCTACACCGTGCACTTTGCCAAGGACCAGTTGCCGCCCGCCGAGGCGTTCTGGTCGCTGACCATGTACGACGCCAAGACCAAGTTGCTGGCGCATAACATTAAGAAACGCTACCAGATCAATTCGCAGATGCTGCCTAATCTCAAGCTGGACGCCGACGGCGGCCTGACGCTGGCATTGCAGCACCATGAGCCGCCGAAAGCCGAACAGAGCAACTGGCTGCCCGCCCCGCCCGGTCCGTTTTATGCCGTACTGCGAATCTACCTGCCCAAGCCTGACGTGGGCCAATGGAAGCTACCGCCGTTGACGCCTCTCAAGTAATACCACGTGCCCGGCCGCACAGGTTGGGGTCGGGCACGGCCTTCACTGACTACCGCTGGTTTATCGGGCAATAAAACGGGTAAGGTGCGCGCGGTGATTTTATGGAGTGGTACCGCACATGACTTGCTGGGATGTCCTCGGTTTATCCTCGGATGCCGACAGCCGCACGATCAAGCGCCAATACGCCACATTGTTGAAGAAAACCCGGCCGGATGATGACGCCGACGGGTTTCAACGGCTGCGCGAAGCTTACGAAGAAGCGTTGAATTGGCAGCAATGGGCACAAGAGCAAGACACGATCACCGAGGCCGTGGTGCCAACGGCCATTGCCGCCGACACTTTGCAGGAGCACTACCAGCAGGCGATGGCTGCAGGTCTTGGGCTTGAATTCGAAGTGGCCCTGCTCAAACGCTGTATCTCGGACGACGAGATCAGCGAAGAAGATCGCAGCTGGGCGTTTGACACGTTCCAGTGGCTCAGCGCCTGGCAGCGTCTTGAGTTACCGCAAGACTTGATCGACGCTTTGACCAATCGCAGCAAGAAAGCACTCCATTATTCGCTCGCTTTGGCCATGGCCCAGCGTGACGAACCGGGTTTTCTCGCGGCTTATGCGGCGCGCTTTGATCAGCCCTGGCTCAAACACCCGGCACATACCCTGTGGTTTAACCAGATGCTGGCAACCCTGTTGACCGAAAGCCATTTCTGGTCGCCTACGATATTTGAGGCCGTACGCGCCGGCCAAAACTGGTATGGCGGTGAGCACGCTTGCCCCGCAGATGAATGGCAGCACTTGTTACGGCGCCAGCAAGGCCCGGTCTACTTGGCCCACCAGCGTGCGCTGGCGGTTACCGCACCGGACACCCCGCAGCAGCGCGCCGCGCGGTTGCTGCTGGCGCCAATGTCCTTGGGCCAGCGGCGGGCATTCGCCCAGCGCTTGAGTGAACACGACTGGGAGGCGTGCCGAACGTTGGCCGCAACGCTCAAAGCCGACCATCCCGAGGTAGCACTCGCCATGCCAGGTGGCACACCTTATTTTTGGCAGGATTGGGAAACGGCCTTCGACACCTGGCCCCTGCTGCTGGCCATTGTCCTGGGCTGCCTGGCCGGTGCGCTGTTCCAGGCACCCTGGCAAGCTGGCGCGCTGGTGGGCACTGCGGGTGACGCGTTGGCGTGGTCGATGGCCTACATGGCAGTGGGCGCACTGGCCTGGCAAGTGTGGCGCCCGTTGGCACATCGGCTGCGCGTGCTGGATGAAAGCCTGGCGGCAAAACTGCCGCGCAGGTTGTGCCCCACCCGTCTACCACTGTTGCCCGTGCGCGACCTGATCCCGGGTGCGGCCATGAGCATTGCCGTCAGCCTGCAGTTCGGCCCCGTCGCCGGCCTGACGCTGGTGGCGGTATTGGCGGCCATCGGCGCGGGCAAACGCCGAGCACGCCTGAGCGTGAAGCAATGGGCGGCCCTTTTTCCACGCAAGGCCATCGGCGCAGTCGGCCTGGGCGCCATTGCGTTTGCGCTGGTGTTCGGCGGGCTCAACTACCTCGACAGCCGTCATCAGGTCAATCGCAACCAGGGCCTGCAGCAATGGACCGAGCGCGTGTGCAGCCGCATGCCGCGCACCGCCGAACAGTGCCAGGCCCCGGCCACACACGTGCAATGGTATGGCCAGGAGGCCCAGCAATGAATCCAAGCCTGTTATTGCCTATTGGCATCGTCTTTATGCTGATGTTGTTCGGCCTGGCCGGCGCCGGCAAACACACACAAGTGCTCGGCTTATGGGTAGACCGACTCGACGGCCCACAGACCGCAACTGCCAGCGCGTTAGCGCCGATCATCGACTGCATGAACCGCGTCGACCGCGACACGCGGCTGACCTACCACCGGGCGGCGCACCCGCCACCGGCCCAGGCGTGCCCAGAGCCTGAGGTGCAAACGTCGTTGCCGGTCGGTCGCTCCGCCAGGCCCCCCAAGTAGT
>NZ_UYXQ01000191.1 GCF_900624995.1 Pseudomonas antarctica
CTCTTCGCCCAGGCCCGAGCGGCGCAAGGCCTCACGCTCACTGCGCACCTTGGCCGCCAGCGGGTTCATGTCATCTGGTTCATCCAGGGCCGCCACCGCTTGCACCGCCGCATCGAACAGGCGGATCAGGTTGGCGAAGGCATCGCGAAAGAACCCGGACACGCGCAGCGTCACGTCGACACGCGGGCGATCCAGAAGGCTGACCGGCAGGATCTCGAAGTCATCCACCCGCTGGCTGCCCGTGGCCCATACCGGGCGCACGCCCATCAACGCCATGGCCTGGGCGATGTCGTCGCCGCCGGTGCGCATGGTGGCCGTGCCCCACACCGACAGGCCGAGCTGGCGCAGGTGATCGCCATGGTCTTGCAGGTGCCGTTCAAGGATCAGGTTGGCGGATTGGAAGCCAATGCGCCAGGCCGTGGTGGTGGGCAGGTTGCGCACGTCCACGGTGAAGAAGTTACGCCCGGTGGGCAGCACATCCAGGCGCCCGCGACTGGGCGCACCGCTGGGGCCGGCCGGTACGAAACGACCGCCCAAGGCATCCAGCAAGCCGCGCATTTCTGCCGGCCCGCACGCGTCCAGGCGTGGCGCGACGACGATGCGCAGGCTCTCAATGACCGACTTCACATCCTCCCAACCGGGCTCTTCAAGTTGCTCAAGCGGCCCTTCCAGTGCTTGCTCGATCAAACGCGCGGCATACAACTCCAGGCGCTCGCGGGTATCACCGGCGGTGCGCCAGCGCTGCTGATCGATTTGCTGTAACACCTCGGGGCGGCGCCCGGTCCAGGGCTCGGCCAGCGCGCAATCGAGCGGGTCAAAGCCCAGCTCGAAGGCCTTGGCCAATACGCGCAGCAAACTCGATTGCGGGCCACGGCCATCGCCGCGCGGGATGCGCAGCAAGGCCAGCAAGGTGTCGATGCGCAAGCGGCCTTCGGGCGACTCGCCAAAGATATGCAGGCCGTCGCGGATCTGCGACTCCTTCAAGTCGCACAGATAGGTGTCCAGACGCGGCAACCAAACGGCCGCGTCAGCGTCGCTCTCCAGCTCAAGCTCCTGGTCGATACGCGTTTCGCGCACCAGCTTGAGGATGTCTTTTTGCAATTCAAGGGCGCGGCGCGGGTCGAGCAATTGCGCCTCGTAATACTCGTCCGCCAACAGCTCAAGATTACGCAGCGGGCCGTAGGTTTCGGCGCGGGTCAGCGGCGGCATGAGGTGGTCGATGATCACCGCCTGGGTGCGCCGCTTGGCCTGGGCACCCTCGCCCGGGTCGTTGACGATAAACGGGTAGATATTCGGCAGCGGGCCCAGCAACGCATCGGGCCAGCAATTTTCCGACAGCCCCACGCCTTTGCCCGGCAGCCACTCGAGGTTGCCGTGCTTGCCCACGTGGATCACACCATGGGCGCCATAGCTGTGGCGCAACCAAAAGTAAAACGCCAGGTAGCCGTGGGGCGGCACCAGGTCCGGGTCGTGGTACACCGCGCTGTGGTCGACCTGATAACCGCGCGCCGGCTGGATGCCGACGAAGGTCAGGCCCAGCCGCAGGCCGGCGATCATCATGCGGCCATCACGGCACATCGGATCGCTGTGCGGTGCGCCCCAACGCTCCAGCACGGCTTGGCGATTGGCTTCGGGCAAGCGTTTGAACATCGCCTCGTAGTCGTCCAGGCCCAGGCTTTGATGGCACGGGCGCAAGTCGAGGCTGTCGAGATCGTTGGTCACGCCGCCGAGCAGTTCATGGATCAAGGCGGTGCCGCTGTCGGGCAACTCACTGGGCAGCGGATAGCCTTCGGCTTGCAGCGCGCGCAGGATATTCAGCGCCGCCGCCGGGGTGTCCAGGCCTACGCCGTTGCCGATACGGCCGTCGCGGGTCGGGTAGTTGGCGAGGATCAGTACGATGCGTTTATCCGCATTCGGCACCCGTGCCAGTTCAACCCAGCGGCGTGCCAATTCGGCGACAAAATCCATGCGCTCGGGCGCGGCGCGGTAGCACACCACGTCGGACTGGCTGCGCTCGCTGCGCCACGCCAGGTCTTTGAAGCTGATCGGCCGGCTGATAATGCGCCCGTCCAGCTCCGGCAAGGCGATGTGCATCGCCAAGTCGCGCGGGCCGAGGCCTTGCTCGCTGGCTTCCCAGCCAGGCTGATTGTCCTGGGCGCAAATCGCCTGGATCACCGGGATATTACGGCGAAACGGGCGCAGGTGCGGCGCTTCGGGGCTGGATTGGGCAAAGCCGGTGGTGTTCAGAATCACCGCCGCCTGCACTTCATCCAGCAAGTCCTCAACCACCGCCAGGCAGCCGGGCTCTTTCAAACTGGCCACCGCCATCGGCAACGGGTTAAGGCCCGCCGCCTGTAAGCGCTGGCAGAACACGTCGATAAAACCAGTATTGGCCGCCTGCAAATGCGAGCGGTAGAACAGCACCGCTGCCACCGGCCACTCTGCATGCCAATCCGTCTGCCAGTCATTCAGGCGCGGGTTGGCTTTATGCGGGTGATAAATCGCGGTGCGCGGCAGGGTTTGCGGCTCGGCCCAGGCGTAGTCGCGGCCCAGGTAGCGGCTTGCCAAACAGCGATAAAAATTCAAGGCATTACCCAGCCCGCCCTGGCGCAGGAAGTGCCAGAGGCGATCACGATCGTCTACGCCTACGGTGCTGAGGCTGCTGAGTTCCGGGTCTGGGCGGTCATCGCCCGGCACCAGGATCAATTGCACGCCGCGCTCGGCCAACGCCACCAAGCGCTCGATACCGTAGCGCCAGTAACCGATGCCACCGTGCAGCGAAATCAGGATGACCTTGGCATGGCGCAACACTTCATCGACGTACAAGTCGACCGAAGCATGGTTTTGCACCTGCATCGGGTTGGCCAGGCGAACGCTTGGGTAGTCGTCGGGCAGCTGTTGAGCCGCTTCGGCGAGCAACGCCAGGCTGGAGTCGCCGCTGCACAGGATCACCAGTTCAGCGGGGGTTTGGCCTAAATCGGCAATATTATCGTCGGAGACGAAACCACCGGGCTGGGTCCTGAGCAGGTGCATGGCTTAAACGCTGAGCGCTGCGCGCAGCTGCGCTTCGAGGCCCGCCGCGTCCAGCGCCTGGCCGATCAGCACCAGGCGCGTGATGCGTGCTTCGTCGGCACCCCAGGCACGGTCAAAGTGCTTGTCGAAACGCGTACCCACGCCCTGGATCAGCAGGCGCATCGGCTTGTTCGGGATCGCGGCGAAGCCTTTGACGCGCAGGATGCCGTGCTGAACCACCAGTTGAGTCAGGGCGTCGAGCAGCAGTGCTTCGTCGGCTTGCGGCAGGTCGATGGAGATGGAGTCGAAGGCGTCGTGATCGTGGTCATGCTCGCCTTCATCGTTGTGGTGATGGTCGTGGTGGCTGTGGCGACCGTCGATGTGTTCTTCGGAGCCGGCGCCCAGGCCGATCAGCACGTCCAGCGGCAGGCGACCGCTGCTGGCTTCGATGATTTTCACCGCTGGCGGCAGCTCTTCGGCGACTTCCAGGCGCACGCGGGCCAGGTCTTCAGGGCTGATCAGGTCGGCTTTGTTGAGGATCACCAGGTCAGCGCTGGCCAGTTGGTCGGCGAACAGCTCGTGCAACGGCGACTCGTGGTCCAGGTTCGGGTCGAGTTTGCGCATGGCGTCGACCTGGTCCGGGAAGGCGGCGAAGGTGCCGGCGGCGACGGCAGGGCTATCGACCACGGTGATCACCGCGTCAACGGTGCAAGCGCTGCGGATTTCCGGCCACTGGAAGGCTTGTACCAGCGGTTTTGGCAGGGCCAGGCCGGAGGTTTCGATGAGGATATGGTCGAGGTCGCCGCGACGGGCAACCAGTTCGCGCATCACCGGGAAGAATTCTTCCTGCACGGTGCAGCACAGGCAGCCGTTGGCCAGTTCATATACGCGGCCATTGGCCTCTTCTTCGGTGCAGCCGATGGAACACTGTTTGAGGATTTCACCGTCGATGCCCAACTCACCGAATTCGTTGACGATCACGGCGATTCGACGGCCCTGGGCGCTGTCGAGCATGTGGCGTAGCAAGGTGGTTTTGCCCGAGCCGAGGAAACCGGTAACGATGGTGACGGGGAGTTTGGCCAGTGTTTTCATCGGATGCCCTTTGGGGCGGGCATACGGGACGATAGGCCCTGCGCCGGCGCGCAGAAGCGGATTTCGTCACCGGATCACCCCGCCCGGTTGAAGTAGAAAATCGGTTGCGAGGCAGGTCTCCTGGCTTGGGGCGTGCGGGTCTTGCGACCGGCGCTGGCTGCGCCTTCCCGCCGTATTGGCAGTGGCGTGGCAGTCAGCTAAACCCTTTACAGTTGCGGGGGCAGCCGCGGCTTGGACCGCGTTCCCTTCTTAGCTTCGGCGTGGGCCGAAGAACCTCGAAGGTGCAAGGCTACGCAGTGCGTGGGGGATGGTCAATGATGGGGTTGGGTTGGTTGGTTGGTTGGTTGGTTGGTTGGTGTACATATCCGTTCTTGCCGTAACGGCCACTAATGGTTCCGCTCTTACAGCGGCTCACTTTGGAAAAGCCCCAAAGTAAGCAAAGGGCTCTTGCCCCACCACTCGGCACCTCGCCTAGGCTCGGTGTGCCCTCACGCAGGCTTTGGAGCGGGGGCCGCCGCCATGGGCCATCCTTGGCCCATCGCGGCTAAACCGGCGTCCTGCCGGTTTACCCCCGCTCCAAAGCCTGCGTTCGGCCAGCGTGGTTTAACGGGGCGCCTAAGATCAAGATCAAGATCAAAAACAGATCAAGATCAAAAGCAAGAGCACGGCGGCCTAGTAGCCGACCTGAGTGGTTAAATCAAAAGCAAAATCGAGGCGGCCTGACAGCCGACCTGATATTTGAAACTGAACTCAATCTAATGTGGGAGCTGGCTTGCCTGCGATGGCATCAACGGGTTGCGCCTGATACACCGAGGTGCCTGCATCGCAGCGGTGCGGCGGTCCGACAAGCCAGCTCCCACAGAAAAGCAGAGCACTGCGGTGCTAGCAGCTAAACTCGGTCAAAATTGTGGGAGCGGGCTTGCTCGCGAAGGCGGTGGGTCAGTTACACCTGAGCTGGCTGACCCACCGCCTTCCCGAGCACGCCCGCTCCCCCAGTTGGTTCTCGGTACATCCGAACAGAAGGTGGCCTCTGTTCCTTTTCCCTTCTTTTCCCTCTCC
>NZ_UYXQ01000192.1 GCF_900624995.1 Pseudomonas antarctica
CCGCGATTCCACTGCTCGCCGCGCTCTGGCTGCAGGGTGATTTCGCCGCGCCTTAAATTCAGCGCATTCCACCCCGCCATCAACGGTCGGATGTTGAACGGAAAGCGCATGGCATTCGACGTCGGCGTCTGGCTTACCGGCGCCTGCGACATCAGGTAGGCGTATAGCGCCTGCATGTCCGCCTCATTGATATTGCGAAACGCCGTATACGGAAACGCCGGATACAAATTGCGCCCGTCGCGACCGATGCCGTCACGCATCGCGCGCTCGAACGCCGGGTACGACCAAGCGCCGATCCCGGTCTTCACATCCGGGGTGATATTGCTGCTGTAGAGCGTGCCGAACGGCGTTTCCATCGCCAACCCACCGGCATTGGTCGCGCCGCCTGGCGCTGTATGGCAGACCGCGCAATCACCCACCGCCGCCAGCAAACGCCCGCGCTCCAGGGTGGCCTTGGACCACGTGCCGGCGCCGGGCGGGGCAATCGGCGTGATTTCAGGGTGAAACGGCCACGCGGTGGCAATCAGTGCACCCAGCGTCGCGAACAGTGCACCGATCCACCATCTTTTGCGTTTTTCCGGCGACTTGGCAGGCTCGCCAAGGGAGCTGGCATTCAGCGCCGCCAACACCCGCTCCGGGGTGATCGGCAACTCGCGAAAACGAATTCCGGTGGCGTCATAAATCGCATTGGCAATCGCTGCCGCGCTGGGCACCGAAGCGGACTCACCAGCGCCCATCGGTGGCTGATCCTGGCGCGGCATCATCAGCACGTCGATCTGCGGCACTTCGGGGAAGGTCAGGATCGGATACCCGCCCCACTCCTTGCTCGCTACGGTCGACTCTTCAAAGGTCACCCGCTCCTTCAACACACGGCTGGTGGACTGGATCACATTGCCGTGGATCTGGTGCTGCACGCCCGCCGGGTTAATCATCATCCCCGAGTCATGGCCGATCACCACGCGCGTCACTGACACGTCACCGGTGTGTTTGTCGATGGCCACATCCGCCACCCAGGCCGCCCACGCGGCGCCGAAGCCCGGGAACTTGCTGTGGATATAGCGCGCGTAGGCAAAGCCCCGGCCACGCAACAGATGGTCTTCATTGGCGGTTTGCATCGGCGCGGTGCGCGGCGACCAATTGGCGCGTTCGGCGGTGGATTTCACCAGGTCGATGGCGCGCTCGTCCTTGAGGTAACGCAGGCGGTATTCCACCGGGTCAACACCGGCGGCGAACGCCAGTTCATCGATATAAGATTCGTGGGCAAAGGTGTTGGGCAGCGCCGACACGCCGCGCATCCACGAGGCGCGAACGATGGGCGCCATGTCGTTGATGCTCACGCGCATATTGTCGATCTCATACGGCGGGATCGAGGTGCGGTCGCCCATCTCGAACATCGCCGCCACTGGCGCGACACGCCCGGTGAGCAACAGCGCCAAGGTCGGCGCGCCGTTGGAGGGGTAACTGGTTTCAAAATCATAGGCGGCGATGCTGCCGTCGGCGTTGAGGCCGCCGTCCACATCCATCAACTGCGCGGTGCCCTTGGGCTCCCACAGGTGTTCCTGCTCGCGGGTCAGTTGCACGCGCACCGGCTTGCCCACGGCGCGGGATAACAGCAAGGCATCCGCGCACACATCATCGGCGCAATTGCGCCCATAACAGCCAGCGGCTTCCATGCGAATCACCTCGATCAGCGTTTCATCACACGCCAACAGCCACGCCAGGTCGGCACGCAACAGGTGCGGATTCTGGCTACCCGACCACACCCGGCTGCCGGTTGCTTGATAATCGGCCACCGCGCAGGACGGCCCGATCGAGCCATGCATCTGATAAGGCCACAGATAAGTGCGGGGCATCCTTTGGCTGGCCCCCGCCAACGCCTCATCGACACTGCCCTGATCGAGCACCGTACGGCGTACTCGCGGGTTGTCGCGGATGGCCTGTTCGACATCACGCATGTCCGGCAAGGCGTTATTCCAGGGTTTCCACTGCACCTGCAATTCATGGGCAGCCTTGATCGCCTGCTCTTCGCGTAACGCGACTACGCCGACAAAGTCCCGAATCACCACCACCGCTACAACCCCGGGGATATGTGCGATGGACGCCTCATCCACACTCAGCAAACTGTTGCCGACAAAATCCCCGCAGTCGAGCCCCGCATACGGCGGCCGAACCACCCGCCCATGCAACATGCCCGGCACGCGCATGTCGTGCACATAGGTCAGCTCACCCGTGGCCTTGCCGGGGATATCCACGCGCGCAGCGCCTTTGCCGACCAGGCGGTAATCCTCAATGGCTTTCAAGGGTGCATCGCCGCTGATGCGCAACTGGTCATGCTGGCCGCTGACCAGCTCTGCGTAAGTGGTGGTGCGCCCGTCTGCGGCGTGGATCACGCCGGCTTCCACCTTGAGGCTGGCCGTGCTCACGCCCCAACGCCCCGCCGCCCGCGACAGCAAAAAGCGCCGCGCTTCGGCTGCCGCATTACGCAGCGGGATCGCGTAAATCTGCAAGGTCGCACTGGCAATGGTCGCGCCTTGGTTCGGCGCGCGCTCGGTGTCGCCCAGCACCATGCTGATCTGGTCCATGGTCAGGTCCAGCTCTTCAGCAACGATTTGCGCCAGCGAGGTGCGAACGCCGGTGCCCAGGTCCACATGACCGTTGAACGCGTAGACCAGGCCATCGTCGTTCACCGCGATAAACAGCCCCAGTTCCTTGGGTTTCACCGTCGGCGTACCGCCCTTGGCCACCGGGCCCGAAGGCGGCAGCACGTCATCGACAATCAATAAGGCGCCCGTCTTGGCCAGCCACTGGTCACGGGAAAGTGCAATGTCGGTCATGGTCGGGCGTCCACGGTCAAAAGGTGAGCGGCACGCAGCACGGCGCGCAGGATTTCGATATGGGTGCCGCAGCGGCAGAGGTTGCCCGAGAGTTCGTTACGGACCTGTGCTTCGCTGGGGTTGGGATTGCGGTCGAGCAAGGCCTTGGCGGTCATGATCATGCCGTTCAGGCAGTAGCCGCATTGCGCCGCTTGCTCATCGATAAACGCCTGCTGCACCGGGTGCGGCGCCTGACGGCTGCCGAGCCCTTCGAGGGTGACGATCTCGCGCCCTGCCGCGCCCGCCAGCGGGAACACACAAGAGCGCGCGGCCACGCCATCGATGATCACCGTGCAGGCGCCGCACTCCCCCAGACCGCAGCCGTATTTGGGGCCGTTGAGCGCCAAGTCATTGCGCAACACCAGCAACAGCGGTGTATCCGCCATGGCGCTGACTTCGCGGGTGTGGCCATTGACCTCAAGGGCTACCGTGATGGATGGGCTGATCATTCGCTTCGCCTGTGTCGATTGATGAAGCAGCCACTACACGAAACAGTCAAAAAAAAGCATCGCAAACCTGGGGCCTCGCGACACACTTGAAGAGTGAAGTGACTACTACATCAACACAGAGCAAAAACGATGCCAAAGGGTTGGGCTTACCCGGGCAAGCCCGCTGGCCACAACAAGCCCGCTGGCTACCGCGACGCCCACTATTGCTGGGGATCGTCAATCATCTTGCGCAGCAAAAACAGCACCGCCACCCGTTCAGCCGGGTTGAGGTTGCTCATGGTCAACTCGCTGATCTGTGCGGCGCGGGGTGCGGTTTGGCTGACCAGTTCGAGGCCTGCGGCAGATAGGTCTACCACCACCTTGCGCTTGTCTTGTGGGTCCGGCTCCAGGGTGATCAGTTCCTTGGCCTTGAGCCGCTCGACAATGCCGCGAATGGTCGCCTGGTCGACGGCGGTGGCCTTGACCAGTTCGGTGAGGGAACTTGCACCGTGATCGCGCAGCGCGCACAGGGTGACAAACTGCACGGCTGTGAGCTGGGAGTCGCCGACATTCTGCTGAAAGATCGCCAGGTGGCGCTGGTAGGCCTTGCGCAGCAGGTGGCCAACTTGTTCAGAGAAAACGTAGGAATCAGGCACGGCGGGCTCGGTGGGTGTGGAGATTGGGAAGGCATGATGGCGGGGATGGTGAATCGACTCAAGCCTCTCACTGAAGGAACGCACGCAAAATGTGGGAGCTGGCTTGCCTGCCCCCACATTTGGATGTTTAGCGTGCCAGGGAAGCTTTCGGCGCAACCACATCACCACCGATGACAACTGCCTCGTCATCCAGGTACACATCACAATTGCGCAGCGCAATGTCCATATGGCACGGCGTCTTGCGCGTCCCGCCCACTTCGGTATTCGGCCCGGTGGAGAACAGGAAGTTGCCGTAAAACGCCCGCGCATCCATGCACATGCCGTCGTTTTTGTCATGCAAGCCCATGGCGGTCCACTGCGCTTTTGACTGCAACCCCCAGCCGATATGGGAGATGCCGTACACCTCAGGGTCATTAAAATACTTCATGTAGTCGTGCAGGTATTCGGCCTCAAAACCACCGTGGATTCTGGTGATAAAACCCTTTTCGATCTCCAGCGTGACTTTCTCGCGGGTGTAGGTCTTGAACGGCAGCAGGATGTCGCCGATATCCAGCACCAACACGCCTTCGGCAGTTTCTTCGTTGGGCCAGGAGAACAGGAAGCCGCTGGGCCAGTGGTCCCAGCGCCCTGGTTCATCGGCAAAGCCGTACTCGGTCACCGCCGGGTACTGCCCCAAAGCGGCGCGAAAATCACTGCCAGCGCGGGATTTGACGTGGATCGAGCGCGCCTTCTCAAGCAACTGCTCGGCCGCCAGCACCCGCACCTTGTCCTCTTCGGTGGGTAGCATGCGCGCCAGCACTTCTGGCGGCTCCACGGCCAACAAGATGCGCGTGCCGGTCTTGAGGATCTGCTCCTGTTCCGGCGAGTGCAGCAGCATCATCGTGTCGACAATCAGGTCAGCCGCTTCCAGCGCGCGTTGCGCGGCGATATTGCCGGTCAACGCAGTGTCGCCGCAGTAGGCGGTCATGTCGTTGCCCATCGCGTGCGGATGATTGAACGATGGCAACTCCACCGCGTACACCTTGGCCCCCAGGCGCTGCGCCGCATCCATCGCGGCGGGCACGGTGCGCGGGTCGGAGTAATGGCTCTTGTGCACGGCGACACCTCGGGTGGGGTCGACCTTTGACAGCTTCAGCAACTGTTCAAAC
>NZ_UYXQ01000193.1 GCF_900624995.1 Pseudomonas antarctica
CCTCTTCCTGTCTCGCGACGGCCTGCGGGGTTTCACGCAAGGTCAGTGGCAGTTTGGTAGCGGTGGCCATCGAGCCGGTGGTGTAGGACTGGCTGCCCTCGGTGGTCGCGCCGAGTGCTTGCTCGGTGTTGATTTGCGTGGCGCCCAGCTCGATTACCGCCGGCTGTTCCGCCTTGGCGGCGAAGGCCGGGTGTGATGTGGCGATACACACCGCCATCGCGATCAAATTGGGTGAAAAACCTTTGCCGCCGTGTTGTTGCACAGACATTGAACCGACTCTCCCTGAGCGCCTTCCCTGGCGAATAATAAATCTGTTGATAATTATTCTCATAAGTGTGGCAGATTGAGCCTGTAGGAAAAAGCCTTAGGGGAGAATTAGTTAACGAATTTTTCACATTTTGGTGGAAGGGCTTTTTGCCACTAATGCCGGGGAAGTGGGCGTGAAGAACGGTGTCACGCCCACTCCCAAAGGGGGCTTGGCGTCAGCCGTAAAGCCCGGCCCAGGTCCAGGTCCAGTCAAAGCCCGACCCCACCACTTCCGCCAGCATGTGCAGCAAGATGGGCACCAGCAAACCGCCGCTGGCGATCCTCGCCCAGGCGAACAGGCAACCCACCACGAAGATCAAGGCCAGTGTGTCCCAACTGCCGTATTGGGTATGCACGCTGGCGAACAGCGCGGACGTGACAATCACCGCGGTCCACTTCCAGGCAACACTGCGCTCGTAGGGAAACAGACGCAGCAGGTAGTGCCGCACCATCAGCTCTTCGGCGATCGGTGGAAAGATGATCAGCGACGCCAATTTAACCAGGGTTTGCCACTGGGTCAGGCCGCTGTACAGCTCAGCCATGAACGCTTCACGCGGTTCCCCCAGCGCCGTGGCTAGCAACCCGAATAGGGCATACGCAGCGATCAGGGCAATCGCGCCCAAGCGCAAGGTCTTACGGATGTGGTGGCCGTAAAACGTAGCGGCCAAGTCATGGCGGTGTTGCACCACGAACAGGCCGCACAGCAGCAACCCGATGGCGCCATGGCCGATCACGAATACCCAGTAGCCCTGTGCTTGCGGCGGCACCAGCAGCAGGCCGGGAATGGGCGCCAGCAAGATCGTCAGCGCCGCGAGGATGAACATCCCGAGACGCCTGAAGAAGCGGAAGTTCGAGGGCGGGGTTAGCGGGAGGGTGGTGTCCAAGGGGGCAAGCACGTGCGTCACAGTCGCTCCATGAGTGTGGTAAAAAAGGCATTTTGCCACTAATCAATCGGGTTCACGTCAGAAGAATTCTGTTATTGACTCTGCGCGGCGCTTGCCCGGCCAGGAATCGCCACCCGACTCGTCGCCTTCACCTCACGCAGCGCCAGGCTCGATTGGATCGACGCAATCCCCAACTGACGGCGCAACACGCTCTCGACAAACTCGCTGTAACTGTCCAGGTCTTCCGCCAGCACCTGCAGCAGATAGTCCGCATCGCCGGTGATTTTGTGGCAGGCCAGCACTTGCGGCAGCTCCTTGACCACCGCTTCGAACGCATCTGGTGCGTGGTCGGTGTGGATGGCGAAGCGCACATGCACGAACGCCATGATGTTCAGCCCGAGCAGTTTGCGATCCAGGTTGGCCTGGTAGTCCTTGATCACGCCTTCTTCTTCCAGGCGTTTACGTCGACGCCAGCACGGCGTCAGGCTCAGGGACAGGCGCTCGCTCAGTTGGGCGTTGGAAATGCTTGCGTCTTCCTGCAGTAACGCGAGGATGGCGAGATCGGTGTCGTCAAGCGCGACCTGTTTGGTTTTATTTTTCATAATGTGCTGCCACAAGGGTAAATATTCCCGATAAAACTAACAGTGCGCGAACTAAAAGCAAAGAAAGCCCAGCCTCGCCCGAACAAAATAGAGCCTGTCTTTTACTCGGGGATGTTGAGAAATGCTGACTGTTTTTAGTGATGCCCACCGTTTGCACCATGGCACCGAATTGAAAGACGGTGTGCTTAAGCCCTCATTCGAGCAACCCAGCCGCGCCGACACCGTGCGCGACCGCGTCCAGCTCGTTGGGCTAGGCGATATTATCGCGCCGCGCACCTTCGACCGGGCGTGTTACGTCAACGCCCACAGCGAACGCTACGTGTCATTCCTGGAAACCGCCTGGGCGCAATGGGCCGCCCTAGGCCGCAGTCACGACGCGCTGCCGCTGGTGTGGCCGGTGCGCGACCTGGCCAACCAACAAGTGCCGGACTTCATCGACGGCAAGCTGGGTTTCTTTGCCATGGACGCCGGTTCGCCGATCACCGGTACCACCTGGAACGCGGTCAAAACCAGCGCCGATATTGCGCTCACCGGCCTGGCCCTGATCGACGAAGGCCATCACAGCGCCTTTGCCCTGTGCCGGCCACCTGGGCACCATGCCGCCCGCGAATACATGGGCGGTTATTGCTACCTCAACAACGCCGCGATTGCGGCGCAACAGGCGATTACCCAAGGCGCCCGGCGTGTGGCGGTGCTGGACGTGGATTTCCACCATGGCAACGGCACCCAGAATATTTTCTATGAGCGCGCCGACGTCATGTTCATCTCCCTGCATGGCGAACCGGCGGTGTCCTACCCGTATTTTTCCGGGTTCAGCAGCGAGCGCGGCGCGGGTGCCGGGGAGGGCTTCAATCTGAATTACCCGCTGGCGAAAAACACCACCTGGGCCACTTACAAAACCGCGTTGATCGACGCGTGCCAGCACCTGCGCGATTTCGCCACCGAAGTGCTGGTGATTTCCCTGGGGGTCGACACCTTTAAGGACGACCCTATCAGCCATTTCCTTCTGGAGACCCAGGACTTCCTCGGCATGGGCGAGATCATCGCCAGCGTCGGCGTGCCCACGCTGTTTGTGATGGAAGGCGGCTACATGGTCGATGAGATCGGCATCAATGCCGTCAACGTGCTGCACGGTTTCGAAAGCAAGACCGCCTGAACCCAAGAACAAAAAACCGCTGATTCTTTTTTCTGCCAAAACTCAAAAACATAACAAGAGGTTTTGTAATGAAAACAACCACGCCTGGGCTTACCGAAAAGCCTGCGTTGCAACGCACCCTGAGCAACCGCCACATCCAGTTGATGGCCATGGGCGGTGCGATCGGCACCGGCCTGTTCATGGGCTCGGGCAAGATCATCGCGCTCTCGGGCACCTCGATCATCCTGATCTACATGATCATCGGGCTCTTTGTGTATTTCGTGATGCGTGCCATGGGGGAGCTGCTGTTATCCAACCTCAACTTCAAGAGCTTTGCCGACTTTGCCGGTGCCTACCTGGGGCCGCGCGCGGCGTTTTTTCTCGGCTGGTCGTATTGGCTGAGTTGGAGCGTGGCGGTGGTCGGCGATGCGGTAGTGGTCGGCGGGTTTTTCCAGTACTGGTTCCCCGATGTACCGGCGTGGATGCCGGCCGTCGGCATGTTGCTCACGCTGTTCGCGCTTAACGTGCTCACGGTCAGGCTGTTTGGCGAGGTCGAGTTCTGGTTTGCGATCATCAAGATCATCGCCGTAGTCACCCTGATCAGCGTGAGCCTGGTGCTGATCGCCAGCTCGTTTGTCTCACCCACCGGTGTCACCGCGTCGTTGACGCATTTGCTGGATAAACAAGCGGCGTTCCCCAACGGCGTCTTCGGTTTTTTTGCCGGTTTCCAGATGGCGATCTTTTCCTTCGCCGGCACTGAACTGATCGGCACCGCGGCCGCAGAAACCCGCGCGCCAGAGAAGACCCTGCCCAAGGCAATCAACTCAATCCCGTTGCGCATCATCCTGTTCTACGTACTGGCCTTGGCGTGCATCATCGCCGTGACGTCGTGGCAGCAAGTGTCGCCAAGCAAAAGCCCGTTTGTTGAGCTGTTCCTGGTGGCGGGTTTCCCCGCAGCGGCGGGCATCGTGAATTTCGTGGTACTCACCTCTGCGGCCTCGTCGGCAAACAGTGGCGTGTTTTCTGCCAGCCGCATGCTGTTCGGTTTGGCAGACCTGGGCGATGCGCCGGGCATTTTTCGGCGGCTGTCCAACAGCAGCGTGCCATTTATCAGCCTGGCATTTACCACACTGCTGATGGTGCTGGGCCTGGTGTTGCTGTTTGTGGTGCCGCAGGTAATGACGGCCTTCACCCTCGTGTCGACGGTCTCGGCGATCCTGGTGATTTTTACTTGGTCGACTATCCTCGCGTCCTACATCGCCTACCGTAAAAAGCGCCCGGACTTACACGCACAATCACGCTACAAAATGCCCGGTGGCGTGCCGATGGCGTGGTTTTCCCTGGCATTTCTCGCCTTTGTGTTATGCCTGCTTGCCTTACGGCCGGACACGCGATTGGCGCTGTGCGTGATGCCTATCTGGTTTATCTGGCTGGGCGTTGCCTACCCGCTGTCGCACGTTCGTAAACGGTTCACTGCGCAGGTGACGGAGGGTAGGGCGCTTTAGTTTTTACACCACGTTGCGTTCACTTATGCGCGCAACGTGAAGCCGATCATCCTGTGCCAACGCCGCCCGTTTGCGGTTGCGTAGGGTTTTATCCGACAGACAACGGGCGTCGCCATCGCCGCGGGCACGCGGGGTTAGCACGCATTAGCGCTTGACCGCCAGCCACGCGGCGACGCTGGCATAATTTGGCCGTTGGTATCGTCGGTTGTGCTGTACACAATGCGATACCTAAGCCTGGCACGCTAAGCAAACACGATCTCGTACGGCTCGCGTATCCGCTCCAGCAGATCCTGGGCGAGCTTCGGCGCCAAGCCGATTGTCGGGTCGCCGACCAATTGGCTCGCAAACGCATGGGTTGCGTGAAGCTTGCGCGCGACGTTCCATGCATTCAGGCGGACTTTACGCGCCCGTTGCCAAGGGATTATCGCGCCGTCGCGTAGCGGCCAGTGCCAGGCCCAAATGGGCAGTTCATAGAGCCGCACGCCCACCTGCCGGCACGCGTTGGCGCTGGCACGGCCGACGGCGTCATGGTCGTCATTGCCGTCGTTGCGCCACGTGGTGAACACCACGTCACCGGGTTGCAGGTAGCGCGCGATAAATTGGCTCATCGGCTGTTCGCTGGCCGCCAGCGCGTCGTCGCGAAAGCC
>NZ_UYXQ01000194.1 GCF_900624995.1 Pseudomonas antarctica
CGCCCCCAGGCCTCCCGCGACCACACCTGGGCCTTGACTTGCGGGCTGACCTGCGTGTCGGCGGCACCGGCATGACTGGCACGCGACAGTGCGGCGCTCCATTGCACTGAAGGCAGTGCGCTGAACGTGCAGGCCGGGTTCAAGGTCTGGTTATGGACGTTGCCTTGGTGCCGATTGGCGGTGTACCAGGCGTCGACATTGCATTCGCCCGGGGCGTTCACCGCCCCGTCGTCAACCACATAAGCACCACCGGCCGCCTGGGCCTTGGAAAGCAGCGCGATGAGTAAAATAAGGCCCAGGGTCACGCCGATAAACGTCAGGTTACGCTGCAGTGCGCGCCGTTTGGCTGGCGGCAATAGCAACAAGGTGTGGCGGGCGCCGCGATTGTGGCGCACGCGGTATTTGGCAAACCCGTCGTTGCGAAGAGGGGTGTGTTTTTTGTGCATGATGCACCTCGCTTGAATTCAGCTTTCTACGGTCAGCACCGAAATGCCGCTGGCTTTGGCCTGACAGACCAGCTCCGAAGTGTCGTCACCGCCTGGGAGGGCGATGACCACGTCGGGGCGGCTGTCGGCCAGCATGAAATGGTTGCGCTGTCGTTCCGCTTGCTTGCCGTGGCGTTGCCAGTTGGGCGGGTAGCGCACCACGTCGATGCCGATTTCCCGCGCCCACTCCTCGACGTCACTGCCCAGGAATTGGTTGCCGCCGTGAATCAATACCTGCACTGGGCGCAGGCGGTGGTAGGCGTCCAGCACTTGGCGGGACTTTTTGGTGTCGGCGTAATGACGACCTGCACAGATCAAGACGCGCATATTCAAAATCCTTGTGTCGCGCGGTGGCGGCCGGGCGACCGCCACCGTTTAAACGGCGGGGGTGATCAGTACCACTGCTTGAAGCGGCGGATGTAGATCGTTTTCATCAGTTGCGCCACGCAGCAGTAGGCGAGCAGGGTGCCGACCAACCATGGGAAGTACGCCAGCGGCAGCGGCTCCAGGCCGACCAGGGTGCCCAGCGGCGAGAACGGCACGTAGATCCCCAGCCCGATGACAATCGCGGTCATCATCAACACCGGCCAGGCGGCCGTGCTCTGGAAGAATGGGATCTTGCGGGTGCGCAACATGTGCACCACCAGGGTTTGCGAGAGCAGCCCTTCGATAAACCAGCCGGACTGGAACAGGGTCTGCATTTCCACACTGTTGGCGCTGAACACGTACCACATCAGCGCAAAGGTGGTGATGTCGAAGATCGACGAGGTTGGCCCGATCCAAATCATGAAGCGGCCGATGTTTTTAGCATCCCACTTCCGCGGTTTGGCCAAGTATTCCTTGTCCATCTTGTCCCACGGCAAGGCCAGTTGGGAGATGTCGTACATCAGGTTTTGCAGCAGCAGATGGATCGCCAGCATCGGCATGAATGGAATGAACGCGCTGGCCACCAGCACCGAGAACACGTTGCCGAAGTTGGAGCTGGCGGTCATGTTCAGGTACTTCATGATATTGCCGAAGGTTTCGCGGCCCTTGAGCACGCCTTCTTCCAGCACCATCAGGCTCTTTTCCAGCAGAATGATGTCGGCCGATTCCTTGGCGATGTCGGTGCCGCTGTCCACTGAAATACCCACGTCGGCGTCGCGCAGCGCCGGTGCATCGTTGATGCCGTCACCGAGGAAGCCGACCGTGTGGCCGTTGGCTTGCAGTGCCTTGAGCACCCGCGATTTCTGCAGCGGCGTGAGTTTGGCGAACACCGTGCGTTCTTCCACGCGGCGCATCAGGGTGGCGTCGTCCATCGCTTCGATTTCTACGCCCAACAGTGGCTGGCCGGGCTCGAGGCCGACCTGACGGCAGATCTTGCTGGTGACCACGGCGTTGTCGCCGGTCAACACTTTCACTGCCACGCCGATTTGTTGCAGTGCAGCAATCGCCGGGCCTGCAGTTTCCTTCGGTGGATCCAGAAAGGTCAGGAAGCCCTGGATGACCAGGTTGCGCTCATCGGCGGTGGTGTATTGCTGGCGAGCCAGAGATTTAGGGATGTGACGGGTGGCGACCACCAGTACACGGAAACCGTCCTCGTTGTAGTCATTGGCCAGTGCCAGCAACTCGTCACGGCGACGATCATCCAGCGGCACCGCGGCGCCATCTTCCATCACGTGCGTGGAAATGCTCAGCATCTCTTCCACCGCGCCCTTGCACACCAGCAACTGGTCGCCGACGGCATCCTTGACCACGATCGACAGGCGACGGCGCACGAAGTCGAACGGCAATTCATCGACCTTGCTGTAGGCAAACGGCAGTTGGAACTTGGGATTGTGTTCCGAGAACTGCACCACAGCCTGGTCCATCAGGTTCTTCATGCCGCTCTGGTGGTAGCTGTTCAGCCAGGCCAGGGACAGCACCGCGTCATCACGTTGACCGAAGGCGTTGACGTGGTGTTCGAGGATGATCTTGTCTTGGGTCAGGGTGCCGGTCTTGTCGGTGCACAGCACGTCCATTGAGCCAAAGTTCTGGATCGCATTCAGGCGCTTGACCACCACTTTGCGCTTGGCCATGGCGGTGGCGCCCTTGGCCAGGTTGGCGCTGACAATCATCGGCAACATTTCCGGCGTCAGGCCCACGGCCACCGCCAGGGCAAACAGCAATGCTTCGCCCCAGTCGCCTTTGGAGAAGCCATTGAGCAGGAATACGATCGGCACCATCACCAGCATGAAGCGAATCAACAGCCAGCTGACGCTGTTGACCCCACGGTCGAACGCGGTCTGCACCCGCGAGCCGACAATGGCCTTGGCCAGCGAGCCAAAGTAAGTGCGCGGCCCGGTGGCGACCACCACGGCTTTGGCCCGCCCGCTGACCACGTTGGTGCCCATGAAGCAGATGTTCGGCAGGTCCAGCAGGTTGCTCTGGTCGGCCGCCAGTGAAGAGGCGGATTTGTGCGTGACGTCACCGAGCGTGTCGTATTTCTCGACCGGCAAGGCTTCACCGGTCAGCACGGCCTGGCTGATAAACAGGTCACGGGATTCGATCAGGCGGATATCGGCCGGGATCATGTCGCCAGCCGACAATTGCACGATGTCGCCGGCGACCAAGTCGCGCATCGGCACTTCGCGCAGCGTCGGCTGGGCGCCGACTTGCTCGCGGCGCAGCACCGTGGCGGTGGTGCGTACCATGGCTTTGAGCGCTTCGGCAGATTTGGCCGAGCGGTGCTCCTGCCAGAAGCGCAGCAGGCTGCTGAGCAGCACCATGGTCATGATGATGATGACTTTGGTCAGGTCGACTTCTTCACCGGCCTGCAAGGGCAGCCAGTAGTCGGTGACAAAGCTGATGCCAGCCAGGGTCAGCAGCACATAGATGAAAGGGTTGTTCAGTGCCTGCAGGAACTGGACGATGGCGTGAGGCGGCTTGTCATGGGCCACCTCGTTGTAGCCTTCGCGTTGCAGACGCGCCGAGGCGTCCAGTTCGGTTAAACCATCCTGGGTGGCTCGCACATTGGCGAGGGTGGCCTGCAGGCCGTTCTGGGCTTCGCGGGCGGCACGCATCGACAGTTTGGTGTCGGTTGCGGTGCCATTTTTCTTGTGCAGAGGCGTGTTTTTTACGGCGCTCATTGTCTGTACTCCTGTCGCCAATTCTCGACAAAACATACCCGGTACTTACCTGAATACAGGCGAGCGAAAGCATGCCGAGCCGCGGACTTCGCGATCGGTTTAAATAAGGTGTTCACCTAACTTCTACAGCGCCCGCCAGACGCACGTTAGTTAACTAACGCGCAGCGGGCTACTACTGGACGTGTTCATAAAGAACTCCAGAATATCAATTTGGAAGTTGCTGTTTCCGGCCGACTTAAGCGGCGCGAGTGCTCAAATAGAGTCCGAGCAACAGGCGCGCTTGAGCCAGCATGGAAACCTTGGGTCTGTGCGGGTCTTGAGGGTCGGCGTGGTCCCAGTGCTGCAGCAGTTGGCCGCTGGCAGGGCAGATACGCCAGTGCGCCAGCGGGGGCGCCGGACGCACTTGGGGGGAAGGTGCAGCAAAGGCGGAACGAGCAGGCGAAAAGCCTACAGGCTCACGGTACAGCTTGGCGCGCAGGGCTGCGGCTAGCGTACGTACATCTGGCAAAACTAAGCGTTGGAAGGTCATAACACACCTCGGGACCGGACGGGCGACCGGTGAGGCAGTTACGGTGGAGCATCAGCTCTAGCGCAGCTTACCGGACCTGGAAGGCGAGTCCTGTCATATTCTGGGTTTGGCGCCCGATGCCCGCGTTAGCGGTGCTCGGACAGCGACTAGATACTGTGTCCATTGGCTTCTTTTGTGAGGTTTAAAAAAGGCCCCAGTTGTGGGCAGGGGCAATCTACTCAGGCGGTTACAAAATGTCAACGCATGATTAATTAAATTAACCCGTGTTCAGAGTTTATTCAGATAAGCCGCTCGGGAAGTTACCGGATATATAACTTCACACGCCCTGTGCCGATAGAACTGCCAGATACATCAATACCAACCCACCCACGCCATAACTGATGCGCTGCCACAGCGGCGAGGCGTTCTTGCGCAGCAGATTGACGAGTGCGGCAATCACAAAACATGACAGCACCGACGCCAGCATAAAGCCGGCAAAAAACATCAGGGTTTGCGCATGGCTGGGCGTGGCGCCGACGATGCCCGACAACGCGCTGCCCAATGCGCCCCAATAAACAATGTTCTTCGGGTTGGCCAGGGAAATGGCCGCGCCCACCGCCAGCGCGTTTTGCCCGCCGCGGGCTGGCGCGGTGTCGGCTGCGGGCAAGTGCCAGGCGTCGATCAGGCTGCGCACGCCCAGCCAGGCCAGGTACAGCGCGCACACGATGGTCAGCGGCACACGCACTGCGTCGTGTTGAATCAGCAGGGCCATGCCGGTGAGGCCGATCACCGCCCACACGGCGTCGCCCACCAGCGAGCCGATCTGCACCAGCAAGGCTGGGGTAAAGCCGTGCAGCAAGCCGCGGCGCAACGTCTCGGCCAGCACGGCGCCAGGCGAGAGGCAAAACACAAAACCGAATACCAGCGCGTAAAAAAAGATCGTCAACATGGCCGCGTT
>NZ_UYXQ01000195.1 GCF_900624995.1 Pseudomonas antarctica
GACCCGAGGGCACTTCCCAACGGACGATGCTGCAACAAAATTAATCTGGTTGGGATTGCGAAATATCACTGCTAACTGGGGCAAACCGGCACATGACTGGAAGAGTGCGATGAACCAATTTGCGATTCTGTACGGAGATCGATTTATCAGGCCTACCTGGTAAAACTAAGGCCTGCCTGTCGGCAGGCCGTTACCGGCCCGCACACAAAAAATCTGACACTCTCTTGGTTTCACATCCATGACCGTGATGTGTATCAGCTGGCTCTTTATAGATAACTAAACCGCCCCCAAAAACTTAAAAACCACCCAAACCCCGGCCGCAAAGCCAGGATATGAGTGGTTCAAAACATCACGATCAAATCACTGCAGGCAGTTGGCTTAAACCCCACCCACCAATTTCCCCCCCTCCATCCTGCGTTTATAAGCACTGTCCCGACTCGCCAACCAAAAATACAATGGCGACGTCACTACCAACCCCACCACCCAGGACAAATCCGCGCCATTAATGTGTTCCGAAATTGACCCCACATACAGCGGCGTGTTCATAAACGGAATCTGCACCGCAATCCCCACCGCATACGCCAGCAGCGCCTGTGGGTTGTACTTGCCATAAATCCCGCCATCCACCCGGAAGATCGAGGCAATGTCGTATTTGCCTTTGTGAATCGCGTAAAAGTCGATCAGGTTGATCGCCGTCCACGGCACCAGTACCACCAGCAATACCAGCACCATGTCGACGAAGTGGCCGATGAAGTCTTTGGAGGCGAACACGGCGGCGATGGCGCAGGCGGCGAGTACGAGGATGGAGATCACTGCGCGGCTTTTGGCGGTGGGGATCCAGCGGTAGGCGAAGGTCTGCACCAGGGTGATGATCGACAGCACCGCGCCATACAGGTTGAGGGCGTTGTGGCTGATGACGCTGAGCAAAAACAGCACCAGCATCAGCGGGCCGATGGCGCCGGTGGCGAGTTTGACGGCGTCCATGGTGTCCATGCCCACCGGGGTGGCGAGCACGGCGACGGCGCCGAAGATGAAGGCCAGGCTGGAACCGAGGGCGGAGCCGAGGTAGGTGGTCCAGAAGGTTGCGGCGACGGGTACATCGGCCGGCAGGTAGCGGGAGTAGTCCGACACGTAGGGTGCGAAGGCTATCTGCCACAGCGCGGCGAGGGACACGGTGGCCAGCCAACCGGAAATGTTGAAGCTGCCACGGGTGAGGAAGTCGGTGGTCTGTACGTGGGTGAAGATGTAGCCGAAGCCCAGCACGATGCCGGCGCCGAGTACCCAGGTGCCGATGCGGTTGAGCACGTGGATGAAGCGGTAGCCGATGATGCCAATGATGCCGGAACCGATGGCGCCGATAACGATGCCGACCGGCACGGGCACGCTGTCGACCACGCCGTGCAGGGATTTACCCGCGAGTACGATGTTGGAGGCGAAGAAGCCGATGTACATCACGCCGGCGATGACCACCACCAGCAGGGCGCCGAGGGAGCCGAACTGGGCGCGGCTTTGGATCATTTGCGGGATGCCCATTTGCGGGCCTTGGGCTGAGTGCAAGGCCATCAACACGCCGCCGACCAGATGGCCGACGAGGATGGCGACGATGCCCCACAGCAGGTTCAGGTGGAACAGTTGCACACCCAGCGCGCCGGTAACGATGGGCAACGGTGCGATGTTGCCGCCGAACCACAGGGTGAACAGGTCTCTTACCTTTCCGTGGCGATCTTCCGGGGGCACGTATCCAATCGTGTGTTTTTCGATAAGCGGTGCGGAGGATGTTGCAGTGGTAACCATGACGAGCTCCAAGGCAAGGTGAGTACGTTGACGTACTTCGCTGTGCGCTGCACGGGCGGCGCTTTGTTGTTGGAGTGATCATCTGCAATGGGGGCGGGCAGGTAAATTAGTAAGTTTGTTGCTATAGACCTTAAAAAATATAGCTCACCGGTTTTTTTGCTCCGGTATGTTGCATGGACTTTAATCCGTGTGAAAAAGCCGATTTTCACGCACTTGTTTGGGGCGAAGTCCCACGTTTTTGGAGGTCCCGATGGCTGCCTATAACCTGCGCCAACTCAAATATTTTGTGACCACGGCCGAGTGCGGCAGCGTCGCCGAGGCGTCGCGCAAGCTGTATATCGCGCAGCCGTCGGTGTCTACCGCGATCAAGCAGTTGGAAGACAGTTTTGGCGTGCAGCTGTTTATTCGTCATCACGCTCAGGGCGTTTCGCTCACGCCCAGCGGCGCGCGGTTTTATCGCAAGGCGCTGGAGCTGCTGCGGGTGGCGCATGAGTTCGAGCAAAACGCCCTGGCTGACAATGATGTGGTGGCGGGGCAGATCGACATCGGCTGCTTCGAGACGGTGGCGCCGTTGTATTTGCCGCGCTTGATCGCCGGTTTCAAGGCGCGTTGGCCGGGGGTGGAGATCCGCATTCGTGATGGCGAGCAACAAGAGCTGGTGCAAGCGCTGACGGCGGGCGGTATCGATATGGCGATGCTGTTTGAGCATGACTTGGGCGGCACCATCGAGACCACGCCGTTGATGCCGCCGCAGCAGCCGTATGCGCTGCTGCCGGCGGACCACCGCTTTGCGCAGCAGGCCAAGGTGTCGCTGGCGGACCTGGTGCTCGAACCGATGATTCTGCTCGATGTGCTGCCGAGCCGCACCTACTTCGTGAGCATCTTTGAAGAGCGCGGGTTGACGCCGAATATCGTGTTCAGCTCGCCGTCGATCGAAATGGTGCGCGGCATGGTGGGGCGCGGGTTTGGGTTTTCGATTCTGGTGACCAAGCCGTTTACCGAGTACACCTATGATGGGCAGAAGGTGGTGTGTGTGCCGTTGGCTGAAACAGTGACGGGTTCCGGGTTGTCGGCGGTGTGGTTGCGGCGGGCGCCGCTGACCAAGCCGGTGCAGCTATTCGTCGATTACTGCCGCGAAGAACTCGCGCGGTTGCTGGGTTAACAACCGATCGTTCCCGCGCAGGGCGTGGAGCCGTCATCAAGCGCTGCGTGATTGTTGGGTTAAACACAGCACTAAAATGTGGGCGCGAGCAAGCCCGCTCCCACATTTGCCCAGTGTTGTCAGGCGGCGATGCCGGCGCTGAGCTTGAAAAAGGGCTCTTGTTTCAAGGCGGCGCTTTGGCTTTCTGAACCCTGGCGGTCGCTGCGGACTTCATTGCGATAAGACACGTATCCCCACTGCGGCGCCGAGACATCGGAGGCGGGGGTGTGCTCGCTTTTACCGATGCCTGCCTCTTGCAGGGCCTGTTCGAGGGTTTTTACCAATGCCTGGATTTTCCCCATGTACTCGGGGCTATAGGTGCCATCCGTTCGGTCTGGTTTGGGGTAGAGCGTGAACTGAGCGCCCTGCGATATCCGTGTGTCTCTTGGGTCAACACGGCTTAGATCGGTGGCTTTCCAGCTATTGATCGGGCTGTCCTTTGAGTGAATAAGCTTGCTGATGACTTCAAAGGCTTTGGGCACATCCTGTTGCGCGACGCTGATGTGAAACTTGTCGCCCACCGATTTCCCTTCTTCTTTGGCGGGCGTGCGCGTGAGTTTGATAAAGGGAAACTTCTTGAATTTCAGGGCTTTGTTTTCGCTGCGCCAGCCACCCAAGACCTCACCGCTAGACTGCTGAACCCCCTCAAATGTCGGCGCGCCATAATTCGGGGTAAAGCGCACGTTTGCGTGGGGTGCGACATCTGCGTGGCTCATGTTCTCCAATCCGCCCGTGTCAAATGGGTTTCTCCCATTCAATAAGGCCTCTTTGAAGCCTGAACTTATATAGGGTGCGGGGGAGATCTCTACTCGCATGTGGGTTACCTTTTTTGTACCGATGAGGCAGTCAGTGGGCTACTCAATGTCTGGGCTTTTCGTACACAGATGAAAAGTCGGTATTTGTGTGGCTCCGCACATGCAACGAGTTCCAGGTTTAACGATGGGAAGGGGCTTGTTGGTGTGGGGTAGAGAGGCGGCTCAGACGCGAATCGAGTCGAGCATGCGCAGCAACATGGCATCACAGCCTGCCAACTGTTCAATGCTCACGAATTCATCCGGCTTGTGCCCCTGGTCCATGCTCCCAGGCCCGCACACCACCGTGGGAATGCCTACCGCATCAAACAACCCGCCCTCGGTGCCAAACGCCACCGTGCCGAAATCCCTGGAACCGGAAAACGCCGCAATCAACTGCGCCGCCTGGCTGCGCTCGTCGGTGACCAGGCCTGGGTAGGCCGACAACTCGGTAAACCGAATCGCGCTGTGCGTGCTGACAGCCTGCATACGTGGCAACACCTGCTGCATGGCGTAGGCTTGCAGTTCTTCAGCCACTTCACCCGGGTCCTGCGACGGCAACGTGCGCACTTCAAAATCAAACCGGCAATCCGCCGGTACGATATTCAGCGCCTTGCCACCGGCAATCACCCCGGTCTGCACGGTGCTGAATGGCGGATCAAACCTCGGGTCTTGCTGCTCGCGCAGCCGCTGCCCAATCCGTCCCAACTCACCGATCAACTCGGCGGCGTGCTCAATCGCGTTCACGCCATACGGCGCATACGCCGAGTGGCATGCCTCGCCCTGCACATCGCAACGCATCGCCAACTTGCCCTTGTGGCCGAGCACCGGTTTCAGTTCGGTCGGTTCGCCGATGATGCACAGCATCGGTTTCACCGGGCGCTGTTCCACTGCCTTGAGCAACGAACGCACGCCCAGGCAGCCGACTTCCTCGTCGTAAGACAGGGCGATGTGAACTGGCAGGCGCAGGTCTGCCTTGACCAGCGCGGGCACCAGCGCCAGCACGCAGGCGATGTAACCCTTCATATCCGCCGTGCCCCGGCCAAACAGCTTGCCGTCGCGCTCGGTCAGCGCGAACGGAGGCACGGTCCACGGTTGGCCATCCACTGGCACCACATCGGTATGGCCCGACAGCACAATGCCCGGCAATTCCACCGGGCCGATGCTGGCGAACAGGTTGGCCTTGCTGCGCTCCTGGTTGTAGACCAACTCACTGTCCACGCCGAACCCGGCCAGGT
>NZ_UYXQ01000196.1 GCF_900624995.1 Pseudomonas antarctica
GTGGTGGCCCAGCTCGGCACCAAGGGCTCGCTCGATCAAGGCCTTTTTGAACGCCATCGACGCATCCTGAATGGCTTCGGCACTCATCGGGCCGCTGACGAACTGGTCGATCAGCTCTTTTGGAATGGCTGGAAGGTCACGCTGGGCCCTGCGGGCCGGTTTCTTTGTGGTTGGCATACATGCACCTCTTCAACATGTTATGCCCGAACACAAAATTTATGACAGTCCCAGGCTTGCTCGATTGCAGTCTGCCACCTCAGAGCCACCAACGAAAAAAATAGAACAACCCCATGCTCAGCAGCACCGTAATCAACACATTGCGCGTCCAGAACATCAACGCTACTGCGCAAATAGCCGCCAGCAAATAAGGATTGGCCAGGCTCACATTCAACTTGTGATCGGCAAGAAAAATAATCGGCCCACAAATCGCCGTAAGCATTCCCGGCACCGCGAACCCAAGAAATTCCCGCGCACCGCGATTAAGCCGAACCGGCAAACGCGGCTCAATGAACAAGTAACGGTTGAGAAACACCACCAACCCCATGGCCACAATCATGATGTAGATCATCGTTGCGTCGCCCCCACTCCAAGCCGCTTGCAGGCAAAACCCGCACTCATCCCGAGCATACCCGACACCACCACCGCCGACTCCCAGTGCAAGTAGCTCAGCCACACCGAACACAACAGCGAAACCGCCACACACACCACCGTAGGCACATCACGCACGACCGGCGTGATCAGCGCGATAAACGTCGCAGCAATCGAAAACTCCAGCCCCAGTTGATCAAGGCCGGGAATGCTTTTGCCCAGCACGATGCCGGCCAGGGTAAACAGGTTCCAGATGATATAAAACGTCAAGCCGACGCCCAGCGCATACCAGCGGTTGAAGGTCTCACGGTCATAGTGATTGACCAGCGCAAAGAATTCGTCAGTCAGCAAAAATCCGAGGCTCATCCGCCAGCGTGCATTGAGCGACGACAGCGTCGGGCGCATATGCATGCCATAGAGCAAGTGTTGGGACGTCAGCAGCAAGGTGGTCAGCACAATCGAGATCAGGCTGGCACCGCCCTTGACCATACCGATAGCCACCAATTGCGCGGCGCCGGCAAATACGATGGCGGACAAACCCTGGGCCTGCAGGGGGGTCAATTGCGCGTCAATGGCCATGGAGCCGGCCAGCAGCCCCCAGGGTGCACACGCCAGAGACAAGGGAATAACGGCAATGGCGCCGCGACCGAAGGCGTAATGAGGTAAGGCTGTAGGCATGGAGACGGCTCATCGACAGACAGTCGACAAGCATGCCAGCGTCATAAGGGGCTTGTCTTGAACGATCGTGCTCAGGCGAGCTTGACTGAGACCTGCTCCACCGAATCACGCGCTTCGCGCAACTCATGTGCATCCTGATTGAGCCGGTGAATGGTGTTGAGCAGGCGTTGGCGCAGCACTTCATCGCCGAGTTTTTCGACGGCGCGCATCAGGTCAAACGCCGCGGTTTCATTATTGTCCGCGACGGAATCGAGGGTCTTGCGCAGGTTGCGAGTGGCACGGGTCACGCGGGTTCTTCCTTCATCAGCTATGGGCAGGCACTTTAGGACATTCGTGTTTCATTTTAATTTCAGTCACTTGTGGCTGATTGAGCGGCATTTGATCCACATCAAACGAATTCAGGATTTGACCTACATATTTGCTTATCCGTATATTCGGATATTCATATATACAGGCTTTGATCATGTCGGACCTCTTCTCCCCACCCACCCTGTTCAAATGCCTGGCGGATGCCACCCGCACGCGCCTGACATTATTGATCCTGCGCGAGGGCGAACTTTGCGTGTGCGAACTGATCCATGCTTTGGACGACAGCCAGCCAAAAATCTCCCGCCATTTGGCGCAACTGCGCAGTGGCGGGCTATTGCTCGATCGCCGTCAGGGTCAATGGATCTATTACCGCATCAATCCGGCACTGCCCGCCTGGGTGACACAGGTGCTGGAGACCACCTTGCAAGCCAACCAGTCATGGTTGCAGAACGACGCGCTGCGTCTTGATGAAATGGGCGACAGACCACAACGGGCCAGCGCCTGCTGCTAAGCCATCGGAGCTTTTATTCATGCTTGTCGCCATTGCGATTTTTATCTTCACCATCATCCTGGTCATCTGGCAGCCAAAAGGCTTGGGCGTCGGCTGGAGCGCAACGTTGGGGGCGATTCTGGCCCTGGCCTGCGGCGTGATCAGCCTGGCCGACATTCCCGTGGTGTGGCACATCATCTGGAACGCGACCGGCACCTTTGTTGCGCTGATCATCATCAGCCTGTTGCTCGATGAAGCCGGGTTCTTCGCCTGGACCGCGCTGCATGTGGCGCGTTGGGGCCGTGGGCGTGGCCGGCGCTTGTTCGCCTATATGGTGCTGCTGGGTGCCCTGGTCTCGGCACTGTTCGCCAACGACGGCGCAGCGTTGATCCTCACACCGATCGTGATGTCGATGCTGCTGGCGCTGCGGTTTTCCCCAGCCGCGACGCTGGCATTCGTGATGGGCGCGGGGTTTATCGCGGATACGGCGAGCCTGCCGTTGGTGGTGTCGAACCTGGTGAACATCGTCTCGGCGGATTACTTCAAGATCGGCTTCAACGAATACGCCGCAGTCATGGTGCCGGTGAACGTCGTCAGCGTGGCTGCCACCTTGGCGGTACTGCTGTGGTTTTTCCGCCGCGACATTCCCCCGACCTACGACCCGGCCGATCTGGAAGACCCCAGCAGCGCCATCCACGACCGTGCGACCTTTCGTGCAGGTTGGTGGGTGCTCGGTATTTTGCTGGTCGGTTGTTTCGCCCTCGAGCCGCTGGGCATTCCCATAAGTGCGATTTCCGCCGTGTGCGCCGTGTTGCTGCTGGTGATCGCCGCCAAGGGCCACAAAATCTCCACGCGCAAGGTGCTGAAAGAAGCCCCGTGGCAAATCGTGATCTTTTCCTTGGGCATGTACCTGGTGGTCTACGGCCTGCGTAACGCTGGCTTGACCACCTACCTGGCAACCTGGCTCGACACCTTCGCCACCTATGGCGTGTGGGGCGCGGCCATGGGCACCGGCGTGCTGACGGCGCTGCTGTCGTCAGCGATGAACAACTTGCCGACGGTGCTGATCGGCGCACTGTCCATCGAGTCCAGCCATGCCGTGGGTGTGGTCAAGGACGCGATGATTTACGCCAACGTGATCGGCAGTGACCTGGGGCCGAAAATCACCCCCATCGGTAGCCTGGCCACCTTGTTATGGCTGCACATTCTCGCACGCAAAGGCATCACCATCACCTGGGGTTATTACTTCAGGGTCGGGATTGTGCTGACCTTGCCGGTGCTGTTGATCACCCTTGCGGCGCTGGCCTTGCGCCTGAGCCTCTGAAGGACACTCGCCATGAAAGTTCTGTTTATGTGTACCGCCAACAGCTGCCGCAGCATCTTGTCCGAAGCGGTGTTCAACCACTTGGCGCCGCAAGGCTTTGAGGCGATCAGCTCTGGCAGCTTTCCTCGGGGGCAAGTGCTGCCGCGCAGTCTGAGCACGCTGCAGGCGGCGGGCATCAGCACCGACGGCTTGTACAGCAAGGGTAATGAGGCCTTCGAAGGCAGCCCGCCGGACGTGGTCATCACCGTGTGCGACAAGGCCGCCGGTGAAACCTGCCCGGTGTATTTCGGGCCGGCGCTGAAGGCGCACTGGGGGTTGGAAGATCCGTCGGAACTGCATGCTGATGAGACCCAAGTCGACGCTGCGTTTAACCTCACAATGGGCATCATCGCTAACCGCTGCCGCGCGTTTTTTGCCCTGCCCTTTACCCGCCTGAGCCCGGATGAACTGAAAACTGAACTCGACCGCATTGCGCGTTTGTAGCCGGAGCCCCTGATGACCACCCTGCCCAATCTCGACACCACCCTGACCACGCCGCCTACCGAACCGACGCATCCGCCGCGCATCCTGCTGCTCTATGGCTCTACGCGGGCGCGCTCATTCAGCCGCTTGCTGGTAGAAGAAGCTGCGCGCCTGTTGCGTCACTTCGGTGCCGACACTCGGATTTTCAACCCGTCGGGCCTGCCGCTGCCTGATGATGCGCCCACCGATCACCCCAAGGTTCAGGAACTGTTGGACCTGATGCAATGGTCCGAAGGCCAGGTCTGGTGTTCGCCGGAACGTCACGGCTCGATGTCGGCGGTGTTCAAGGCCCAGCTCGATTGGGTGCCGCTGGCCCTGGGCGCCGTCCGGCCCACCCAGGGCAAGACCTTGGCGGTGATGCAAGTGTGCGGCGGTTCGCAATCGTTCAACACCGTCAACCAACTGCGTGTGCTTGGCCGGTGGATGCGCATGTTCACCATCCCCAACCAATCCTCGGTGCCCAAGGCCTTCATGGAGTTTGATGACCAGGACCGCATGAAGCCGTCGGAACTCTATGATCGTGTCGTCGATGTAATGGAGGAACTGGTGAAATTCACCCTATTGCTGCGCAATCACCCGGAGCTGGTCGACCGCTACTCAGAGCGTAAGGAAAGCGCTGCTGAGCTGTCGCAGCGCGTCAATCAACAGTCGATCTGAGCCGCCCTGTCGACGTATGCTCATACCCGTCCTCTAACCGAGTTATCGCGATGAGCACCCTGCAACACGCCTGGCTGGGCAACTACGAAGTCAGCAGCACGCACTGCACCGGCCTGACCTTTGCCCGCCACAGCCACGATGAATGCGTGATCGGCGTGAACCTGGTCGGCGAGGAAAAGGTCTGGCTCGACCGCCGCGAGTTTGAGGCCGGGCCCGGCAGCATTACCCTGTACAACCCCGGGCAGATTCAGGGCGGTGGCGCGGCTGACGGCGCGCCTTGGCACTTTGTCAGCCTGTACGCCACGGCGGATCAACTGGCGAGGGACATGGGGCTGGCGCAGTTGAAGTTTGATCGATCACGTTGCTTTCACCCCCACCTGCGGCGGCGCCTGGCGGCGGCGGGGAG
>NZ_UYXQ01000197.1 GCF_900624995.1 Pseudomonas antarctica
TGATTATTTCGCTGATCGCCGTGGCCATGACCTTTTTCAGCCTCGGCGCACCGTTTGCCGGTGTCCCGGAAGTGATCGCCTACGCCGGCGCCATCATGGTGCTGTTCGTGTTTGTGGTGATGATGCTCAACCTGGGGCCGGCTTCGGTCGCCCAGGAACGCGTCTGGCTCAAGCCCGGCATCTGGCTCGGCCCGGTCATCCTGGCAGCGCTGCTGCTGGGTGAACTGCTGTATGTGCTGTTCGCTCACCAGAGCGGCCAGGCCATCGGCCACACCACCGTAGACGCCAAAGCCGTGGGCATCAGCCTGTTCGGCCCGTACCTGCTGGTGGTCGAACTGGCTTCGATGCTGCTGCTCGCTGCAGCCATCACTGCCTTCCACTTGGGCCGCAACGAAGCCAAGGAGCAATGACGATGCCTGCTATCCCTTTGGAGCATGGTCTGGCGGTCGCCGGCATCCTGTTCTGCCTTGGCCTGGTCGGCCTGATGGTTCGCCGTAACATTCTGTTCGTGTTGATGAGCCTGGAAATCATGATGAACGCTGCCGCACTGGCGTTTGTTGTGGCAGGTAGCCGATGGGCGCAGCCGGATGGACAAGTCATGTTCATCCTGGTGATCAGCCTGGCAGCCGCCGAGGCCAGTATTGGCTTGGCGATCCTGCTGCAACTGTATCGTCGCTTCCACACGCTTGATATCGACGCTGCCAGTGAGATGCGCGGATGAACATGATCTTTCTGACTTTCGTATTTCCCCTGATCGGTTTCCTGCTGCTGTCGTTCTCTCGCGGGCGCTGGTCGGAAAACCTTTCTGCCCTGGTGGGTGTGGGTTCCATTGGCCTATCGGCAATTGTCGCCGCCTACGTCATCTGGCAATTCAACGTGGCGCCGCCAGAAGGCGGCCACTACACCCTGGTGCTGTGGCAGTGGATGTCGGTGGAGGGCTTCAAGCCCAACTTCGCCCTCTACGTCGACGGCCTGTCGATCACCATGCTCGGCGTGGTGGTGGGTGTGGGCTTCCTGATCCACCTGTTCGCGTCCTGGTACATGCGCGGTGAAGCCGGTTACTCGCGCTTCTTCGCCTACACCAACCTGTTTATCGCCAGCATGCTGTTCCTGGTGCTCGGCGATAACCTGTTGTTCCTGTACTTCGGCTGGGAAGGCGTGGGCCTGTGCTCTTACCTGTTGATCGGTTTCTACTACAGCAACCGCAACAACGGTAACGCAGCACTCAAAGCCTTTATCGTGACCCGCATCGGCGACGTGTTCATGGCCATCGGCCTGTTCATCCTGTTCCAACAAGTGGGCACGCTGAACATCCAGGAACTGCTGGTGCTGGCACCGCAGAAATTCCAGGTCGGTGACTTCTGGATCACCCTCGCTACCCTGATGCTGCTGGGCGGCGCCGTGGGTAAATCCGCGCAACTGCCGCTGCAAACCTGGCTGGCGGATGCGATGGCCGGTCCTACTCCCGTTTCCGCACTGATTCACGCGGCAACCATGGTAACCGCCGGTGTCTACCTGATTGCACGTACCCACGGCCTGTTCACCCTGGCGCCGGAAATCCTGCACCTGGTAGGCCTGGTGGGTGGCGTGACACTGGTACTGGCCGGCTTCGCCGCGCTGGTGCAGACCGACATCAAGCGGATCCTCGCCTACTCGACCATGAGCCAGATCGGCTACATGTTCCTGGCCCTGGGCGTGGGTGCCTGGGACGCGGCGATCTTCCACCTGATGACCCACGCCTTCTTCAAGGCCCTGCTGTTCCTTGCCTCCGGTGCAGTGATCGTTGCCTGCCACCACGAGCAGAACATCTTCAAGATGGGCGGCCTGTGGAAGAAACTGCCGTTGGCCTACGCCAGCTTCATCGTCGGGGGTGCCGCTCTGGCGGCCCTGCCGTTGGTGACCGCAGGTTTCTACTCCAAAGACGAAATCCTCTGGGAAGCCTTTGCCAGCGGTAACCAGAACCTGCTGTACGCAGGCCTGGTGGGTGCCTTCATGACCTCGCTGTACACCTTCCGCCTGATCTTCATCACCTTCCACGGTGAAGCCAAGACCGAAGCGCACGCAGGCCACGGTATCTCCCACTGGTTGCCATTGTCGGTGCTGATCATCCTGTCGACCTTCATCGGCGCCATGATCACCCCGCCATTGGCCGGCGTACTGCCGGAAAGCGCGGGGCATGCCGGCGGCGCTGCCAAGCACAGCCTGGAAATCGCCTCGGGCGCCATCGCCCTGGCCGGTATCCTGCTGGCGGCCCTGCTGTTCCTCGGCAAGCGTCGCTTCGTGACTGCGGTTGCCAACAGTGGCATCGGCCGCTTCCTTTCGGCCTGGTGGTTCGCCGCCTGGGGCTTCGATTGGATCTACGACAAACTGTTCGTCAAGCCTTACCTAGCCATCAGCCATGTACTGCGCAAAGACCCGCTCGACCAGACCATTGGTTTGATCCCGCGTGCCGCCAAGGCCGGTCACACCGCCCTGAGCCGCAGCGAGACTGGCCAACTGCGCTGGTATGCAGCTTCCATGGCGGCCGGTGCCGTGCTGGTGATCGGCGCCATCGTGGTGGTAGCGGTCTGACTATGTCTATGTACTTTGCGAACTTGCGAAAGGAAACGAGCCCGTCATGATTCTGCCCTGGCTAATCCTGATCCCCTTTATCGGCGGCCTGCTCTGCTGGATGGGTGAACGCTTCGGCGCCACCCTCCCCCGCTGGATTGCGTTGCTGACCATGTCCCTGGAACTCGCGCTCGGCCTCTGGCTGTGGGCCCATGGCGACTATTCATTTGCTCCGGCACCGGGTGCCGATCCCACCTTCGCGCTTGAGTTCAAGCACGTGTGGATCCAGCGCTTCGGCATCAACGTGCACCTGGCCCTCGACGGCCTGTCGCTGTTGATGATCCTGCTGACCGGCCTGCTGGGTATCCTCTCGGTACTCTGCTCCTGGAAAGAAATTCAGCGTCACGTGGGCTTCTTCCACTTGAACCTGATGTGGATTCTGGGCGGTGTTGTCGGCGTGTTCCTGGCGCTGGACCTGTTCATGTTCTTCTTCTTCTGGGAAATGATGCTGGTGCCGATGTACTTCCTCATCGCGCTCTGGGGTCACAGTTCTTCGGACGGCAAGAAAACCCGGATCTACGCGGCGACCAAGTTCTTCATCTTCACTCAGGCTTCCGGCCTGATCATGTTGGTGGCGATCCTGGGTCTGGTATTGGTCAACTTCAACAGCACGGGCGTGATTACCTTCAACTACGCCGACCTGTTGAAAACCAAGATGTCGCTGACCACCGAGTACATCCTGATGCTGGGCTTCTTCATCGCCTTCGCGGTGAAGCTGCCGGTGGTGCCATTCCACTCCTGGCTGCCGGATGCGCACGCCCAGGCGCCGACTGCGGGCTCCGTGGACCTGGCGGGTATCCTGCTGAAAACCGCTGCCTACGGCCTGCTGCGTTTCGCCCTGCCGCTGTTCCCGAATGCCTCGGCCGAGTTTGCGCCGATCGCCATGACCCTGGGTCTGATCGGGATCTTCTACGGTGCGTTCCTGGCCTTCGCCCAAACCGATATCAAGCGTCTGATTGCCTTCTCGTCCGTTTCCCACATGGGTTTCGTACTGATCGGCATCTACTCCGGCAGCCAGCTGGCGTTGCAAGGCGCAGTGATCCAGATGTTGGCCCACGGTGTTTCGGCGGCGGCCCTCTTTATCCTGAGTGGTCAGTTGTACGAGCGCCTGCACACTCGCGACATGCGTGAAATGGGTGGCGTGTGGTCGCGCATCGCGTACCTGCCGGCGATCAGCCTGTTCTTTGCCGCTGCGTCCCTGGGCTTGCCGGGCACCGGCAACTTCATCGGCGAGTTCCTGATCCTGATGGGTTCGTTCGTGCACACGCCGTGGATCAGCGCCATTGCGACTTCCGGCCTGGTGTTCGGTTCGGTCTACTCGCTGATCATGATCCACCGCGCCTACTTCGGCCCGGCCAAGTCCGACACCGTCCTGCAAGGGATGGATGCTCGCGAACTGATCATGGTGCTCGGCCTTGCGGTGCTGCTGATCTACATCGGCGTGTACCCGCAACCGTTCCTGGACACTTCTGCCGCGACGATGCATGGCGTGCAGCAGTGGTTCAGCACCGCCTTCACTCAACTCGCTTCGGCACGGTAAGAGCGCTATGGAATTCACGATCCAACACTTTATCGCGCTTGCGCCGCTGCTGATCACCAGCCTCACCATCGTGGTGGTGATGCTGGCGATCGCCTGGCGCCGCAATCACTCACAAACGTTCCTGCTGTCCTGTGCCGGTTTGAACCTGGCCCTGCTGTCGATCATCCCGGCCCTCAAGGTTGCACCACTGGCGGTCACCCCGCTGATGATGGTCGATGACTTCGCGCTGCTGTATATCGCGTTGATCCTGGTTGCCACCCTGGCCTGCGTCACCCTCGCCCACGCCTACCTCGGCGAAGGCGGCACCGGTTACCCAGGCAACAAGGAAGAGCTGTACCTGCTGATCCTGCTGGCTGCGGCCGGCGGTATCGTGCTGGTCAGCGCGCAGCACCTGGCCGGCTTGTTCATCGGCCTGGAGCTGCTGTCGATCCCGACTTACGGCTTGGTGGCCTACGCCTTCTTCAACAAGCGCTCCCTGGAAGCCGGCATCAAGTACATGGTGCTGTCGGCCGCCGGTTCCGCGTTCCTGTTGTTCGGTATGGCCCTGCTTTACGCAGAAGCCGGCAGCCTGAGCTTCACCGGTATCGGTCACGCCCTGGCGACCACCAGCATGCCTGCGCCAATCGCCCAGTTGGGCCTGGCGATGATGCTGATTGGCCTGGCGTTCAAGCTCTAGCTGGTGCCGTTCCACCTGTGGACCCCGGACGGGTACGAAGGCGCCCCGGCGCCGGTAGCCGCGTCCCTGGCCCCGGCGTCGACGGTTCCGTGTGTTGCGGTGAGGGTGCTTGCGTTCCATATCTCGCCTACCGC
>NZ_UYXQ01000198.1 GCF_900624995.1 Pseudomonas antarctica
TGTAGCCCGATAGTACCGCGCGGATGGCGCTCAATAGTTCGCTCAGATCGCCCTCCTTGCACACATAGCCATCTGCGCCCGAGCGCATGCAACGGGTGGCAAACAACGTTGGGCATTGGGCTGTCAGAATCAGGGTCTTCATCGATGTGTTCATGGCGTTGAATCGGCACAGTACTTCCAGGCCGTCAAGTTTGGGGATGCTGATATCCAGAATAATCAAGTCCGGCAGGCATTCACGTACCATCTGTATTGCATCACAGCCGTTATCCGTTTCACCGACGACTTTATAACCTTCGTGTTCCAACAACATCCGAATCGCCAGCCGGATAACGGGGTGGTCATCAATGATAAAAACTGTGTTCATAATCACGTTCCCTGCAAGTGCAAATAAAGCGGGCACATTAGCTCAGAAGAAGAGGGAGGCGCATGAGACTTGTGGCGAGTAGGTATAAAACAAGAGAATTCCTACATGAATAAAGGTAACTGCCTACCGGCCGCTAAGTCTTTGTGGCGGTAGATGTAAGCAATTATTGAGTCATTGTGTGGATTGGCGATGCCAGGTGTTTAACTGAGCCGTTCACGTTAACTTTCGTCGATGGATAGCGTTTAACGTCCTACATTTATAGTGGGCAGATTGGCGCAATCAACTTTGCAAACTCGTCTTTGTTCAGGGGTTTCAACAAATAACCCAGGAGTGGCAAGCCACGTTGCAGGGCTTGGTTTGTCAGGTTGGACAGTTCAGTAGCGGGGAGCCCACTCAGTAAAATGGCACCGGTTATGAAGTTTCGGCGGCTGGCGATGTCCACCAGTTCCAGCCCTGGTAAATCTGGCAGGCATTGGTCGCATAACATGAGATCAAAGGGGGTCTGGGACTGGGACATCACACGGATGGCTTGTTCGGCATTTTCTGCGGGCGTCAGTCTTTCGAAGCCGAAGCTTTTAAGCAGGCACTGGGTGGCCAGGAGCTGAAAGGGGTGATCCTCCACCAATAGGATTCGAAGGCGAGAGCTGGGCATAGGAGGCACATAGGGTCAGTCAAGCGTCGATGGGGTGGGCAGTCGGAATCGCTCGCCAGGTCCGCCGCAAGCGTGCGTGATTATTCCTCGATTGGGTGTGTGAATTCGATCAGGCCGCTCTGTTCCCGTCGTAGGCAAATTCTGCTCGGGGGGCAGGCGGCGTGACCACTATTTCACTGTGGGCTGGAGCGCCCGGTCATCTCCCGTGCCATTTCGGTTGCATAGCTGTCGGTCATGCCGGCGATAAAGTCGATCATGCGCAGGAACGAGGCGTGCAACGACCAGGCCGGGTCTGGTGCGCTGTTACCCAGCAAGTCGAGGATGCGCCGGTTTTTGAACGATGGCGTGCGTCCGCCATGTTGCTCCAGCGCCGCGCCGCAAAAGGCATTCAAGAGGATTTCCAGGGTGGTGTAGGCACCGATTTCATGCAGGGTTTTGCGCTTGTCCTGGAAAATTTTCTTGCGGGCCATGTCTTTGGCGTCCAACACGCATCGCTTGGCGGGGCCATGCATGTGCTCCACCAGATCGCCCGGCAGCGTGCCGGCGAGCAGGGCGTCCTGTTGCTCGACAAAGGCTCGCGCGGCTGCATTGGTCAGGTGCTCGATGGCCTTGCCGCGCAGGATCGCCAGCTTGCGCCGGCGTGAGTCCTGCGCACCCAGTTGCCGATAAGTCTGGGGAAGGTCGTCGCCCACCAGGTCGAGCAACAATGACTCGACCTCGGCATATTCCAGCAACTCCATTTCCAGGCCGTCTTCGAGGTCGATCAACGCATAGCAGATATCGTCTGCCGCCTCCATCAAGTAGACCAACGGGTGGCGGGCCCAGCGTTGCTCCTCCAGCTGTGGCAGGCCGAGTTTGTGGGCGATCTGCTCAAGGATCGGCAACTCACTCTGGTAACAGCCGAACTTATGCTTCTTGTAGCCCAGCGAGTCTGCGTGGCGGGCGGTCCAGGGATATTTCAGGTAGGTGCCCAAGGTGGCGTAGGTAAGCCGTGTGCCGCCATCGAACTGGTGATACTCAAGCTGAGTCAGCACGCGAAAGCCCTGGGCGTTGCCTTCGAAATTGAGGAAGTCATTGCGCTCGGCGCTGCTCATGTCGTCCAGCCAGCCGCGCCCGGCCGCTTGTTGGAACCAGTGGCGAATGGCATCCTCGCCGGAGTGCCCGAACGGCGGGTTACCGATGTCATGGGCCAGGCAAGCCGATTGCACCACCATGCCCAGGTCGCTGGGGTCGCACCAGTCGGGCAGGGCGCTGCGCAGGGTCTCGCCCACGCGCATGCCCAGTGAGCGACCGACGCAGCTGACTTCCAGGGAGTGGGTCAGGCGCGTATGGATATGGTCGTTGCTGGACACCGGGTGCACTTGGGTCTTGCGACCCAGGCGGCGGAATGCGCCGGAGAAAATAACGCGGTCGTGGTCTTTGTGAAACGGGCTGCGACCCAGTTCTTCCGGGCTATGCAGGGGTTTTCCAAGACGTTCGCGGTTAAGCAGGGTGGGCCAATCCAAGGCGGGTACTCTCCGTGCGGTGAATGACACCGCCCAGCTTCCCGGTTCCGCCTTGGCGGGGCAAGCAAAAATCTACAGGCCGGCCGCGTCGATATCGATTAACAGCAAACGCTGACCGTTTTCGAAGAATTGTCCGGCGGTCAGGCAGTATTGGTTGGTGGTGGCATCGCGGTAGGTCGATGAGAGGGTCAGGCGCCGCTCCTCCCAGCCTTCGGCGAGCAGGTGGTAGAAATACGGCCGCCACGACCAATTGTGGCCCAGGTAGCGGCTATCGGCCTGCCAGGCGTCCTGGCGCCATTCGAAGTTGGGCGTCAGTTGGGTGCCATGGCGGTCGCACTGGTAAAAGCGCAACAGCCAGGGGAAGTCCCGCAATTGCGGTAACTGATCCAGCGGCGCCTGGCCTTGCGCCCAGGTCTGCAGGATCTTCATCAGCTCGGCCAGTTGCAGGCGCAACTGCATGATACGGCCGCGCTCGGCGAGTTTTTGCTTCACATAGACGGTGCGCAATTGGGCAAAGCGTGGCACGAAGGCATCGGCGGCAAACCAGTCCAGCTGCGCCTGGGCAAACAGATAGCCCTGTACGTAGCGCGCGCCGCATTCCAGGGCGAAGCTCAACTGCGCCTCGGTTTCCACGCCCTCGGCAATGATCCAGCACCCGGTTTTTTCGGCCATTTGCGCCAGTGCCCGTACCACCTCGCTGCTCGGCCCGCCCTTGGCCGCTTCCTGAAACAGGCGCATGTCCAGCTTCAGAATATCCGGCTGCAACGCCAGCACTCGATCGAGCTGGGAATAGCCCGCACCGAAGTCATCAATGGCGATGCGTGCGCCGGCATCGCGATAACGCGCCACCACGTCGGCCAAGCGCTGAATGTCGCCGCCCAGCTCGGTGATCTCGAACACAATGCGCTGCGGATCTACGCCATGCGCGTGCACTTGTTTCAGGCTGGGCAAGGCTTGGCCGGGGCGCAGGCGGTTGATCCAGCGTGGGGAGATGTTCAGGCTGAGGAACCAGTCTGCGGGCGCCTCGTGCAAGCGGCTTAAGGCATTGTCGCGGATTTGCCGGTCGAGGCGGCGCAGGGCCACGCCAGGCGTGCGCGGGTCGGCGAACAGCGGGCCAACCGACAGCAAGCGCTCATCCGCCTGGCGCAGGCGGCCGAGCGCCTCGACGCCGGCGATGCGCCCAGTGGCAGTGTCGATGAATGGCTGGAAACAGGCGAGCGGTTGCCCGTCGATCACGGGGCCTCCTTAAAAGCGTCGGCGAAAAAAAGGCCCGGCCCTCAGTAACGAGGGCCGGGCCGATTCTGTTTGCAAGAATGCAGCCAGCGCGGCTTAACCTTTGCGCGAACTGCCCTGCATGGCCAATTTGATCAGCGGGATCAAACCGGCCCCCAACCGCACCAGGCGTGTCAGGCTGCTGATACTGCCGCCCTTGGCACCTTTGCCGGTGAAAAAGCCCATCAGCGTCACCGCAGCCACGCCCCACAGCGGCGCGTGCTTGATGCCCAGGCTGTCCTGCCAGTTGTGGCGCAGGTCGCGCACTTTGTTCAGGGGCGCCATGAGTTGCTGGGACTCGTGGCGGATCTCTTGGCGGTGCATTTCCATGCGCAGGCGAATCAGCGCCTTGCGCATTTCCCGACGAGACGTGTTTTGCGGGATTTCAGTCATGCTCATGGCAGCAAGCGCTCCCGATCATTGGCCAGCTCTTCAAGGGTGGCGTGGAAGGGCGTGGACTCATCGAAGATCGCCGCCTTCAAGCGCACTCCGCAGAACGCTGCGGCCAGGGTGTAGAACACGCAGAGGCTGATAATCCCGGTGAGACGGTAGGTGTCCCATACCAGAATCATCACCAGCGCCGATAACCCCACCAATAACAGCAAGGCAAACACCAGTGCCAGGCCTGCAAACAACAACAAGCTGACCGTGCGGGATTTCTGCTCCTGCAACTCGATGCCAAACAATTCGACGTGGCTGTGCAGCAAGCCCAGAACGGCCGCGCCCAGGCGTCGGGAAGTGGAGCTTGAGCTCGTGGACGAGCCGGATTCGCCGATAGACATGGTATTAGCGCCTTGTAGCCAGCAGGCCGATCAAAAAGCCCACGCCAGCGGCAATGCCCACCGACTGCCAAGGGTTGGCTTGCACGTAATCTTCCGTCGCAGTGACTGCCGCTTGGCCGCGCTCACGCAGTGAGTCTTCGGTCAGTTGCAGCGTTTCACGGGCCTTGAGCAGGCTGTCGTGGATCTTGGTGCGCAGCTCATCGGCCTGATCACCGGCCAATACGGCGGTGTCGTCCAGCAACTTTTCGGTGTCACTGACCAGGGTTTGGAAATCCGCCATCAGTATTTCTTGAGCAGTCTTTGCAGTTCTTCTGGCCATGGTTATCTCCGTGTTTGGCTGATCTGTACATATTTTAGTTAGGTTTGTTTTCAGGT
>NZ_UYXQ01000199.1 GCF_900624995.1 Pseudomonas antarctica
CCACCCCAAGTGGTTGGCCACCGCCGCCAGCGACCGGCGGGCCAGCCCGATCGACATACCGCACTGCAAGCCAAGAAACGCCGGGCGTACGGTCGGCAAAAACTTACGCGCATCCTCATGCAATAACCAATCACGGCTCAGCTCAACGCCTTCGAGCCCAAGCGCCGCGGTGTTGCTCGATTGCAGCCCCAGCAAGTCCAGGTCGCGCGAGCGTTGCAGGCCTGCAACCGAATCCGGGATCGCCAGGATAAACGGCGCACCGCCCCCGGCATGCTCAATCGCGGCGGCGGCAACAAAGCCGGTCTTGCGCAGGTTGGTCACCCAATGCAGGCGACCGTTGAGGGTCCAGCCGTCTTCGGTGGGCTCGGCGCTGATTTGCAGCGTCTCGATGCCTGACAAAAACTTCATCGCATTCGACAGCCCCGTGGCGCCGGCCAGCTTGCCGCTGAGCAAGTCCGGCAACAATTGCTCACGCAACCGCTCATTCGGGCTCTGCAACAAATACTCGATAAAAGATCGCTGGCCCCAGCATACAAAGGCCGCCGCCAACGAATGGCTGGCGACATTGGCGATGACTTCCACCGCACCGGCCACATCGCCGCCCAGGCCACCGAGGGCTTTTGGCACGCCGACACGCAATACATTAGCGTCTGCCAGCCGTGGCAGCACTTCCTGTGGATCGCAACTGCCCACATCCAGGGCCTGCGCTTGAACGTCGAGCCAACGGCTCAAGATTGGGTCAAGCATTCATGTCTCTCCTTTTACAACGTGTGGACCAACACCTGCGCGTGTGCGCCTCAGCTTGCCGGTTTTTCCCAACGGTATTGCGCCAGCTCCGAGTTCAGCGGGGTGCGGGCAAACACATTAGCGAAGTTGCACAGGGTTGCCAGGCTCACGCCCAAAATCACCTCCAAGGCCTGGCCTTCGGAATAACCGGCGGCACGGAACGCCTCGAAACCTGCGTCGCTGACATCACCACGCGTGGCGATCACTTCACGGGTGAAGGCGGCGAGTGTCTCATAGCGCGCATCAGGCAGTTCACCCCGCTGGCGCAAGGCTTCGATCACGTGTTCCGGCAGCTTGGCTTTGTTGCGCGCGACGGCGGTGTGCCCGGCCACGCAGAAATCGCAGCCGTGGGTGGTGGCGGCAATCAGCTGCACCACTTCACGGTCGGCCAGGCTCAGTGCTGCCTTGGCGTTGAGGCCCGAGACGGTGATGTAGGTTTCCAGCGCAGCCGGCGCGTTGGCCAACACTGCGAGCAGATTCGGAATGAAACCCGAGGTTTTCAGGGCGTTTTCCAGGAAGGGTTTGGCGGCGTCTGGCGCAGTTTCGGGGGTCAACAACGGTACACGGGACATGGAGTGGTCTCCTGATGGGTTCGTGCACCCAGTCTGTTGGTTATAAAAAATCGTCTCAATAGGCTAAAGTAGCGATTACTTGCTCTAGAGTCTTTCGCTTAGATGAATTCGTCCAGTGCACTTGTCGATTGGTTATTATCCAGCCTTGAGCTAAACACCCGTTTGTTCCATGTCGGCCGCTATTGTGGCGACTGGCATGCGAGTACGCATGGCCTGGCCAGCGCCAGCTTTCACTTGGTTGTGCAGGGGCAGTGCTGGCTGCACATCGACGGTGAACCCACCCCGCAAAGCTTGAACAATGGGGATGCCGTGTTTCTCCTGCGTGACCTTGAATTTCAGCTGTCCGGGGAAGCCACGGCCGTGGCAGCGCAGGCACGCCCGCGCCGGCCGATGCTGGCGCTTGACAGCGCCGCCGACGATGGCGTGGGCCTTGTCTGCGGCTTCTTCCACTTCCATTCCGGCTTGTCGGCGCTGATCGTCGACACCCTGCCCGCCTGGATCATCCTGCGTGCCGGCGACCCATCACTGACCGCCGCGCGTCAGCTGTTCGAACTGATCCTGCAAGAATGCGAACGCACGCCCGCGCCCTCTTGCGCGTTGCTTGAGCGCCTTTGCCACTTGTTGTTTCTGTACGTGCTGCGCCAGCAAGTCATCGACAACACCGAGCTTGGCGGCCTGGCTGCACTGGCCCGGCAACCGTCGTTCGCCAACCTGCTGGAACAACTGATCGCGCGCCCCGCGGATGCCTGGACGCTGGAAAGCATGGCGGCGTGCACCGGACTGTCGCGTTCGGCGTTTTTCAAACGGTTCACTGAACTGTGCGGCCAATCGCCGGGGCATGTGCTGTTGATGATACGCATGCGCCATGGCTGCCAGCTGTTCAAGCAAGACCAGACGGTGGCGGACGTAGCGCTGGCGGTGGGTTATCAATCGGTCGCGGCGCTCACCCGAGCGTTTCACAAAGTCACCGGGCAGCAGCCCGGCGCCTATCGCAAGGCTCAGGCCTAGCGTTGCAAACCATTGCCCGGGCGGGCACATAGCTGCACCAACCAATCGACAAACACCCGCACCCGTGGGGACAGTTGGCGATGTGGCGGGTACAGCGCGGTCAGCGGCAGTCGCGGCGGCTTGATCGCGCTGAGCACTTCTACCAGGCTGCCAGCTTGCAACTGGCGCATGGCATGGTAGTAAGGCGTCTGCACCAGGCCATAGCCCGCTTCGCAGGCAGCGAGGTAACCGTCGGCGCTGTTGACGGCGACCTGCTTGGGTAAATCCACCAAGCGAATGCCCTCGCCCACTTGGAACTCCAGGCCATAGCGCTTACCGCTGCTGCTGGAAAAGTACTCGACAACTTGATGACCGGCCAGGTCTTCAACGGTGTGAGGCAGGCCAAAACGTTGCAGGTATTGAGGGCTGGCACAGGTGACCTGATCCATCATCGCCAGTGGCCGTGCCACCAGTGAATCGTCCAGCGCCAAGCCACCGCGCAGCACGCAGTCCACGCCTTCGCGAATCAGGTCGACCGGGCGGTCGTTGAGGCCGATTTCGAGGTCGATGTGCGGGTACTGCGTGCTGAATGCGGGCAGCGCGGGAATCACCAGGAATCGTCCGATGCCTGACGGCATGTCGATACGCAACGTGCCGCGCGGGCTACTTTGACTGGAGAACACCGCTTCGGTTTCCTCAAGCTGCGCCAACAGGCTGACGCAGCGCTGGTAGTACGCCGCGCCATCCAGCGTCGCGCTGACCTGTCGCGTGGTGCGGTGCAGCAACTGCACCCCCAGGTGCGCTTCGAGCTGTTTGATCAGAATCGTGACGCTGGCGCGCGGCAGTTGCAGGCTGTCGGCGGCCTTGGCGAAACCGCCCAATTCAACGATTCGGGTGAACACGCGCATGGCGTTAAATCGATCCAAAGCCGAGCTGCCTTCTGTGATTATTTAGAAAATCATAATAGTGATAGCGGTTTTAGCCGCTTTATCCCCGGCTTGTCGAGGACAACAATAAGGCCTTTCCCCACCAAGGAGCTGCTCCGATGCACACCCGTCAACTCGGCAAGAACGGCCCTCAAGTAAGCGCCATCGGCCTCGGCTGCATGGGCATGACTGACTTCTACACCACTGGCACTGATACCCAGGAAGCTATCGCGACCCTGCACCGCGCGCTAGAGTTGGGCGTCACCTTGCTCGACACCGCTGACATGTACGGCCCTCACACCAATGAAGCGCTGATCGGCAAAGCCATCGCCGGCAAACGTGACCAAGTGTTCCTGGCGAGTAAATTCGGCTTTGTACGTGACCCATCGAACCCTGCAAGTCGCGGCGTAAACGGGCGACCCGAGTACATCCGCACGGCCATTGATGGCACGTTAAAGCGCCTGGGCATAGACACTCTGGACCTTTACTACCAGCACCGCGTCGACCCCGACGTGGCCATCGAAGAAAGCGTCGGTGCGATGGCCGAACTGGTCAAGCAAGGCAAAGTGCGTTACCTGGGCCTGAGCGAAGCGTCCACCGCCAGCCTGGAACGTGCGCACAAGGTGCACCCGATCAGTGCCCTGCAAAGCGAATACTCGCTGTGGAGCCGCGACCAGGAAAACAACGGTTGCCTGGCCGCCTGCCAACGCCTGGGCATCGCCTTTGTGCCTTACAGCCCGTTGGGCCGTGGCTTCCTCACCGGTGCCCTGAAAAGCCCGGATGATTTCGCCGACGACGACTACCGCCGTTCCAGCCCGCGCTTCCAAGGCGAAAACTTCGCAAAAAACCTGCTGCTGGTGGACCAGGTGCAGGCGCTGGCGGCCGAAAAAGGCATCACGGCCGGGCAATTGGCCTTGGCTTGGGTACTTGCGCAAGGCGATTACCTGATTCCGATTCCTGGGACCAAGCAACGCAAGTACCTGGAAGAGAACGTCGCGGCGCTGGATATCACGTTAAGCCCTGCCGAACTGGCGGCACTGGCGTCGATCTTCCCGGCGGGCGCTACGGCTGGCTCGCGCTACGGCGAAGTCGCCATGCAGCTGGTGAATAAATAGCCATCGTGGCCAGGGCGCAATATTTCGCACACTAGTCAGAGAACGCGCTCTGGAACGCTTTCGGTCGCGCCTACACAAAATGGTCAACCCTGATATGGCGTCAGGGTTCATCACCATTGACCGTGAAGGATGCGCACATGCTATTGCCTTTGGCTTATCTAGCCGCCACTTACAACCTGCAAACGCCTGCTGCCGCGCCCAAAAAGCCAGAGCCTTCGCCCTATGACCCGCCGTCCGGGCTGGCGCCAGGCGTGAATGCCTACGCCTCGCAAACGCTGGTGGCCGACGCTGATGTGAAGATCAGTCGGCACACGCTGTGGATCCTGTCTGTCCCCGCCAACAAGCCCAAAACCCTGCGCCATCTACTCACGGTCGAAACAGGCGATTGGGTGGACCATGTCCATTTCCC
>NZ_UYXQ01000200.1 GCF_900624995.1 Pseudomonas antarctica
CAAGGTGTGGCACGGCGGCAGCAGCAGCATGAACAGGGGCACGCCTTGGTGCGGGGCCAAGGGATTGAGGTCGTGGGCCAGTGTCGGGGCCAGTTCGATCGCCAAGCGCGCACCACGGTGGCTCTGCACGGCCGGGCGTGGGTGGTCGAAAGGTAACGCCAGCACACTCTGCTCACCGCCCAATACGTCGCGCCAGTACGCCAATTGCCGAGTTTTTTCGCCCGCATCCATCCACTTGCGTTGCCACACGGCATAGTCAGCGTACTGAATCGGCAGCTCTTGCAATTGCACGTCCTGCCCCTGGCTGTAAGCGGCGTACAGCTGCACCAGCTCCTCCACCACCAATTGCATCGACCAACCATCGGAGACGATGTGATGCTGAACCAGCACCAACACATGTTCGTCAGCAGACAATCGCAGCAGCGTCACGCGCAGCAAAGGGCCTTGTTGCAGGTCGAACGGCTGGGCGATCTCGGCTTCCACGTGCGCCTTGAGCTGGGCTTCCACGACATCGGCACGCGCCATCTGCACCGATGCCAGCGGGTCAATCACCTGTACCGCGCCATCGTGTGTCTGGCGCACATGGGTGCGCAGGCTTTCATGGCGGGCCAGCAGCGTGTCGAAACTGCGCTGCAACGCGGCCGTGTCCAGTTGCCCTTTCAAACGCAGGGCGCTGGGTATGTGATACGCCGCGCTTTGCGGCTCCAGCTGCCAGAGAAACCACTGGCGCTCTTGGGCATACGACAATGGCAACGGCTGCTCACGCCCCACTGGCACCAGCGCCGGTGCCTTCGGCGCGGTTGGCGAATGGGCTTCAATGGCGGCGACAAACCCGTCCAGGCGCGGCTGCTCGAACAGGGTTTTGAGCGGCACTTCCAGGCTCAAGACCTGGCGAATGCGCGAGACCACCTGCATCGCCAACAGCGAATGCCCACCCAGTTCGAAGAAGTGCTGCGTCAGGCCCACGCGCTCAGTGCCGAGGATGTCGGCCCAGATTGCGGCAACCTGCTGTTGCAGGGCGGTGAGGGGCGCTTGCCAATCCGCTTGCACCGCCGTGGCATCCGGTTTGGGCAGGGCCTGGCGGTCCAGCTTGCCATTGGGGTTCAACGGCATGCGAGCAAGGAAGATCAGGTGCGCCGGCACCATGTAATCCGGCAACTGCTCGCGCAGGCTGGCCTTGAGTTGCTCACCGGCCGCCAACTGTTCTTGCTCGGATAACGGTTGCGCCGCCACCACATAGGCCAGCAACTGATTATCAGCGGCCAGCAGCAGGGTTTCGCGCACGCCTGCCTGGGCCAGCAGCAACGCCTCGATCTCACCCAGCTCGATGCGAAAACCACGGATTTTTACCTGATGGTCGACCCGCCCGACGTACTCGATCACTCCATCAGCGCGACAGCGTGCCAGGTCACCGGTGCGGTACAGGCGCGCGCCCGAGCCGCCGAAGGGGGCGGCGACAAAGCGTTCGGCGGTCAGCGCTGGTTGTTGCAAATAGGCACGCGCCAGGCCGCTTTCACTGGCGATGTACAGCTCGCCCACCGCACCGACCGGCAGCAGATTCAAATCGCGGTCCAGCACATACAGCCCACGCCCGGCCAGCGCACGGCCGATCGGGCTGGCGCTGGCGCCGATGACGGTGGCGTCGTCGCTGCAGTCCAATACGCTGGACACCACGGTCGCTTCAGTAGGCCCGTAGGTATTGAGCAGGCGTACACGCCCCAGCCCGGCGCGGCGCCACAGCGCCGGGCCGTCCAGCGGCATGGCTTCGCCGCCGATGTGGACCTGGCGCAGTGCGCCGTAAGCGCGGGTGCCAGCCGCCAGGCAATCCTGCAAGAAGAGTTTCCAGTAGGCCGTGGGCAAATCGGCCAGGGTGATGCCTTGGACGATAATCTGCCGGTACAGCTCGGCACCGTCCCACAGTTGCGGGCCGCGCAGTACCACGGTGGCACCGAGGGTCAGCGCCGGGTACAACTGCTCGACGAAACCGTCGAAGTTCAAGGTCGCGAACTGCAACACCCGGTCATCCGCAGTCAGGCACGAGTAGTCGGCGGCAATGCGCGCGAACTCACTCAAGGCGCCATGGTTGATGGCCACGCCCTTGGGCTTGCCGGTAGAGCCTGAGGTGTAAATGACATAAGCCAGGCTGCGCGGTTCGAAGGCGAGCCGCGGATTGTGCTCGGCGCACTGCGCCAATTGAGCATCGGCTAAATCGATGTCCAGGGCCGACACGTGCTCAGGCAACGGCAGGCGTTCACGCAGGGAAGACTGAGTCAGCACCAGCCGCACGCAACTGTCTTCGAGCATGTGCACAAGGCGCTCACGCGGGTATTCAGGGTCGAGGGGTACGTAGGCGCCGCCCGCCTTGAGCACCGCCAGCAGGCTCACCACCATGGCAAACGAGCGCTCCACGGCGATACCGACCAGCACTTCCGGGCCTACGCCCTCGGCGATCAGGTAGTGGGCCAGCCGGTTGGCCTGGCGATTCAGCTCGCCATAGTTGATGGCCTGCTCATCCAGCGCCAAGGCCTGGCGTTGCGGGTGCTGCTCGGCCTGAACTTCGAACAGCTGATGCACCGCGTGCACTTCGATGCCGGTGGCCGGGGCGTTCCATTGCTGGCGTATCACATCGTGTTCGGCGGCGCTGAGCATCGCGATGTCGCTGAGACGGCTGTGCGGTGCGCTCACCACCGCGTGCAGCAGGTTCTGCCAGTGCTGCGCCAAACGCTCAATCGTTGCGGCGTCGAACAAGTCGGTGGCGTAGGTCAGCGCCGCCCAGATGCCTTCTGCGGATTCATGGGTGTCCAGGCTCAGGTCAAAGTGTGTGGTCTGGCTGTCCCAGTCCAGCTCCGAGACGCGCAAGCCCTGTAATTGCTGGCCCTCGCGCCCGCCCTGGGCGTCGGTCTGGTGGTTGAACATCACCTGGAATAACGGGTTGTGGCTCAAGCTGCGCTCGGGCTGCAACGCCACCACCAACTGTTCAAACGGCAAGTCCTGATGGGCCTGGGCTTCCAGGGAGCGACGCTTGGTCTGTTGCAGCAGCTCGACGAAGGTCATCTGCCCGTCAAGGTCAGCCTTGAGCACTTGGGTGTTGACGAAGAAGCCGATCAACCGCTCGGTTTCGACACGGTTACGGTTGGCAATCGGCACACCGACACGGATGTCCGACTGCCCGCTGTAGCGGTAGAGCAAGGTCTGGAACGAAGCCAGAAGCAACATGAACGGGGTGGCGCCCTCTTGCTGCGCCAGGCGCTTGATGCCGCTGACCAGTGCTGGTGGCAGGTGCACCTGCACGCTGTTGCCGCGATGGCTTTGTTGGGCCGGTCGCGGGTGGTCGAGGGGCAACTCCAGCACAGGTTGCTCGCCGCCCAGCAGGGCCTGCCAGTAAGCCAACTGACGAGCCTTCTCCCCCGCTTCCATCCAGCCGCGCTGCCACAGGGCATAGTCAGCGTACTGGATCGGCAAGTCCGGTAACTCCAGGGCTCGGCCCTGGCTACAGGCGGCATAGAGCTGCACGAGTTCCTCGACCATTACCTGCATCGACCAGCCATCGGAAATGATGTGGTGCTGCACCATCACCAGCACATGTTCATCGTCACCCAGTTGCAGTAGCGTCACGCGCAACAGCGGTGCCTGGAGCAGATCGAAAGGCCGCGCGACCTCCGCTTCCACCTGCGCCATCAGTTGCTGTTCGCCCGTACGCCTGAGCACGATTTCAACGCGGGCCTCAGGCATCACCGCCTGCGACAGCTGCTCACCGTCTTGCACCAAGCGCGTACGCAGGCTTTCGTGACGCGCCAGCAAACAGTCAAAACTGTGTTGCAACGCTGCCAGGTCCAGCTGGCCTTGCAGGCGCAGTGCGCCCGGAATGTGGTAGGTGGCGCTATCAGGGTCCAACTGCCAGAGAAACCACTGGCGTTCCTGGGCGTAAGACAAGGGCACTGCATCCACAGCATGTCGGGTCGGCGCAATCGGCAATTGCGCGAAGCTCATGCCGCGCGCTTGCAGGCGCTGATAAAACTGCTGACGTTGTTCAAGCGGCAGGCGAAGGAAGCGCGAGACCAGATCGATATTAGGGTTGGAAAGCATGGTTCAAATCGCCTCTAGTTCGCTCAAAAAGTCACGAAGATCATCAAAGTCTTCCGCGCTGCCGGCGCGCAAGGTGGCTGCGGCCTGCACATAGGCGCGCAGCGTTTCGGTCTGGAACACTTCGACCAAGGGCACGTCCAGGCCCAACTCGACCTGAACCCGCGAAGTAATCTGGATCGCCAGCAAGGAATGGCCGCCGACTTCGAAGAAGTTGTCGTCCAGCCCCACTTGCGGCAGGCGCAACACGTCGGCCCAGATCGCCGCCACTTGCTGTTCCAGTTCAGTTTCGGGGGCCACATAGCGTTGCTGCATCAAGCTCGCATCCGGTGCGGGCAAGCCCTTGCGGTCGAGCTTGCCATTGGGGGTCAGCGGCATCTGCGCCAGGCACATGAAGTGCGTAGGCACCATGTAATCCGGCAGGCGGGTCTTGAGGCCTCGGCGCAAAGCGTCGCGGAACTCGGCCTGGTTGATCAGCGCGGGATCGGCCGGCACGACATACGCCACCAGTTGCTTGCCGGTCGGCCCTTCCTGGGCCACCACCACGGTTTCACCGACGCTGTCCTGTTCACGCAAGCGGGCTTCGATTTCACCCAGCTCGATACGAAAACCACGGATTTTCACTTGGTGGTCAACCCGGCCCAGGTAGTCCA
>NZ_UYXQ01000201.1 GCF_900624995.1 Pseudomonas antarctica
CACAGCGAAAGACGTGGCCGCCGAACTGCTGGAACTCTACGACGGCTACGCCCACGGCAAGCTCAACCGCCGCGAATTTCTCGACCGCGCCGCGCTGTTCACCTTCGGCGGCCTCACCGCTTCCGCGCTGCTGGCAGCCCTGAGCCCCAACTACGCGCTGGCCGAACAGGTCAAATTCACCGACCCCGACATCATCGCTGACTACATCACCTACCCCTCGCCCAAAGGCAACGGCACCGTACGCGGTTACCTGGTGCGCCCGGCCAAAGCCAGCGGCAAACTGCCGGGCGTGGTGGTGGTCCACGAAAACCGAGGCCTGAACCCCTACATCGAAGACGTGGCAAGGCGCCTGGCCAAAGCCGGCTTCATCGCCCTGGCGCCGGACGGCCTGACCTCCGTGGGCGGCTACCCCGGCAACGATGAAAAAGGCGTGGAACTGCAACAGAAAGTCGACCCCGAAAAACTCATGAACGACTTCTTCGCCGCCATCGAATGGCTGATGCATCACGACAGCAGCACCGGCAAAGTCGGGATGACCGGCTTCTGCTATGGCGGCGGCGTGACCAATGCGGCGGCGGTGGCCTACCCCGAACTGGGCGCAGCGGTGTCGTTCTACGGGCGTCAGCCGCAAGCCAAGGACGTACCACGCATCAAGGCGCCGATCATGCTGCACTACGGCGAGTTGGATACGCGGATCAATGAAGGCTGGCCGGCGTATGAGACGGCGTTGAAGGCGGCGGGTACGACGTATGAGGCGTTTATCTACAAGGGCGTCAACCATGGGTTTCATAATGATTCGACGCCGAGATATGACGAGGCGGCGGCGAATCTGGCGTGGGAAAGAACCCTCGGCTGGTTCCACAAATACCTGGCCTAGCCCAAATCTAAACTGTGTGAGCTGGCGTGCCTACGATGGCGGTCTTCCAGTGAAAAATAGGCTGGCCGGCCCGGCGCTATCGCAGGCAAGCCCCACATTGGTTAGTCGCTTTTTTCCAGATCAATGCTCCAACGCATACCGCCGGCAATGGTTGAGATAACCCTGTTCATGGCTGCCCACCAATTGCACCACACTGGTCCATAACCACGACGGTGCATCCAGCTGTTTCGAGCGGTTTTCCTGCAACACCGCCATCCACTGTTTGCGCGTATCGCGGTCCATCTGCCGGGCATGGGCAATGCCGACCACGCGGGCCAGGTAACCGGCGGCATGCATGGCGTCGGTTTCGCTGAGTTCGTCCAGCTCCAGTTTCATGTCCTGGGGCAGCAACTCACGGATGAAAAAACCGTGGTCCAAAAAGCGGGTTGCCAGCATGCGTTCACCCAAACTCGGTGACAGCTGGCGCGCTCCCTCCACCACTCGGCGTCCGTTGTCGCGAGGCATCTTCGCGCGCGGTGCACGCGGTGCAGCGGCGCCCACGGCCTCCTTGATATCGATCAGGCAATATTCCTGATCATCCTTGTCGCCCACGCCCAGCAGCGCCGCATAGCGCAGCAAGCCCAGGGAGCTGCAACCTTTGACCCAATACGCTGAGTCCAGCAGTTCAACCTTGGCGTCTTTAGGTCGGCCTTTGAGTGAGGTGACCAACTGATGGATCTCATCCGAGGCGCACAGCGTTTGCAAGGCGCCCTTCTCTGCCCGCGACAACGACCAGAAGTGCTTGCCCAGCGGAATCGTCGGCCGTGCATTTTCAATGCGTTCGCGCGCCAGGTTTTTCCAGGTACGCTCCACGGCGCTGCGCATCCCGGCCTTGACTTGGGAGGGCCGTGGTGGCGCCTCGTCGGGCTTGTCTTTGAAGGCTTGCTCGTAGCCGACCATCATTTCTTCGAGCATGCGCGCGGTGGTCACCCCTGGCAGGTCCGAACCGCGTGCGGCGGTGGCCAAGGACAGCGCCAGGCGCACCAGGTCGTGGGCCGGGTTGCCGACCACGGTCTGGTCGAGGTCGCGGATGTGCATGTCGATACGGCCCTTGGTATCGCCGGTCGGGCCGAGGTTACCCGCATGGCAATCGCCGCAAATCCAGATCGCCGGACCATGGGGCAAGCGACGGCCAGGCTGGCTGTGCAGCCATTCGTAGAATTGCACCGTACTGCCACGTACGTAGGCGTGGGCGGAGCGCGCCATCTTCAAGTTGCGTAGTTGCGTGAGGTGGGGCATGCGGTCGGCGGGGCGCGGGGTTTTCATGGTTGAACTCAGTACGGGAGAAGCGGTAGAGCTCCACCGCCAGGCAAATGTTTCATCTTGTTTCTAGATAATGCCATTAAGACACTTTCCTAGGCGATGTCGACACCGCCTCCAGCCAACCCTTGAACGCCAGCATCGCCGAGGTTTCAGCCCGTGACTGCAAGCGCGTCAGCCAATAACTGCCGGTGGTAATCCCCACCTCGAACGGTTGGCGAACCAGATCACTCTCCAACTGGCGCGAGAACATCAGCGCCGGGGCCAGCGCCACGCCGATGCCTTGCAGCGCCGCTTCCATCATGGCCAGCGACGAATCGAACACGATACTGCGCGGCACCACGGTGTCGGCGGGCAGGCCGGCGGCCTGGAACCATTGGGTCCACTCATCGGCGCGGTAAGAGCGCAGCAAGGTGTGCTTCAACAGGTCGGCCGGCGTGCGCAGTTGCTCGGCAATCATGGGTGTGCACAGCACGGTCAGCGGCGCGGCGAGCAGTTCGCAGGCGTCGGTGCCGTGCCAGGCCCCGGCGCCGAAGCGGATCGCGTAATCCAGGCCTTCGGCAGCTACGTCAACGCGGTTGTTATGGGTGGACAGGCGCAGGTCGATAAACGGGTAGCGCCCCTGGAAGTCCGGCAGGCGCGGCAGCAGCCAGCCCACGGTAAAGGTGCCCACCGCGCCCACCGTGAGTACTTCGCGGTAGTGCCCACCTTCGAACTGGCTGAGCGTCTGGGTGATACGGTCAAACGATTCGCGCACCACCGGTAGCAGGGTTTCGCCTTCGCTGGTGAGCATCAAACCGCGTGGCAGGCGCTTGAACAACGTGACATTGAGTTGGGCTTCCAGGCTTTTGACCTGATGGCTGACGGCCGCTTGGGTCACACATAACTCAATGGCCGCGCGGGTGAAGCTCAAATGGCGCGCCGAGGCCTCAAAGGCGCGCAAGGCATTGAGCGGCAGATGGGAACGCAGCATGCTTAACCCTAAATTTTCTAATGGCTGGTGCGAGATATCATCGTTTGTTCGCGGCCGGCAAACTGCCTACATTGGCCTCGCCTGCGCAGGCTCTTTATTCAATCGAATCTTCTCATGGAAGCACCATCATGCCCCAACTGTCCTTGTTTGGAGTGCGTAATTTAACGGCTCTGGCCGTATTGCTCGCCGCCGGCAACTGCCTGGCCGCAAACGACCTGCAGGCCGTGGTAGACGCCAGCGTAAAACCGTTGATGCAACAACAGGCCATCCCGGGTCTCGCGGTCGCTGTCGTACAAAACGGCAAGGCTCAATACTTTAACTACGGGACGGCCTCAAAGGAAACCCAGCAGCCCGTCAGCGAAAACACCCTGTTTGAAATCGGCTCGGTGAGCAAAACCTTTACCGCCACCCTTGGCGGTTATGCCCAGGCGACCGGCAAGCTCAAGCTCTCGGACAAGGCCAGCGAGCACCTGTCCGTTCTGGCCGGCAGCGCCTTTGACCAGATCAGCCTGCTGCAACTGGCGACCTACACCGCAGGCGGCCTGCCCCTGCAGTTTCCGGATGCTGCCGACAGCGCCGAGACCATGCTCGGCTACTTCCAGCACTGGAAACCGACTTACGCACCGGGCGCACAACGCCTGTATTCCAACCCGAGCATCGGGCTGTTCGGCTACCTGTCGGCGCAAAGCCTTGGCCAGCCGTTCAACGTCGCCTTGCAGAAAACCCTGCTGCCCAAGCTGGGCTTGAACAACACCCACGTCAGCGTGCCCGCTGACAAGCGTGGCCTGTACGCCCAAGGCTACGACAAGCATCTGAAACCCACACGCGTCAGCCCAGGCGCACTGGACAGTGAAGCCTACGGCATCAAGACCAGTTCCCAGGACCTGGCTCACTACGTGATGGTGAACATGCACCCGCAAACCCTGGACAAGCCGCTGCAACAAGCCATCGCGGCGACACACGCCGGTTACTACACCGTCAACGGCATGACCCAAGGCCTGGGCTGGGAGCGCTACCCTTACCCGATCACGCTGCAAGCGTTGCTGGAGGGCAACTCCACGCCCATGGCGATGGAGCCGCACAAGGTCAATTGGCTGACGCCCGCTCAGCCGCAACCGGCCAACGTGCTGTACAACAAAACCGGCTCCACCGGCGGGTTTGGGGCGTACGTGGTGTACGTGCCGAGCAAGGACATGGGCGTGGTGATTCTGGCGAACAAGAACTACCCGAATGCTGAACGGGTCAAGGTGGCGTATGCGATCTTGAGTGCGATGGACAAATAAGGCCGGGCGAAAATCAACTGTGGGAGCGGGCTTGCTCGCGAACGCGGGGTGTCAGTCAACACACCTGTAGCTGACCCACCGCTTTCGCGAGCAAGCCCGCTTCCACAGTTGGATCTTCATTGCGATAAGCGTTGTGTTCACTCCAGAGCCGCCATGCACTTGGACCTCGCCGACCTGCGCCTGTTTATCCATACCGCCGAATCCGCCAGCCTGACCCAAGGCACGAAACCCGCGGACCTCTTGCCCGCCCCCCGTGCGAGAATCAAGGCGCTGGAGGGGATAACGACCG
>NZ_UYXQ01000202.1 GCF_900624995.1 Pseudomonas antarctica
AAGGTCTCGGATCGGCGGCAATTACCTGGTGAATGGCTTGCTGCCGCCGGCGCAGTGGCGGGTGGGGTTGGCCAAAGCTTGATGAAACAACACTGGAACAGTGTTGCCGAGTCGGGGATTGGGGTCCGAGCGGGCGTTTAAGGCCTCGGCCGAGTGGCTGACAACACAATGATCGAGCCCCCCCCCAAGGCCAAATGTGGGAGCTGTCGAGCTTCAGCGAGGCTGCGAAGAGATCACCGCGGTGCACCTGCCAGACCACAACACCCGCATCGCAGTCGATGCCGCCCCATTCAACCTGCTCTATTCGGGTGCCCGCATTTCCTGACTAATGTCGCCGCCATTAATTTTATAGTGCGTGTCGAGGGCTCAAATCCTTCACCTAAAGCCACCACTATCGGCCGCGCGTCATGAATATAGCCTGCAAAAAAAAGCGCATCGAGTGACTCGAGCGCATGAATGACGACGGATTCCTCTTTAGCTTCAACCAATTTCAACAACACCCTCAGGGCTCGCGCATCACGCGTATCGCTTAGAGATTCAGCACATCGACCTCGCCACGTCTCGGGCTTCAGTAAAAACACAACCTCAAGCGCGCGCCAGTCTGCATGATCAAATTGAGAGACGTGAGCGCTGGCAATATCGATGCCTACATCCGACCAATAGTCTTCAGAAAGAGCTGAGGTCAGTAATATTTTGTACGTTTCAAACATCAGCCACCTATTGAATGTTAAAAATGGGAGATTCCTCAGGGTCTGGTCCCATTCCCCCCATTAAGTACATCGACTAAAAGCTAAGCGTAAGGCTGCACCTACAGCAGCAGGGCTACTACCGCTGGGGATAATGACATAATCACTCTCACTTAGTCCCTTGCCACTCCAGACTTCTAGCTTTTCATGATGGCTAGGACGAATGATTATCTGGTCCTTCTTACTTTCGATACTGCATTTTTTCATCTCTTTAAATAATGCACGCTTAGTCTTGTAGCCATAGCGCTTCAACGTGCTGCCAACCCACTGATCATATCGTTGATTGGTCAAGCTGTAGTCATATAACGCCCTATCAAAAGTAGCTTCAGGATGAATCCAAACATCCTTCCGCGGCTCGGGAAGCACAAACCGACTATGCGCCAAGGCGTCAAGCAGCGCAAAGCCTAGCTCATTATCGGCAGCGTCAGGGCTGAAAAAATGCTCCACACCTTGCGGGTCCGCTCGGCTACTTCGATAGCCAGAAAAAGTGTTTACGAAAATAAAATCTGTATTTATTTTCGCATCTGCCCAAGCTGTTTTTACGACGTCAGTCATCTTAATCCACCTTAGTGACATCTACCGTAACGCCTTTGCCAGGCCCTACTCAATGGCGCTATTGATTTGATCCAATCTTATGAAAAAAGGGGACATAAAGGGGGCAGTTTTATTTTTAGCGACACAGCAGTTTGGAAAACCAAATAAATCTGTCCCCTTTCTACTTCGGATCGGCTAGCAGCTTAAAGAACGCATGGGCATTGCTGTTTTTGGTGTGCTGCTGAATGCGTTGCTGTTGAAGCCTGACGATTTGGCGTCTACGATTCACGCGGGCTTTACTTGTTCTCGTGGTGTGTGCTCGCAACTATCACCGTAGACCAAGGACGGCCTTTTTCATTTTTTGTAGTCATATCAGCGAGTTAGCTGTTAAGTAAGTGCCATTCGGGACAGATCTATTTAAACGACACAGCACTTCTAAAAAGCAAATAAATCTCCCCCTTTTTAGCGCTATCTGCTTCTTTTGCGCCTAAATATCAGCGCCGCCCAGTTTCATACTTAAGCAAATCTTGCTCCTCACGCGCATGCAAATAATCGGCCATGCGCTGCGCTTCGATCCCATCAGAAAGGCTAAGTGCGAGCAGATTCTCTGAAGACCATTCCATTAATGGGTTCATGGTCTCAATCTCTAGCATCAATGCTTCGCGTATAGTTTTATCGTGGGCACCAAACCATACCCTGAAGGTGGTTTGCCCTCCATGCTGAATAACTCGTTGGACTACAAAGTCAACATTCGTTTCTACTTCGTCGCCAAGAGCAATGTCTTGAGCAAAGAAAGGAATACAGCACAGAATAAATCTCTGAGCGGCTGTTTTCTGCCCCCATAACTGTTCCCATTCGTTACTTCCATCCTTGGTTCCAAGATGAGCGACAAATATGAAGTTGGCACGATCACGCCAAACAGGCGCTTTATGAACAGCTTCATATTCTCCGGCCTGACACTTCATATATATGCTCTACTCGTTTACCAGTGGGAAGGGGGCCATTCACCACGATACCATGGCGAGGGATTGACAGGAAAGTCTTGTGCGCCTTTTTAAGCGCTGCAGCGTGTGATTAGCAGAAAAAGGCAGAAAGAGCGGACAGATCTATTTATGCGACAACACAGCACTTTGAAAAAGCAAATAAATCTGTCACCTTTTTACTTTGATGCCTGACGATTTGGCGTCTACGATTCACGCGGGCTGTCCTTGTTCTCGTGGTGTGTGTTCGCAACTATCACCGTAGACCAAGGACGGTCTTTTTCATTTTTTTTGTAGCCATATCAGCTGGTTAGCTGTTAAGTAAGTGCCATTCAAATCCGCCCCCGCTTTAGCGTTTAACAACATCGCTACAGACATCCCCGCAAAACACTTCGTATAGTGTATCTGGAGGTGCCTGATGTTTTTCAAAGTCAGATAAAACCACCTCATACAGGTCCGACATGTCAATACGCCTAACCGCCTCTATTTGACTACTGTCCGAGATTGAAAAAACTATTTTCTCGGCCTTGCAAATCGAAGCAATCTCAGTAATCGCCTCTAATAGAATCGCAACTCTGTCTTGGGGTTTGCTCGGAAATCCAATATCTGAGGTCAATGGATCGTATTCATCATAGTCCGTCAAATAGGTAGCATTAGGGTAGCCAGGCCTGTCTCCAATTAAAAAGACGAAGGTCCCTTCACTTGGTAAAAAATCAGGCGGATAGTTAGATAGCTCAGCGCTGTTAATTTTAAATATCCCCAATTCACTCTCTAAAATATAGTCATCTAACGCCCTCCAAGCAGCTGGACTTGGCGACGGATGAACATAGCCACAAACGTCGTTCGACATGCTCACACCCATTTATCTAAGATCCCAGGTCCGACGACCTTGCCATTAAAGTGGAACAGAAAAGGGGACAGATTTATTTAAGTGACACAGCACTTCGGAAAACCAAATAAATCTGTCCCCTTTTTAGTCGCCCCCTTTTTACTGACGCGTTCGGCGGCAAGGGTCGAGATCAGGAAAAATGGCCCCCCGAAGAAAGGTTAAGTAAGTGCCATTCAAATCTGTCCCCTTTTACTATTTGTAAAAGCGTGACCTGACCCGCCTCACACCTTTTTGTCATTTACCATTAAGCGCTCCCAGCAGTTTCCTCTCTAGCGCCTGAGCATATTCGACATATTCGACAGCGCGAGGCTCCGCAGCAATAAGCTCTTTATCTCGCCGCAGAATATTCAACACTTTTTGCGTCAGCAGCAAATTTTTCGCCCAGATTGCCTCCGACAATTTTGAGGTTCCTTTTAACAACTCGGCTTCATCCAAAAACCCTACCAGCACTTCCTTATCCAACTCACGAACCACAACAGGCAGTAATTCCGGTGTATACAAATCTTGCCTGACCGCTCTGCAAAGGTCGCCTATATCAAGGTCCGTTATTTGAGTGTCCAGAATCGACCTGTGCCATGACTCCAGCGCAGACTCATCAGGATCAGGCTCAACCTCCCACTTAAACCCCTTACCCTCATCTATTTCACGAAATGTCTTTCTCATATACCGGCACCACTTAGAGATTCAATAGGCGGGCCCCCAAAAGCACCAAAAAAAGACAAAAAGGAACTAATTTATTTAAGCAACACAGCACTTCGGAAAACCAAATAAATTTGCCCCCTTTTTAGTCGTCCCCTTTTTACTGACGCGTTCGGCGGCAAGGGCCGAAGTCAGGAAAAATGGTCACCCGAAGAAAGGTTGAGTAAGTGCCATTCTGGTCTGACCCGTTTTTTACATCAACGCCTGAAAATAACGGCTCTCGCGAAATCACTATATTTATAAAACCACACACCCACAAACAAAACTGACAATGGAATGCCCAACCACAAAAACACTACATTAAACTCTATTTCGAAGCCCGCCGACACGAAGAGCACCGGCACAAGCGCCATCAAACACCCCACAGACAACATGAGGACCAAAATCCCAGCGCCCATGAATATCGAGGAAATCAAATTAATTACTCTCACCCTTAGCATCCTCGTAAAAACCATACCCTTTATAGCCGACCCCACCAAGATAAATACCCAACGCAGTTCCATAAGGTGTTTTCTTGCCTAAAATAGGTATAAGGAAGTTATTGTTCATTTTGGGAACTAGAACCCCAAAAACTGAACCCGCTTTTAGCAAAAAAGGAGACAGATTTGAATGGCACTTACTCAACCTTCTTCGGGGGGCCATTTTTCCTGACCTCGGCCCAAGCCTCACCCCATGCTGATGCAGGCACGAGGGGCGGGAACACCGACTTTGACTGTTACACCTTGAACCTTGGCTTTTCCTGAATCCAA
>NZ_UYXQ01000203.1 GCF_900624995.1 Pseudomonas antarctica
CAACGCGCACGCCGGGGTAGATTGCGCCGTCTTCCAGCTGCGCCGGGATCGCGCCGTGGATCACCGTGCAGCCCTGCGGGCCGAGCTTGACCACCAGGGTGGCCGGGGTCAGCTCACGTACGGTGCGCAACGCGGCGAGTAAATCTTCACTGCCGCCGGCGATCAAAAACTCTTCTTCAGTACCGACGATCAGGTCAAAGCGCGGCAAAATTTTCTGCACGTGCTGGCTGACGTTCTGATCGGCGACAAACCGCGTTTCGCCATCTGCCTTGCCCGCCAGGCCCCACAGCACCGGGCGGTAGTCGATATCGAGCACGCGCTTGACGTTGTGCTTGGCCGCGTAATCCAAGGCTTGAATGCTGGCCTTGTACACGCCGTCGGTGGAGAAATGCGTGCCGGTGATCAGCAAGGCTTTGCTGGCGGCAATAAAGGCTTCGCTGATGTCTTCGGCGCGCAAGGCCATATCGGCGCAGTTTTCGCGGTAGAACACCAGCGGAAAGGTTTCGCGGTCCTTGAGACCCAGCAGCACAAGGGCAGTAAGGCGCTCCGGGTCGACCTTGATGCCGCTGACATCGCAGCCTTCGCGGGCCAGGGATTCCACCAGGAAACGGCCCATGTGGTCGTCCCCTACCCGACTCAGCATCGCTGACTTGAGCCCCAGCCGTGCGGTGCCGAAGGCGATATTGGCGGAGGACCCGCCGAGGTACTTGGCAAAGCTGGACACGTCCTCGAGCCGCGCACCGACTTGCTGCGCATAAAGGTCGACGCCCAAGCGCCCGAGGCATATCAGATCCAATTGACGCCCACTGGCAAAACGAGTCTGGCCCATGCTGGCTCCTGTTATTTTTATCAGCCTGCGTGGTGCCGCCGTGGTGACGGCACACGCTCTTGGTGAGAGCAGACTAGAACGTCCGGCGGCTTCAATCAATATTTATTCCATAATTATTTTTAGTGGAATATTTTTTCCAATAAGCCAGCATAATGGCACCCTAGCCCGCTTGCATCGTTTCAGCAGGCCACAGGCACCGTGATGCCAAGGTATTTTTTTGCGCCTACCCTGTAGACTTGCGCCCACCCATCAGCGCCTCAGAAGAACACGCCAGAAGGATTGCCCATGTCCCGCACCGATCCCGAGACCACCCTGGAAGACACTCTCGCCAGCCCTCCGATCAATGCCGAGCGCCTGTTGCAGCTGATCACCGACGAATACGAAAGCCTGCCACGCCAGCTCAAACGCATCGCCAGCTACATGAGCCAGCAGAGTGACCGGATCATGGTCGACCGCATCAGCGACATCGCCCGCGAATGCGAAGTGCACCCCTCGGCCATCGTGCGGTTTTCCCAGCGCTTCGGTTTCAGTGGGTTCAGTGAAATGCAGGCGCTGTTTCGCGAGGCCTACACCCACAAGACCACGCCGGTGCAGAACTACCAGCAGCGTATCCGCAGCATGATCGCCAACAAGTCGCAGAAGGCCAGCGGCGGTGACTTGGCGCGCGAGTGCGTGAACGCGACCCTCTGCGGCATCGAACGCCTGGGGCTGGAGCTGGATGATGTGGCCTTCGAGAAAGCCGTGGACCTGGTGGTTAACGCCGACAATATCTACGTGGTCGGTGTGCGCCGCTCCTTCGCGGTGGCCGATTACCTGGTCTACAACCTGCAACACACCAACAAGCGCATCCATCTGATTTCCGGTTTGGGCGGCAGTTATCGCGAGCAGATGCGCAGCGTGCGCGCCAATGACCTGGTGATTGCCATCAGCTTCACGCCCTACGGCAAAGAGACCCAGCACTGCCTGCGCATTGCCCAACATCACCAGGCCAAGACCCTGATCATCACCGACAGCAACCTCTCGCCCCTGGCCAAGCGGGCGAATGCGGTGCTGTTAGTGAATGAGGGATCGTCGTTTGCGTTTCGCTCGTTGAGCGCCACGCTGTGCCTGTGCCAGGCGCTGTTTATTGCGGTGGCGTATCGGTTGGAATTGAAGGTCGATGAGATTCATGAGCAGGTGGGGTTCGACGACTGACCTTGTGACACTGCAAATCCCCTGTGGGAGCGGGCTTGCTCGCGAATACGGTGTGTCAGTATCAGATAGGCTGACTGATACACCGCTTTCGCGAGCAAGCCCGCTCCCACATAAAGCCAGTTCCTACAGTTTGCTCAGTGCCTCGTTTTGGGGCGGCGTAGCAGGTGGTAGGCGGCTGGGATTACGAAGAGTGATAGCAACGGCGCGGTGAGCATGCCGCCGATCATCGGCGCGGCGATACGGCTCATGACTTCGCTGCCGGTGCCGCCGCCCAGCAGAATCGGGAGCAAGCCGGCGATGATCACGGCCACGGTCATGGCTTTGGGGCGCACGCGCAGTACTGCGCCTTCGGTGATGGCGGCCAAAAGGTCGCCGTCCTTGCGCGCCGCCCAGGCGTTTTTCAGGTACAGCAGCATGATCACGCCGAACTCCGCCGACACACCCGCCAACGCGATAAAGCCCACGCCCGTGGCCACCGATAAGTTGAAACCCAGCCAGTACAGCAACCACACGCCTCCCGTCAGCGCAAAGGGCAGCGTGGCGATGATCAGCAACGCCTCGTCCACACGGCGGAAGGTCAGGTACAGCAATACAAAGATGATCAGCAACGTCGCCGGCACTACCAGCTTCAGGCGCTCATTGGCGCGTTCCAGGAACTCGAACTGCCCGGAATAACTGAGGCTCATGCCCGGTTGCAGCTGCACCTGCTGGTTGATTGCTTCACGCAGGTCGTTGACCACCGACGCGAGGTCGCGGTCGCGCACGTCGATGTAGACCCAGCCCGAAGGCCGTGCGTTTTCACTCTTGAGCATTGGCGGGCCATCACTGACCCTGAGCCTGGCCACCGTGCCGAGGGTGATCTGGCTGCCTTGCGGTGTATAGATCGGCAGGTTTTCCAAAGCAGTTACCGAGTCGCGCCATGCCTTTGGGTAGCGCAGGCTGATGGGGAAACGCGCCAGGCCTTCAACGGTCTCGCCAATGGTTTCGCCGCCAATCGCTCCTGACACAATCGACTGCACATCGGCAATGTTCAGCCCGTACTGTGCTGCGGCTGCACGGTCGATGTCCACGTCGATATAGCGCCCGCCGGTCAGCCTTTCAGCCAACGCCGAACTCACGCCGGGCACCCCCTTGGCGACCTTCTCCACGGCCTGGGTCACCGCGTCGATCTGCATCAGGCTTAAGCCTGCGACTTTCACGCCAATCGGGCTTTTCACCCCAGTGGCGAGCATGTCGATGCGGTTGCGGATCGGTGGGATCCAGATGTTGGTCAGGCCCGGCACCTGCACCGTGCGGTCCAACTCTTTGATCAGTTTGTCCGGGGTCATACCCGCGCGCCATTGGTCCCGGGGTTTGAATTCGATCGTGGTCTCGAACATCTCCAGTGGCGCCGGGTCGGTAGCGGTTTCGGCGCGACCGGCCTTGCCGAACACATGGGCGACTTCCGGTACACTTTTGATCAGGCGATCCGTGCGCTGCAGCAGTTCACCCGCGGTTTGCGTCGACAGCCCCGGTAGCGCCGAAGGCATGTAGAGCAAGTCGCCTTCATCCAGCGGTGGCAGGAACTCACCGCCCAGTTTCGACAACGGCCACAGCACGCTGACGACCATCAACAGCGACACCAGCAAGGTCGCGCGCGGCCAACGTAGCACCGCGTCAAGGGCCGGTTGATAGAGCCTGATCAGGCCGCGATTGAGCGGGTTGCGTTGCTCGTCAGGGATACGCCCGCGAATCCAATAGCCCATCAAGACCGGGACTAGGGTCACCGACAACCCGGCCGCCGCCGCCATGGCGTAGGTCTTGGTATACGCCAGCGGGCCAAACAGCCGGCCCTCCTGCGCTTGCAAGGTGAACACCGGGATAAACGACAGGGTGATGATCAACAGGCAGAAAAACAGCGCCGGTCCGACTTCCACTGCTGCATCGGTCACCACCTTCCAATGCGCGTCGCCCTTTAAATCTCGCCCGGGATTGGCGTAGTGCCAGGCTTCGATTTTCTTGTGGGCATTTTCGATCATCACCACGGCCGCATCCACCATCGCGCCGATGGCAATCGCGATGCCGCCCAGAGACATGATGTTGGCGTTGATCCCTTGGTAGCGCATGACAATAAACGCGATCAACACGCCCACCGGCAGCGAGATGATCGCCACCAGCGATGAGCGCAGATGCCAGAGGAAAATCCCGCACACCAGCGCCACCACCAGGAACTCCTCCAGCAGCTTGTGGCTGAGGTTGTCCACGGCGCGATCGATCAGTTTGCTGCGGTCGTAGGTGGCGACGATTTCCACGCCGGGCGGCAGGCTGCTTTTCAGTTGCTCCAGCTTGGTTTTGACTGCAGCGATGGCTTCACGGGCATTTTTGCCGCTGCGCAGGATCACCACACCGCCGACCGCCTCACCTTCGCCGTCGAGTTCACTGATGCCCCGGCGCAAGTCCGGGCCGAGTTGAATCGTTGCTACATCGCCGAGGGTGACCGGCACATTGTTGCTGTCGAGGCGCAGTGCAATAGCGCGGAAATCGTTGAGCGTTTTCAAGTAACCGGACGCGCGCAGCATGTACTCGGACTCGC
>NZ_UYXQ01000204.1 GCF_900624995.1 Pseudomonas antarctica
GAGGCACTGGAGTCGCATTCGCTGATCCTGCATACGGCGCCGCGGATTCTCAAGGAGTGGAATTTTCGCAGTGAGGAGCAGGCCATCAGCTTTCGGGTTCATCCAAAATTTCGTTTCAGCTCCGGTCTGGCGGTATTCCAGGCAGCCCTGGCGGGCGTCGGGATCGCCCGCTTGGCGGATTGGATGGCGGAGCCCGAAGTGGAAGCAGGACGCCTGCTGCGGGTTTGTCCTCAGTACACGCTCACCTCCAGCAGCGGTGAGAGCCCACAGATGCACGCGGTGTACCCGGCCGCAAATTTGCCGCTGCGGGTGAAGGCATTGATGGAGATGATCCGTGGCTTAGGTGAAAGCCTCGAATGTAAAAGCGGCTCAGCACTAATATGACGTTACGGGTCGTTCAGCCCTGTCCACTCACTCTGCAGTTGATCAGACGCTAACACGCTGAAAACCACCCTCGGCTATCGCAGACGAGCATCGACAATATGCGCTAAGGGCTCAGACCACGTTTACATACTGCGCCGCCGCCACGTCACCGTTGCGATAGGTCGCAACAGTCGTATAAGGCGATACCCATCCGCTTTGGCAAAGTACGGCCCGTCCTGATAAAACACGCTATCGGGCTGAGCCGTTGCAAGGCCCTTTGCACACTCTCGGAGCAGTCATCACCGCCTGCCGGGCCACGGTAGATAGCGACATAAGTGATGGGTGTAGCGGCGTACACGAGAGACGGTGGCAAGGGGGTCAACGCAACAAACGCAGCGGTGATGGCTGGCAGGTGCATGGCTGTAGGCTCATCAAACAGGGCTGATCGGGGCGTGCTATTCAAAGCCTATATCGAATGCGACATTGAATACGTTAACCGTTGTAAATCGGCTACTGTCGTGTGTACCCGACATCCGCCAGAAGGCACGCCATGGATCTAAAATTCAGTCACGTCGACGTCCTGGTCGAGAACCTCGAAGAGGCGTGCGCCTACTACGCGAAGATTCTCAACGCCAGAATCTCCACCCCTCAAGTGTGGGAGCGCGGCGGCCTGCATGTGCGTTTTGCGATTGCGTTAATGGGCCAGGAGCGTTTCATGCTGGTACAGCCATTGGCGGGCAACTTGCGGGCGCTGTTGGACGCGCACGGCGAAGGCATGATTTACCGGCATTGCTACACGACGCCGGACATTGAGGTGGCCCATGCCGAATTGATCGCCTCGGGTGTGCAGCCGGAGGATGAAAACGGTCGGCCATTGACCCTTGAGGACCTGCGTTCACCCTCCGGTAAACGCATTATTTGGTTGCCCAAGCGCTTCGGGCATTTCTCTATCGAGATCCTGGAGGAGAAGGCGTTGGAGGCGTTTATCGAGTCGGCGTTTGCCTGAGCCGCAACGGCAAACACACTCGCCTCACCCTGGCCCTGCAGCCTGCAGGGCCAGGGCGCTTTACGCCTTTACAACACCGGTGACAACTTTATTTCAGCTTTGAGCGCATCAATCAAACCGTCCAACGTTGAGTAACGTTTACCGCTCAACAGCGGCCAACGCTCAATAAAAAACTGCCCCATCGCATCAGTTTGAATAGGGGTGGAAATAATTTCCCTGCTATTGGAATGATGAAGCAGATTGATTTGCGTCGTTGAAGGCCGCTCGATCAGGAAGTCGCCGATCTTTTTCAGCCGCGCGCTCGGCAGGGTGCTAGCGGAGGCGGCTGTCAAACGCACTTGCGCCTTGAGTGCCTCCGTCAGGTGTTCGAACCTCAAGAAACGTTTATCTGTTAACTGCGCCCAACGTTCAACAAAAAACTGCCCCTGATCGTCAATCTGAACAGGCGTGGAAATAATTTCGCCACTATTGGAACGGTGCAGCACATGGGCCTGGGTGGGTGAAGGCTGTTCGATCAAAAAGTCGCCGACCCTTCTCAGCCAAGCGCGATCCTGCTGGGCCTTGGAAAGCGGTGGTGGCATGCCGACAATACCAACGTCGATCTTGAAGTCAGTGCGCACGGCATAGTTGCCGGGGCTGCGTATCCCACCGTCGAGAATTTCCCATCCGCTCGGGTGCAGGGGGCGTGCGTGGCTGGGGGCAACATCGCGTACCGTCAAGCTGACCGCGTCCTGCAATTGCGCAATACCCGGTACACCATGAACCATATCGGCATGGCCGCTGCCCATGAGCGCTACCCACTTATGCGGCCCCAATACGGCCTGGTCCGCCTTGATCACCTCATGGGCGAAATAGCTGAAAAGGGTATAGCGGCTGTTCAACTCGCGCATACCTTTGGTGTGATAGCTGACCGTGCAATCGAGCGCCCGGACTCGGATTCCCGCCTTATTCGCGGACTTGACTACAGTGGTGTAAGTGTTGTCGCCCGAATGAACGCGCATATGGCCGACATCCTGCGACCTCAGATAGCGTTGCAGGTTTTCCGGCATTTTTGCCGTTTTATAAAATGCCTCCAACTCGGCTTGATGCAGGTCGGTGAGCAGGTGCTCCACGTACAGCGTTTTGACGCCCTGCTCCTTCAATAGCTTCATGTACTTGATCAGGAACTGCTTGCTCGATACGTCACCATGGGCTTCGGCGATAATGAGTCCCAACTTCTGTGTATAGAGTTGCTTGATAAACGCCTCTTCACCGGTTGCCGTCCCCAGGTCGGTGAAGCTGGAGCGTACAGGTGGCGTATAAGCGGCAAAACCTTCTTGGGCGGTTTTATACAGGCGATCGCGGCTACTTTTGAAGGCCCTGAACGCCTCTGCGTAGGGGCCTTCAGCATATAGCGCGTAGCGAGAATCAAGGTCGCGGTGCGAATGCACCATTTCGTCCAGGTGTTTTTTATGCGCCGCGGGCAAATCAAACGCACTGTAGTGCGACGGTGAAACGGGGACTTGTACCTCCCTTGGGGGGCCGGCCGTCGGCAATGCTTGTGAAGCGGGAGCCATGCTCAGCTTGTAGTCGCCCCGGGACAGCGCGGCGACGGAGGTGTCGGGCGTAATGCTCACAGCGTGGCCGGGAACCACGTCCTCAACGCGCAAGGCAATGACTTTCTGCAAATCGGCCAGGCCCGGCACCTCGTCAACACTGCCCAGGCGATTGTGATCAACCAGGGCGATCCAACCGTCATCTGGATTTTTTGCCGCAAGGGCTTTGTGGGAGTAGAAGTTTCTGAGTTTGCTGCTGCGCGGGATAAACCGCTCTGCGTCAGAAAGCGCCAGTACGTGCTCCATATGGTAGGAACTCGAAGCGTCAACGCCCTCGATCGCGACCTTGTGCTTGTGGGCTTCGAGCATCAGTTTGCGGTAGGTAAACGGCGCGTCCAGCCCCCAACCCAGGGATCTGTCGACCCGCGCCAAGTGTTCCTCGACGCGTTTCAAGGCGTAAGCAATATCGCCTTTGGCTTCGCCGTTGATCACTCTGAGTTTGCGGCGAAAAACATCCGCTGGCAGGTTTTCGATGTGCACGCGCTTGAGCCCTTGCGCAGCCAATGCCTGCATGTTTTCGATCAGTAACTGCTTACTGGCAACACTGGTGTTGGGTGCGCCAATGATCAGTGCTTTCTTGAGTGGGAACAGGGTGGCAAGCACAGTGCCGGGGCTGGAATCCGGCGCCAGTACCGGCAAACCGGTGCGGCCCGGGCGTGCTGGGGGGGATGTGTAGAATGCCTCTGCATCCTCGCTCAGCTGTTTAACCTGGTTGGGATAGTTATCGCGCAGTGGCTTCAAGTTGAGGTAGGCCCCGTCTTGTGCGGCCTGCGCTATGACTTCGTCCGGCTGGCTGGCAAGCCTTCGCCCAAACTCGGGGTCGAGCACCATTCTGAAATTTTTGCCTTGCTCGGGCGTTATCTCATACTTGGCCAGTGGCTGTTCAACGTCCTCCTCAAGTGCCTGATACTTCTTGCGCCCGCCCCCCGCAGCCCAAGAACGCACCCAGCGGCCCTTGGCATCTTTATTGACCAGGCGCGCCGTTGCCTGCATTTTTCCGGTGATCGGGTCATAGCGATACAGCGCATAACGGCCAAAGGCATCCGGTGTGTTCTTGACCCAGAATGTCTTGGCGTCGAAAAACACCGACGTCATCTCGGCAGGAATGCGCGGGTCGATCTTTTTCAGCAGCAGGGCCTGCTTCATCGCTTTGATCAGCGGCCTGATCGAGAGAGCGTTGAACGGGCCTTTGAAGGCCGGGCGAACGTCGAACAACAGGGCACCGCCCAGGTTGGCCATGTAGCCGAGGAAGTGGTTCAGCGCGCCGCCCTTGTCGCCCTGGTGGAACGCATCAATGGCGAGCATGGCGTCCTTGAATGCCAGCAGGCCACCCAGGCTCAGGCTCAACACAGGAAAAGGAATGGTGGCGATGGCCGTGACCAGCTCTACACAGGTCCACAGAATGCCCATGATCATTTCAGTGCGGTTAACCGTGGTAGCCACCACGTCGTCTATTTTGCGCTGCAACACCATGTTGTAGAACTCATGTCGCAGGTCTGCCAGCGGTACGACATGGGCGATGGGTTCTTGCGTTGCCGGCCTTGGGTTCTTCGGTTCGATCTTCCCGGTTAACCTTTTGCGGGCAGCCTCCGGAAAACTGCATTCCGGGG
>NZ_UYXQ01000205.1 GCF_900624995.1 Pseudomonas antarctica
GCAAGCATTCGGTAATGCGCTGCCTAAGCTGCGCAAGCAATTGGAGGCGCAAATTGCTGCACCGGGTTTCACCCGTGAAAAAGTGTTGGCCACAGTGGTGATGCTGCTCGACGCCACGCTCATCCGTGTCGGCAATACCCAGTATGCTCGCGACAACAAATCTTACGGACTGACCACCTTGCGCACCCGCCATGTGGACGTCAAAGGCAGCGAGATTCTGTTCCAGTTTCGCGGCAAAAGCGGGGTTGAGCATCAGGTCAGCGTCAAGGACCGGCGCATGGCCACGGTGGTCAAGCGTTGCTTGGAGTTGCCCGGGCAGAACCTGTTTCAGTATCTGGATGAAGACGGTGAGCGGCATACCGTCAGCTCCCACGACGTCAACGCTTACCTGCACAGCCTTACGGGCGCCGATTTCACCGCCAAGGATTACCGCACCTGGGCCGGCACTGCCCTCGCATTAGCCGTGTTGCGTGAGCTGGAATGGCAGCCGGAGTCCGATGCCAAACGCCACGTAGTCGCGATGGTCAAAGACGTCGCCAAGCAACTCGGCAACACCCCGGCGGTGTGCCGCAAGTGCTATATCCACCCAGCCGTGCTGGAACATTTCAGCGTGGGCGAGCTGTCCAAGTTGCCCACGCCACGGGTGCGCAAAGGGCTGAAAGCCGAAGAAGTCGCGCTGGCGATGTTCCTCGAGCAATTGGCCGCCGACTTGCCGAAGAAAGCCAAGGTGGGGTAGCCTTGGCGTCCCTTCTGACTCACGGGATGACCGCCGACGTGAACAACTAAGCCTTCCAAAATGTATCTGCAACGAGCCGCCTGGCGCGCTTGTTGGCCTGTTCGACATTTTTTTGGAGGTGCTGATGACTGACGTCAACCGGCTGCCTGTACTCGTTTCCCTGCAACATGTAGCGTTCCAGTTCGCCGATGGCGAAACCTTGCTGGAAAACCTCAACCTGTCAATTGATCACACACCCACCGGCATTGTCGGCCGTAACGGTCGTGGCAAAAGCATCCTCGCGAAGCTGCTGGCCGGGCTGCTGGCGCCCTCTTGCGGCACGCTGAACAGCTGCGCCAGCGTGGCTTACGTCGCGCAGGCATGGGCGGTTCAACCGGATCAGACCCTCGCCGATATCACCGGCACTGCCCACGTGTTGGCGGCACTTGAGCGCATGGCACGGGGCGAGTCTCATGCACACGACCTGGCGCTGATCGACGACCGCTGGGACCTGGCCGAGCGCCTGCGCACGGCGCTGGACACCGCGGGCTTGCATGCACTCGATGCGTATACGCCGGCCGAGCACCTCAGCGGCGGCCAGTTGGCCAGGGTCGCGGTGATCGGTGCTTTGCTGGCCTCGCCGCAGTTGTTGATTCTGGATGAGCCCACTAACAGCCTCGACAGTGCGGGTCGTGACTGGCTATTGCGCCTTCTGGCGGGCTGGCACGGCGGCCTGGTAGTGGTCAGCCATGACCGGCAATTGCTCAATTCCATGGGCCGCATCATCGAACTGTCGTCACTCGGCGCGCAGGTCTATGGCGGTAACTACGCGGCCTACCGCCTGCAACGCGACAGCCAACAACACGCCGCCCTCAGCGCGTTGGAACGCGCACGCCTGGCGCGCAGTTGCGAGCGGCGGCGCCTGCAAAAAGACCATGACAGCTTGCAACGCAAAGCCGCCCGCGCGCGTAGACATGCGCAAACCGCCAACGTCACCGGGTTTACCAAAGCGCGCTGCAAAAGCGCCGCCAAGGAAGTCGTCAGCACCGTGCGCAGCGCTCATCGCGAGTCTAAAAACGAGCTTGATGTGCAGGTGCGCCAGGCCTACGCGCGCGTTATCGACGAACCCCTCACGCTGCTGGCCCTGCCCGGCTGCGCAGTGCCTAATGGGCGCCACATACTGAGGCTGGACAACGCCCAACTGCCGTGGCTAGACCCGCTTAAGCCCTCAACCTTCATCACACTTAACCTCTTAGGCCCAGTACGCATTGCGGTGCGGGGGCCGAACGGCTGTGGCAAATCCACACTGCTCAAGCTGCTCGCGGGGCACTGGCCGGCCGTCAGCGGCGAATGCGCGGTGCATGTGCCCAGCGCGTATATCGATCAGGCTCTGGCGTTGCTAGACGACCAGCACTCTATCGTCGAGCAGCTCAACCTGCTCGACACGCCCTTGGCCGAAGCCCAATTGCGTACACGCCTGGCGTTACTGCAACTGGATGCGTTGCACGTGACTCAACCCACAGGTCGCTTGAGTGGCGGTGAGCGCTTGAAAGCCGCCATGGCGATCGCCTTGTGGCGCGAGATACCGGCGCAATTGCTGTTGCTGGATGAGCCGACCAACCACCTGGATGTGGAATCCGTGCTGGCTTTTGAACAGGCGCTGCGCGGTTTTACCGGGGCGCTGGTCGCGGTGTCCCATGACGAGGCGTTTGTGCAGGCTATCCGGCCGACGCATCTTTTGACCTGGCATCGCGAAGGCTGGCGACTGGAGTGTGTCTGAGGTCATTGCATGCCCAGTCAAAGCGTCCTACGGTAGTGGCCGAATAATCTCACCGAGGAGCCCGGCCTTATGCTGCCTGCAGCCCGCAAACCTTACGCGAACGCCGCATTGGCCCACCGCCAACGCTGGCGTGGCCGAGTCGGCTTGATGCTGGTGGCCAGCCTGTCGGTGCTCGCTGGCATGACCGATGCGATCGGCTTTATGGCCAGTGGCGATTTTGTCTCGTTCATGAGCGGCAATACCACGCGTCTGGCGGTGGCGATTGGCGCAGGCGACCTCGGTTTGACCGGGCGCTTGCTGTTGCTGATCGCGACGTTCATCGTCGGCAACGCGCTGGGCGTGATGGTCAGCCGCCTCGCCAGGCGGCATGCGCTGCCCTTGCTGCTGTGCATTGCCGCCCTGCTGTGCAGCGCAGCCTTGTGGCCCTTTGCCGAGACCTTGCCGGCGTTGCTGGCGGCAATTATTGCCATGGGCATGCTCAATGCGGCCGTGGAAGAGGTCAACGGTTTGCCGGTGGGCCTGACGTACGTGACGGGAGCGTTATCACGCTTTGGTCGTGGGCTCGGGCGCTGGATGCTCGGAGAACGGCGCAATGGCTGGCGGGTGCAGTTGATCCCGTGGGTGGGGATGTTTGTCGGCGCGGTCATCGGCGCGCTGCTGGAGCAACAACTGGGGCTGAAGGCGCTGCTGGCCAGTGGCGTATTGGCCGCTTTATTGGGCGTGGTGTCGCTGAAGATTCCCCGGCGCTGGCATTTGGGTTACATGCCGCGATAAGGAAGAAAAGAAGCCCGCCCGACGTTTCGGCCTCGACGTCCGTGTACCGGTAAAGAGCCAGCACGTCGAGCGAGCGGGAGAATCATAAGCCAATGTCCGGCGGCTGTCCCGCCGGGCATTTCCGAAAAACACTAAGGCAACGGATTACAGGCAGGTCGCGAGTGCGGCCAGGCGTCGTTTAGCCGGCATTGAGTCTTCACTCGCGAAGTAATTGACGGTAGAGCCGGCGCCTGTGCTGCGCACGTCGACAAAGTAGTCACCACCGGTGGTGTACACCGTGTAACCGCCTGCTTCGATGGGTTCCTTGAAGCCGCCAGCGTCAACGCCGAACACGGCTTCGTCCTGCCAGCCGAACTGGATGCATTGGGCAACCACCAGTGGGGCTTTTTGCGAAGCCAGGGTCTTGTAGGGCGTGCCGGTGCGCGCCTCTTTCATCTTCGAGCCCGCGCAACCGGACAGTGCTGCCACCACCAATGCGCCAATTACCACCTTTCGCATGCCATTGCCTCCTTGGAAAAACCGCGACTCTACCATTAGCAGGCGACACCCAAGGATTATTACGCCACCCTGTCGCCTACTTACGGCCTCGCTTGCAGCTGGAAAACCGATGACCCCCAATGCAGAACGCTACAACCCTTCCACTGACTACGCCGACAAGCTGATCAGCCGCATTGGCCAGACGCCCACGTGGATCGCCAAGCGTATCGGCGTCACTGACAAGCGTATCCGCTATATTCTCGATGGCGAGCGTACGGTGAAAGGCGAAAGTACGCCGATCCAGATGACCTACACCGAGCAGTTTGCCCTGGAATGCCTGGCGGCTGAGGCCAAGTCCAAGAAGAGGGCGTTACCTGTCGTCGAATGAATTTAGTTTCACTGTGAAGGGGCAGTGCGCTGCCTATAGTTGGCAGGCTCATTTTTAAGAAGTGTCTCTTCTGCCCGCCCTCCCGCGGGCTTTTTTCTGCCTGGAGGGGTGAGTGTATAGCCGTTATTTGGGTAATGACGGCTATTGGTTTCGGCCTGACAGCCGACCTGGTGGTGGAAGCTGAACTCGGTTACCGCTGTGGAGGGAGGCTTGCGAGAGTGTCAGATTTTTTGTGTGCGGGCCGGTAACGGCCTGCCGACAGGCAGGCCTTAGTTTTACCAGGTAGGCCTGATAAATCGATCTCCGTACAGAATCGCAAATTGGTTCATCGCACTCTTCCAGTCATGTGCCGGTTTGCCCCAGTTAGCAGTGATATTTCGCAATCCCAACCAGATTAATTTTGTTGCAGCATCGTCCGTTGGGAAGTGCCCTCGGGTC
>NZ_UYXQ01000206.1 GCF_900624995.1 Pseudomonas antarctica
AACATTTACCCCTGTTGGCGGGCCTGTTCGGCTGCCTGCCTGTCTGTGGCTGGGCGCTCGAGTTGGCGCCATCCACCATCGATGGCGAACAAACCGCCGAACCGGGCCTGACCCTGGATCAATCCAGCGGCATGGCGTCGCGCCTGGGCCTGAGCGTACGGGAAACCCCGGCGTCGGTGGCCATCGCCACTCGTAACGATATCGAGCGCCATGGCGCGAAGACCTTCCGCGATGCGGCCAATACCTTGCCCGGCGTCAACGCCAGCGCGCCGCCGGGGTTTGGCGGTTTTGTGTCCTACCGTGGGTTTACCAGCAGCCAGATCACCCAAATGTTCAACGGCATCAACGTCGCCACCGGCCTCGCCCGGCCGGTGGATGCGTGGATCTATGACCGGGTTGAACTGGTCGGCGGCCCCTCCTCCTTGATCAACGGCGCCGGCTCCGTGGGCGGCTCGCTGAATTACGTGACGAAGTTGGCCACTCGCGAGGAACAAGCTGCAGAAGGCCAGCTCACCTACGGTAGCTACGACACCGCCGGCATGGCCTTGGGCCTCAACCACGCGCTGACCGAACCGGGTGCTGAGGTGCAGCATTACGCGCGCCTGGACGTGAGCCGCAACACCAACCACAGCTACATCGACCGCGACCAGCGTGAAGCCTGGAGCCTGGCGTTTTCGCTGCTCAGTGACCTGACCCTCGACCTGTCCCACACCCTGGCACTGGAATACCAGGACGAACATGAAGACAGCCCGTACTGGGGCACTCCGGTGCTCAACCCCAAGGCAGGCGAGTTGAAGATCGACCGGCACAACCGCTTCAACAACTACAACGTGGCCGATGGTCGGTATGAACAGCGCACGGTCTGGGTACGTTCGATCATCGACTATCGAATCAACGACAGCACCACGCTGAAGAACACCTTCTATCACTTGGACAGCCAGCGCGATTACCGCAACCTGGAAACCTATCAGTACAACGCTGATAACAGCGCAGTGAACCGCTCGACGGCTTACCAAGTGCGCCATCAAGGTGAACAGAACGGCAACCAGTTCGAACTGCGCCATGACGACAGGTTCTTCGGCCTGTCCACCACTTGGTCCGCAGGCTTTGAGTACAAGGTCAACAGCACCACCAGTTATCCGCTGAACAAACCGGGCAATAACACTGTAGACCCGAACAACTACGCCCCTGGGCACTTCTATGACATCCCCGGTACTAAACCCGGGTTTGTTAAGGACAAGACCAACGAAGTCACCACCAAAGCCTTTTTCGTGGAAAATCGCCTTGGCCTTACCGATAAGTTGTCACTGCTCACCGGCCTGCGTTACGACGCTATCGACCTGGACGTAACCAACGACAGCAAAAACCCACGCCACTTCAAGCGCCGCTGGGAACCGCTAACCGGGCGTGTCGGCCTGACCTACCAGTTCATCCCCTCGGCTAATGTGTATGTGCAATACAGCACAGCGGCCGAGCAGCCATCGACCACCACTCAAGTGTTCGACGTATCGACCGGTAAACAGTGGGAAGTAGGCAGCAAATTCGACTACCTGAACGGTCGCGGTTCGGCCACGGTCGCGGCCTACAAGATCGAGCGCAAGGATTTCGCCGTCACCGACCCGCAGGACCCGAACAACAGCATCCCGGTGGGCGCGCAGTCGTCCAAGGGTATCGAGTTGGCCAGCTCATTGCGCATCACCCCGAGACTGTTGGCGGAAGGTAACTTCGCCTGGGTGGATGCCGAATACGACGACTTCAATGAGAAAATCGCCAGCGGCGCTGTGGTCTCGCGTAAGGGCAATACACCGACCAACGTGCCCAAGCGTGTAGGCAACCTATGGCTGACCTATGACTTCACGCAAGATTGGCAGGGCGGCGTGGATGCGCGGTATGTCGCCCAAGTATATGCGGATAATGCCAACACCCTGACGGTGCCGGCCTATACGCTGTTCGGAACGTTTCTGCGCTACAAGTTCGACTCGCATACCTCGGTGACCGGCCGCGTGCGTAACCTGACGAATGAGGTGTATGCCGAGTTTGCGCATGTGTCGCCAGCGTATTACCTGGGGTCGCCAAGGACCTTCGAGGTGGCGATTCAAACCAAGTTCTAAGCCTGCAATGCAATCAACTGTGGGAGCCGGGCTTACCCGCGATGACGCTGTGACAGTCAACACCTACATGACTGACGCACCACCATCGCGGGTAAACCCAGCTCCGATAGGGTTTTGCATACAGCGTTAGCGCAAGCTCGCCTCAACCTTCTGCGCCACGTCCGCCGTCAACCACGCCTTCCACACCTCAGGATGCTCCTTGAGAAACGCCTGGGCCACTTCCCGTGGCCCCGTGTGATTCTCGCTCATCGTCGCCAAGGCCTTGTTCAGCGGCTCGATTGGAAACTGAACCTTGGTGAAGAAGTCGGCGATCTGCGGGTGCTCCTGCTGGAACGGCGTCGACACACCAATGCTCAACTTGGACGCCAACGACCGTGTCGACCTGGGGTTGGGGTTATCCGCGTCGGTCAGGGTTTTCCAGGCATCAGCGTCAAACGGTGGCTCTTCCAGCTGGATCAACTTGTAACGTCCCATCAAGGGCGTCGGCGACCAGTAGTAGAACAACACCGGCTTGCCCCGGCGGATCGACGATGCGATCTCAGCATCCAGGGCTGCGCCCGAGCCGCTGCGAAAGTTCACATAACTGTCGTCAAGGCCGTAAGCCTTGAGTTTCTGTTTGTTGACCACTTCCGAGGTCCAGCCGATCGGGCTGTTGAGAAAGCGCCCCTTGCCTGGGGATTCCGGATCCTTGAACACGTCCTTGTAACGCGCCAAGTCCTTCACGCTCTTGAGGTCCGGCGCCAGCGGTTTGAGGCCTTTGGCGGGGTCGCCCTTGACCACATATTCAGGCACCCACCAACCTTCGGTAGCGCCCTTGACCGTATCGCCCAAGCCCACCACCTTGCCTTCGGCCTCGGCTTTGATCCAGACCGGGCTGCGGCCGGCCCATTCTTCGCCGATCACCTGGATGTCATTTTTTGCCAGGGCGGTTTCCAGCGTGATGGTGGTGCCGGGCAAGGTGTCGGTGGGCAGGTCATAACCCTTCTCGACGATAAAGCGCAGTACTTCAGTGATCAGGCTACCGCTTTCCCAGTTCAAGTCGGCGAAATGCACCGGCGCCTGCGCAGCCGATACCGGCACTGAAGCCACTGACAGGCTCAAGGCCGTAAGTGACGCCGCCAACAGGGTTCTCAATCCTTTCATGCCTTTGCACCTCGCGTTTTTCGCAGCCATAGCGGACGGCTTTGCTGCCAATGCGCGAAGCCTCTGAATAGTTAAGTCAACTCAACTGTAGTAGAGGTTCCGACAGAGCAAGAATACACGTGAGGTTTATCGACTACTCACTGGCCTTGAATGTCACCAGCTCACCCTTGCGCCACTTGGCGGCCTTACCAGTCACGGCTTTGAGGGTCTTGGTCAGGCCTTCCTGCAATTGTTCGTTAGCGGCAAACACCAGCATCACACTGTGGCCTTCCTTGAACACGATGCCCTGGCCTTCGGCCGAAGAAACAAAGGCGTAATCGCCCAGGCCGTACACCGTCAACTTGATGTCACGGAACTTCAATTCGAACTTGCCACCTTCGCGACTCGGCAACACCGCTGCGCGAAAATGGTAGCCGACCTTGAGTTCCAGGCGCTGCTTGTCATCCACCACCATCGCCGATTCGGTGTCGATTTCGGCAATATAGATGCCTTCCGGCGTCTGTTCAGTGATGTAAACGAAACGGGATTGAAACTGCTTGACCAACTTTGCGCGCAAATCACCCAGCACGAATAACGCGTGCATATCCAGATTACTGACTGCCAAGGAAACGCCCCCACATCAAAAAGACGGCTGACCGCCGGAGCGGGCAGCACAAAAAAACGGCCCTGGGGCACGATCACACATTCGTTAAAAACCTGAAGAGATCCTGCTGCTGCCGCGCCGTAAGACTCGTACAGACATGCTCGATAGACCTTATGCGGGTCATCAGGTGCGACAGGAAATCACAGGTTCAACAGCCCGAGAACACGGGCCGACCAGCTTCAGAGAATAACTCAATTAAAAACGCAGTTTCCGACAACCTACACATATCAAAATACTTGGTACGGAACCAGGCATTGACTGCCAACGACAATACTAAAACAGCAAGGCGGGCTAAAACCACCCGAAACGCTGCTGGAGTATCAACAAAGACCGATCGACAGGAGCCGACCATGCAACCAGCTCAACACCACGCTACGTCTTCGCGCACTCGTTCATCATGCCAAGACGAGCGCCAATACTACTGCTTGCCTGGCCCCAACGGGTACTCCAATTCCGTTCTTTACCAAGTTGTACCTGCCGGGCGGAATTTCTTCCATATCCTGGAAGTCACCAGCGGCCGGATCCGAG
>NZ_UYXQ01000207.1 GCF_900624995.1 Pseudomonas antarctica
ACCCCGGCCCATCCTGCCGACCGCCTGAACTACCTGTTGCACGACTGTGCACCCGTGGCGGTGCTGACTCAGCAGGATCTGTTGCATCGCCTGCCTGCACTCGACGTACCGGTGATCCGGCTCGACAACCCGACCGCTCACCTCGGTGGCAGCCCGCGTGTAGCGGTCACGCCATCGAACCTCGCTTATGTGATTTACACCTCAGGCTCCACCGGGCAGCCCAAGGGGGTGATGGTTGAGCACCACACCGTGTCGAACCTGGTGGACTGGCACTGCAAGGCCTTCAACCTGCAGGCGGGCAGCCACACCGCCAGCGTTGCCGGGTTTGGTTTTGATGCGATGGCCTGGGAAGTCTGGCCGGCGCTGTGCGTGGGCGCGACACTGCACTTGCCGCCCACGCAGGATGACGCGCAAGACATTGACGCGCTGCTGAGCTGGTGGCGCGCGCAGCCGTTGCAGGTGTGCTTCCTGCCGACACCGGTGGCCGAGTACGCCTTCAGCCAACGCCTCGAACACCCGACCCTGCACACCTTGCTGATCGGCGGTGACCGCCTGCGCAGCTTTACTCGCGCGCAGACCTTCGACGTCATCAACAATTACGGCCCCACTGAAGCCACCGTGGTCGCCACCTCCGGACGTGTCGAAGTGGGCCAGCCGCTGCACATCGGCGGGCCTATCGCCAATGCGACGGTTTACTTGCTGGATGAGCAACAGCGCCCGGTGCCCATCGGTGTGGCAGGGGAGTTGTACGTCGGTGGCAAGGGCGTGGCGCGCGGTTATCTGAACCGCCCAGCATTGACCGTGGAACGTTTTCTCGACGATCCCTTTACCCAGGGGCGCATGTACCGCACCGGCGATCTGGCACGCTGGCTGCCCGACGGCAATCTGCAATACCTGGGCCGCAATGACGACCAGGTGAAAATCCGTGGCGTGCGTATTGAACTGGGGGAAATCGAATCCGCGCTGGCCACCCATCCGGCGATCAAGGAAGCCGTTGTGCAGTGTCGCGAAGGGCAATTGCTGGCCTGGTTTGTCGAGCAGCACAGTGTCGATAGCGAATCGCTGCGCGGCCATCTGCAAGCGTCATTGCCGGATTACATGGTGCCGGTGGCTTATGTGCGGCTGGACGGTTTACCCCTCACCGCCAATGGCAAGCTCGATCGCAAGGCCTTGCCTGCACCCACGCAAGCGGCGTTCGTTACCCGCCTGTTCGAGGCGCCGCACGAGGGTGTTGAAACCACTCTGGCACAGATCTGGACCGAGCTGCTGCAGGTTCAGCAGGTGGGGCGCCACGACCATTTCTTCGAGCTGGGCGGGCACTCGCTGCTCGCCGTACAACTGGTGCAGCGCATGCGTGATGCCGGGTTGCGCGCTGACGTGCAGGTGTTGTTCGGCCAGCCGACCCTCGCGGCGCTGGCAGCCGCCAGTGTCGGCAACGAAGAGCAGGTGCCAGCCAATCGAATACCGCGGGGTTGCACTCACATTACGCCCGATAGTCTCGCGTTGGCTGAGCTCGATCAGCCCAGCCTGGACAGCATCGTCGCCGGTATCCCGGGAGGTGCTGCCAATGTGCAGGAAATCTACCCGCTGGCGCCGTTGCAGGAAGGTTTGCTTTATCACCACCTCACCGATGAACGCGATCCGTACCAGCAACACGCGATGTTCAGTTGTTCAAGCCGCGAGCAGTTGGATGCGTTTGCCCAGGCCTTGCAACAGGTGATCAACCGTCACGATATCCTGCGCACCAGCCTGGTGTGGGATGCCCTTGAGCAGCCGATGCAAGTGGTGTGGCGCGAAGCGCAGTTGCGCGTTGAACCGCTGCGCGAACCGGCAGCGCCGCTGGATTTGCGCCAGGCGCCGTTGATGGCCCTGGACTACGCTGAGGAACCGCACAACAGGCGCTGGGTCGCCAGATTACGCTTCCATCACCTGGTCAACGACGCTACCTCGACCACCGTGCTGGTGGATGAAATTCGCGCCCACCTGCTCGGCCAACAGGCGCAACTGCCCGTGCCGGTGCCATATCGCAATGTGGTCGCGCACGCTCGTTCGTCCGCGCGCCAGGCTGCGCACGAGGCATTCTTTCGTGAGTGTCTGGCGGGCGTCGACGAGCCGACCTTGGCGTTCGGCTTGCAGGAGCGCCAGGCGGATCACGCTGAAATCGAAGCGTTCGAACAGCCACTCACCGATGCCCTCAACCAGCGCTTGCGGGAGCAGGCACGCGCCCTTGGCGTCAGTGCCGCCAGCCTGTTCCATCTGGCTTGGGCACACGTGCTCAGCTGTGTCGCGGGCCGCGATGACGTGGTGTTCGCCACCGTGCTGCTTGGCCGTTTGCAGGCGGGCGAGGGTGCCGACCGCGCCCTGGGGATGTTCATCAATACCTTGCCGTTACGCGTGCGCCTGGCCGGGCAAACCGTGCTTGATGCACTCAACGACACCCAGACTCAACTCAATGCCTTGCTCGCCCATGAACAGGCCGCGCTCGCACTGGCCCAGCGCTGCAGCAGTGTGTCGCCGCTGTTCAACAGCCTGCTCAACTACCGTCACACTTGTGCTGACACAGGCTTGAACCTGGTGCCGGGCATCGCCTTGCTCAGCAGTGAAGACATCCTCAGTTACCCGTTGACGCTCACGGTCGATGACATTGCCAGCGGCTTTCGTCTCAACGTCCAGGCGCCGCGCAAGGTCGGGGCCGAGCGATTGTTGGGCTACGTCGATACGGTCTTGCATGGCCTGGCACACGCACTTGAACACGCGCCAGGCACCTCATTGCGCACGGTGCAGGTACTGCCCGCCAGCGAGCTGCAAAAATTATTGGTGGACTTCAATACCACCGAAGCCAGCTACCCTGACACCCTCACCGTGCAAGCACTGTTCGAAGCCCGCGTGCGGCACATTCCGAATGCCATCGCGGTGCAAGCTGGCGAGCAGCAATTGACCTACCGCGAGCTCAACGAACGCGCGAATCAGCTGGCCTTCCACCTGCGTGAGCACGGGGTGCAGCCGGATTCGCGGGTGGCATTGTGTGTCGAACGTGGGCTGGATTTGGTCGTGGGCTTGCTGGCGATTCTCAAGGCGGGCGGTGCCTATGTGCCGCTCGACCCTGGCTACCCGCGTGAGCGCCTGGCCTACATGCTCAACGACAGCCAGCCGGTAGCACTGCTGGTGCACGCCGCGACCCGCGACCTTGCGGGCGAGGTGTCAATCCCGCTGATCGACTTCGACCGCAGCGCCTGGAGCCAGGCGCCGACCGGCAACCCGCTGGTGCCGGGATTGAGCGTCGCCAACCTGGCCTACGTGATGTACACCTCGGGCTCCACCGGTACACCCAAGGGCGTGATGGTCGAACATCGTGGCCTGAGCAACCTGATGCACTGGGCCTCCCAGCTGTGCCCCAACGCCGAAGGCGGCGCCTTGTTGCAACGCGCGCCCTTCAGTTTCGACGGCTCGGTCTGGGAACTGTTCTGGCCGCTGACCAATGGTATGCGTCTGGTCCTCGCACGGCCGGATGGCCATCGTGAACCGGCTTACCTGGCGCAAGTGATTGGCGAGCAGCAGATCACGGTGATCCAGTTCGTGCCGGCGATGTTGCAGCAGTTCCTCGAACTGGAAGAATCGGCCTTGTGCACCAGCCTCACTGACGTACTGTGCGGCGGCGGCGAACTCACCCAAGCCCTGGCCCGTGGCGTGCAGGCGCGCTTGCCCAAGGTGCGTTTGCACAACGTCTACGGCCCCACCGAAGCCACGGTGGACAGCAGCGCCTGGACCCTGGAACCCGGCGATCCTGTGCCTGCGGTGCAACTGCCGATTGGCCGGGCGATTAACAACGCGCGCCTGTATGTGTTGGATGAACAGGATGCGCCGGTACCGATGGGCGTCAGCGGCCAACTGCACATCGGCGGTGTCGGCGTTGCTCGGGGTTATTTGGGGTTGGAGCAGATGACCGCTGAGCGCTTTATTGACAGCCCGTTTGTTGCGGGGGATCGGTTGTACCGCACGGGCGACCTGGTGCGTTACTTGCCCGATGGCAACTTGGAGTTTCTGGGACGCAATGATTTCCAGGTGAAGCTGCGCGGTGTGCGGCTGGAGTTGGGTGAAATCGAGTCACGCCTTGCCGCGCATCCGGCATTGCGTGAAGTGGCGGTGCTGATTCGTGATGAGCGTTTGGTGGCGTACTTCACCCTTCGCGGGCAAGCGCCGAGCCTGGACGCCTTGCGCGCCTATGTGCTGGAGCAATTGCCGCAATATATGGTGCCAGCGGCCTTTGTGCAGCTTGATGTGTTGCCGCTTAACCCTGCCGGTAAGCTCGACCGTAAGGCACTGCCCGAACCTGGGTTGGATGCAGTGGTCAGTCGGGCTTATGAAGCGCCTGTGGGCGAATTGGAAACCTTGATGTCAGGCATTTGGGCG
>NZ_UYXQ01000208.1 GCF_900624995.1 Pseudomonas antarctica
GTACATCTGTTACTTCTTTGTGTGTGTTTTTTCAAGTCTCCGGCACCCCCCTAGACTAACCCTCATGCTAACCTTCTTTCCCTCCCCGCCGTCCTTCCAGTCTGGGCTTGCTCGCGAATGCGGTGTATCAGTTAGCAGATGGATAGCTGACCCACCGCATTCGCGAGCAAGCCCGCTCCCACAGGTGATTTGCATCGGTTTTCAGAACCCACAAAAAAGCCCCACCCGGCTCACGCCGAATGAGGCTTTGTACCACGCAGCTCGCCTTACGCGACGTTCATGGTCTTGTGCGTTTCAATCAAGTGCGCCACCACACCCGGATCGGCCAACGTGGAGATATCGCCCAACCCGTCATACTCAGCCGTGGCGATCTTGCGCAAGATCCTGCGCATGATTTTCCCCGAGCGCGTCTTCGGCAAGCCCGGCGCCCACTGGATCACATCCGGCGAAGCAATCGGCCCGATCTCTTTGCGCACCCAGTTTTTCAGCTCCAGGCGCAGCGCTTCATTCGGCTCTTCGCCATTCTTGAGCGTGACATACACATAGATGCCCTGGCCCTTGATGTCATGCGGCACACCCACCACCGCCGCTTCGGCGACTTTCGGGTGGGCAACCATGGCGCTTTCAATCTCGGCGGTGCCCATACGGTGGCCGGACACGTTCAGCACGTCATCCACACGGCCCGTGATCCACCAGTAGCCATCTTCATCGCGACGCGCGCCGTCACCCGTGAAATACATGCCACGGAAGGTCTTGAAGTAGGTATCGACGAAACGGTCATGGTCGCCGTACAGCGTGCGCGCCTGGCCTGGCCACGAATCGAGGATCACCAGGTTGCCTTCGGCAGCGCCCTCGATGATGTTGCCCAGGTTGTCCACAAGTGCCGGCACCACGCCGAAGAACGGCCGTGCAGCCGAGCCCGGCTTAAGGGCGTGAGCGCCCGGCAGTGGGCTCATCAGGGTGGCGCCGGTTTCGGTCTGCCACCAAGTGTCGACGATCGGGCAACGGGATTGGCCGACGTTCTTGTAGTACCAGTCCCAAGCTTCCGGGTTAATCGGCTCACCCACCGAACCGAGCAGGCGCAAGCTGCTGCCATCCACGCCTTCGCAAGCAGCGGTGCCCGAAGCCATCATCGCGCGGATCGCAGTGGGCGCGGTGTAGAGGATATTGACCTTGTGCTTGTCGACGATCTTGCCGACACGGGTGATGTCCGGGTAGTTCGGCACGCCTTCAAACAACAGCGTGGTCGCGCCATTGGCCAGTGGGCCGTAGACAATATAGGTGTGGCCGGTAACCCAGCCGACGTCGGCGGTGCACCAGTAGATTTCGCCCGGGCGGTAGTCAAACACACGCTCGTGGGTCAGGGCTGCGTAGAGCAGGTAGCCGCCAGTGGTGTGCTGCACGCCTTTAGGCTTGCCGGTGGAACCGGAGGTGTAGAGGATGAACAGCGCTTCTTCGGCGCCCATTTCTTTGGGCGCACACACGGTGCCCGCCACTTTCATCAGGTCTTCGTACCAGATGTCCCGGTGCTGGTTCCACTTGATGCTGCCATTGGTGCGCTTGCACACGATGACTTTCTGGATGCTGCTGGTTTCCGGGTTGGTCAGCGCGTCATCGACGTTGGCCTTCAGCGGAATTTTCTTACCCGCGCGAATGCCTTCGTCGGCGGTGATTACCACCTTCGACTTACAGTCGATAATGCGACCGGCCAGGGCCTCAGGCGAGAAACCGCCGAACACCACGGAGTGAATCGCACCGATGCGGGTACAGGCCAACATGGCGACCACGGCCTCGGGGATCATCGGCATATAGATAGTCACCACGTCGCCGCGATGCACATCCTGGCCGCGCAGGGCGTTGGCGAACTTGCAGACTTCTTCATGCAGCTCGCGGTAAGTGATGGTGCGGCTTTCGGAAGGGTCATCGCCCTCCCAGATGATCGCCGCCTGATCGCCACGCTCGGCGAGGTGACGGTCCAGGCAGTTGTAGGAAACGTTCAGGGTGCCATCGGCAAACCATTTGATGTCGACATGGTGGTCGTCGAAAGAGGTCTGCTTGACCGCGGTGAAAGGCTTGACCCAGTCAAGGCGCTTGGCTTGCTCACGCCAGAAACCATCGGGGTTGACCACCGACTGCTGGTACATGGCCTTGTAGGTCGCCTCGTCGGTCAGCGTGTTGGCTGCTACTTCGGGGCGAACGGGGTACAGGGAAGCCGCACTCATCTTTCTTACCTCGGTGACATAGTTGTTGTTGTATGGCCCCTGTTGTAGCCGGGGTGGGCCTATAGAACCATTCGACGATGGTAGTAACAAGACCCTACAAAATACCCAGCTATCCCCATTTATGGCTCTGGCCCGCGGCCTGCGTGGCTTTGGCGCTGCATGAAAAAACCTTTACCACGGGATTGTTACAAAAACCGCCAATAGTGTTTATCAAAAGCACGGGTATATGAATATAACCCGCACGCCTAAAATCAGCTCCGCCAACACGGCACTGTGATTAACACCGTAACAGCCCCCACGAAGGCAACGTTAATCCGAACTCACCCACCCTAAGTTACACACGCGGCCTTATAAGGGCCCCGTGACCCCTTTCGCCCAGAAGAAGGTAAAAAGAGAAATGAAAGCTTTAGCAGTGATGGCCCTCAGCAGCGTGTGCGCTACCGCCGCCCTGGCCGACGAAGCCCCGACTGAGCTGGCCGGGCAGAACGCCCCGATTGTTGAAGATTACACCTACAGCACACACTTGGATGTGGCCAAAGTACTGTCCATGAGCGACATCCCTAACGTCTGCCAAGTCGTACCGGTAAAGATGGAATATGAAGACTCACACGGTCAACGCCATATTCTTAATTACCAAGTAATGGGCAATGGTTGCTCTAACGGATAACAACTTCTTATAAAGGCATTAACCCCTGATCTTATTCGCCGCAAGAAATCGTTCTTGCGGCAAAGAGCCAGCTGACACACCAGGGTCCAAATGTGGGAGCGGGCTTGCTCGCGAAAGCGATACCCGCCACACCAACACCTCAAAACCCTGCACCCTTCCCAGCATTTTTACTCCCCAGAAGCCCAACTCCCCCGCCCTACAAAAAACATCCCGCCGCCCGTCAAAAAAATCCTAGCCCAGCAAAGCCTTGCAAACACACGCCTTGACCGAAAACCACACCATTTTGGCCCTCCATCGTGACCATCCGCCGCAACACAAAGACAAATTTTTCCTTATAATGCGCGGGTAAATCGGGCCTGCAATATTCCTTTACACTGGGATGAAGAGCCAGACCTGAGGCCTCCGCAGGAGCATGCACCTGTCGCTCCGCCCCTCAAGCCTCACGCAGAGCACCCGTTCACCCAATTGCGTTTAATGCCTGCGCTAGCGGTTGCAACAAACGATTCCTTAAGATCCACCGCGGCCCGAGGGCCGTGTGAACACCCAACCATCCGGTTTCACACGGGCACCCTTGAGCCCTCACGCAGGAGACGACACGTCATGCTGAGCTGGGACGAATTCGACAAAGAAGAAGACGGCGAAGTAGTTGCTAAAGGCGCCAACGCCGGCCACGCCACCGAAGCCAACATGGACCGCCTCGACGGTGCCGGCGCTGCCGCCGCCATCGAAGCCCGCGCCGTCACCGCCAGTGACTCCGCCGCCATCGTGCGCGCCAAGGCTGCCCTGGACAAGCTCGACGTCGCCGAAGGCCTCGCCGAGCTGGAAGGCTCCGCCGCCCGCGTCGCCGTTGACGAAAACCGCATGATCAACTGCCGCGCCGACCTCAACCAACTCGTGCCCTTCAAGTACGACTGGGCCTGGCAGAAGTACCTCGACGGCTGCGCCAACCACTGGATGCCGCAAGAGGTCAACATGACCGCCGACATCGCCCTGTGGAAAACCCCCGAAGGCCTGACCGACGACGAGCGCCGCATCGTCATGCGCAACCTCGGCTTCTTCTCCACCGCCGACTCGTTGGTCGCCAACAACCTGGTGCTGGCCGTGTACCGCCTGATCACCAACCCGGAGTGCCGCCAGTACATCCTGCGCCAGGCCTTCGAAGAAGCGATCCACACCCACGCCTACCAGTACTGCATCGAATCGTTGGCCATGGATGAAGGCGAGATCTTCAACATGTACCACGAGATCCCATCGGTGGCTAAAAAAGCCGCCTGGGGCCTCAAGTACACCCGCTCGATCTCCGATCCGAAGTTCGAAACCGGCACCGTCGACACCGACAAAGAACTGCTGCGCAACCTGGTCGCCTACTACTGCGTCCTGGAAGGCATCTTCTTCTACTGCGGCTTCACCCAGATCCTGTCCATGGGCCGCCGCAACAAAATGACCGGCGTCGCCGAGCAGTTCCAGTACATCCTGCGCGACGAGTCGATGCACCTGAACTTCGGTA
>NZ_UYXQ01000209.1 GCF_900624995.1 Pseudomonas antarctica
GGGCTCCTGGGCCTCCTGCAGGTCGCCCTCGTCCCACTCGATAGCGCCCTCAAGCGTTTCGTACAACAACTGCCCGGCCATCACCACCATCATGACCTCGCCCAGCACCGGGACAAACATCGAGACCATGTTCAACCCCAGCATGCCTACCTCCAGCAGGTGCGCAAGCTTTTCGTCGCGCGCACGCGCGTCGACATCCGCTGTGGGCACCGCGTGAGCACGGGCGTCGGCGATGACCTGCTCCCGGTGTTGCTCGTAGAAGTACTTCCAAGGGTCAATATTGGCAGCCCAAATGCCATGCCCGCGACGCTGCAGTGTCGAGGGGGCAAGGTACGGATCGCTCTTGGGCTCCAGTTTCGCCGGTGCCTCGGGAGGGAGTTCCTTGATACCGGTAATGAAATGCGGCGTGGTGAAGTCGAGGATTTTTTTCCACGGCGATCGCCAGATATCGGTCGGTGAGTCGGCGGCCTTCTGGGTGAACTGGCTAAAGTAATAGGCTCTCTTCTCATAAGGCACGAACCGGCTGAAAAACACCTGGTAAGGCGTTGGTTTGGCGTCAGCGGGCGTGGCGCTATCGCGGGCAGTGAACAGGCGCTTGAACTCGTCTGCCATCTGCGACCAACGGTAGCGCTTGAGTGGGCGCACAGGGTCCTGGGGGATGTAAAGAATCAACTCATCGGGGTAGGTGTATTTTTTGCAGATGACGAAGGCCATGCAGCCAGTCATTCTGAGTTTCATCAGGCTCAAGGTTCTGAACCAGACTTGCTTGTCACCCAGCCTGGGGTGAATTTCGCCATTGATCACCGACAAAATCATCCGGTGATCGGCAGGTTCAATATCCCCCGTCACAAGTGCCTGCTCAGCGGCCGCCTTAACAGCGGCCTTCTGGCTGGCGATAAAGTGCTCACGCAGCGTGATTTGCGCCGCTGCCTCCTCCGGGTAGAAAAAGCCCTGCAAATACGCCTGGTACTGGGCGCCGATGTCCAGGTTGCGGCACAGGGTCAGAAACTGGCTGACGCTCACGTTGACCGCCACTGAATGATAGGTGTCGGGCTTATCGGTCGCCTCGATGAAACCCGACGTTTTGTGGTACGCGCCTTCCTTGCATTCGTAGGCCTCAACGTTATGCAGGGCCGCCTCCAGCATTGACAGCTTCAAGAACTGAAAAGACGAAACCTCGATTTCGATAACTCCGACGGCCAGCGGACGCCGCAAACAGAGCAGGGTTTTGTCGACATCGACTTGCACCTGGTATTGGTCCTTCAGGGCGTTAAGCAGCAAGGGCCGCGCAAAGTCATTGATGTCCTGGAAGGTGGCCATCGTTTTATCCAGCTGGGTTTGCGCGGTAAAACTGGCCAACAAACTGGTGGTCACTGCGCTGCGCTGCTCAGGCGAAGCGTTCTGTAACCAGGCGGGCGCCACCGTGCCAGCCTCCTTGAGTGCCTGTTTGCGTGCCGGCGTGGCGTCAATCAGCCACTGCGGGCTGGCCTGCTCCAGAAAATCGCCGTGCAGGCTCTGGGTGGCCGTCAGCTTCACGACCTTGGGTGTATCGCTCGTTGGCGGAACGGGCGAAGAAGACTGGATTGAATCGGCCATCGTGTCACTCCTTTGAAATGGAGTGACAGAACATCACGGCGCTCGCCGCGCCCGGTGGTGCATATGTGGCGATTTTTTTGTCTTGCTGCACCTACCCCATTACCGCTTCCACAGCGACCCGATGGGGTTTGCTGTGCCGGACCGCTCACCCATCATTGAGCCGGCGACCTAAATACCGAATGTGCACACAAAAAAGGACTTCGTTATGCCCGCCCCAACCACTTCACCCAGGCCCACCGCCCTGGCCCCGTTACCCGCCCTGGCCGTTCATGCCCGTTTCGCCACGCGCCCGGCCTTGTATTCAGTGGTATTTAATGCCCTGCGCGGCCGCATCCTGGCGCAGTACCCCTCACTGAAACTGGACTTGCGTGCAGTCAAGCTGGCCAGCCCGGACCCTTCCGGCCATTACACCTACACACTGTTGATGGAAGTCGCTGTCGCCCACATCCTGAACCCACAGTTGCTTGACCTGCGCGCTCGGCGCGAACGGCCGTATTTCCTCACTCAGGAGCCCCCAAAAATCCTCAAACCCGACACCCTGCCCCTCATCGACATGCAGGTTATCGCGCAGATCATCGACGAATTGCCCGCCTCGCTTTACCTGCATTTCCAGCACGACCTGGCTGACTACTGGAGCACCCTCGATAGCCACGGCAGCAGCCGCTGGCAATGGCTGAGCGAATGGCTCAACGGCCAGATGACCGCCGCGGCCGCAGGCCCCTCAAGCCTGACCGAAACACAGCGGGACATGCTGGCGGTGACCGCTGCCTGGCCGGGGCGCCTTGAGCGCCTGCCCCGTTCCAAGCCCACCACGTATGCCTATTTCATTGAAACCACGCTCTCCAAAGCCGGTAAAGAAGTCTGCCTGCTAACGCCGGATCTACTGCTGGTGCGTGATACACAGGTCCTGCTGTGCAGTGTGGCCGGGGCCGTAGAGCCGTTTGACTGCATTGATGCTTTTGGTGACGCCTGGGGGAGCAGAATGCAGCGTCAGTTCCAGTGCGACAGCATCACCTGGAGGCGTAATGAGCCGGAAGACAATGTGTTCGAACAACAGGCCGAGCTTATTCTCAATCAGCAGATTGAAGACCTGGCAACCGTATCATTTCAGGGGCAAGACGAAGTCACGCTCGGGCGTGCCCTGGAAAAACTCACAGATCCAGCCCTTCTTTTTACCCAAGCGCCCATGGCTCCCGTTGCGCGCCTGCACAAGGTCAACGCGCAATTGCCTGCGTGGCTCAAACAGGCCAATGCCGATGATCGCTTTGCCTACCATCGCCATCTGCAGGACATGGCGCGGGTGATCAAACAGAACGCAGGCCGGTCTTTCAATGAAGGCATTGATAACATCCAGACGTTCAGTCGCGACGCATTGCGCAAACAGATGCAAACCGATCACGAGGATTACGATCCCGACGATCTGGTGTTGGACTTCGCCGTGGCCGCTGGCTACCCGGGCGGTGCTGGCATTATCGAGCATGTGCGGATGTCGCTGACTGAATTGGCCCTGAAGAATCTCTCCGGCAAGCCTAAAGGCACCCTGACGCTCTCCTCCAACAGCGCCAGGACGCTGCCGAGCTGGATGAATGAAGATTATCTGCTAGGCAGCCGAGGCTTGATCCAGCGCGTCGACATCGGCACGGCCTACCCGCAGAAAATCAAGGACCTGTTGCTGTCCGACACCCGAGACGCGCGCCAACGGGAGACGTTGTTTACTCGCGAACTCAAGGTCCAGCTGCCGATGCTGGCACTCGAATATGCGATCCGGCAGCAATACGGTGTGACCACCACCGGCTATCGGTATGTAAAGGCATTGATGGGCGAAACCCCGACTGACAGGGTCGTAGACGGCCAAGAGATCGTTCTGCGCCCACTGGGCCTGTGCCGAAAAGCCGGTGCTACGCCCGATACCGTCAACACTATATTCGTGATCGAACCCCGAGACGCGAGCATCGGCCCACACCTGCTTTATCGACCGCTGTATACCCAAGCCCTGTCTCAATACCCGACGCGCCAGGCGCTGCTGGAGGCACTGGCCACGCCCGGTGCGTTGCAAGACAGCGTATTGACTTGGCTGCCCGACAAAGCCCGCCCCCTCTACGATAATGGCGGGTTCAAAGAGCCGCACATCATTCGCTTCCTGTCTGGGGATGAGTTTTCAATCCCTGAAAAACCCGCACCTGCGACACTGGCCGTCGATGAAGGCGCCGGCGAATGGCTTCAATCACAGATCAACGGCAAGCTGCTCAGCCATTTATTCGGCAGCACCGCGCGGGCCATGGTTGACCTGGCGGATCGCGAATCGGTGTCCAACAGTGAAAGCCGCTGGGCCATTGTGATGGAGGGCGCCTGGTTACTGTTCAACACCTTGTTGCTGCCACTGGTGTGCGGCCCGGCCATGTTGGTGGGCTGGTTCCTGGTGCTGGTCAGCAGCCTGGAGCAGGATCTGGCGGGCCTGGACAGCAATGACTCGACCACCCGTGAACTGGCGCTGATTGATCTGTTGCTCAATACCGCGATGGTGCTGCTGCACGCCGCCAGCGGCTCGGACAGAACCCGACAACCGTTAGCCGAACTCGCCCCGCAAGACAGCGCTCTGTCTAGTCCTGAAATAGGTTTACACCTGTTTCACCCCAGCGCCCTATGCACTGCATCGGGCGTTTTGTATTTTAAGGACAGGTGTGGGCGTTCCTGGTTATAGATCAGGATCGCTTCTCGCACCAT
>NZ_UYXQ01000210.1 GCF_900624995.1 Pseudomonas antarctica
TACCAAGTCACCTCAAGCCCAACTCGACCGCTGATGCTGTGCCCATCACCACTGCCCATTGTTTGGTTGTAGTCAGTACCAACAAACGCGCTAATGCTTTCTGTAACTTTACCCGTTACACCTACACCGATCTGGGCCCAAGTCCCACCTAAGCGTGTATCCAGTGATACAGCATTACTGCCTTGCAAATTGGTAAATGTCGTGCGGCTATCAGGGCCAATTTGTTGCCACACGTTGGCACGAGCCCACACCGTTGCAGGCTGATCGCTGTTGAGGTTCAGCTGCTTAGTCAAACGTGACCCGACACGCGCATAGCCTGTTTTGGTGTCGTCAAACTTAACTTTACCAAACGTGTCCTGGTCACGATCCAGCGAAATCTGCTGGTAGATCAGTTGCGCTTGAGGTTCTACAGCCCAATTGTTACCCAAGGCGATCGGATAACCGCCCTCTACCGAAGCAGTCATGCCACGGCCTTTGGTTCTGAGCTTCTCACCCTCTCCAGAATTAGTTTTGACATCGCTGTAAACCGTTCCCTGCAGAACCGAATCTACATACCAGCCGTTTTCACCTTTACGCGTCCAGTAAGCGCCCAGCGAGGTAGCGTCCATTGAAGCTGAACCAGCGCGCCCCCCGTTAACGGCATCCACATTGCCTGAAATGTCACCCCGTCCTACATAAATACCGGCGACATCCGTAGTGCCATTGGGATTCTTCGCCCCATAGAGATCCTGCCCTACCTGGAAGCCTTTAATGTCGTAGTCATAGGAAGATCCTTGATCCATAAAGGCACCATATCCAGACTTACCTGCGCTACCTTTTTCAGCAAGCACGCGGCCCCAGGTAGTTGGTTTAACGGTTGTATCCTTCTCATTGGCTGACGACTCAGCGCGACGGTCGTGATAGGTACCCAGCATCGCTAGGCTAAAGCGGTTAGTGAGAGCAGGCAACGCCATGTTCAAGGGGACTTCAGGCCGGTAGTTAGGACGGGTTACCGGATCTACTACAGGAGGAGTTACGTTCGTCGTGGAACGCAAATACCAATTACCATCGCTACCCGCTAGCCCATTCTGCTGCAATGTATATTCATACGCACCTGCTGCAACTCGATTACCTAAGGCGAAGGCCCCTGCAGCAGAAGCGCTTGCATCATTAACATGCACCACCTCAATACCGTCGCCCGTTGTCAGTGCGCCCAAACCATTGACATTGTTGACCTCTAGACGCGTCGCGCCGCTTCCCAAAACCACTTTCCCTGCAACGAGCTTATCAGTCGGCGAAGAGTCATTGCCGAGTTGGGTTTTTAACGACAATAAACCACCATTACTCGTATACGTATCGTTGACTGTTACAGTGGTACCTAAAGCCCCCCCAACGTAAATGCTACCTGAGTTGTCCAAGCGATTAAGCTTGGAGTCACCTGTAACCATCCACTTGCTTGTTAGGTCAAGCGACAATGAATCGATTGCATTAGTACTACCTGTCCAGCTTGAGCTGTTCAGCAAGGAAACCTTGGTTCTAGAGTTTAGTAATGCATCAACATTACTAGGGTTAGCAAAGGTTATATTTCCTTGTGCATAGACATTATTGTCCAGAGTAAGGTTAACCAGACTGTTTTCGCTCGCAATAGACAATAGCGTGCCATTGCCTCCGACAACCTGTGCGCTATTTTCTAAATTGATGGTTGCATCGCCACTGGCTAACATTGCCCCGTACGATGCACTGCTCAAGGTACCACCCTGCATATTCAGAGTGCCTTTTACATCTGCGGCCCATGCATCCGTGCCTTCGGTGCGTACTTGTGTACTGAAAAGATTTACAGTCGACCCTAAGGCACTGTCGTCAAGGACTTTGATACCTGTTGAACCTTGACCACTTGTGAGGATGCTACTACCAGTGACATTGACGATTCCAGAATTAAAAGCATTGATGGCGTTTGAGTTTTGGCCTGTAGTGAATAGTGTACTGTTGACCATGTCGATTTTTCCTTGGTCAGCGAGCGCTCCATAGGCCTGCTGGCCGCTGGTATTGAGGGTTGTATTGTTCGCCTTAATGGCCGATCCAGCACCACTGGCCACAAGACCATTGGCGCTGTCGCCCGAGGTAAAGACAGTGCTGTTGGAGACATCGATGGCAGCGCCCGTCAAGGCAAAAGCACCGTGGGAGTTTAGGCCCGTTGTATTAATATCGAGGCCGGTAGCGATGACGTTAGCGCTGTCCTCGGCAAACAGTCCGTAGGCGCCGTTCTCACCGGTGGTGCTGATTTTGCTCGAGCCGAGGCTGACGGTCGAACCCACGCCTGTGGCTGAAACTCCTCGGCCGCCCTGACCCGTGGTGGAAATGTCTAAGCCGGTACCTGTAAAAGCAGATGCCGATGAAACCTGAATGGCATGGCCTGTGGAGTCGGCGGAGCTTTTAAGAACAGAGTCAGTGACTGTCGCTTTCGCGCCCTGGATGAGCGCAACGGCGCCCGTAGCACCATTGAGGGTGCTGTCGTTGACCAGTACGCTACTGCCAGATCCTTGCGCGTAGATCGCGCTACCGTTTGCCGCTGTGACAGTCGCTCCATCCGCATCGAAGGAACCACTTCCTGTAGGGCTGCCGAATCCGATCAGCACACTTGGCGCGGCGCCGCCTGTATTGATGACGCTGCCGATTCCGTTGGTGTCGCGCCGCAAGGCGACAGTGCCTTCATTGGTAATGAAGATGCCATTAGAGTTTGTGTTATTGGTCGCGACGGTGCCGCCGTAAAAGCGAATTGCGCTCCCTGCTCCATCTGAATACAGGCCTCGCGAGCTACCCCCGCTGGTGAGAACTGAAACGCCTGTGGCATCTACGGTACCGCCACTCAAGGCCTGCAGGCCCTGTGCGGCATCTCCCTGGGTGGTCACACTAGTGCCGACCAGGGCAGCCTGCCCGGCGTTTTGTGCGAGAACGCCACTGCCCTGCAGGCCAGTTGTGTTGATCGATCCACCTTGCATAGTGATCTGAGAGCCTGCCGCGTCAGCGAAAAGTCCATAGGCCTGCTGACCTGCAGTATTTATGGCGCCCCCGCCTAGTAATTTGATGGTGCCTTGATTGCCTGCACCAGCGCCATGTGCTTCGGCTCCAGAGGTTGTTATAGAGGTCGAACCATTGAATGTGCCGCTGCTCGCAGGACCATCAACGGAAATGCCCTGGGCTTGATTCAGGGTAGTGGTTAATTCGGTAGAGCCGGACGCTGAAACGGCCCCACCGTTGAGGACGCGAATAGCGGTTCCCGATGTATTCATCACCCCACTAGCATAGCTGACTGAAGATCCGGCATCGGTTACGAAAATACCATTTGGATTAGGGTTGCCATTGCTGCCCACTGTAAGATTTATATCTTTTAAAGATATAGTGCTGCCTTCGGTACTCAGGATAGCCGCAGCGCCGTCAGTAGTTATGCTTACTGGGCCAGCCGCTGTGATAAGCGCATTACCGGATTGTGCGCTTATACCTGCTCCCCCGATATTGTTACCATGGTGTACAATAGTCGTATTACTACCAAGGTTTACAATGCTTCCGTCATGATGTGCTGACACGCCTGTGTTATAAGAGCCTGTTCCAACCGCGAATATATCTAACGCCCCTTGTACATTAATTACTCCGCCCATTTCAGAATAAACGGCACCATGGGAAGCTTGCAATCCACCTTGAGTTAGCTGTACTGCTGGAGCGGTTATATTGAGGACGGAACCAATTCCATATGTTTTTAATAAAAAGACATCATTGGTTTGGTAAGTGGAGAGCGCAGCAGTACAGGTCTCACCGCTGGTGACGTTAACACCTGAACTTGAATCGGCTGGACACGCTGCATAGGCATAGCCGGAAAACAAAAAAGTAGCAGGTGAGATTAGCGCAACGGCTAAGGCTGTTTTAATAAAATTGAATTCTGATGGAGAGGTGTTACGCATCGCCGCAAGCGGAATATTTCGAGGCAGGGTCGTTTTCGATTTAAAATTCATCATGGAGGCTCTGAGCAAGAAGGTTTAGGCAGTTCTAAAGCCGGGCAGACGGGCAGGAAGAGCTTTTTAAAAGCGCAAGTAATCCTAAACCATGAGCGTAGTAGCGAAATTCGATTTTTGTAGGAATTTTCTTTTCTGGATTGGCGGTATCTCATCAGTGAGCGAGTGCGCCTCTGGCGAACTGGTCATAGCTGGTACTGGATGGAATGTAAAACAACCCAAATGAGACCAGTCTGTCCAAACCACCCTATTGGTACCGATGATTATGGGGTGAAGCTGTCCCCGTCAAAAA
>NZ_UYXQ01000211.1 GCF_900624995.1 Pseudomonas antarctica
ACGTACCGATGATTTCCGGCAGCTCACTGGAGATCACCACAATGCCTACGCCCGCCAGCGCCAGTTGATTGATGATGCGATAGATTTCGGACTTGGAGCCGATGTCCACGCCACGCGTCGGTTCGTCGAGGATCAGTACATGCGGCTTGACCTCCAGCAGCCGCGCCAAGAGCACTTTTTGCTGATTGCCGCCGCTCAAGGCGCCCACATTGACCTTGCCCGACGCCACGCGGATCGACAGTGACTTGATCGCCTCGTTCGAGCGTTGCGCTGCATGGCCACGATCCAGCACGCCACCGGCATGCGCGTCCGGCACACATGCGCAGACATTGATGTTGTCGGCCACGCTCATGTCGAGGAACAGGCCCTGGGCCTTGCGGTCTTCGGTGAGGTAGACCACACCCGCACGAATCGCATCCGCCGGGTTACGCAACGGGCTGACGGCCTTGCCGACCACTTCAAGGGTGCCGCCGGTGCGTGGGTCGGCAGCAAAGATCAACCGCGCCAGCTCCGTACGCCCTGCCCCGACCAACCCGGCGATGCCTAACACTTCACCGGCGTGTAGGTCGAAGCTGCAATTGCGCACCCGCTTGCCGTCGGCCATGTCACGCACGCGCATGACCACGTTGCCGGGGTTATACGCGGCGTGTTCCTTCTTGTAGAAACCAGAAAGATCGCGGCCGACCATCATTTTTACCAGCACTTCGGCCGACAACGCCTCGCGCGTCAGCTCGCCGATGTACTGGCCGTCCCGCAGCACCGACACACGGTCCGACAACGCGTAGATTTCGGCCATGCGGTGGCTGATGTAGATAATCGCCAGGCCCTGGCTGCGCAGTTGTTTGATCAACGCGAACAGGCGGTCGGTCTCACGCGAGGACAGCGGCGTGGTGGGTTCGTCCATCACCAGGATCCTGGCATGGGCATGCAGTGCACGGGCGATTTCCACCAACTGGCGCTCGGCAATCGACAGGCTGCTCACCGGCGTGGTCGGTTTGAACTCGGCGCCCAGGCGTTGCAGCACCTCGACGCAGCCGGCTTGCATGCCCTTGCGGTCGATGGTCCAGCCGCGCCGCAGTTCGCGGCCCAAGTAGATGTTCTCGGCCACGCTCAGGTTCGGGCACAGGCTCAGTTCCTGGTAGATCACGGCGATGCCGAGGGTCTTGGCGGTGGCGGGGTCGAAGGTGGCGACGGGCTGGCCGTCGATGCGGATTTCACCGCCGGGGTCGGCCTGGTAAGCGCCGGAGAGGATTTTCATTAAGGTCGATTTGCCGGCGCCGTTCTCCCCCATCAGTGCGTGTATTTCACCGGGGTAGACCTTCAGGCCGACATTCTTGAGCACGCGCAAACCGTTGAAGGTTTTGCTGATGCCCTGCATCTCAAGCAAGGGTTCAAGGCTCATGGATGAGCTCCTGGCATTATTATTTTTGTAGGCGAGTGCCGCCGACTCTATGCCAGATACATTTGCTTACGCAAGCGCTTGCGTGTGCCGTTTATCGCTTGATTAAACGTTTCATCAAGTGCAGAAGCGATAACTGTCTGTTGGCTGAAAGCTTGCACACACGCTTTCAGCCATCAACGCTTTCAGCGCTCGTAACGCTTGGGCAGCATGCGCACCAGGGTGTTGTCATGCACCCAGTAATGGTGGAACAACCCAGCCGCCGCATGCAGGCCGATCAACCAATACCCAGTGCTGCCCAGCCACTCATGCCAGTGTTTGAACTGCCTGGCCAGGTCCGGGTCCGGCGCCACCAGTGTCGGTAATGGAAACCCGAAATACGGCACCGGCTTGCCGGCAGCGTTGAGCATCAGCCAGGCCAACAACGGTGTCACAATCATCAAGCCATACAGCGCACCGTGCATCAGGTGCGACGCGGCCGTCTGCCACAGGGGCGGACGGGGCAGGATCGCCGGGCGGGGCGCCAGACGCCCCAGCAAGCGCAGCCACACCAGCACGAAAATCGCCATCCCGAACAGCGAGTGAGCCCCCAGGAACAATCCCTTGAGCGCGTTGCCTCGCGGCAGCAGGCCTTTGATTTCAATGCAGGCATACACGCCGATAAACAACGCCAGCATGAGCCAGTGCAGGGCCATCGAGAGTCTCGCGTAGCGCTGCGTCAGCGGATTTTGAGTCATGGAACAAAGCCTTATGCATGAGTGGTGGCCCTACCCTGCCAACCCAGTCTTAAGGCAGTCTGAAGATCGGCAAACCGATCATTTTCAGCACCTTCAGACTTCGTTAAGAAATGCCTTTGATACTCCTCCCAACATCACGTGGGAGGCGTACCGCCAGTGCCCGACATCGATTGGAAGATTTCTTTACCGCTGCTGTTCGGCCAGGCCGACAGTGCACAAATGCGCCTCGCCGTTGCCCTGCCCCATGACCCTCAGCGCCCCGCCTTCGAGGCGTTTATCCAACACCGTTTTCGCATTGCCCACGGTGCCGACATCCGCCACTTCATGCCCCAGCTGTTTGGCGTCAGCCAGGCTGACGGCGTGCTGTGTGCGGTCGCCGGGGTAAGGCTGGCCGGTGTGGAACCGCTGTTTCTGGAGCGTTACCTGGACCGTCCGATCGAACCGCTGATCAGCGCAGCTGCCGGGCAAACCGTAGAGCGCCGCGCCATCGCTGAAGTCGGCAACCTGGCCGCCAGCGACACCGGCAGTGCGCGTCTGAGCATCATCACGATTACCTGGTTGCTGGCCATGGGCGGCCTGGAGTGGGTGGCATTCACCGGCAATATCGGCCTGGTCAACAGCTTCCACCGCCTGGGGTTGAAGCCGATCACCCTGTGCGCAGCTGACCCGCAGCGCCTGGGCGAAGACCGCCATCACTGGGGCAGTTACTACGAAAGCCAACCCTGGGTGCATGTCGGCAATATCCGCGCCGGGTTCATCCACTTGCGCAACATGGGCCTGTTCCAGCGCCTAGGGTTGCCCATCACGCTTGAGGACACCAGCCATGTCGCCTGAAACCCGCCGCTTCCACGCTGTGCTGCGCGGCTATGCCGAACGCAACGACGGCGCCATCGCCCTGTGGGGCGATACGTTGAAAATGGATTACACCTCACTGTTTGCCGAAGTCGCCTATCGCCAGCAACGCCTGCGCGATGAAGGCGTGAACGTGGTCGCGCTGGCCCTGGACAACGGCGTTGATGCCATGCTGTGGGACTTGGCGATCCTGTTCGAAGGTTTGACCTGCCTGACCCTGCCACCGTTTTTCAGCCCGGCTCAGCGCGCCCATTGCCTTGAACAAAGCCACGCCGAACGGGTGATCGCCGAGCCCCACTTGGAGGCTGAGCTGTTGGGCGCCGGTTATCAGCAACACGGTGACTTCTGGCGTAAAACCTTTGCAGGTCGCCCTTCGATGCCGTCGGGCACTGCCAAGGTCACATTCACCTCCGGCACCACCGGGGCGCCCAAGGGCGTATGCCTGAGCGCCAACAGCGTGCTGCGGGTTGCCCGCGAGTTGCACCAGGCCAGCCACGCGAGCGACCCACGCCACCACTTGGCGCTGCTGCCCATCGCGATTTTGCTCGAAAACCTCGGTTGCTACGCCGCGCTGTATGCCGGCGCCACCTTGAGTGTGCCCAGCCAACGAAGCCTGGGCATTCAGGGCGCCAGCGCGGTGGATGCCGGGCAACTGCTCGGTTGCCTGGCGGTGCGTCAGCCCCACAGCCTGATTCTGGTCCCACAATTGCTGCTGATGTTGGTCATCGCCGCCGAACAGAAAGCGTTCAGCCCGGGAGGGCTACGCTTTGCTGCGGTGGGGGGCGCGCGCGTCTCCAAAGCGTTGCTGCAGCGTGCACAACAGTTGGGCCTGCCGGTGTTTGAAGGGTACGGGCTCTCCGAATGCGCCTCGGTGGTCTGCCTCAATCGCCCCGATGCGCAGCGCCCGGGCAGCGTCGGCCGGCCCCTGCCCCACGTGGAAATTCGCTTGGCCGAAGACGATGAAGTACTGATCAAAGGCTCGACCTTGCTCGGCTACCTGGGCCACAGCGAACAGCCCGAGCAGTGGTGGCCCAGCGGCGACCTGGGCACCTTCGACGAGGATGGCTTTCTCTACCTCAAGGGCCGCAAGAAACATCAGTTCGTCACCAGCTATGGCCGCAACGTCAACCCGGATTGGGTCGAGGCCGAATTGACCCAAAGCGGCGTCATCGCCCAGGCGTTCGTGTATGGCGAAGCCCTGCCCGAGAATCACGTGTTGATTTTGCCC
>NZ_UYXQ01000212.1 GCF_900624995.1 Pseudomonas antarctica
TCTACTTGGTCGACAACCGACAATTTAAAAGTCAGCGTGTAATCGCGCTGACTACGTTTTGCGCCCGTATCCATTGCACCCTCCTGATAAGAAGCCAGAAGGTGTAAACCTTATTCAGGACGAGACAGCCCTTAAACAAAAGCCCCGCGATGCGGGGCTTTTTGTTAATACGCTCCGATCAGCCGCGGAGCCAGGAATCTACAGTGGCGGCGCCATACTGTTCTTTCCAGGCTTTCAGGCCGCGGTGGTTGCCGCCTTTGGTTTCGATCAGCTCGCCGGTGTGCGGGTTGCTGTAGACTTTGACCACGCGTGCGCGGCGCTGTTTGGGTGCGGCGGCAAGCGTGGCGCCGGCCTTGCCAGGGTTTGGATCAAGGATCGAGATGATGTCGCGCAGGCCTTTGCCGTACTGCTTCATCAAGCCTTGCAGCTTTTCTTCGAATTCGATTTCTTTCTTCAAACCGGCGTCGTTCTTCAAGGATTCCAGCTGGGCAAGCTGCTCTTGAAGGGCTTTTTCTGCTGCGCGAAATTCGGCGAGTCTGGACAAAATCTGTACTCCAATAATGGTGTTTGCTGATATCAACTGCAGACAAAGCTATAAGCCAAGCGCTTATAAGGTGACTCAAAGAAAGAGGCCTTTCTGCGAGTTCAGCACAGGCCAGAAAAATTGTAGTAGTTAATGCCTCACGAGTAAATCATATCGTTTACCTAAACAAGATTATTTCATCAAGCGCACGGGCTGGCTATTCAATGGCTGGTCAGCGACTTAATGAACTCGTCGCAGGGTAACGGCTTACCAAACAGGTAACCCTGCAGGAAATCCACACCGTGAGCCGCCAGATATTCGCACTGCTCGGCTGTTTCCACACCTTCGGCAACGACGCCCAGGTCCAGCTTGCCGGAGAGTTCGATGATACTGTCGAGAATATGCCGCGAGAGTGCATCCGCGCCAATCATGGCCACAAAGCTTTGATCGATTTTCAAGTAGTCGACATTAAAGTTGCGCAAGTAACCGAGGCTGGAATGGCCGGTGCCAAAGTCATCAATTGCAATCATCACCCCCAACTGATGCAGGGCATCGAACAGGCGTCGGGTAATATCGGTCGGCTTGATCAGCTCGCGCTCGGTCAACTCCAGTACCAGGGTCACCTGCCCGGGTACGAAGGCGGCGAGAAACTCTCGGCAGTCGTCCACCAGGTCCAAGTCCTGGCAGTGGAGTGCGGTAATATTGACGCCGATATGAAAGCCTGGATTGAAACGCCCGGCATGCGGGGCGAGCTGCGTGGCGGTCTGGCGCAGCAGGGCGCGAGTCATTGGCACGATCAGGCCGGAATGCTCCGCCAGTGGGATAAACAAATCAGGACGCACCAGGCCTTCCTTCGGGTGCTGCCAGCGCATCAGTACTTCACAGCCCGCCCAGGCAAGGGTGTCGCCCCGTACGACAGGCTGGAAATACGCAATGAATTCGTTGGCGCCCAGTGCGCGCTGCAGCTCATGGGTGGGCGCAGACGAACGCTTTTGCAACCAGTGCGCAAGCACGCCGGCCAATACACCAAAGAACACCAGCAAGCTGAACAGTGCAGGGTAGCGCGCCTCCATAAAGCGCCACACTTCACCGGCCGGCATGCCGGCATCGACGCTGTAGTGATAGCGCTCTGACGCCAAATGCTGATGGGCCACGGCAAATTCCGGGACGGCCGTGTTGCGCACCCTGCCGTCGGCATCCAACCAGCCGGGCCCCACTTGCAGAATCAAGTCAGCATAGCGACTGATCAAGCGCAGGGCGTTGGTCAGGTGGTAACCATCGATTGAGGCGAATGCGCCCTTGTCACCGTCGACCAGGCGATAAACCAATAGCGCCGTATCCGGTGTCACCGGGTTGCCGTTCATCAGCCACAGCGTACCGTCCACATAATCATCCGGGTTGACGGGGGACTGGTAATCACCCCCGAACAGCGAGCTGCAATAGATATGTTTCTGCCAGGACAACGTCGTTGCCCGCACAAAGGGCCGACGCGTGACCTGTTCACGCAGCGCCAATTGCGCACCGTTGTCGCAAGGCTGGCCTGCCAGCGGCAACAAGGCCTGGGCGGCGAGGGCGGTGTTGTCGAGCATCAGATCAAACTGGCGTACTGCTTCGCGGGCCGTTTGTGCCGTGCTTTGCTGCAGGGTGCGTTCGGCCTGCCAATACAGGATCACCACGCCCAGCGCGATGGGTAGCAGGCCACTGAGTGCTGTGATCAAGTAGCGGTTGGCGCGTTTTCGCGTGCCGTTGACGGTCAGGGGCATGAAAGGAGCGGCCTGTCGCAGGATGGGAAAAGCGCCGAAGGGCTGATCAGATTATTCAGATGATAGTTGGCGTGCGGGAAATACGCTCGTCGTACCTGGCCATTTGGATAGGTGCCATCAGTGGAAATCCACACGTTTTGCCCCGTTAATAAACGCCAGGGCGGCCGGTGTCACGGCTGATGCGTGGCGACAAGGGGCGCACCTGATAGCGCGCATCCTCGGCTCGGCACTGGCCTATATTGCGGGGCATGACGGCATTCGCCACATCGGCGCAACCCGCGCCGGCGTGTTCATCGCGTTCAACCCATTGACGGCGGGCTTATGCGGCGCCGTGCTGCTGGGTGAGTCGCTCACCGCGCCGATGCTGCTGGGCGGGGCGCTGATCCTGCTGGGTAGCTGTCTGTGCAACAAACCCCTTGCACCGGCCACGCTATTGGGGATTTGATAAGAGTGCGGACAAACGTTGTTACGCTGTGTAGAATCGATTTACGCATACAAGAATATGGACTTGCGCTCACGCAAGCCTCGGCCGTAAGAGACTGATGTAACCATGAAGCTACTCGGCTCCCCCCTCATCTTTGGTGACTTCCTCGCCCGCAGCGTGCGAGGGCTGTCCTGTGCGCCACCCTCCGACCTCATCCTTGCTCGCAAATAACCCTGTGTTAATGACAAGAATGATGAGGTGCCTCCATGGCAGACCAATACGAAAACCCAATGGGCCTGATGGGCTTTGAATTTATCGAATTCGCATCGCCAACGCCGGGCACGCTGGAGCCGATCTTCGAGATCATGGGCTTCAGCAAAGTTGCGTCCCACCGCTCCAAGAACGTGCACCTGTACCGCCAGGGCGAAATCAACCTGATCCTCAATAATGAGCCCGACAGCCTCGCGTCGTACTTTGCCGCAGAACATGGCCCGTCGGTCTGTGGCATGGCATTCCGCGTCAAAGACTCGCAGCAGGCCTACAACCGCGCATTGGAGCTGGGCGCCCAGCCAATCCATATCGAAACCGGCCCGATGGAGCTGAACCTGCCGGCCATCAAGGGCATCGGCGGCGCGCCGCTGTACCTGATTGACCGTTTCGGCGAAGGCAGTTCGATTTATGACATCGACTTCGTCTACCTCGAAGGCGTAGACCGCAACCCAGTCGGCGCCGGCCTCAAGGTCATCGACCACCTGACCCACAACGTGTATCGCGGGCGCATGGCCTACTGGGCGAACTTCTACGAGAAACTGTTCAACTTCCGTGAAGCACGCTACTTCGATATCAAGGGCGAATACACCGGCTTGACCTCCAAGGCCATGAGCGCGCCGGACGGCATGATCCGCATCCCGCTGAACGAGGAGTCGTCCAAGGGCGCCGGCCAGATCGAAGAGTTCCTGATGCAGTTCAACGGCGAGGGCATCCAGCACGTGGCGTTCCTCACCGACGACCTGGTCAAGACCTGGGACGCGCTGAAGCAGATCGGCATGCGCTTCATGACCCCGCCACCGGACACCTACTACGAAATGCTCGAAGGCCGCCTGCCGAACCACGGCGAGCCGGTGGACCAACTGCAAGCACGCGGTATTCTGCTCGACGGCTCTTCGATTGCCGGCGACAAGCGTTTGCTGCTGCAGATATTCTCCGAAACCCTGATGGGCCCGGTGTTCTTCGAATTCATCCAGCGCAAGGGCGACGATGGGTTTGGCGAGGGCAACTTCAAGGCACTGTTCGAGTCGATCGAGCGTGACCAAGTGCGTCGTGGCGTACTGACCGCTGACTAAGCGTAAAAAAAGCCCGGCCGAGAGTGATCTCGGCCGGGCTTTTTATTGCCTGTGCGTCAGGCTTTACGCTGTCGCACCAAGTGCTTGAAGCCTTCGTACACCAGCACCATCACC
>NZ_UYXQ01000213.1 GCF_900624995.1 Pseudomonas antarctica
CACACGACCGCCGTCCATCCTCAGGAAAACGCGGCAACACCGGCCGCACGGCGTTGCGTCAGCGCGGCGCAGATAAAACCGAACACGGTTTTCGGCGACGTGGGGTGCGTCAGGTCATGCTGGATCTGCGGCAGGTGGGCCATGAACTCGCCATTGCTGTCGTCGATGCAGTAGCCGCCTTCGGTGATGGTCAGCGAGACGATACGAATCTGTGGGCTGGCCAGTTTGTCGATCAGCGCCTGGGCGCCGTCTTCGGCCAGCAGCATGTCGCTGATCGAGCCGATCACGCGCACTTCGGTGTCGTCGGTGTCACCCAGTTCATAGAGTGTGAACAGGTAATCCTGGCCGGCCAGGTCGTCGCGGGCTTTGCGGTCTTCGCTGCGCAAGCCGACGCCGCAAATGCTCCAGTCGAGGCCCTCACCGGTGTTCATCAGCGCATCGGTGTAATACGCCTGATGCGCGCGGTGGAAGCCGCCGACGCCGATATGCGCGATACCTTGCGTGGTGCGGGTAATGGCGTAGGCCGGGATTTTCACTTCCGGCGCCAGTTGGGTGAGGTTCTGTTTATTCAGTTTCATCACAAATCTCGCGAAATCAGGCGGCAGCGTGCAGTGGTCGGGCCACGGCCACGCCGTCGGTGTCGAACAGATGGCAGTGCGCCGGGTCCAGGTGCAGCTGCAGGGTTTCGCCGTACTGGCTGGCCATGTCGCCGCGAATCCGCAGGGTCAGCGGTTCGCCGTTGGCGGTGATGACGTGGCAGAAGGTGTCGCTGCCCAGGCGTTCGCCGACGTCGGCGGTGACGGTCAAGGTGGTTTGGCCGGGCGATGCGATTTCCAGATGCTCTGGGCGAATGCCCAAGGTCACCGCGCTGCCCAGGCTCAAGGTGGCGCCGCTGAGCGGCAGGCTGATCAAGGTGCCCGCGTCCAACTGCACTTCGCAGCCTTGGCCTTCGACGCGGGTGACTTTGCCCTTGAGGAAGCCCATTTTCGGCGTGCCCAGGAAGCCTGCCACAAACAGGTTGGCCGGTTGGTGGTACAGCGCCAGTGGCGAGCCGACCTGTTCGATGCGGCCGCTATTGAGTACCACCACTTTGTCGGCCAGGGTCATCGCTTCAACCTGGTCGTGGGTCACGTAGATCATGGTCGCTTGCAGCTCTTTATGCAGGCGCGCCAGTTCCAGGCGCATCTGCACGCGCAGGGCAGCGTCGAGGTTGGACAGCGGCTCGTCGAACAGGAATATCTTCGGGTTGCGCACAATCGCGCGGCCGATGGCCACTCGCTGACGCTGGCCACCGGACAGTTGCTTAGGCTTGCGCTCCAGCAACGGGCCGAGTTCGAGAATGCGCGCCGCTTCACTGACTTTGCTTTGCACCAGCTTCTTATCGACGCCGGCCAGGTCCAGGGCAAACGACATGTTCTTGCGCACGCTCATGTGCGGGTACAGCGCATAGGTCTGGAACACCATCGCCAGGTCACGCTTGGCTGGGGTGACTTCGGTGATGTCGCGGCCATCGAGTTCGATGGTGCCTTCGCTGACTTCTTCCAGGCCGGCGATCAGGCGCAGCAGGGTGGATTTACCGCAGCCCGATGGGCCGACGAAGACCACGAATTCCTTGTCATTCACTTCCAGGTCAATGCCCTTGATGATGGAGAAGCCTTCGAAGCCTTTTTGCAGGTTCTTGATTTTCAAGTTGGCCATGGGATGGGCCTCCAGGTCGAAATTTTTATTGAAAGGCCGTTATTTCACGGCGCCGAAGGACAAACCGCGCACCAACTGTTTCTGGCAGATCCAGCCAAAAATCAGGATCGGCGCGCAGGCCAGGGTCGAGACGGCCGACAATTTGGCCCAGAACAACCCTTCGGGACTGGAGTAGGAGGCGATCAGCGCTGTCAGCGGCGCGGCACTTGAGGAGGTCAGGTTCAACGACCAGAACGCCTCGTTCCAGCACAGGATCAGCGACAACAACACCGTGGAGGCCAGGCCGCCCTTGGCAATTGGCAGCAGAACCCGGACCATTTCCTGCCACAGCGTGGCGCCATCCAGGCGGGCGGCTTCGAGGATGTCCTTGGGGATGTCTTTGAAGTAGGTGTAAACCATCCACACCACAATCGGCAGGTTGATCAACGTGTAGATGATGATCAGCGCAATGCGCGTATCGAGCAGGCCAAAACTCTTGGCCAGCAGGTAGATCGGCATCAGCACGCCCACAGGTGGCAGCATCTTGGTCGACAGCATCCACAGCAGCGTGCCCTTGGTGCGTTTGGTTTCGTAGAACGCCATGGAGTAGGCGGCGGGCACCGAGATCAGTAGGCACAGGGCGGTGGCGCTGAACGAAATCACCACCGAGTTCCAGGCGTAGGCGAAGTAGTTGCTGCGCTCGTTGATGTGCAGGTAGTTCTCCAGCGTCGGCGTGAAGATGAACTGCGGCGGCGTGGCGAACGCGTCGATTTCGGTTTTGAAGCTGGTCAGCACCATCCAAAAAATTGGGAAGAAAATCAGGATCGCGATGGCCCAGGCCAACGTGCCGAGCAACAGGCTTTGCAGGCGGCGAGATTGTTGAAGCGTCATGGCGCGGCCCTCAAGGCTTGTCAGTCAGGTTTTTGCCGATCATCCGCACCAGGATGATCGCCGCGATATTGGCGATGACCACGGCAATCAAGCCGCCGGCCGAAGCCATCCCTACGTCGAACTGCACCAGCGCCTGGTTGTAGATCAGGTAGGCGAGGTTGGTCGAGGCGTAGCCCGGGCCCCCGTTGGTGGTGGTGAAGATTTCGGCGAACACCGAGAGCAGGAAGATGGTTTCGATCATCACCACCACGGCTATCGGACGGGCCAGGTGGGGCAAGGTCAGGTGCCAGAAGATCGCGATGGCGCCGGCGCCGTCCAGGCGTGCGGCTTCTTTTTGTTCCTGGTCAAGGGACTGCATGGCAGTCATCAGCAGCAAGATGGCGAAGGGCAGCCATTGCCACGACACAATGATGATGATCGACAGCAGCGGGTAATGCGCCAGCCAGTCCACTGGCTCGGCGCCGAACAGCTTCCACACGGCGGCGAGAACCCCCGACACCGGGTGGAAAATCAGGTTCTTCCAGATCAGCGCACCGACGGTGGGCATGATGAAGAACGGCGAAATCAACAACACCCGCACCACGCCGCGACCGAAGAACTCACTGGCCTCCAGCAAAGCGCTGATCAGTACGCCGAACACCACGCTGATCAGCAATACGCTACCGACCAGTAAGAGGGTATTGGTGGCGCCGGGCAGGAAGCCCGAATCGGTAATGAAATAGGTGAAGTTCTCCAGCCCCACGAATTGGTTTTCGCCGGGGTAGAGCAGGTTGTAGCGGATCAGCGAAAAGTACACGGTCATGCCCAGCGGCACGATCATCCACAGCAGCAGCAAGGCCACCGAGGGGCTGACGAGGAACCAGCCGGGGTTGGCCAGGCGGTTTTTGGAGGGTGTATTCATGGTGATCATGGCCAGTCAGATGCATACAGAACTGTGGGAGCGGGCTTGCTCGCGAATGCGGTCTGTCATTCGCTGCATGTGTCGAGTGACACTGCGCATTCGCGAGCAAGCCCGCTCCCACATTAATGACGGGGTTGCGTACTATTTGGGATAGCCCGCTCGCTTCATTTCACGCTCGGTGGTGGTCTGCGCGGCGGTCAAGGCTTGATCCACCGTTTGCTGACCGGTCAGCGCGGCCGAGAAGAACTTGCCGACCTGAGTACCAATGGCCTGGAACTCAGGAATGGTCACCAACTGGATACCGATATACGGCACCGGCTTGAGGGTTGGTTTGGTCGGGTCGGCGACTTTCAGCGACTCCAGCGTCACCTTGGCGAACGGCGCGGCCTTCATGTATTCGTCGCTGTAGGTCGATTTGCGCGTGCCAGGTGGTACGTTGGCAATACCGTCGGTTTTAGCCACGAGCTGGCTGTATTCCTTGGACGTTGCCCAGCTGGTGAACACCTTGGCGGCGTCTTTGGCTTTGGAACTGGTCGGGATCGCCAGGCTCCGAGAGTCAAGCCCCGACGTGCCTTTGGCGTTCTTCCGGTGCTGGCCACAGTTAAAGCCGACATGGTCG
>NZ_UYXQ01000214.1 GCF_900624995.1 Pseudomonas antarctica
AATGGGGGGAGTGTCAGGTCCGAATCTCTATACGTCAAGCGGAGCATCGGCTGCGTCTTGTTCGAAGAGAGAGTCCGGAGCTATTCGCGCATTGGTATTTACTACGTGCATCGAATGTGTGATCAAGAGCCGTATGACGGGAGACTGTCACGTACGGTTCTGTGAGCAGCCGAGGGGTGAAACTCTCTTCGGCTGACTCGACTTGCAGGGTCGCTACGCAGCGGAAAACGGGCGGCGGCGATCATGAGTTTGATCCAATCTGCGCGGCTCAACGGGCATGATCCGCATGCTTATTTGAAGGACGTTCTTACACGCCTGCCGACGCAGCGGGCGAGCGAGATTGAGCAACTGCTGCCGCATCAGTGGGTGGCGGCAGAAACCACGTAAGCCCTGATGCTTTGGGACTTGCAAGGATGGCGCAATTAACGGAGTAGTCATAACGATGATTTTGGTTGTTGAAGGTATCAGCGCCAGCGGGAAAACGACTTGGTGCGCTAAGCATGGAGGGCAACATATCATTCCTGAAAACGGCCGTTTTGAAAACGAGCCGGATCGGATAAAAGATCCAGTCGGAGCTGCAACTTTTTGGGCAGAGCGAAACGTGGATCGCTGGCAAAAAGCGTTGGCCATGGAAGACATTTCTTCGTGGGCTTTGTGTGACAGTGACCCTCTCAAGCTCCACTACATTTGGAGCCTTTGGCAGATCGGCGAGACGAGCGAACACGACTGGCGAATAGAGTTGGACGCCACAAGAGAAACAATCGCACAAGGACGTATTGGCTTTGCTGACTGTTACATCGTTGGCCGCATAGATCCTCTGCTCGCGCGAGAACGGACCAAAGCAGACACCACCCGCCGACGGAGTGGACTCGAGCTACACGTGCGCCTCCAACAAGCTCTGCTGACCTGGTACTCAGCTATGGATGAAGTGCTTCCCGGCAGAGTGCGATTCGGGTTTCCTTCAGAAATGCCAACCTTGAAAAGCCTTGATGGAAGATATGCGGTGGTGGCCTTTGATCAAATGATCGCATCGCTCCCACGACCTACTCACACCTCTTAGCGAGACGGTGCTTTATATAGCAGTTGGAAGCGGATCGATGTGAGGGCGAAGTAAAGATGTGTTCGCCATCCGCTTACTGATCACCTGATTACTACGATGGCCTTCGTTAATCAGGTGATAGAAGTATTTATAGGTAGGGCGATGCGGAGGTCGAGCACCGGAAAAGTCTTTCCAATCTAGATTTTTATCCTCACAAAACAGGAGGTAATCAAGTAGTTTGCTTGCACGACGCCGAACGTCATCAGTGCGCCGATTTAGCGGAGCCTTGTCACGCATGAGGCTGAGCAAATAATCGTTCGCTTCGTGCCAGGGATCGCCATTCGAATGAAAGAGAAACGGGAAGTTGAACAAACCCCGATCATGCCCGCCGCCGACTTCATCGAGCTGGAAAACGATTCTGGAGCCATCCCCTTCGAGCCCCAAGGTGGCCGAACCTGTTGGGGCTTCATGGACATATAGACTGGCGAAGGCGTCACGCAGATGCGAGATAAGAATCAGTCGGCCTTGGTGAAGCGGATTAATATAGGACATGGCTACCTCCCCATCTCAGAAGGTAGTCAAGCCTATATGTTACGCAATTTCAAATTACTCCTTATCTGTCAACCTGCCCTTGTTAAGCGATTCAACCCACGGGTCCAACTTATGGAATATGAACTGGATATTGGATGCGGATATCACGTCGTTCTTTGATGAGATCGACCATGAATGGATGCTGATGTTTCTGGGACACCGGATTGCAGACCGGCGCGTGCTCGGGCTTATCTGCAAATGGCTTCAGGCGGGTGTTATGGAAGATGGCCGTAGGGTGGCTGCGACCAAGGGGACGCCCCAAGGCGCAGTGATATCGCCATTGCTGGCGAATATCTATCTTCACTACGTGTTGGATCTGTGGGCAAGGCAGTGGCGCCAGCGGCATGCCCGTGGCGATGTAATTATTGTGCGTTACGCGGACGACAGCGTGGTGGGTTTCAGGACGAAAGTGCAGGCTCAGCAGTTTCTGGTGCAGTTGCAGGAACGGTTGGCCAAGTTCGGTTTATCGCTCAACGCCTCGAAAACACGACTGATTGAGTTCGGTCGTTTTGCTGCGAGAAATCGTAGGAAGCGAGGTTTAGGTAAACCGCAGGCCTTTGACTTCCTGGGTTTCACACACTGTTGTAGTACCAACAGAAACGGTGGCTTTCAAATACTGCGGCTGACGGTCAAGAAGCGAATGCGTGCGACGCTGCTGGCCATTCGGGATGAGCTGAAACGTCGACGTCATGAACCCGTCCGGGTTCAAGGGCAATGGCTCACTCGGGTGGTGAGCGGTTACTTCAATTACCACGCGGTGCCGGGAAACCTGATACGTCTGGGTGGTTTTCGTTCGGCGGTCTGCCGTCTATTGTGTATTCCAGTGATAGTGACCACTCATTCCGGAGGTTGTGAGCCACCCATTCCAGTGATAGTGAGCCACCTGTGCTGGTGATTCTGAGCCAGCCGAGATCGGGGTTCGGAGAGCAACGGAGCAGAAAGTGCACTTAAGCCCTACCAACGTGTGCATTCCGGCGATTGCGATCAAATCGCGCGTAGATAATGTGCTGCTGACCAACCAAATTCTTTTGGGCGTGAGTGACTTTGGGAAAAGTCCTATTTACTTGGCCAATTGGGAGCGAAGCTACAATTTGACGACATTTAGACTTTCCACTGTCCCTAAAAAGGTCGTCAGCAGCCTGATTCGCCTGTCCGTCAAACGATCGTCTGACGGTCTTGCTAATATGTGTCCGTCAATCTGCTTGCCTGGCGGCTATTCGGACAATATAATTTCCGGACGAGTTGTCGGACACGAGGCAGGCAGTCAATGGCATTGATCGGCTATGCGCGGGTATCCACCGAGGAACAGGACACAGCCCTGCAGACGGATGCTCTCGGCAAGGCCGGGTGCGAGCGGATATTCACGGATACGATATCCGGCACCATATCAGAGCGACCCGGTCTGTCGTCGGCGATGAAGTTCCTGCGCGAAAATGACGTGCTGGTGGTCTGGCGGCTTGACCGTTTAGGTCGTTCCCTTGCGCATCTGATCGAGGTCGTTGCCGGGCTTGATGCGCGCGGCATTGGATTTCGCTCCCTGACCGAAGCCATCGACACAACAACCTCAGGTGGGCGCCTCATCTTTCACGTCTTCGGCGCTCTCGGACAGTTCGAGCGTGATCTCATCCAGGAGCGGACCAGGGCGGGATTGTCCGCCGCTGCCGCACGTGGCCGCAAAGGTGGGAGAAAGCCCGTCGTCACCAGCGATAAGTTGCAAAAAGCGAGGACGCTGTTGGCACAGGGGCTAAATGTCCGTGAGGTGGCAACACGGCTCAAAATCGGGAAAACGGCACTCTACAACGCTTTGCGTGGGACCGATCAAGAACCTCAGCAAAGCTAAATGTCGTCAAATTGTAGCTTCGCTCCCAATGGGCCAACCACACTTGAATAAAAAAAGCCCCAACGCGAGCCTAAACGCGTTGAGGCAAACCTACCCTACCTTCAGTTTCTAGCCTATTCTCCAAATATTGGACTTTCTGTAAGAAAGTTTTCGTCCTGAGCCACTACCAAGTCACCTCAAGCCCAACTCGACCGCTGATGCTGTGCCCATCACCACTGCCCATTGTTTGGTTGTAGTCAGTACCAACAAACGCGCTAATGCTTTCTGTAACTTTACCCGTTACACCTACAC
>NZ_UYXQ01000215.1 GCF_900624995.1 Pseudomonas antarctica
GTGGGTTGTGGTCGGCGCGTGAGTTGATCTGGAGCTTTTCGTCGACGGCGACGCGGGCGGCGGGGCCTTCCAGCTCAGCGAGGCGTTCGGCGACGTCGAGTTTGTCCAGGGCAGCCTTGGCGCGCACGATGGCGGCGGAGTCACTGGCGGTGACGGCGCGGGCTTCGATGGCGGCGGCAGCGCCGGCACCGTCGAGGCGGTCCATGTTGGCTTCGCTGGCGTGGCCGGCGTTGGCGCCTTTGATCACCGCTGCACCGGTGTCTTCGTTGTCGACTTCATCCCAACTCAGCATTGAAATACTCCTTCATGGTCTGTTCTGACGGCGTATGAACCCGTCCAAAAATAAGCGGTTTGCAGGCTACTAGGCATTGAAATACTGCGCGTAGTGTGGTCGGTCAATACCGATACTGCACACTATGTAGTGGTCTGTTCTGTCTGTGGGCACACTATATGGTGTGTAACACGTTAGGTCAACGACGCGCGCGGGCGTTGACAGTCGCCAGCATGCCCAGCCGGCGGGCGGCCAGCGCAATGCCTTGGGCGTGGTTGCCGCAGGGGCGCGACACCGCGCCCGCTACTGTTCGCCAGTGACTGACGGAGCTGCCGACCGACGATTACGTCATCCACGCTGAAGTCGCTGTGCACCGCACTGCTGCCGTCGAACCCGAGGCCTTGCTCAAGGGGCCGCTGATCACCGGTGCGCAGAGCGGACGGATAAGCCAGTGCAGCTGCGAATCGACGGGCAGTTGCAGCGCAGCGGTTGCAAAAAATTGGCGCCTTGCAGGGCGATCAGTGTTGGATTGGCGCGAATGCAGTGCTGGCGCCTGCCAGGGCATCGGGCAGGTGTTCGACGCAGAGGCGTCTGTATAAGCGCAATGTTGAAAAGGGCATGGTGTGTCGGCGCGATATTAAATAGAATTAATCTCATTTGAGACTCACTCGCGCTGCGCAGGTCGCTTGCTATGAATGATGCTGTTGTCCCGACCCACGCCCCCGAGCTGACCTTGTCGAGTTTGTACCGCGACCACCACAGTTGGCTCGAAAGCTGGCTGCGGCGGCGCCTGGGCAACGCCTGGGATGCGGCGGACCTGAGCCAGGATACGTTCCTGCGCGTGCTGGCCAGCGCCCAGCCGATTGCGCAGATGCAGGCGCCGCGCGCGTACTTGGTGACGGTCGGCAAGCGCCTGCTGGTCAACTTCCATCAGCGGCGCAGCCTTGAGCAGGCTTACTTGAATGCCTTGGCGAACCTGCCAGAGACGTGCGTGCCGTCGCCCGAGCAGCGCTGGTTGGTGCTGGAAACCCTGCAAGCGTTGGATGAGTTGCTCGACGGGTTGCCGGTGCGGGTGCGCCGCGCGTTTCTGTGGAGCCAACTGGAGGGCCTGGGGTATCGGGAGATTGCCGAACGGCTCGACGTTTGCGAGCGCACGGTGAAGCGCTACATGGCGCAAGCCTACGAGCACTGTTTGCTGGTGCAGCTGTGAGCCGAGAGGTCGCGCGTGCCGCCGCCCAGTGGCTGGCTTTGCTGGAGTCCGGCGCGGCCACCGAGTGTGATCATGCCGCGTTGCAGCACTGGCGCGACAGCCATCCCCAACACGAACAGACCTGGCAGAGAGCCCAAACCCTGCGCCAGCGTTTCAGCGACTTGCCTCACGCATTGGCGATGGCCAGCCTCGACCGCCCGCAACCGGGGCGGCGTGCAATCCTCAAGCGCGCACTGGGTGTCGCGGCGTTGGTGCCGACGGCCTGGCTGGTCAGCCGCCAGCTGCCCATCGAGGCGTGGCGCGCGGACTTGCACACTGCCACGGGCGAGCGCAGGCGCGTGCCGTTGGCCGATGGCAGCAGCATTCAACTCAACACCGCCACGGCGGTGGATGTCGACCTCGCGCAACGGCGCATCACGCTGGTGGACGGTGAGCTGGCCGTGAATGTGCAAGGCTTGGCGTCGATGACGGTGAAAACCCGCTACGGCGAGGTTCATGTCAGCCAGGCGCAGGTGTGTGTGCGCCAGCTGACAGCCGGCTGCGTGGTGTCGGTGATTAAGGGGACGGTACCGGTGCGTGATGTGCGCGGGCAACTGGCGACATTGCGCGCAGGGCAGCAAGCGCGGTTAAGGCCCGCCGGTCTTGGTGCCTGGGTGCCTTATGACGTGCTGCAACTGGGCTGGCGTGACGGCGTATTGACTGCACAGGATCAGGCGCTGGGAGATTTTTTGCGCGAGTTGGAGCGTTATCGCCCGGGTGTGCTGCGCTGGGACCCGAGCCTGGAAACGCTGCGAGTTACCGGCAGCTTTCGCCTGGATGATACCGACCGCATCCTCACGCTGTTGTCCCAGACCCTGGGGTTTGAGGTGCGCGCGCGGACGCGGTATTGGGTGACGCTGAGCCGGACACTGGCGTGATACGTTTTGTTGCGAGCGGGTTTCCTGTGGCAAGCCCGTTTGCCGCAGGGAGCCCATGAGCCTTGGCCTGGATCAAATGCGCCCGCTGCAACGCGGTCAGGGACAGCGCCTTGAGTCGGGCCCGCAACGGGTCACGCCGGCATGGGTGAAGCGGGTCCACCGCCCGCTTCTGGTTGCAGGCACGAGGCGAGGGCGCAGGCGTCCAGTAAGCGTTGGGGAAAGGGTTGATGGAGCAGCTGCGAACACGGCGTTGGGAGAAGGCTTTTCTTATTAGTTAGAAAATTAAAATGGCATGTTCCATCCTGCTTTATCGGGATACGCAGTCTCTGCGCCACCTGTCACGCAGGGGTATTTCAGGGCGTTTAACCCCAATAGTGCTGTGATGCTGTCAGGCGAACAGTATTTATATATCCTAATCGAATAAATAAAGAGTTATATATTCTTTTTAATGTTTTATTGGGTGGCGCATTTTGAGGGCCTGCGCATTCGTGCGGATTGACTCAACAGCCAAAAGGAAAGCCGACATGACCATCAAAGCGATCAACGTGCGCAACCAGTTCAAGGGCGTGATCAAGGAGATTTTGCTGGGGGAAGTGGTGTCCGAGATCGACGTGCAAACCGCGTCCGGCATCGTGACGTCGGTGATTACCACGCGCTCGGTGCGCGACCTGGAATTGAAAGTGGGCAGCGAAGTGATTGCCTTTGTGAAGTCGACCGAAGTCTCCATTGCCAAGCTGTAAACCCACGCCAAATGTCGGAGGCAGCAAGCCCCTCGCACATTTGGCGTTGTGTACTATCAGTTGATGCGCCGAACGCACCGCCCGCCACTGGCAGGCCGCCTGCCGCCTGGGCCAGCGGGTCTTTGCTATCGACGCCACTTTTGATCGCCAACGCACCCAACACGGTATCGGCAAAACCACCGACGATATCCGTGGCCGGGCCTAATGCCTCACCGATCTTGTCGCCCAGGCGCACAAAGTGGCTGGAACCACCGGCAAAACCTTGCAGGCCTTCGTTGAGGAATTTCTCCAGGGTTTCCTGGGTGCGGCGCGGCAGGTCGAGCAGGCTGCCTTTCAATACGCCTTTGAGCAGGCCGAACAGGTTTTTGGTGGCCAGCGCCTTATTCTCGTCGGAGATCTTGCTCGGGTTCGCGAGAATTGCAGTGAGGTCGGTGGTCAAGCCTTCGGCCTCGCGTTGCTGGCTGCTTCGGGGTCCGCTGCG
>NZ_UYXQ01000216.1 GCF_900624995.1 Pseudomonas antarctica
GCGGCACAGCGGTAACGAGCAGTGGCAGCGCGTCGCCAATGCGGAAGGACAGGAGCGGATCATCAGCCAGCCCCAGATACTCAATGGCCAGGCGCGGTACATCCGGACGCAGCTCAATGGCTTCGACAGCTTCCAGCGGCAGGAACTTGAGGCACGCCTGGGTCAGCGTACCGGCGCCCAGCCCAAGAAACAGCGCGCTCTCCGGTTGCTGATGGCACAACGCACCAATCAACATGGCGCGGGTGTAGTCGTACTCCAGCCAGCTCGAGTCGGCGGTAAATACGCAACTTTGCTCGATGGCGTCGCCGAACTCGAGAAAGCGGTAATCGGCCACTTCGAGCACACGGATCATGCCGAAATCGTCATGGACTTCGGCCAACAGGCGCTCGACACGCTCCTCGCTCATCACTACTCCTAAAGGGTTTACCGCACGGCAAAGGCGCGATTGTCGGCCAACCGGCGGCAACAGGTCACGCACTAATTGCTGATAACATTGGCGCCCGACCGTCAATCAACCAATCGAGTTCATGATGAGCCAACCCTGGAGCCCCGACAGCTGGCGCGCCCTGCCGATCCAGCAACAACCCCAGTACCCGGACGCTGCACACTTGCTGCAAGTGGAGCAGAACCTGGCCAGCTACCCGCCGCTGGTGTTTGCCGGGGAAGCCCGCGAGTTGCGCCGCCAGTTTGCCGAAGTGACCCAAGGCCGCGCGTTCCTGTTGCAGGGCGGCGATTGTGCCGAGAGCTTTGCCGAGTTCTCTGCGGCAAAAATCCGCGACACCTTCAAGGTGCTGCTGCAGATGGCGATCGTCATGACCTTCGCCGCCGGCTGCCCCGTGGTAAAGGTCGGGCGCATGGCTGGCCAATTCGCCAAGCCGCGCTCGGCTAACGATGAAACCATCGACGGCGTCACCCTGCCCGCCTACCGTGGCGACATCGTCAACGGCATCGGCTTCGATACGAAAAGCCGCGTACCGGACCCGGATCGTCTGCTGCAGTCGTATCACCAGTCCACCGCCACGCTCAACTTGCTGCGCGCGTTTGCCCAAGGCGGTTTCGCCGACCTGCACCAAGTGCACAAGTGGAACCTGGACTTTATCGCCAACTCCGCGCTGGCCGAGAAATACAGCCAACTGGCCGATCGCATTGATGAAACCCTGGCGTTCATGCGCGCCTGCGGCATGGACAGCTCGCCGCAACTGCGCGAAACCAGCTTCTTCACCGCCCACGAAGCGCTGCTGCTCAACTACGAGCAAGCCTTCGTGCGCCGCGACAGCCTGACCAACGATTATTACGACTGCTCGGCCCATATGCTCTGGATCGGCGACCGTACCCGTCAGCTGGACGGCGCCCACGTCGAATTCCTGCGCGGGGTGAACAACCCTATTGGGGTGAAAGTCGGCCCGAGCATGAACCCCGACGACCTGATCCGTCTCATCGACATCCTCAACCCGGACAACGACCCCGGCCGCCTCAACCTGATCGCGCGCATGGGCGCCGGCAAGGTCGGCGACCACCTGCCCAACCTGATCCGCGCCGTGCAGCGCGAGGGCAAGCAGGTGCTGTGGAGCAGCGACCCGATGCATGGCAACACCATCAAGGCCAGTAGCGGCTACAAGACCCGCGACTTTGCGCAGATCCTTGGCGAGGTGAAGGAGTTCTTCCAGGTACACCAGGCCGAGGGTTCGTATGCCGGCGGGATTCACATCGAGATGACCGGGCAGAACGTCACCGAGTGCATCGGCGGCGCGCGGCCAATCACCGAAGACGGCTTGTCAGACCGCTACCACACCCACTGCGACCCACGGATGAATGCCGATCAGTCGTTGGAACTGGCGTTTCTGATTGCCGAGACCTTGAAACAGGTTAAACGCTGAGACGTTAGTTGCCAGGGCTGACGCCATCGGGAGCACGCCCCCTCCCACCTTTGGAACGCATCCCCTGTGGGAGGGGCTGACCCCGATGGCGTCTTAGAGGCCAACATCCAAGTTGAGCGTTGCCACTCTTAACCGGGCCGCACTCTGCCGCTGGCAATTGAGCTGCACCTGTTCCAGCCCCAGCCAATCAGCCATCTGCCGCAGGTTCAGTGCCAACGCCTGCATCCCGGCCTCATCTAGCCCCGATTCTTCTTCGTGCACCGCATGCACCGCCAGGCGCCCATTGGCGCGTTCGGCGCGTAGATCAACGCGCGCGGCGATCCGCTCATTGTGCAAAAACGGCAGCACGTAATAGCCGTACACCCGCTTGTCTTGTGGGGTGTAGATCTCCAACCGGTAACGAAAATCGAACAGCCGCTCGGTGCGGCTGCGCTCCCAGATCAGTGAATCGAACGGCGACAGCAACGCACTGGCCAGTACTTTGCGCGGTACTTTCGGCTCGGGCAGGCAGTACGCCGGTTGTTTCCAGCCCTGCACCTGGCACGCAAGCAATTGCCCATCTTCAACCAACTCGGCCAAGCGGCTACGGCTGTCGGCGGGGCCCAGGCGAAAATAATCACGCAGGTCCTTTTCAGTGCCGACGCCTAAAGCGCTTGCGCTGTGCAATAACAAGCCGCGCTGGGCCTCGGCTTCACTCAAGGCGGTTTGCTGAAGAATGTCGCCGGGAATTACCCGCTCGGGCAAGTCATACAGCCGCTCAAACCCGCGCCGCCCCGCGACCGTGACCAGTCCCGCAGCGAACAGCCATTCCAGCGCGTGCTTTTCATCACTCCAATCCCACCACGGGCCGGCGCGCTCCTCACGGGTCGACAAGCTACCGGCGCCCAATGCGCCCTGTTGCTCGACGGTGCGCAGTACGCGCTGAATGGTGGCCTGCTGCTCACGTCCGAAACGCGCCATCTGCGAATACATTCCCTGCCCCAGCTTGGCCCGCTCCATACGCCAGCGCATCAACGGGTACAGCGCCATGGGCAGCAACGAGGCCTCATGGCCCCAGTATTCAAATAACGAGCGCTGTCGCCCCTGGCTCCAAGCGGCTTGCTCAAGAATCAACGGAGAATAATTGCCCAGGCGGGAAAACAGTGGCAGGTAATGCGAGCGCACCACCGCGTTGACGGAATCGATCTGCAGCACGCCCAAGCGCTCAATCAAGCGATTGAGGTGCGCGGCCTTGATAAGTGCTGGCGCCTGGCGCCCGGAAAACCCCTGGGCCGCCAGCGCCATGCGTCGTGCTTGCTTGAGGGAAAACGACAGGTCGGCGGGCATGGGTCTCTCCGTGTGAGCTCGTCGTCCACCCTACTGCATCTCGGGTCATTTACGCAGCGGGTCTTGCCAAAAATGCAGGTGGCGATCCTGCTCCACGTCGCCGCGATTAAGCCCGATGTCCTTGAGTGCGTCGTCGCTCAAACTCGCCAATACCTGGCGCTCATGATGCAGCGCCTGCCAACGGGCAGCCACCTGAAACAGCCCGGAAAACGGACGTTTCGCCATCAACACAAAACCTTTCTGACCTTTCATCTTCTCGCCCTCCAGTGGGGATGACGAGAGTGTGTGCCTGGCCTTATGATCAATCCAACGAATGTTTCTTATGCAATACATCTCAGAGATTGATC
>NZ_UYXQ01000217.1 GCF_900624995.1 Pseudomonas antarctica
CCCCTTCCACCGCATAAAGTGAACGCTTATAACCCGGCGTGCCATACGCGGGATAGGCCACCACCTGCCTGACCAGCGCAATCTCCAGCACAGCCCCCACCTGTTGGCTTACCTGTTCCTGAGAACGGATAAACGCCTCGAGCGTGAGGTTTTCGGCGGTGCGTTCATCGTGATTATTGAAGAGATAAGCAGCCACGCACCCGACAGTCACCAGGACCAGCAGTTGCTTGGCCGTTACCCCGAGGCGTTTCGAGGGTAGAGGCATGTGAGACCAGACCTGTTTTTGTTGTATTGGTCGTTTTTGATCAGAGCAGCCATTCTAATCAGGTCAACGGGTAATGCCAGATGAATCAGTTGTCGCCGTAGGTAATATCTTTGTTAGCCCCGACGCCGCCCAGCGTAGAGTCCTTGCCCAACGAAAACAGGTCCAAGGGCAAGTGGGACTTTGCGATCGAGATCAAGGCTCGCGCTGTTTTTTCCGTAGCCATTGAAACCCCACGGCACTGAACATAGACTCCGGCGATGCGTTTACGTCATATCGAAGTGATTCACGCCATCTTGCAGACCGGACACCTCGGCACGGCCGCCGAATGGTTGCAACTTCCCGTGGACGATGTGGACGCAACCCTCAAGGATGCCGAGCAGCAACTGGGCTTCATGCTGTTTGCCAGCGTGCGCGGGCGTTTGCAGGCGACGCGGGAAACACTCGAGTTGCAGGCCGAAATCACTCACATCTATGAAGCGCTGGAACCGGTACAACGCTTGGCCAGTCGCTTGAAACACCACCATGCGCCCACACTGCGCGCCTTGTGTACCCCGCCCCTGGCCAATCAACTGTTGCCGCAAAGTATCGCGCTGCTGCGTCGACGTTTCCAGGACACGCCGTGCAACCTGTCGAGCCAGCCGACGCGGGAAATTGTCAGGAGCTTGCTCCTGCACGACGCCGATGTGGGCCTGAGCCTGCACGACCCGCAACACCCGCAAATCCAAAGCACCGTGCTGGCCGAGGGCAAACTGCAATTGCTCGCGCCCCATGGCTGGCTTAAACCCAAGCAAAAGTACATCGCGCTGCAGGACCTGGCCGGGCAGTCGATGATCGGGCTTGAGGGGCATGACCCGCTCAGCCGCCTGCTGGACGCCAAGCTGCACGCCCTGCGCCCGCTGCCAGTGGTACAGACGCGGGTGCAGACCTACCAGATGATGCGCAGCATGGTAGAAGCCGGGGAAGGCCTGGCGATTGTCGACCCATTCACCGCATTCGGAGCGCGAGAGGCCGGGCTGGATGCGTGCCCGGTGTCGCCGCCGATCATGGTCAGCCTGTACGCATTGACCCTCAAGGAGGGCGTGGCTTCTGCGGCATTGAATGCGTTGCTGGAAATTGTCACGCAGAAGGCCGACAGCTTGCTGGTGAGTTAAACCTGTTCGAGTTCCGACTTGAACAACCGATACCAGAAAATCGCCACTTCGCGGGTGTGTGGGTCAATACCGCGATAACGCAGGTGGTCGATCCCGCCCATCACATAGCCGCAACGTTCGTACAGGCGGCAGGCGCCGAGGTTGTTGTTCTGGGTTTCGAGCATCATGCCCGGCAGGCTTTTCTTACGACTCCAGAACTGCGCCACATCCAGCAAGGCCTTGGCCACACCATACCGTCGCGCAGGCAAGGCCACCGCCAGTTCGTCGACGTGGGCAAAACCGTTCCAGTTGGTACTGACTACAATGTGCCCCACCGCGCGGTCATCCAAGTACGCCATGAAGATCGCACTATCGGCTGCATCGCGAAAACTGGCGAACTCTTCCGGGTCGATGCCATAACACTTGCGGTACGGCACGATGCGCTCCACAGCCCATTGATCGACACGCCTGCCCATCTCGGGCACGCCATAGGCACTGACCTCAAAGCTGAAATCATTGCCCCACACGTAGGCATCAAAGCCTTCGTCGGCGACCCGTACACTGAGCCCCGGGTACTTCGGGTTCATTACAGCTTGCATAAACATCCTTAACCCTTGATGCAATCGACGGTGTAACAACCACCCATGCCGTCATCTTCGTGTTGCAACCCATGAACATCGGCGACAAAGCCGGGAAAACTGCTATCGAACGTGCGGGCAAACGCCAGGTAGTCGATGATCGATCGCGTCGACTCGGTAAAGCGCTCGCCCGGCATAATCAACGGAATGCCCGGCGGATAAGGCACCAGCATCACGGCTGCGATGCGCCCTGGCAAGGCGTCAATCGAGACCGCCTCCACCTCACCCTTGACCAATTGGTCGTAGGCGTCAGCCGGTTTCATGGCAATTTCCGGCAGCACCGTGTACATCCGCTTGAGGTGTTTGGCCGTGGCGTTGCTACGGTAACAGCCGTGCAATTGATCGCACAGGTCGCGCAAGCCCAGGCCTTGATAGCGCGCCGGGCCTTGGGCAAACACTGATGGCAAGCAGCTTGCCAAGCTCACGTTCGCGTCATAGTTGCGCTTGAACTCCAGTAGTTCGGTGAGCAAGGTACTCCATTTGCCTTTGGTAATACCCATGGAAAACAACACGAGGAAGGAATACAGCCCGGTCTTTTCCACGACCAACCCACGCTCCCAGAGGAATTTGCTGACTACCGCAGCAGGAATACCGCAGTCGCTCAAGGCGCCACCGGCGTTCAGGCCGGGCATCACCAAGGTCACTTTGATCGGGTCGAGCAGCACGTAATCTTCGGCCACATCGCCAAAGCCATGCCAGTCATCTTGCGGGTGCAGCAGCCAATCCGCCGTGGCAACGCGGTCGATACCGGCCACCGACGGCGGTTGCCAGATAGAAAACCACCAATCCTCGGCAGCGATATGCTGACGCAGATTCGCTAACGCACGCCGAAAGCTCAGGGCCTCATCGAACATTTCCTGCAGCAGCGACCGGCCGGCCGGACCTTCCATCATCGCCGAAGCGACATCCAGCGAAGCGATGATGCTGTATTGCGGTGACGTGGAGATATGCATCATGAACGCTTCGTTGAAACGGTCGCGGTCCAGTTGCCGTGCGCCGCCATCCTGCACATGAATCATCGAGGCCTGGCTGAAGGCCGCCAGCAGCTTGTGGGTCGAGTGGGTGGTAAACACCAGCGGGCTGTCCGGGGTGCGCGAGGTGCCCATGCCGTAACGCCCGGCAAAGAACTCATGAAAGGCCGCGTAGGCGTACCAGGCTTCGTCGAAGTGCAACACCTCGACACTGTTGCCCAGTTGCCGCTTGATCAATTCGGCGTTGTAGCACAGGCCGTCATAGGTGGAGTTGGTAACCACCGCCAACTTTACTTTGGGTGGTCGGCCACGCGTCAAGGGGCTGGCTTGGATCTTGGCACGGATCGACTCGGGGCTGAATTCACTCAGGGGAATCGGGCCGATAATCCCCAGCTCATTGCGTTCCGGGCACAGGTACAGGGGGATCGCGCCAGTCATGATGATCGAGTGCAAAACCGAGTGGGGGCAGTTACGGGCGACCAACACCAAGTCG
>NZ_UYXQ01000218.1 GCF_900624995.1 Pseudomonas antarctica
GCATCAGGTCAAAAGCTTGGAAGCCGCTGTATGAAGGTTACCTGGCCAGGGGCCTGAAAACGACTCAGGCCCTGGTCATCATCGCCCGCAAGCTGGCACGTATTGCGTTTTCACTCATGAAAAATCAGAGCGAATACCAGTCAAAAGCGGTTTTGGAGGCTTCCCCTCAACCATAGAATCTCCCACACGACCTCAACTGTACGGATAAATCCGCACCCAGCTGTAGGCCCGCAATCGGCGGGGGTTGTGGCTAGATGGGCGTCCCTTGAAGCCGCCTAGTTTCGGTCCCCATCATGAGCTCGCGCGAAAACACCGGCATGGCCCTCGGCCTGCTGGGCGTCATCATCTTCAGCCTGACCCTGCCCTTCACCCGCATCGTGGTGCAGGAAGTTCACCCATTTCTCAACGGCCTGGGCCGTGCCTTGTTCGCGGCGATCCCGGCGGCGGCGCTGTTGCTGTGGCGCCGCGAGCGCTGGCCGACCTGGCGCCAGGTGCGCGGGCTGTGCCTGGTCATCGCGGGCGTCATCCTCGGCTTCCCGGTGCTGTCAGCCTGGGCCATGCAAACCGTGCCCGCCTCCCATGGCGCGCTGGTCAACGGCCTGCAGCCACTGTGCGTGGCGCTGTACGCGGCGTGGCTGTCCCATGAGCGGCCGTCAAAAGCTTTCTGGGCCTGTGCGGCGCTGGGCAGTGCGTTGGTGTTGAGTTATGCGTTGATCACCGGCGCCGGCAGTATCCAGGCGGGTGATTTATTGATGCTCGGCGCAATTGCCGTGGGCGGCCTGGGTTATGCCGAAGGTGGCCGGTTGGCCAAGGAGATGGGTGGCTGGCAGGTGATTTGCTGGGCGCTGGTGCTGTCGACGCCCGTGTTGATCGGCCCGGTGTGGTACCTGGCGGCGCAGCATCAAGGTGCGATTTCTACACGCGCCTGGTGGGCGTTTGGCTATGTGTCGCTGTTCTCGCAATTCCTGGGTTTCTTCGCCTGGTACGCCGGGTTGGCCATGGGTGGCATTGCCCGGGTCAGCCAGATTCAACTGCTGCAGATTTTCTTTACCATCGCGTTTTCGGCGTTGTTCTTTGGTGAACAGATCGAGCCGATTACCTGGCTGTTTGCCTGTGGTGTGATCGTGACGGTGATGCTGGGGCGCAAGACCGTGGTGCAACCAGCGCCCGCTACCAAGCCGAGTGCCGTCTAAATGTGGGAGGGAGCTTGCTCCCTCCCACATTGGATTTGCAGCGTTCTCAGCTCAGGTAGCCATCGGCGCGCAGCAAGGTTTCCAGGCAGTGTTCGCTGATCTGGTAGAACGCCTTCAACTGCTGGATTTTCTCCAGCAACTGCGCGTTATCCAAAGGCTCGGCGCGCTTGACCGCCAGGATCATCTTGTTCTTGTTGGTGTGTTCCAACGAGATGAACTCGAACACCTTGGTCTCGTAACCACAGGCCTCAAGGTACAAGGCGCGCAAGCTGTCGGTGACCATTTCCGCCTGCTGGCCCAGGTGCAGGCCATATTGCAGCATCGGCTTGAGCAGCACCGGGCTCTGGATCTGCAGGCGAATCTGTTTGTGGCAGCACGGCGAGCACATGATGATCGACGCGCCAGAACGGATGCCGGTGTGAATCGCGTAGTCAGTGGCAATGTCACAGGCATGCAGCGCGATCATCACGTCCAGTTCGCTCGGTGCCACACTGCGCACGTCACCGCACTTGAACACCAGCCCTGGGTGTTCGAGGCGCGCGGCGGCGTTGTTACACAGGGTCACCATGTCTTCACGCAGTTCCACGCCGGTCACTTCGCCCTCGGCCTTGAGGGTGTTGCGCAGGTAATCGTGGATGGCGAAGGTCAGGTAACCCTTGCCGGAACCAAAGTCGGCAACACGCACCGGCTGGTCAAGCTTCAAGGGTGACGACGTCAGCGCGTGGCTGAACACTTCGATGAACTTGTTGATCTGCTTCCACTTGCGCGACATCGACGGGATCAGCGCCTGCTTGGCATCGGTCACGCCCAGGTCGGCGAGGAACGGCCGGCTCAGATCGAGGAAGCGATTTTTCTCGCGGTTGTGCTCGGCGGACGGTGCCTCACGCAATTGCTGCGGCTTGCTTTTGAACAGCGAGCTTTTGTTCTTCTTGCTGTATTCCAGCTGGGCTTCGTCGGTCAGCGACAACAAGTGCGCATTCTTGAACGACGCGGGCAGCAGCTCGGCAATCGCCGCAACGCCGTCGGCCAGGGGCAAGTTCTTGGTGATGTCGCGGGTCTTGTAGCGGTAGACGAACGACAGGCACGCCTGCTCCTTGACCGTTACCGGCTTGATGATCAGCCGTTGCAGCTCGGCTTCTTCGCCGACGTACTTGGCCAGCACCAGCTTGATAAACGCATGCTGCGCCAGGCTTGCGCTCAGCAGTTCGATGAACTGGGCGTGATGATCCGGCGCAGGGCGGGCAGGTTGAGCGGTGACGGACATGAACAAAAACGCCTCAGGCAGGAAATGCCGGGCATTTTAGGGGGGATAGTGGTTCAGGGCACGGGGTTATTTGACCAGTGGTCGATTCGAACGCTCAGCACAGCTCCAACTGTGGGAGGGGGTTGCTCCCGATGGCAGTGTGTCAGTCAGCTCAGCTGTACCTGATACAGCGCTATCGGGAGCAAGTCCCCTCCCACATTTTTAGCTCCGTGTTGCCAGGGTTATTCGAGCACGATCAACCGATTCGGCAGTTCATTACGCGTCTGCGTCACCGGCACATGCACCTTCAGCAACTCGCCACAGGCCTCGATACACGCAATAAACCCCGCCAACGTCTGCCCCTGTTTCACCTGCTGGGTGAACGCCTTGACGATGTTGTCCCAACTGCTGTCATCCAATCGTTTGGAGATGCCGTCATCCACCAGAATCTCCACATATCGCTCCGCCTCGCTGACAAAAATCAGCACGCCGGTGCCGCCCATTGTGTGGTGCAGGTTCTGCTCCAGGAACTGGCGGCGCGCCAGGTTAGACGCGCGCCAGTGCCGCACCGAGCGCGGGATCAACCGGGTGGTGACCTTGGGCAGGCGGAACACCAGGCACAACACAATGAAGGTCGCCCACTGCGCCAACAGCAAGGTGTACATGCTCAGGTAGCCCGACAAGTAATGCACCACGCCGGGCACCACCAACGCGATCAGGCTGGCCCATAGCAACGGAATGTAGGCGTAATCATCGGCACAGGCCGCCAGCACCGTGACCAGTTCGGCATCGGTGGTTTTTTCGACCCGAGCGATCGCCTCGGCGACCTGGCGTTGCTCGTGTTCACTCAGTAGTGCCATGGTTGTAGATGCCCCTTTCTAGTTATAGTCATTACCAGCCGCCTGAGGCACCACCGCCGCCAAAACCACCGCCGCCGCCTCGGAAGCCACCGCCACCGCCGCCACGCCCACTGCTGCTGAGAATGGCCAGCAAAATAGCGCAAACCGGAAGGCCCAGGCGATTGCACAGCCACAACCCC
>NZ_UYXQ01000219.1 GCF_900624995.1 Pseudomonas antarctica
TGCGCTTCCAACTGCGCGACGGTGCCGTCCTCGATCCAGGCCACGGCCAGCGCGCTCATCACCCCGGGCACGTTCCAAGTGGTGGCCATGATGGTGCGCTCCAGCTTCTTTACCCACGGCGCCGGCGCTGCAACAAACCCCACGCGCAAGCCGGTGGCGACGCTCTTGGAAAACCCGCCGACGTACACCGTGCACTCAGGCGCCAAGGTCGCCAGTGGCGGCTGCGCCTCTGCGGCCAGAAACGCATAGGCCGCGTCCTCGATGATTATCAGGTGGTGCTGACGGGCAATGCTGACCAGTTGCTCGCGCTGCGCCAGGCTCATCACCCAGCCCAACGGGTTGTGCACGGTCGGAATGCTGTACACCGCACGCACCGGGCGTTTGCTGCACAGGCGTTGCAGTGCGTCCAGGTCCGGGCCGCGGGCAGTGACCGGGATGGCGACGAGTTCCAGGTGCAGGGTTTCGGCCAGCACCTTGAAGCCTGAATAGGTCAGTGCATCAACGGCGACCACATCCCCAGGCTTGAGCAACGCCATCAGGGTCACCGCCAGCCCATGCTGCGCGCCGCTGACCACCAGCACCTGCTCGGCCTCAACACTCAGGCCCCGGTTCAACAGGTGCCGCGCCACCGCCGCGCGCTCGTGCAGGCGGCCGGCGTGGGGCTGGTAACGCAGCAAGGCGTCGAGGTCGCCCGACAGCGCCAGTTGGCGCAAAGCCGTGCGCAACAGATCGGCCTGGCCCGGCAGCGATGGGTAGTTGAAGTTGAGGTCGAGCATGCCGGTTGCGACGTTCATTTGCCCACTGCCCTGCCCCGGCGGTAACGAAATCTCACGCACAAAAGTGCCCCGCCCGGTTTCACCACTGACCAGGCCCATGGCCTCAAGCTCGGTGTACACGCGGCTGGCGGTGACCACGGCCAGGCCGTGGTCGGCGGCCAATTGTCGGTGGGTGGGCAGGCGTGTGCCGGGCGCCAGTGCGCCGCTGCGGATGTCCTCGGCGTAGGTGTCGACCAACGACTTGTAGCGGGCGCGTGGCATCGGTGATGTATCCATGACAATTTTTTGATTGTCTTAATCTTCAATCCTAGGATGGCCAAACGCAACTTATCCTTTCGAGCACGCCCTCATGGAACGCACCTCACGCCTCAATACCCTCGACAACAGCACCCAAGGCTGGATCAACGGCTTTATCGGCGTGGTGATTTTCAGCGGCTCGCTGCCGGCCACACGGCTGGCAGTGATGCAATTCGACCCGGTGTTCCTGACCATGATCCGCGCCACCCTCGCCGCTGCGCTGGGGCTGTGCCTGCTGTGGCTGTTCAAGGAGAAACGCCCCGCGCGCACCCAATGGGCACCGCTGGCAATCGTCGCGCTCGGCGTGGTCATCGGCTTCCCATTGCTCACAGCGCTGGCGCTGCAATACGTGACGTCTGCCCATTCCATCGTGTTTATCGGCCTGCTGCCGCTGGCCACGGCGGTGTTTGGCGTGCTGCGTGGCGGTGAGCAGCCGCGCCCGGTGTTCTGGTTGTTTTCGAGCCTCGGCAGCCTGCTGGTGATGGGCTATGCCGTTGCCCAAGGCTTGAGCGCCGCGCCCGCCGGTGACGTGCTGATGTTATTGGCGGTGCTGGTGTGCGGTTTGGGCTATGCCGAGGGCGCCAAGTTGTCGCGCAGCCTGGGCGGTTGGCAGGTGATCTGCTGGGCGCTGGTGGTGTCGCTGCCGGTGGTGGCGCCGTTGAGTCTGATCCTGGCACCCGCGACCTTGACCGGCATCAGCCTGCCGGCCTGGCTGAGCCTGGGTTATGTGTCGCTGTTCAGCATGCTGATCGGCTTTGTGTTCTGGTATCGCGGCCTGGCCCAGGGTGGCATCGCCGCCGTCGGCCAGTTGCAGTTGCTGCAGCCGTTCTTCGGCCTGGCGCTGGCGGCGGGCCTGCTGCATGAGCAGGTCAGCCTGGGCATGCTGCTGGTAACCGTTGCGGTGATCGGCTGCGTGGTCGGGGCGAAGAGATTTTCACGCTAGCCACGTTAGCGTTGCGGCGCGACCATCTTGAACTTGATGTTGATGTCATTGGACACCACGCTGTTGCCCGCCCATTCGCCCTCGCCGATCTTGAAGTCGGCGCGCTTGAGCACGAACTCACCGTCGAACACACCGATGCCGCTTTGCTCCTTGAGCACCACAGTGATAGCCACCGGCCGCGTGATGCCCTTGATCGTCAGGTTGCCGGTGATTGTGTAGCGGTTATCACCCAGCGCCGTGGCGCCGCTGGATTCATACACGCCGACCGGATAGGCCGCCGTGTCGAACCACGCCGGTTGCTGCAACTGGGTATTGGCGTCCTGGCTGCCGGCGTCGATGCTGGCGAGCTGGATCTTGAGCAACGCACGCGCCGCTTCGGGCTTTTGCGTATCAAAACTCAGGGTGCCTTCAAAGTCGCTGAAGGTGCCATACACCCGCTGCCCGAATTGCTGAAAGGTAAAGCTGATCTGGCTGGCCGTGCGGTTGACGTCTTTGTATTGCGCGGCCTGGGCGTTGGCAAACCAACCAAAGACGAGGGCCAGCATTACGACCAGGGACATTCGACACTTCATGGAACACTCCGCAAAAGGAAGAACAAACGTGCTGAGCTAACACGCCACGGCATGGATTTATTCCCTTTCGATGCATGCCCTGCTAAACAGAGTAGTCGCCAAAAGAAACAATAAGGACTTTGCATGCACACCCCTTCCCTGCAGGACACCACCGCCCCCGAAGGCATTTGCTACGGCTGCGGCGCCAGCAACCCGCACGGCCTGCACATCAAGAGCCGTTGGGATGCCGATGGCGTCCATGTCATCGCCGAGCATCAGCCGGACGCCAAATACAGCGGCTGGCCCGAGCTGGTCTACGGCGGCCTGATCGCCATGCTGGTGGACTGTCACTCCAACTGGACCGCCATGGCCTACCACTACCGCGCCGAGCAGCGCGAACCCGGCAGCCTGCCGCGCATCGACTGCGTCACCGGCAACCTCGGGATCAAATTCATCAAACCCACTCCCATGGGCATAACGCTGAGCCTGCGCGCGCGGGTCGAGGGCGAAGTGGGGCGTAAAAGTCGCGTGGTCTGCGAGGTGTACGCCGGTGACGTGCTCACCGCCATCGGCGACTCGGTGTTCGTGCGCGTCGATACCCGGCAACTGTCAGATTCCGCCCATGGCCGCGTGCGCTGATCCTGGTCTACAGTGATTGCCACCGCTAATCGAGGAATGCACCGATGACTCGTCTCACCGCGAAAGACTTTGCCCCCGAACTGCTGGAACTCTACGACGGCTACGCCCACGGCAAGCTCAACCGCCGCGAATTTCTCGACCGCGCCGCGCTGTTCACCTTCGGCGGCCTCACCGCTTCCGCGCTGCTGGCAGCCCTGAGCC
>NZ_UYXQ01000220.1 GCF_900624995.1 Pseudomonas antarctica
GTGGTGGCCCAGCTCGGCACCAAGGGCTCGCTCGATCAAGGCCTTTTTGAACGCCATCGACGCATCCTGAATGGCTTCGGCACTCATCGGGCCGCTGACGAACTGGTCGATCAGCTCTTTTGGAATGGCTGGAAGGTCACGCTGGGCCCTGCGGGCCGGTTTCTTTGTGGTTGGCATACATGCACCTCTTCAACATGTTATGCCCGAACACAAAATTTATGACAGTCCCGGAGTTGTCGAGCCCCAGCGAGGCGACGATGGGATCACTTCGGTACGCCTGCCCAGCCCAAGCGCCCGCATCGCTGCACTGCTGCAGAACATTCGTTTAAACTTCGCTCCAGTCATCACGCTCACCCTCGATAAGGAAATCCCCATGAAGCGAATCGCGCTGCTCACCCTCGCTCTGGCCCTGTGCGCCTGCCAATCCGACCCGCGTGACTCATCGCCCTCCCTGCTCAAAGACGGCATCCAACTACGCCAAAAAACCGTGGCTGTGGACGCAGACCACGCCAAAGTAGTGATGAAAGCCTACGGCGGCACCGCGCCGGTGGAATTCTCGATACGCCGTGAAGGCGACCCCGACCCGCGCATGGAAATCCTCGGCACGGTGATGGACACCGGCGAAGGCCGGGTTTTCAACTGGATCGCCAAATTAAACCAGACGGTCGCCAGTGCCGGGCTCAAGCGCTTTCCTCAGTTGGAGATACAGGCTGATCCGGGCAAGCAGTTGACCGTATCCAGCACCGCGAGAGAGTCTCGACCGGGTATCTACTCAATATGCGGGCCGGTGCTCAGCAGCTTCGTGCCGGAGCGGGCGAAGGTGTATTTGGTGGAGTTTCAGTTCAAGGGGGAGGTGTGTGTGCAGCAGGTGTTTGATGTGACGGACCCGGCGAATCGGGTGTTGGTTGAGGGAGCGGGGAGTGGGGTGAAGTCGAGCTAAGAGGCCGAGCCGAACAAATGCGGGTGCTGCGCCTGGAAGGACCTGAAAGTCTGGTACTTCCAGCGCTCACCGCCTGGGTCTTCGTCGGTCGTGCTGACCTCGCCAAAGTACCAATGCTCTGACTCGAAAATATCGCCGTCTTCATTCTCGTGCGTGAAGTGAAAGCCGACTTCGTGAAGCCCTGATGGGATTGTCAGGTTCCATTCGCTGGAGAGGCTTCGGCCAGTGATTCGGGTTTGGCGGAAGTGGTCATAGTCGAAAGGTTGAGTGTGGCCCAGGTAACGCGCTTTATCGGTGTAGACACAGACTCGGCTTGAGAACATGTCCGGAACCACGACGCAGGCGACAACCCAGCATTCAGGGGCGTCGTCTGGTCGTGCTTCAAGCAGATGGCCTGAGACATTGATCAACTGTTGAGCGCAGTGCGCCTGAATTTCCGGTGTGGTTTGTTTGCCCTGAACAAGATTTTCGATGACGGGGATTCTTTCGGTCACGTAGTCAGGTTGTGGCGGTAACGCTTCGTAGAAACAGCCTTCGAAGCTGTTGGCCCAACGGGTCAGGGCCCTGAGGTGCCTGGGGATGTTGCGGAGTTTTTTGTTTGTCAGTGAAAGTCTACGCATGAAGTTGAATTCTCTTAGGTTGGTTACTCGTGCGAGGAAAGGAACAGGTCAAGGTGGTTGGGCAGCTTTAAAGCGCACGCCTCTTCTATTTTGAGTGTTTGTTCTTCCGTCAATGGGTAATCAAATACGCAATCCTCAGGCTGGCTCCATCCCATAATCTTCATTAGCTCTTGAGTGGATAGAGATAGCTCTTGCTCAAAGGACGCAAAATCCTCGTTGGGCAAGACGCCCATAATTACGTGGTTCATGGCTCTACCCTCCTACTAGGGTCGGCTGGTTTTCGTTGTTTACCGGTTATATGGTCGAACTCGCCGAGATGCACTCCATGTTTGGTGTACTTTTCCACAGCTCCATGTTGAGAGTCCCATTCATAGATTGTCCCATCGGGGTCTTTCCATCTAGGACGTTTACCTCCTCCTTTCATGGACGTTTTCGAGCGTGCCCATCTTGCCTTTGGAAACGCAGCTAAGAGTTTAGGCTTGGTTTGGTAGGCGTGATCCCCAGCCCGAACGCTAACCACCACATACAGCGGCCGAACCCCCGACTCCACCGGGAACACCAGAATAAAATCCCGATACTCCGGCGGGTAAATCGGGTTCACCAGAATCTGCGCTGCCTTCTCCGTCGGCGGGTAAATCCAAATCACCGGCGCTTGCGGCGCAGCCTCTAACGCCGGAATACCAAGCGTATCGCCCCGATCAACCGCAGGCGTCCAGATCAGCTCCACGCCCTCACCCAAATCCGCCACAAACTGATCGCCACGGCTTTGGAACTGCACCACATCAATCATCTGCCAATCGGCATGGTTGCCCGTGTAAAAACCATACCCCTTGAGCGTGCCATCCTCACGCTGCTCCACATGCAAACGCATCTGCGACCGCGCCCGTTGCAGCGAACGCAATTGCTCCTCGCTGTAAAGCGCGCTATCACCCAGCGCCGACGGCCAAGCCAGCGCCACCAACCCAGCCAACAGGCCACCCGCTACAGTGCCAACGGCGCCGACTGCGGACTCCACCACCGCCGAGCGCAACGCCAACTGCCCCAAACCCGCGGGCAGCGCACTGCCGCTGATCTTGCGTAGAGCAACCGCGCCTCGGCTGTCCACCTCGCGCCCACCCAACAGGCTGAAATGGCCGTAATCCTTGATCAGCTCCAACGGTACGTAACCGGTGGGGTTGTTGTAGCGAATGATGCCGTCGGGCAGTTGGCAGGGTTTAGTGAACACGCAGCCGGGAAGCTTTGCGGGCGTAGGCGCCGGGGCGGGTGCTGAGTCGAATAAATCCATCGGCGGCGAATAGGGCTCCCGCTTCGGCTGCGGAGTCAGGATTCGCCGTTTGAGTTGATCTTCTTCGGTGATGGGGTGCGCGCGTTCTGGCATGACGGGCTCACTTCCTTGTGCGGGGGAGTGAGCGTACGGGGGGGAGTCAGAGGTTGATGTCGGCTCAGTTCGATAGTTGGCGTGGGAAAAGTCAGCTGACTCCTGGCAACCTCTAGATGGAGGAGTGTGGGGCGTTCAGTTGCGCAGTTCCTTCAACCCGCAGGGTTAAACGTCCTGTTCGACAAAGATGGCAGAACGGATAGCCAGCGGAATGGAGAGTGTCAGATTTTTTGTGTGCGGGCCGGTAACGGCCTGCCGACAGGCAGGCCTTAGTTTTACCAGGTAGGCCTGATAAATCGATCTCCGTACAGAATCGCAAATTGGTTCATCGCACTCTTCCAGTCATGTGCCGGTTTGCCCCAGTTAGCAGTGATATTTCGCAATCCCAACCAGATTAATTTTGTTGCAGCATCGTCCGTTGGGAAGTGCCCTCGGGTC
>NZ_UYXQ01000221.1 GCF_900624995.1 Pseudomonas antarctica
GAACAGAATACGCGCAAAGTTCGGCTCGTCTTCCACCACCAGGATGCAACGGTGGGTGAATGGGGCCTTGTCACGGTCATCGGCAAAGCGCGGGATCTGTTGGGCATCTGCCACCGGCAGTGGTGAAACCGCGATGGGCGCTGGCGCGGGGGCCGCCACGGCCTGGCGCGGCTGCTCGATGGGGGCAGCGCCCTCCTCGCGTTCGACGTACTGCTCCGGTAAAACCAGGGTAAACACACTGCCCTTGCCCGGTTCGCTGGTCACGCTGATATAGCCGCCGAGCAACGTGGCCAGGTCGCGGGAGATTGACAGGCCCAGGCCAGTGCCGCCGTAGCGACGGTTGGTGGTGCCGTCAGCCTGGCGGAAGGCTTCGAAGATGCTTTCCTGCTGATCCAAGGCGATGCCGATGCCGGAGTCGCGCACGGTAAACGCAATGCCCTCGCCTGGCGCTCGAGACACCGACAGGCTGACCGCGCCCTGTTCGGTGAACTTGATCGCGTTGGACAGCAGGTTCTTGAGGATCTGCTCCAGGCGCTGGCGGTCGGTGAACAGCAGGGTCGGCGCATCGTTTTGCACTTCTACCTGGAAGGCCAGCTTGCGGTCGGCGGCCAGCGGTTCGAACATGCCGCGCAGCCCGTCCACCAAACGCACGACGCTGGAGTTTTCCGGGCGCACTTCAAGTTTGCCGGCTTCGACCTTGGAAATATCCAGAATGTCGTTGATCAGGTTGAGCAAGTCATTACCCGCTGAATAGATCGACTCGGCAAACTTGACCTGTTCGGCGCTGAGGTTGTCCTGGGGGTTTTCCGCCAGCAGCTTGGCCAGGATCAACGAGCTGTTCAGCGGTGTGCGCAGCTCGTGGGACATGTTGGCGAGGAACTCGGACTTGTACTTGCTGGAGCGCTGCAATTCGTCGGCGCGGTCTTCCAGTTCCAGCTGTGCCTTGTTGAGCTCGACGTTCTTGCGGTCCATGGCGTCGCGCTGCTCGGCCAGGGTCTGGGTCTGTTCGGCCAACTGCTCGTTGGTCTGCTCAAGCTCGGCCTGCTGGGTTTCCAGGTGAGCCTGGGATTCCTTGAGAATACGCGACTGCTCTTCGAGTTCTTCGTTGGCAGTCTTGAGCTCTTCCTGCTGCACTTGCAGCTCTTCGTTGAGCTGCTGGGTCTCGGCGAGCACTTCCTGCAAACGCTGGCGGTAGCGCGCAGCTTCGATGGAGGTGCCGATATTGCCGGCAATCAGCTCCAGCAGCTCGACGTCACGCTCTTCCAGCGGGCGCAGGAAACCCAGTTCGATCACACCATTGACGCGGTCATCGTCACTGGTGGGCGTGATCAGTACGCTACGGGTCGAGCCTTCGCCGAGCCCGGAGCTGACCTTGAAGTAATCCACCGGCACATCGTCCAGGCGAATCAGGCGATCAAGCTGGGCGGCCTGCCCAACGATGCCTTCGTCGCTGTAGATCGACTGCTCCCGTTGCTCTTGTTCGCGGGAGAAACCATAAGTGGCCACGCGCTTGAGGCCGCCGTGTTCTTCACGCACATACAGCGCGGCGACGGCCGAGCCCATGTACTGGGCGAAGAACTGCAGGATGTTGCGACCCAACAGGTTCAAGGTCAGTTGCCCGAGGACCTGTTCGGCCAGTTCAGTCTGGCCGTTGCGCAGCCAGGCTTGTTGTTCCAGGCGTCGTGCGATCTTCTGTTGTGACGCGAGGTTTATGCTGTAACTCTCTGAAAGAGAAACAAGATTTTTTCTTCCGACGTAAGCCAAAAAACCACTTAAGCCCAGCACAAAGATCAGATACAACGTGACGCTGATGACGGTAGTGCGCGTGACATCTTCATTGCGGCTGATACGGAACTGCTGCTCCATCGCCACCGCATCGTCGTATTCCTTGCGAACTTCATCAGTCAAGCGCTTGCCACGGCCGGCCTTCACAGCGCCGCGGTAGTCGCCACTGGTGCGCTGCATTTCAATCATCGATTCGGCGTATTTGTTCCACTCAACCTGCAGCGCCTCCAGGCGTTTGAGGCGATCCACCTGTTGCGGATTGTCCGCCACCAGCTCTTGCAGATTACGCAAATCAGCAATGATCCGCGGTTTGGCAACTTCATACGGGTCGAGGAAATGCTCATCGCCGGTGATCAGAAACCCGCGCATGCCGGTTTCCAGGTCCACCGTCAGCTTGGACGACTCATTGAGGTTATTGAGGACCCGGTCGGTGTGCTCCACCCACTGGATGACCGACAGCAGGTAGGTGATCAGTACGACGAAAAACACCGCGCTGAGCACACCCACCCCCAGAGGCAGGGCCACGTTGCGGCTCAGGAGTTTACGAAAGCTGTTTTCATCGACAGTCGACGCGGGAGTCATGCTCATGCCTTGGCCGGGTACGGAAAAAGGGGGAGTTTGCCCGAAGACCATGGGTTAGGGCTATGTTTCTGCACTGGTTTGACGCAAAAACCTACGTACTGCGAGTGGATTTCGCGCTGATTCCGGCGGGTTTCTTCAGCTCATTACCTACTTCAAAACAGATTCCTACAGCGAAGTCGGAACGGACTTTCAAGGAAGGCCTCGCGACCCACTCGGCGGCTAAACTTGCGACCCACGTTCTGCTGGCGAGTCACGCTCCGCAGTTTCTGTTCAAAGATATTACCTCGAATGTGAAAGTCGGCGGTGTTCTCTGGGGGCAATTGACAACCGCAGCAGCCAAGATCGAAGCCCAGACACCTGGCCGGGTGCCTAACATGACCTATGCCGAGGTTATTGCCGCAGCGGAGTCCCTGCCGGCCAGAGATATCGACGTTAAACTTGCGCAGCGCGAAGTCCTAAAAGAGTTGGGATTAGGCAATGGTTTGCTGCCCGTCTTGCAAACCCGTTGGACCCCGATAAATGGCGTACTGGTTCCCTCAACGCCTGAACCAACAGAGTCACAAATGGAACAGGCCAGAGTGGCCTACAACAGTCGCATGCAGGCGCTGGTGGAGGCGTCTACTGCTTTATACACGCCACTGGCCAGTCGAAAAGAAATTGCGCTCGACTGCCTCAAAGCTGAGTTTCCGACACTTGAGCCATCGGTTTTTGAAGCCCAAGTCCTCGCAAAGGCCTACACAGGCCGCCCCGGAGCCGGCGATCCAAGGATGCGTTCCATGCTTGATAGTGTGATGGAGGGTGAAGCGCTGGGGCACACATACAAATGGATACCCAAAGACCGCAGGGTTCGGCTTAATGCGTTCAACGACTTTGCACGCTCCGAAAGGTTTCGCGCGCCGGAATTGTTCAATACCCAATT
>NZ_UYXQ01000222.1 GCF_900624995.1 Pseudomonas antarctica
GCCGGCTGTCGAAGCCAGCAGGGCTGGATTTTTTGAGCAGAAAGGTCACGGAACGCGATCGGCTTATCTGTTTGCTACCGACACGCACCAGCTCCAAGTACATCGTGACCAAGCCCTCCTGCTGGCCTACCAGCACACGGTCCTGCAAGTCCTTGCGCGGCACCATCAACCTGTAACGACTGGCAATCTCGCTGACTGTGACCGAGGCCACCAGCAAGTCACCCTTGCCATCCTTGTCCTGGATCTTGAGGCGGATAATGTCACCGATGTTTCTATCCTTCCAAGTTTCGACGAAGAGGTCGGCATAAGGATCCGTGGCGCGCACCCCCAAGGCCTTTGTAGCGGATTCACCGACCAATTTTTCCAGCGATGCGGCGAAGGCAAAGTCGGGTGGATTCAGGGATATGTCATAGTTAGGATCTGAAGGGTCGGTAGGATCGGTAGGCGTCGTCATTATTTTCACCTTGCAGGGGTTAGGGGACGCGCAAATGGCGCGACGGGCAAGGTGAATGAGGCGCTTAGGGCAATAACCGAATCTACTGTCAGAATTGACAGTGGCGACGAGTGGTAGGGAGATTGTCAGTAACCGCTCCATAAACCCCACCGACGTCAAGCTGGGTGGCGCGTTTAGCTCGGCGACACCGGCCGGCCGGTGACCTACGACGAACACGACAGGGAACGACTCAACATTCTGGTGTCCGAGCCCCCCATCAGATCAAGGCCGTCCAGGCACCCCGGCCACACGAAACAGAAAAAACCTCCTGCACGATGCCCCTCAGCGGGCTTTTAAAAAAAACTGGGGTATAGCTTCAAACGGGCTCGCCGATCGTCTACTTCGACGAGTCCGGCTTTTCAAAGGCGTCCTCCCTGCCTTATGCCTGGAGTCCCATCGGTCAGCCGTTAGCGTTGCCAGCCTTCTCGCACAGCCGACGCCTCAACGTGCTCGGATTTCTCCGTGGTCAGGGTAAGTGGGTGTGTCACACGACTACCGACACGGTTACCACAGCGGTGGTCATTGAAGCTTTTGACCGGTTGCTTGAACAGAAGTCGCCGCAAGCGTTTGGGAACACCCATCAGGATATTGGCGACATTCTGGGGTTGAACCCCAGGACGGTGAATCAGCATTTGGAGCATGTGTATGTGAAGCTCGGCGTAGAAACCCGAACAGCCGCCACATCAGTCACGCTGGCTGCGATCTAAAACATGTGAGAGGGCTTGCTCCCTCCCACCTTTGATCTTCATTGGTGTGTAGATCGCTATCCGCCGAATGCCTGTGAAGGCCGGCGCAACGTCGGATCAAACGGATTAATCCTGGGCCCAATCGACGCCGCTTCACGCTTGAGCAACTCCACCACCATCGGCAACCGGCTCGGCCCCAATCGATCACTGATAGTTGCCACACTTAACGCCGCGACCGCGTGCCCATCCCGATTCAGAATCGGCACTGCCAACCCCGCCATGCCTTCGAGCACACCGGTATTGCGCGCCGCGTAGCCCAAGCGCCGCACGTTCTCGACCTCCGAGCGCAGCAGCACCTCGTCATACAGGTGAAAGTCCTTGAGCCGAGGCAGGTTGTAGCGGATCACCGTCTCACGCTCTTCCTCCGGCAGAAACGCCAGAATCGCCAAACTGCCCTGCCCCACGCCCAACGCCACGCGCCCGCCGATATCACCGGTAAATGTGCGGATTGGGTACGGCCCCTCGCTGCGGTCCAGGCAGATTGCATCAAAGCCGCTGCGCGCCAGCAGGAACAGCGAATCGCCCAACGAAGCACTCAGGCGCAACATACTCGGGCGTACCCGGTCGCGCAGGTTGCCGGTCTTGCCTGCGTTGGCCGCCAGGGCGAAGAACTCCAGGCTCAGGCGGTAGCGCTTGCTGCGCGCATCCTGCTCGACCATGCCTTCGTCCATCAGGCTGCGTAACAGGCGGTGAGTGGTGGGCTGGGACAGGCCGACCTGTTGTGCAAGTTGGGTGACGCGTTCGCCACCTTCGGGCACCTCGCCAAGGGTACGTAGCAGCGCGAACAGACGAGACACGCTGCCGGCACCCACTTCTTTGCTGCCATCATTCCGCTCAGTGGAATCCATAACACTTAATCTCGACAGTAATTCTGTTGAATGAATAAATTGAAAAATAATAGTCCGTTGAGTGAAATTCCATCTTCCGCCCATCCTAGTCTTCGTCCTAATCTGCGTCCACAGGGGCGAAATGAACAACAAACGGCAGCCGACTTGAGATCGAGCGCCAACGCACCCGCAACACCCTTTTCGCATCTGCCCAAAACAAAAAAGCGCGTTTCGACGCGACTCAAAAAAGGTAGAAAGCAGGCATGGCATTTCTCCAACTCAACGCCTTGAGCAAACGCTACGGCGCCGGCGATGCGGTGGTCGCCACCGACCTTGCGGTAGAAAAAGGCGAGTTCGTTTCCCTGCTCGGTCCCTCCGGCTGCGGCAAGACCACCACCCTGCAAATGATCGCCGGCTTCGTCGACGTGAGTAGTGGGCAAATACTGCTCGACGGGCGCGATATCACCCACGCCAAACCCGCCAGCCGTGGCCTGGGCGTGGTGTTCCAGAGCTACGCGCTGTTCCCGCACATGACTGTGCGCGACAACGTCGCCTTCGGTTTGAAGATGCGCAAAGTGCCGGCCGCCGAGATCGCCAGTAAAGTCAAAACCATGCTGGACCTGGTGCGCCTGGCCCCACACGCCGAGCGTTACCCGCGTGAGTTGTCCGGCGGCCAGCGCCAGCGTGTGGCCTTGGCTCGCGCGCTGGTGATCGAACCGCCGGTGTTGCTGCTCGATGAACCGCTGTCTAACCTCGACGCCAACCTGCGTGAAGAAATGCAGTTTGAAATCCGCCGCATCCAGTGCGCCGTGGGCATCACCACCTTGATGGTCACCCACGACCAGGCCGAAGCCTTGTCCATCAGCGACCGCGTGGTGGTGATGCAGGCCGGGCGCGTGACCCAGATCGACGCGCCTTACACACTCTACGAACACCCGCGCACGCGCTTCATTTCGGACTTCGTCGGCAAAGCCAACCTGCTGCCGGGCGACTACGACGAGTTCGGCGCCCCGCAAGTGCGCCACGCCAGCGGCGACGGCGAACTGACCCTGAGCCTGCG
>NZ_UYXQ01000223.1 GCF_900624995.1 Pseudomonas antarctica
GCATCAGGTCAAAAGCTTGGAAGCCGCTGTATGAAGGTTACCTGGCCAGGGGCCTGAAAACGACTCAGGCCCTGGTCATCATCGCCCGCAAGCTGGCACGTATTGCGTTTTCACTCATGAAAAATCAGAGCGAATACCAGTCAAAAGCGGTTTTGGAGGCTTCCCCTCAACCATAGAATCTCCCACAGTTGATTTCGGTGCTCTCACAAATCCTTGGGGATATTCACGGCTATCTTCTTGCCCATACTAATCCTCGGCTCCACTCCATATCCCAACGCCTCATAAAACCCCGCCACCCCATCATTGCCGCTGGTGATCTGCAAATTGATCTTCATGCACCCCAAGGCCGTCAACGCCTGCTCGGCATAACGCACCAACGAAGCCCCCAGGCCATGACGCCGATAGTCAGCGTGCACCGCCACCGAATACAGCCAGCCTCGATGCCCGTCGTAGCCTGCGAGAATGGTGCCGATCACGGTTTTGTTATCCGTCGCCACAAAAAACAGCCCATCGTTGACCGCCAGCTTCTTATCAATCGCCAACGCCGGCAGGTTATGCGCGGTGTCATACCCAAACGCCTCCTGCCACAGGGCCACCACCTGCGCACGGTGCTGACGGTCGCGATACGCCCCGATGGGGTGGCGCGACAGCAAAGCCTTCTCCATCACCAGCGTGCGCTCGTTACCGTGGTAAACGTTGCGCACCGTGTAAAAGCCCATCTTGGTATAGAACGGCTCGGCCGTAAGCGAAGACGGCACACTCAATACCGTCACCCCGGCGTCACGCGCGCGCAACTCGATCTCAATCATCAGCAGCCGCCCGATGCCCTGCCCTTGCAGCGCCGGGTTGACGAACACCGAACGCACCACATTGCTATCAAGCGCGGCAGTGGCGACGATCACCTGACCCTGAGTCGCCACCAGCACAACCCGCCGCTGGAGCAAGGCCAGAACGGCGTCGGGGGTAAAGTTGCTCGCCACCCGCGCAATCACATCCGCCGGGTAATCCCGCGCATTACTGCTGTGCAAGGCCGCCAGGATGACCTGGCTGATGCCCTCGGCATCGGCGGCCTGGGCGAGACGAACGGCGGTAGACATGATTCCTCCTGACGGAAAGCGCTATAACGGCCCCAACAATACCAATGTGGGAGCTCGCTTGCCTGCGATGGCTGTGTGCCAGCCAAGAATATGGCACTGATACACCGCTATCGCAGGCAAGCCACCCACCGTTGACCTCATTCCAACCCTGACAGCCGATTCTGCTGCCTCACCCCACTTTTCAGCTTTCCCGGCTGAGCCGCCCCAGTGTTTCAGCCGGGATTCACCCGTTACAGCGCACAAAATAGCGCCACAGCTCAGCCCCCCATGGACCCGTGCACCCATGCAAACCACAAACACCGTCTTGATGATTCGCCCGGCGCGCGTTGCCTTCAACCCGGACACCGCGATCAACAACCGCTTCCAACGCCCGCCCCTGGACCCGCTCAGCGTGCAGCACAACGCGCTGGAAGAATTCGACGGCTATGTCGAGGCCCTGCGCAATCACGGCGTGGAAGTTCGGGTGCCGGCCGCGACCTCTCGGTGGTGTGCCTGCAAGCCCTGCCCAACTCCGACGAACGCCTGGCCCTGCGACGCTCACTGCGTAACACCGGCAAAGACATCCTCGCCCTCGACTTCGACCAGTTGGAAGCCTTCGCCGGCAACCTGCTCGAAGCCCACGACCGCGACAGCCAACCGCTGCGGATGATGTCGGCCAGCGCCTGGAACACCACACGCAGCCGGTGGCGGCAGTGCCCGCTGCATGTTCGCGCAAATGCACCTGCCCGCCCCTCATTTCAATAAGGAGTCTTGCCATGACCCGCTATATCGACGTCAACGACCTGAGCTACCTGGTCTCGCAAAAAGGCCTGCAAACCTGCATCACAGAAATGGCCGAGTACATCCGCGCCGACTACCTGCGCTGGCAGGACTTCGAAAAATGCGCGCGCCTGGCCAACCACTCGCCGGATGGCGTGATCGAGCTGATGCCGGTGTCCGACGCCTCGCTGTACGCCTTCAAGTATGTAAACGGCCACCCGAAAAATACCCTGGCGGGCATACTTACCGTAATGGCCTTCGGCGCTCTGGGCGATGTAGACACCGGCAAGCCAGTGCTGCTGGCCGAAATGACCCTCACCACCGCGATCCGCACCGCTGCCACTTCGGCCTTGGTGGCACGCTACCTGGCTCGCGACAATAGCCGCAGCATGGCGCTGATCGGTAACGGCTCGCAAAGTGAATTCCAGGCCCTGGCCTTCCACGCCATGCTAGGCATCAACGAAATCCGCCTGTTCGACATCGACACCCAGGCCACCGCCAAACTGGCGAACAACCTCAAGGCGTTCCCGGCCATCAACGTGATCCTGGCCGCCAGCGTCGCTGAAGCGGTGAAAGGCGCGGATATCGTCACCACCGTGACGGCGGACAAAGCCTACGCAACCATCCTCACCGACGACATGATCGAGCCCGGCATGCACCTCAACGCCGTAGGCGGTGACTGCCCGGGCAAGACCGAGCTGGACCGACGTATCGTCGAACGCGCCCGGGTGATCGTCGAGTACGAACCGCAAAGCCGGATCGAAGGTGAAATCCAGCACATGCCGCAAGATTCGCCGGTGACCGAGTTGTGGCAAGTCATCAATGGCCAAAAACCCGGCCGCGAAAACGCGCGCCAGATCACCCTGTTCGACTCAGTGGGCTTTGCCATCGAAGACTACTCGGCGCTGCGCTACGTGCTCGACGTGGCCAAGGCACTGGATGTCGGCAGCACGCTGGAACTGGTGCCGGACCTGGCCGACCCGAAAAACCTGTTCGCACGCCTGGCCCAACAGCCGCGCGTTGTCTAGTCCTGAAATAGGTTTACACCTGTTTCACCCCAGCGCCCTATGCACTGCATCGGGCGTTTTGTATTTTAAGGACAGGTGTGGGCGTTCCTGGTTATAGATCAGGATCGCTTCTCGCACCAT
>NZ_UYXQ01000224.1 GCF_900624995.1 Pseudomonas antarctica
GCGAGCTTTGTGCTGGTGTTGTTTTGGTTTTTGAGTGCACTGGCCCTGCCCGGGTTCGGCGGTTATTGGGTGTGCGTCGGCGCGGCGGCGGTGCTGGTCTTGCGCGGGCTACAACTGCGTCTGGTGACCACCTTGGTGGCCGAGCGCAACCCCGGTTCGATGCGCGTTTCAGCCCTGGCCTCCAACGCGGTGTGGCGCGATGTCGGTGCCGGGCTCGGGCCGCTGCTGGCGGGGCTGTTGCTGCCGGTGGCCTCGGCCCCCTGGGTGTTTGGCCTGGCAGGCGTGGCAATCGCCATGAGCGCGGTGTTCTGCTGGCGAACCAAGCTTTCTAACTGACGCTGTCAGGACTTTTTAACGCTGTCCAGCCAAGCGGGGTCGAGGCGGGGTTGCGCGGTGTCGATCCCCAACGCCTGCATCTTCGCCGTGTGTGCGTCGATCTCGCCGACCAATTGCGCCTGGGCGCTGGAGTTGGCGTCCAGTTCATGCATCTGCGTGAGCCCCAAGTGGTAGAAACGCAGCAGTTTGATCGCCGTCGGGTCGTTGGCTTGCGCGCCTTCGGTGACCTTGTGCATCACATTGGTGACGCTCATCAAGCTGCGTTTGAGCTGCCAGCCATAGACGGCCGGCGCCAGCCACTGCTGGCTCCAGAACGGGCCGCGCACCAAGGCTACAGTGATTAACACGCCAGTGAACACGCCGCCGACATTAAAGCGCAAGTTGTCACCGCCAGGCGTGCCGAACAGCATCACCGCCAGGCTCGACAGCAGCATTGCCAAGGCCATGAAGAGCACGGCGATGATGAGGGTGCTGCGCCGGGTCTGTTGGCGGAAGGTTGCGGGGTCGCAGGGTTTAAGCGCGAACATCCGGGTCAGGTCTCAAGAAGGGGCGGGGTGGCATCTTCGCACGCTTTGGGAAATCAAGTTGAACGATGGTTGCGCGGGCTTTCTCTAAACCCCTGTAGGTCAGCCAATTCCCCGTGAGGTGAACCATCATGTCCGAATACAAGCAACCGCCGCCTGGTACGCCTGATCCTGACCGCACACCCGGAGAAGAGGAGCGTGACAACGATGCGTTACGCCCCAACGACCCGGCGGAGCGTCAGGACGATGACGTACAGCATGCGGAGCAAGACTTGGAAAACCTTCACGACAAAGCCCGTCCGCTTTAAATAAGGAGGTCGCCGTGAGTAATCCCCCGAAAGGCCCACGTTCAGACGCACATTCCAGCGGTAAGGATGAACTGGGCTTCGACCCGGATTCGCCTGACGTCTCTGACCCGCAGGTCGACCCCATCGGCCCGGCCATCGCGCCGTTGGACCAGAAAGACAAAGATGAGGCCGAGAAAAAGCCGCCCTACGATCCGTTGGGCGGCTTGAAGGCCACTTGAAGAAAAACATCAAGCCCCGCCATTGCGGGGCTTGTGTTTATTTGGGGGGCACCCACGTGACGTCGGTGATACCGAACTTCTCCGCCCAGGGGCGTGTGGTTTTTTTCACCTGTTCGTGGCCCACACGCCCGATGCGGCTGACATGGGCGATGTCGGCATCCACCGCCGCCCAATGCCAGGCCTCGGCGTTGTTCATGACTTCCGCGCGCACCACAAAGGATTTCGGATGACCGTGCAGCTGATAGTTGATGGTGTAGATTTTTGCGGTACTCATGTTGCCTCCCTGTCTTGTTATAGATGGATAGGCGAGTGTTCAAAAAGGTTCAGTCAAAATGACAAGTCGCAGGCTGGCACGGCATAGTGACGCCTTCGCCACGCGCTCAAGGATCGCGCCATGTCCCGATTGACTCACCGTCAGCTCTACCTGCAACGCCTGGGTTATGACTCGCCGCCACCGCCGACTTTGCAGACCTTGCAGGCGCTGCAGCTGCGCCATGTGTGCACCTTTGCGTTTGAAAGCCTGTCGACACTGCTGCGCACCCCGGTGCCAATCGACTTGCCGAGCATCGAGCAAAAGGTACTGCTCGACGGGCGTGGCGGGTATTGCTTCGAGCTGAACCATATGTTTCTGACGCTGTTGCAGGAATTGGGCTTCGAGGCGCGCGGCCTTACCGGCTGGGTGGTGATGGGCGGGCCAACGGATGCGCGCACCGGTCGCACCCATCGCCTGAGCCTGGTCACCTTGGATGGCGTGCGCTACGTCACCGACGTCGGCTTCGGCGGCATGGTGCCGAGCAGCCCGTTGCGGTTGGACACGGACGCGACCCAGGCCAGCGCCCATGAACCCTATCGCCTGACGTTCAATGGCGCCGACTACACCTTGTGGGCCCAGGTCGGCGAGGAGTGGCGTGGCTTGTATGTGTTCGACCTGCAAGAGCAGGCGGATATCGACTATGAAATCGGCAACTGGTACGTGTCGACGCACCCGGCTTCAACGTTTGTCGGTCAACTCAAAGCCGCGCTGCTCGCGCCGGGCAAACGCTACACCTTGAATAACGCCAACTATGCCGTCCACTACCTGGATCGGCCCAGTGAAAAGCGCGCAATCGAGAGCACCGATGAGCTGTTGACCGTGCTGCAGGAGACCTTGGGCATTCGTCTGCCGGCCCATCCTCTGCTTCGCGAAACCCTTGATGGCTTAGTAATGGCTAATTCAAAAGAGCCTTGAGGTAGAGCCTTTACTGAATCGTTTTTGCTCCAAGTCGACGCAAATTAATTCGAACCTTTGGCGAAAGCCGGGGTTCGAACCGTTTCCTGAATAATTTGCTCACCAGACAAGGAGATGTAAAACGATGTCCAAGCTATTCGGAAAACTGCTTAAGGGTTCCTCGCTGCTGGCGCTGGTCGCCGCGCCTGCCGTGGTGTTCGCCGCACCGTCCACCGGCCGGAATCCGATCTTCGTTGTGCAGGGCAGCTATAACGTCTGCAAACATGAAGGCTGCAGCAAACAGTGCCAGGACGACAGCACGGAAGCGGCGCGGTGTAAAAACTGCGCCACAACATC
>NZ_UYXQ01000225.1 GCF_900624995.1 Pseudomonas antarctica
AGCGGATCCGGGTAGTTTCATGACAAAAAAGTAGCCATCGTTTGAGCATCACTGCCGAAAAAGTCACAGCGACCCTCAAAAATAAAAAAGTTCCATTGATTCGAAAAAGAATTCAGAATTGCGCTGACTGTTGCCGAGGAGCGTCTTCAAAGCGTTCCGGCATCGCGATCTACCGGCTATTTGCGAGGCAAGCAATGAGCACAGCACAGATGACCCGTCCGCCACAGACCCTCTACGTCAGCATCCGTCGCGATGAGTTGCGCCAGCTGAAAGACGAGCGCGATCAGCTTCAACAGGAAGTCTTGCGCCTGCGCTCACACTTGCAAGCCCAAATCAGCCAAGCGTCCGGCACCCAGCCCGCCCTTTGCTGAACGTGAGCTGAACAAACCGTTCAGGAATAACTCACGAAGTTTTCACACTCGCCTCCCGATACTCCCGCCGAATAGGGCCGCCCACGTGTGGCAGCCCGCTGTTGCGCGCACTCCTGTGCGACGACGGGTACTTTTGGGGTTGGAGCGCTGGATGGCGATGTTCAAACGCAGCACCACGTCTGCGAAAGGTTTTGATTGGGCCGGCCTTGGCTGGTTGTTTCTGTTTTTCTGGTATTTCTCAGGCATCACCCAGCTCTTGATCCAACTGACCGGCACCTCCGGTTTCAGTGGCTTTCGCCAAGCGTTCTTCCTGAGTGCATTCTGGTTGGCGCCGATGTTGCTGTTCCCCCGCCAAACACGCGTGCTCGCCGCCTTGATCGGTGTGGTGCTGTGGGCCTGTTCCATGGCCAGCCTGGGTTACTTCTTCATCTACCAGCAGGAATTTTCGCAGAGCGTCATCTTCATCATGTTCGAGTCGAACATCTCTGAAGCTGGCGAGTATGCGACCCAATACTTCGCCTGGTGGATTGTGCTGGCATTCATCGCCCATACCGCCCTGGCGGTTTTCCTGTGGTCCCGCCTGCGTCCGGTTTACCTGCCCCGCGGCCAGGCGATACTGGCAGCGACCGCCATTGTATTGGCCGTTGTCGGTTACCCGCTGGTTAAACAGATTGCGACCAACCCGACCATGGAGTTGGCCATCGACGGTTTCGAAAGCCGCGTCGAACCCGCGGTGCCTTGGCAGATGATCGTCGCCTACCGTCGCTACACCGAACAGCTCAACAGTATGCAAGGCATGCTGACCAGTGCCAGCAAGATCCCGCCCTTGAAGAACCTCAAGGACACCATGGCCGGCCAGCCTTCCACTCTGGTGCTGGTGATCGGCGAATCCACCAACCGCCAGCGCATGAGCCTCTACGGCTACCCGCGCAACACCACCCCGGAACTGGACAAACTGCGCGACCAATTGGCCGTGTTCAATAACGTCATTACTCCGCGCCCCTATACCATTGAGGCGCTGCAACAGGTACTGACCTTCGCCGACGAAGAGAACCCGGACCTGTACCTCAAGACGCCATCGATTGTCAGTGTGATGAAACAGGCGGGCTATAAGACCTACTGGATCACCAACCAACAGACAATGACCAAGCGCAACACCATGCTCACGACCTTTTCCGAGCAAGCCGACGAGCAGGTTTACCTCAATAACAACCGCAATCAGAACGCCCGCCAATACGACGGCGACGTGCTTGCGCCGTTCGCCAAAGCACTGGCCGACCCCACTGAACGCAAGTTCATCGTGGTGCACCTGCTGGGCACCCACATGAGCTATCAGTACCGCTACCCGCCAACTTTCGACAAGTTCACCGACCGCCAGGGCGTACCGGCCGGCATCAGCGATGAACAGTTGCCGATCTACAACAGCTACGACAACGCGGTGCTGTACAACGACTTCGTGGTATCGAGCCTGATCAAGGACTACGCCAAGGCCGACCCGAATGGCTTCCTGTTGTACCTGTCGGACCATGGCGAGGACGTGTACGACTCGGTCGGCCACAGCACCCTTGGGCGTAATGAAGGCAAGCCAACCGCACCGATGTATACGATTCCGTTCATGGCTTATGCCTCACCGAAGTGGCGTGAAACCCACGACTGGAGCTTTGCCAGCGACTTGCAACGCGCCTCCATCAGTTCTCAATTGATTCATACTTGGGCTGACTTGGCCGGTTTGAGTTTCGATGAATGGGACCGCAGCAAGAGCCTGGTCAATGCCAGCTTCAAGCCGCGACCGCTGATGATTGGCGACCCCTACATCGGCCAGAAAAAAGGCTTGATTGATTTCAGCCTGCTCATGCCGAAGAAACCGGGTGTCTCCGAAGTGGTTGCCAAGTAACAAGGGCAGCCGCAACATAAAGATAACAATCATTCTCGTTTAAGCCTAAAGTTCCTCGCCTCCTTTCGTTTTTGGGCCATGGCCTTCCCTTTCCGGGGTGGCCTCAAAGACGACAAGGAGTCTGCCGCGATGTTTGCGCCCTTTACCCGTTCCATGACCCTCTCCCTTGGCCTGTTCGGCGCCGTTGTAAGCCCGGACATGCTGGCCGAAACCGCCCCCGAACACCCGCCGACCAAAGCCCTTGAGCTGGGTGCTACCAGCATCACCGCCGAAGGCCTGGGCACCACCACCGAGCACACCGGGGCCTACACCACAGGCTCGATGAGCACCGCCACCAAGCTCAACCTGTCCATCAAGGACACCCCGCAGTCAGTGTCGGTGATTACCCGTCAGCAGATGGATGACTTCAACCTCAATACCCTGACCGAGGTGTTACGCCAGACCACCGGCGTCAACGTCCAGCACTACGACTCCGACCGCGTCTATTATTCGTCCCGTGGGTACGCCATCACCAATTACCAGATTGACGGGATGCTCAATACCTTCGGCTATATGAAGTCGGACTCAGACACCATCATCTACGACCACATCGAAGTGGTACGCGGCGCAACGGGCTTAACCACCGGTGCGGGCGACCCCTCGGCCACCGTCAATATGGTCC
>NZ_UYXQ01000226.1 GCF_900624995.1 Pseudomonas antarctica
CGCTGTCGCCATCCCCAGCCGCCGGCGCCGGCAGCAGAATGTTGACCGGCCCCGGCGTCGTGTCGTTCGCCTCTGGGTCCAGCTCGACCTTCTGGGTGGTGATCTTGAACTGCGGCTCGTCGATCACTTCGCCGTCCACCGAGACCCAGCCGCCTTCAATAAACAACTCGGCCTCCCGACGGGAGCAACCGACCAGTTCGATAAGGCGTTTGGAAAGGCGTATGGGGTCAGTCATGACAAGGGCCGTAGCAAAAGGGGGCGGCTATTGTACCTGTGTGGGCGCGGTTAATCCCGGCCCCATTTCAGCGCGGTGCTTTATTGGTCAATACAGGCTTCAAAATGTGTGGGGTCAGCCACTGCGTAGGTGTTGCTGCTGACGCAAACGCATGTGCAGCAAGGGGTACGGCTGGCCCAGACCATCATGTTCCGCACGTCCGATCACTTCGAAACCCTGTTTGAAGTAAAAGCCCAGGGCCTGGGGGTTCTGTTCGTTGACGTCCAGCTCATCGGCATTCAAGTGCTCGATCGCATAGCGCAGCAGCTGTTGGCCCAGGCCCTGGCCACGGTACTGCGGGTCGATAAACAGCATTTCGATCTTGCTCGCTGCCACCCCGGCAAACCCGGTAATACGTTGGCGAGCGTCTTTGGTGCAGATCAGCATCACCGAGTCCAAGTAACGTCTCAGTACCAGATCCTTAAGCAGGACGATGTAGCTGTCCGGCAAGAAATCGTGGGTGGCTCGCACCGAGTCCTCCCAGATCTGCGCCAATTGCGCGTAGTCGCTGACTTTAGGTGTGTGGATAACTGAACGCTGACGCATGCCCGCTGCCCCTTGCCTAGATCTTCGCCAATGGGCAAACGATAGACCTAAAAAAGCCCCGCATCTTGTCCAGAGGCGGGGCTTTTTTATTTTTTTACACGCCTGTGACGATCAGTCGCGCTTTTGTGCCCACAGGTCGTATTCGTCGGCGTCAGTCACCGTGCACCAGACTTTGTCGCCCGGCTTCAAACCGCTGGCATCGTCGATAAACACGTTGCCGTCGATTTCCGGCGCATCGAAGAAGCAACGGCCAACCGCGCCTTGCTCGTCGACTTCGTCGATCAGTACTTCGATTTCCTTGCCGATGCGCAGTTGCAGGCGCGCCGAGCTGATCGCCTGTTGGTGCGCCATGAAGCGCTCCCAACGGTCTTGCTTGACGTCGTCCGCAACGATGGCAGCGTCCAGCAGGTTGGCCGGAGCGCCTTCTACCGGCGAGTACTGGAAACAGCCGACGCGGTCCAGCTGCGCTTCGGTCAGCCAGTCCAGCAGGTACTGGAAGTCTTCTTCGGTTTCGCCGGGGAAACCGACGATGAAGGTCGAGCGGATAATCAGTTCCGGGCAGATCTGGCGCCAGTTCTTGATGCGCGCCAGGGTCTTGTCTTCGAAGGCTGGGCGTTTCATCGCCTTGAGGATTTTCGGGCTGGCGTGCTGGAACGGGATGTCCAGGTACGGCAGGATCTTGCCGGCGGCCATCAACGGGATCAGCTCGTCCACGTGCGGGTAGGGGTAGACGTAGTGCAGGCGCACCCACACGCCCAGGCTGCTCAAGGCTTCGCAGAGTTCGGTCATGCGGGTTTTCACCGGCGCGCCATTCCAGAAACCGGTGCGGTACTTCACGTCGACGCCATAGGCGCTGGTGTCCTGGGAGATTACCAGCAGCTCTTTCACGCCGGATTTGACCAGGCGCTGAGCCTCGTCCAGCACATCGCCGACCGGGCGGCTGACCAGCTTGCCGCGCATCGACGGGATGATGCAGAAGCTGCAACTGTGGTTGCAGCCTTCGGAAATCTTCAGGTACGCGTAGTGGCGCGGTGTCAGCTTGATGCCTTGGGGCGGCACCAGGTCAATCAGCGGGTTGTGGTCCTGACGCGGCGGCACTACGTCGTGCACGGCGTTGACCACCTGCTCGTACTGCTGCGGGCCGGTCACGGCCAGCACACTTGGGTGCACGTTGCGGATAGCGCCTTCTTCCACGCCCATGCAGCCGGTGACGATGACCTTGCCGTTTTCCTTGATGGCTTCGCCGATCACTTCCAGCGACTCAGCCTTGGCCGAGTCGATGAAGCCACAGGTGTTGACCACCACCACGTCGGCGTCCTGGTAAGTGGACACGACGTCATAGCCTTCCATACGCAGTTGCGTGAGGATGCGCTCGGAGTCGACCAGAGCCTTCGGGCAACCCAGGGATACAAAGCCGACCTTGGGGTTGGCTTTTGCGATGGTGGTGGACATGTCTAACCTCGGTATTGAATGACGCCGCCGGCTAGAAGGGCAGGGCAGCGGATGGGCACTTGGTGTGCCTCTGATCAAAAAGTGCGCAATTCTAGCGACGGGCAACGCACTTGACCAGCTTTATGCAGGGAAATGCGACGAGTGCTGCGCTATGCTTCGCGCCGTTACACACGGGTAAAACCCTTGGGTCAACAAAACGTCTGTTACGAGAAGTAAAACAGCGCATGCTACGGTCAGCTTAGACGCGTTGTTTATAGAAGACCTTAGGTCAAAGGGCAGGAGTGGTTGATGGGTCAGGCAAATAGTCAGGCAGCAGGTGCCGAGCATTCCAATGCAAAGCCGATTGGCATGCTGGTGGCGGCGGTCGGGGTGGTTTACGGCGATATCGGCACCAGCCCGCTCTATACCCTTAAAGAAGTGTTTACCGGCGGTTATGGGGTTCAGGTTAACCATGACGGCGTTTTCGGCATTCTGGCGCTGATTTTCTGGTCGCTGGTGTGGGTGGTGTCGATCAAGTACGTGCTGTTTATCTTGCGCGCAGACAACCAGGGCGAGGGCGGCATCCTGGCCCTGACGGCGCTGGCGCGACTGGCGGCTGGGCCGTTCCCCCACTTGCGTTCCGGTCTGGTGTTCCCTGGCTTTCTTCGG
>NZ_UYXQ01000227.1 GCF_900624995.1 Pseudomonas antarctica
GGGGGATCGGCGGGGTGTCGGCCCAACTGGCGAAGGCGGCTTGGACGGCGGCGACGGCTTCACCCACGGTCTGGCGGCTGGCCAAGGCGACGCGACCAGTCACTTCGCCGGTGGCCGGGTTGTAGACATCCTGATAGCGATCATCGCGGCAAACGCGCTGGTCGTTGATGTAGTGCTCGAGGGTGGTGCTCATGGCAGTTGATCCCAGGTCGGTAACGTTGGAGCCCACAATAGGCTTTCGGTTTGTTCCAAACCAGAGCAGAATCCAGAACTAATTGTCCTTGTAGGCGAACAATAGAATCATGGAAAAGGCTGAGATCGAGGGGTTGTGGACGCACATTCACTGGTTATCGGTGCTTGAGGAGCAAGGCACCTACACCGCCGCTGCGGCGCGCCTGGGCGTGAGCAAGTCCGCCGTGAGCCAGCGAATTTCCGATTTGGAAAAAGCCACCGGCACCCGGCTGGTCACCCGCACCACACGCAGTGTACGGCTGACCGACGCAGGCCTGTCATTGACCCGCGACGTGCGCAGCGCCTACGAACACATCGCCCGTAGTTTCTCGTCGGTGCGCGACTCTGCGGGAGAGATTCGCGGCCTGGTGCGCCTCACCGCACCGGTGGCGTTTGCCCGGCAACAACTGGTGCCGCACCTGTCCGAGTTCCTGCAGCTTTACCCGCAGGTGCGCATCCAACTGGATGTGTCGGATGCCCTGAGTTCACTGGCGGCCGAAGGCTACGACCTGGCGGTGCGACACGGCTTTCAAGTGCCTGAAACCCATGTGGCGTGGAAACTGTGCGACACCGGCTCGGTGCTGGTCGCCACGCGGGACTACCTGCAACAGCACGGCGACCCGCGCGAACCCGGCGATCTCAGCGCGCATAACTGCCTGTACTACCCACGGGGCACCGACCAGCCGGCGTGGACTTTCGAACGCGGCGGCAAAAAAGTCGAGCGCATCACCGTGCCGATCGCCGGCAGCTTTTCCACCAACAACAGCGAAGCCCTACGTGACTCGGCGCTCAACCACTTGGGCATCGCCCTGCTCCCGGATTTCAGCGCGCAGGCCGCGCTGGCCAGTGGCAAATTGGTGCAGGTGCTCAAGGGCTGGACGCTCAAAGGCGCGTTCGCCGATGAGATTTACTTGATTCGGCCGTACTCGCCGCATGTGCCGAAGTCGGTGACGGCCTTGGTGGGGTTTCTCAAGGACAAGCTATCCGCTGGTTTTCGCTTCGTGGGCAATTGAAGTCTGCACCCAGCATGGTCATCGTTTCTCCACACAACCTCACGGGAAACTCCATCGAGAGTCGATAACCTGATCAGCCCTACGTTCAAAGGCGATCGACATGTTGGCCCTCAACCCACGCGTGCTGCTCATGGTCCTGTTGTTGCCCGTAGGGCTCTGGGCGCAAGACGTTGGCGCCGCCCGCCTGAAGAACGATATCCCGCCGCGTCTGCAATGGACGGCGAACTTCGGTTACTGCGGTGAAGTGGCCTTTGTCAGCGCCGGGCTCTACTACGGCCAGTACGTTTCCCAATACGACGCCCGGGCCATTGCCACCCCGGGTATTGACCCGTCCAAAGCGGGGAGCCAGTTACTGGTGGGTGTGAACGATGGCGCCGCTGCCGCCCGGATGCATTTGCAGGCGGTGCAGTGGAACAGTGTCAACACGCCGGACGCCAACGCCTTCCTGACGTGGTTAAAGGGCAATGTGTTGGCCGGTTACCCGGTGATCATCGGTGTGTATGAAAACATGCACGCCTTCGAAGGCTCCACTGAGGCCGAGGCCGGCGACGCGCAGTACGACCATATCGTGCCGGTGATCGGCGTCTCGTCGAAATACCCGCTGACGTTACCGCCGCGCGCTTACCCTGACGACGTGCTGGCCCTGAGCGATAACGGCCTCTGGTCACCCGACGGCGCCCCGGCATATCGGTATCACTTTTCGTTCGACCGCTTCCAGGCCAACCGCCAGGAGGCCAACGCGCCGTCACAGGCGCTGTATTCCCTGCCGCGCAACAGGCAGTACGGCGTGGCGGTGACCGGCATCATCGATCACGACGGCCAGACGCTGCCAGTGCGGCTGTGGACCGGGGTGATCGAGGAGCAACCGCCGATAGCGCAATACACCCATACCCGGCCCCCGTCTGCCGCGTTGGCATTGACTGTGACGGTCTCCGGTTTGAAACCGAGCGTGGCCTACACCCTGTATCGCTACGACACCTTCGCCGCAGTCCCCGACGCCGCCTTTAACGCCAACGCTGCCCAGGCGGCGCGACAGTGGAAGGTCAAGATCAAGACGGGCTCGACGTATACGTTGAAAGAGACCATTCGTTCGGACCAAGTGGCGGTGTATCGGGCAGTTCCCGACACGGCGCCTTAACCCCTCACCGAGTTAAACGGAACCGTTCCCAACAACCCGCCACGGTTAACGTTACCTATAGCCAGCGGCAATAAACAACATAAAAAAATAGCGATTTATTCATTAAGCTTTTACCTGCAACGACTTCTTGACGACCGAAAAAAGTCCATACAACTAGTTGTAAATAATGAATAAATCGCTGCTGATTGCGCCTCCTAAAACATCACTTTCAAACACTTCCCTTCGCAAACTTGCAAAACAACCACAACCGGCTAAGTTCATGGATAGCATGAAAGCCATCAGCCATTACGTATACAACCCACCCTTCAGGCGAGGGGTTCTATTGCTCTAAAAACAGCGCTTAACAGTGACAAGGAACTTAAGTCTTAACGCTCAAAAGGGATACTTTGATGAGGCGCAGCCGGTGGTATCGTGCGTGTTCGAAAAAAGGGCCAGCCACGCATTTTTGGCTGTCGCTGATGGGCTTTTCTGTGTTGGTGATTGCCAGCTTCCTGTTGTTTGAACAAAAGATCC
>NZ_UYXQ01000228.1 GCF_900624995.1 Pseudomonas antarctica
AACAAGGAGATGTAAAACGATTTCCAAGCTATTCGGAAAACTGCTTAAGGGTTCCTCGCTGCTGGCGCTGGTCGCCGCGCCTGCCGTGGTGTTCGCCGCACCGTCCACCGGCCCGATTTCCATCCTCGGTGTGCAGGGCAGCTATAACGACTTCAAACTTGAAGGCGGCAGCAAAAGCGACAAGGACCACATGCCCGAAGCGGGCCTGTTCTACAACTTCGGCAACAAGCTCACCGCTGAGTCCGGCTTTATCTACCAGGCCGGTATCGAAGCCAAGTATGGCGAAAAGAGCGACAACACGCTCAAGGAAGGCCAGGCTGACCTGGACCTCGGCTGGCGTGCCGCGCTGGACGCGCGCAACTTCGTCGACGTGATTGTCGGTGGTGGCTACAGCTGGACCCGCTACGAGCCGGACACCAACGATTACGACGTCAAGCTCACCAACAAATCGCCGTTCGCCAAGGCCGCACTGGGTTACAACCACCAGTTCGATGACATGACCCTGCGCGTCGAAGCCGGCGCCCGTCGTACTATCGACGGCCGCTCCAAGCTTAAGGTCGACGGCGTCGGCAGCGACACCGTGGACCTCAAGGACCGCACCAACCCGTACGCCGAAGTCAGCCTGCTGATGAACCAGAAGGGCGACTTGCCGGTGATGGCGGGCCTGTATTACACCCGTACCGAATACAAGCTCGACGATGACTCGTATGTCGCCGACAACACCAAGCTCAAGCGTGACGAGTACGGTTTCAAGGTCGGTATCGCGTTCTAAGCGTACGCCTGAATGCGGGGCGGCCAACGCCCCGCATTCGACTGCCCCATCAAGCCCCCTTTGTATCCACCAACCCCCCTCGAACGCGCTACTGCGGCCATTGGCATGTCTGAAGTGCAGTAACTTGGTGGCACGTTTTTTTGTGGCGGGTGGCTAGCAGTGGCGAGTCTCTCAACCTAATGCAGCGAGTTGCGCCACGGTTTCTGGAAACCGCGCCACCAGCCGAATCAAGGTGGCCGCCTGGGCATTTGGCTTGGCGCGGCCTTGCTCCCAGTTTTCGAGGGTACGGACGTTGGTGCGCAGGTACAGAGCGAACACCGAACGGGAGAGGTTGAGCTGTTGGCGTACGGCGACCACTTCTTCGGCCGTCAGCGGGGCCAGGTTGTTGAGACGGACCTTGTGGGTGCGCAGGGTGACTTTGCCTTGGCGTTTTTCAGCCAGTGCGTCGAAGCCTTCGACCAGTTCGGAAAAGATTTCACGTTTCATGGTGTGTTCTCGCTTTGATTTCCCTGTCCAGCATGTGTTTTAGGGCTTTTTTGTGATGGGGAGCCAGGTCGTCCTGTTCGTGCTTGCCGTACAGGGTGAACAGCCAGAATTGCGTAGCGCCCGACCACCCGTAGTAAATGACCTGCAGGCCACCGCGTTTGCCTTTGTTACGTCGCTCATCCACGAAGCGAACCTTGCGTCACCCGCCGGTTCCCTCGATCACGTCACCCGCTTCCGGGTTTTTCATCAACGCCTGTTGAAAGCCTTGGAAAAGCTCGTCACTCAGATAGTCCTTGCGATGCCGCTCGAAGGCCGGCAATTCGATAAATAGAGCATCCATGTTCTCTACTTAGCCTGCGTATAGTTTGGTGGCCCACTCGCCATGGGTCAAGTGACCTGGCTGTGGGAACTTTCCTAAAACGCAACCACCCTACGGCCGCCTTCGGCGCGCAGATGCCAGATGCAGAGGCAGATAGAGAAGGAAATTTCCGCGAGTGGGGGAGGGTAAAACTACCTGCCCTCAGAAACGCAAAACGGCGCCCGAAGGCGCCGTTCTGTTTACCGCATATTACTAAGCGATCAAACGCCCAGCACCGCGTGCTGCACCAGGGTGAGCAACGGTTGTGGGTACACACCCAGGAAGAACGCGAGCAGGGCGATAGCCAGCAGCATCACGCCACCGGCTTTCTGTTCCCAGTGCAGCTCGGCATCCACACGGCGCAGGTTTGGCTCAATCAGGTACAGGGTGACCATCACGCGCAGGTAGTAGAACACGCCGATGGCGCTGCCCAGTACCAAGGACGCAACCAACCACCATTCGTGGGCTTCAACGCCGGTGGCAACGATGTAGAACTTGCCGATAAAGCCTGCGGTCAGCGGGATGCCCGCCAGGGACAACATCATCACGGTGAGTACGGCGGTCAGGTACGGACGGCGCCAGAACAGGCCGCGGTATTCGTACAGAGCGTCGGCATCACGGCCTTTGAACGGCGAGGACATCAGCGTGATCACACCGAACGCGCCGAGGCTGGTGATCACGTAGGTGACCAAGTACACGCCCATGGCCTCAACAGCCAGGCCTTTGCTCGCCACCAGGGCGATCAGCAGGTAGCCGAAGTGGGCGATGGACGAATAACCCAGCAGACGCTTGAGGTTATTCTGGGTCAGGGCCAGCAAGTTGCCGAACAGGATCGACGCAATCGCGATAATGGTCAGCACGTTGCTCAGCACGCCGGTGTTGGCGGCAGGCGAGATCTGGAACAGACGCACCATCACCGCAAACACCGCAACCTTCGACGCCGTGGCCAGGAACGCGGCTACCGGCGCCGGGGCGCCTTCGTACACGTCCGGGGTCCACAGGTGGAACGGCACCAGCGAGAGCTTGAACGCCAGGCCAATCAGCATCATCGCCAGGCCCAACTGGGCGATTGGCGCAGGCATGCTGGTGGTCGCCAGGGCGTGACCGATACCGGTGAAGCTCAGGCTGCCGGCTCCTGCGTAAAGCAGGGCCATACCGAACAACAGGAACGCGGAACCGGCGGCCGACAGCACCATGTACTTGATGCCGGCTTCCAGGGAGCGCTTGTTGAAGAAGGCGTAGGCC
>NZ_UYXQ01000229.1 GCF_900624995.1 Pseudomonas antarctica
GGTGTTGTCTTCCTGTACGATGTTTGCTCTTTTCAAACCTTAAAAATCTTTTTATAAACACCGCCCTCCCCCTAGCCTTGAAGCCATGCCCAAGCTGAATCCAACTGCATTACGCAAGGACAGACACATGACTCAAGCAATAACAACAATAGACACGCTGGTGGTGGGGGCCGGTCAAGCTGGCGTGGCCATGAGCGAGCACCTGAGCAAGCAAGGCGTGCCGCACCTGGTGCTGGAGCGCAGCCGTATTGCCGAGCGCTGGCGCACCGGGCGCTGGGATTCGTTGGTGGCCAACGGGCCGGCCTGGCATGACCGGTTTCCGGGGCTGGAATTTGATGATGTCGCCGCCGATGGCTTCGCGCCAAAAGAACGTGTGGCGGATTACTTTGAAGCCTATGCACGCAAGTTCAACGCGCCGATCCGTACCGGTGTGGACGTCATTTGCGTGGTGCGTAATGTCGGTCGCCCAGGCTTCACCGTGCACACCAGCGAAGGCGTGATCGAAGCCAACCGCGTGGTCGCCGCCACCGGGCCGTTCCAGAAGCCAGTGATTCCAGCGATTGCACCCAAAGACACTGCGCTGCACCAGATCCACTCCGCCGACTACCGCAACCCGGCGCAACTGCCGGCCGGTGCCGTGCTGGTGGTGGGCGCCGGTTCGTCCGGCGTGCAGATCGCCGATGAACTGCAACGCTCCGGTCGCCAGGTGTACCTGTCGGTCGGCGCTCATGACCGCCCGCCCCGCGCCTACCGTAACCGCGATTTCTGCTGGTGGCTGGGGGTGTTGGGCGAGTGGGATCAGGCCGCGATGAAACCCGGCCGCGAGCACGTGACCATTGCCGTGAGCGGCGCCCACGGCGGCAAGACCATCGACTTTCGCGAGTTGGCCCAGCAAGGCATGACCCTGGTTGGCCTGACCCAAGCCTTCAACGGCAGCATCGCCAGCTTCCAGCCCAACCTGGTCGACAACCTGGCGCGCGGCGATGAGAACTACCTGGCCCTGCTGGATGCGGCGGACGCTTACATCGAGCGCAACGGCCTCGACCTGCCCGTGGAGTCCCAAGCGCGCCGCGTGTTCCCGGATGCCGAGTGCATCAAACAGCCAATCCTGGAGCTGGACCTGGCCAAGGCCGGAATCACCTCGATCATCTGGGCCACCGGGTTTGCCGTGGACTACAGCTGGCTCAAGGTCGATGCGTTTGACGCCGCCGGCAAGCCGCAACACCAGCGCGGCGTGGCCCCTGAATCGGGTATCTACTTCCTCGGTTTGCCGTGGCAATCGCGCCGGGGCTCGTCGTTTATCTGGGGCGTGTGGCACGACGCCAAGTACGTGGCTGACCACATCGCCATCCAGCGCCAGTACCTCGAGTACCGCGAAGCCGCACCGGTTGCTCACAAAGCCCCTGTCAGCGCCTGATCACTTTTTCCTGGAGTTTTTTTGATGCCTACTCACACTCGCATCCGCATGTTTAACACCCAAGAAACCTACCCCAACCAGAGCCTGGACAACGACCTGTGCCAGGCCGTGCGCGCGGGCAACACCGTGTACGTGCGCGGCCAGGTCGGCACGGATTTCGACGGCAACCTGATTGGCCTTGGCGACCCACGGGCCCAGGCCGAACAGGCGATGAAAAACGTCAAGCAGTTGCTTGAGGAAGCAGGCTCCGACCTGAGCCATATCGTCAAGACCACCACCTACCTGATCGATCCGCGCTACCGCGAGCCGGTGTACCAAGAAGTCGGCAAGTGGCTCAAAGGCGTGTTCCCGATCTCCACCGGGCTGGTGGTCTCGGCCCTCGGCCAGCCGCAGTGGCTGATGGAAATTGACGTGATCGCCGTTATTCCCGAATAAGGAGCCGCACATGACCTTTTCAATCATCGCGCGTTGCGCAGACACCGGCCAGCTGGGCATCGCCATCAGCTCATCGAGCATCGCCGTGGGCGCCCGCTGCCCGTGGCTGCGCCCCGGTGTGGGTGCGGTCTCGACCCAGAACATCACGTTGCCGGCCCTGGGCCCGGACGTGCTCGACCTGCTGGAACAAGGCCTCGACCCTGCTGGCGCCGTCGACAAAGCCCTGACGAGCAATGGCTACAGCCAATACCGGCAACTGACGGCGATTGATCACCTGGGCCGCAGCGTGCATTTCAGCGGCAGCGAAACCCTAGGCACACACAATGCGGTGTCGGGCGAACAGTGCGTGGCCGCCGGCAATATGCTCGCCGACCGCGCGGTGATCGAGGCGATGGTCACAGCCTTTGAACACGGCGAAGGCCAACTGGCCGACCGCCTGCTGGCGGCGATGCACGCCGCCATCGCCGCCGGTGGCGAAGCCGGGCCGGTGCATTCCGCCGCCTTGGTGGTGGTGGGCGAACTGACCTGGCCGATCATCAACCTGCGCGTGGATTGGGCCGAGGAACAGCCGATCGCCGAGTTGCAAAAGCTCTGGGACGCTTATCGCCCACAAATGCAGGACTACATCGACCGCGCCCTCGCCCCCGACCGCTCGCCCGGTTACGGCGTGGCCGGAGACGAGCGATGAACAGCAGCCGCGAATGGCTGCAGACGCTGGTGGGGTTTGACACCACCAGCCGCGAATCCAACCTGCAGTTGATCGAATGCGTGCGCGATTACCTGGCCGGGTTCGGCGTGGCCAGTGAGTTGGTCTACAACCAGGAGCGCAGCAAGGCCAACCTGTTCGCCAGCATCGGCCCGGTGGAATTGCCGGGCATTGTGCTGTCGGGCCATACCGATGTGGTGCCAGTGGATGGCCAACCGTGGACCGTGCCTCCGTTCGCGCTGACCGAGCGCGACGGCAAGCTGTTTGGCCGGGGCCCGGGGGCGATGAAGGGTTACACCG
>NZ_UYXQ01000230.1 GCF_900624995.1 Pseudomonas antarctica
TGAGCCAGTCACGTAGCCTGTTTCAGGCGCTGGCGCAGGCCGACCTCACCCAGGATGCGGGCAAGATGTTGCTGGCTCAGCTCAGAGCCGACCTCAACACCCACCTGCAAAGCCTCGACGAAACCAGCACGGTGGACGGCCAAGGACGCAAAAGTTTTATCACTCAGGCGGCCGGTCTTGGCGAACTGGAGCAACAGGCCAGGCTGGATGTGCGTGATTACCTGCTGTCACCCGCCGAACAGCGCATGATTGAAGACTGCTCCCTAGGCCCGACCTTTCGGCCGGGCATGTACTCGCTCAATTTCAGTTACCAGGACAAGACCGTGGAATTTGCCGGGGCCTTCGTGCTTACGCGCAAATCCAGCCCCAGCGTCGATAACCTGACGTCGGGACAGGACCTCGGTCAGGTGCTGTTATTTAGTCCAAATCGAGGCCTGGAGACCTTCGATTCCCTGGCGGAACTCGACGTGGGCCTCAAGTCGATCCTGGCACTGACGGCGGGTCGCGAAGAGATCAGCCGACACCTGCCGGTGCATTACCAAACGTTGGACATCGCCGATATCTGGCCCCTGCAATTGCTGCCGATTGAAGGCGAGCCGCTCTTCGAGCACACCTACGACGCGATACTCGAAAAGCGTCGCCAGGATATCGACCTGGCCTTGAGCCTGGTCGACAACCCGCTGCACGATGCCACGCTGCTGACGTCGGCATTGGAACGTGCCGTAAAGGCCGCGCTCCCCGACTTGTCATTACGCCTGGCCTTCAGGCAGCAACAGCTGCTGGAGCGAAGCCTCTACAACAGCCTGCCGGATTGGTATCGCAGCGCAGACCCAGCGGGCCAGCAGACCCTGAGTGGTTTTATCCATGCTTACAATCAGGCCCGAAACACCTTCATCGATCTGCTCGGACCTGCCGCGTCCCCCCAGGACTTGGCGCGCTACCAGTTGACCGAGTACCTGGACGAAGAGCTGGAAATACATGACCTGGATCTGCAGCACCTGCAGATCACCACCCGACGTAACGTCGCCCAAGTTGGCACCTACGAGCAGCAGCGCACGCTTGCGCAGTTGAGCTATTCGGGGCTGCATACCGGCGACGAGCTACCCGGTTCGGACTTCCTGACTAACACCACCCTGACCTACGCGGGGGCGGCCCCGCAAGGCCGGCACGCTGAGCTGAATGCGCAAAGCGTGCTGGCCATACTCCGTGAGCCCGACATGCAACCGCGCCTGGACTTTGCCGCGCTGCAAAACAAAATGCAGGTCAAAGCTGAAATCAAACAGGCCACCCGCGACCTGTTCGATCAGCGCCTGGTGTTGCTTGCCTATGTCGCCCGGTTGCGGGGCGATTTGAGCCAGGCGGACTACCAATTGTTCGAAGACCTGCGCGCGGGCACGCGCCCACGCCTGCGCGCGCAGACCGTGCTGCTGCATGGCTCGCAGCTCAAGGATGTGTGGCTGTTGCGTGAGGACGATGGCAGTGGTCAAACCCGACGCTTGCTGCTGAACACGCCAGGTTCCCCACGCGAGCGACAGTTCCTCACCTTCACCACCGAGCGTGAATGCCAGACGCATATCATCGCTTGGGCTGACGACACCCGCCGGCTCCAGGGCCGAACCATGAATGACTATCTGCTCGAACAATGCCCCCTGCGTTTTCGGCCAAAGATGGCTACGTTTCTCGCCGGGCTGGGTTTGAGGCCCGATGCACAGGAACACGAGGAGGTGACATTCGGCTCCTTATGCGCCTACACGGTCTGCCTGGACGCCATGGTCGCTCATGCACAAAGTGTTGCGCTGGACGACTACGAATACACGACCCCGCTGTGGTACCGCTCCGCCCAAGTCGCAGACCGAACCCGGTTGACCAGCCTTGGCGAGGATGCCGCCGGCGCCTTGCGCACCTACAACGCCCGGCCCGATTCAGAAGCGAACTTCATCACCTTCGACGCCTTTGTGCAGGAGAAAGCCAAGCTCAGCCTGAACACGCTGCTGGGCCGTAGCCAGAATGATATTGACCCGGACACCGTCTATGTTTCGGCACCTTGGCCGCTGCTGGGTGGTATGCCGAAGCCCATCACCTATACCCGCTTATACAGAGACGGCTACCAGGACAACGTCGGTTTCATCGACCCGAAGTTTTCCACGTCCGCCACCTTCAGTGGGCCTGATGGCGTCGACCTGAGTCGCCTGACCCCGCAGAACGTTGCACGCTCAGTGACCGGTGCATGGATCGGCCAGCGTTACATCGACGAAGTACGCGCCAAACTACAAAGCGCGAGCAGCCCAGGTTACGTCGAACGGCGCAACGCCACGCTAATGATCAACCAACTGCAGATGAAATACGCGGCGCTGGACTGCTGCCTGCGCGGCCATATCGCGCGGGTCGACCTGGCCTGGCTGGAACGTGCCATCGATAGCTTTGGCGATACGACGGTCGCGACCCGCAACCTGTACAAAGTGCATCGGCTGATGATCGACGGTGAATGGGTCATCGGCAATTACCTGTTCAGCCACGCGGACAACCCGGTTCTGCTGTACACCCCAAACATGCCCGATGGCATCGCCTTCCGTGAGGCGAAGCTGTTCAACTATTGGCTGAAAAAAGTCGACGGCGTGTCAGATTATCTCTACGGCCGTGTGGCGGTTAAATCCAAGACCCGGATCGGCAGTTTTCTGGAGGCTGCCCGCAAAGGGTTACCCGAGACGATCGATCGTACGACCCCAAGTCCGGCACGCCATGACCCCATCGCCCATGTCGTACCGCTGGCAGACCTGCGACATGAGTTCTCAAACATGGTGTTGCAGCGCAAAATAGACGACGTGGTG
>NZ_UYXQ01000231.1 GCF_900624995.1 Pseudomonas antarctica
GCATCAGGTCAAAAGCTTGGAAGCCGCTGTATGAAGGTTACCTGGCCAGGGGCCTGAAAACGACTCAGGCCCTGGTCATCATCGCCCGCAAGCTGGCACGTATTGCGTTTTCACTCATGAAAAATCAGAGCGAATACCAGTCAAAAGCGGTTTTGGAGGCTTCCCCTCAACCATAGAATCTCCCACATTGCGCTCCAGCATTGGCGAAATCGTGGTCAGCCTTTGAGGCAAGTGCTCATAAAGGTCTTACGCGCATCGCCGGCCAAGGCCTTGGTTTTCGCCGTGGCGTTGCAGTCTTTCATCTTCTGCTGCTGCGGGGTCAGGGTCTTGGCATCATTGGCGGCTGGCGCCGACAGGCAGGTCTTCATAAAGGCCTTGCGGTCATCGCCTTTGAGCGTCTTGGTGGTGGCTTCAGCATTGCAGGTGGTCATTTTATTCTGCTGGGCAGTGGCGGCGAAGCCCTGGGAACACAGCAGCAGGCCCATCATCAACAACGGAATACGCAGCATCTTCATGGAGTTTTCTCCCTGTTACCGTGCCGGAGGGCACGGCCTACGCAGCAGTGTAGTCAAAGCCTGTTACATCTTCACCGGCTACGTATATTTGTTCGACGGTACTGCTCCGGAGTACAGCCGGCGTGGCGCTGGAACATGGCAATGAACGCCGAGGCAGTGCTGTAACCCAAGTCAAACGCCACATGTTGCACGCTACGGTCGCTGTCCAGGGCTTCGATCGCGGCGAGATAACGCAGGCGTTGACGCCATTCGCCGAAGCTCATGCCCAGCTCTCGCACAAACTGGCGCGCCAATGTCCGTTCACTCACATGCACCTGCTGCGCCCATTGCGCCAGCGGGCGGTTGTCGCCGGGCTCGGCCTGCATGCCTTCGAGCACACCCAGCAAGCCGGGGTGGCGCGCGTAAGGCAGGAAGCAATCGTGAATCGGCGCTTGCTTGAGTTGATCCACCAACACTTGGACCAGGCGGATGTCGGCCTCGGTCTGCGGGATGTTGACGTCACGCTGGGCAAAATCACTGAGAATGGCCTTGAGGATTTCACTGATCGCCAAGGTGCAGGGCGCCTTGGGCAATTGCTCGCAGAGTGCCGGGGCCAGGCCCACCGAGCGGTAGACAATCGCCTGGGCATTGTAGGAGCTGTGCTCGGTATTGGGCGGGATCCATACCGCGTACTGCGGCGGCGACATAAAGCGGCTGCCGGCCACTTCCATGCGCATCACACCGTTGGCCGAATAATCCAGCGAACCCCATAGATGCCGGTGCGGCGTGCACTCGGTGTCCGGGGCAAAATCGGAGTAACGGAAGTAGACCGCGCTCGGCAGGCTATGGAAATCCGCGAGGCGTACGGTATGTCTGGCCATATTGTCTGGATACAAAGGTCGTTTGTCTGGATCGCAGTATAGGCTTCGATCCAGACAGAGGATAATCCCGGCTCATCAACACACCTGGTTTCTTTCGATGCAATACGCGTATCCCCTGCTGGCCATCGTTATCTGGGCCGGTAACACCGTGGTCAACAAACTGGCCGTGGGCTCGATCTTCCCGGCTGAAATCGGTTTTTACCGCTGGCTGCTGGCGGCGCTGCTGTTCACCCCGTTCATGCTTAAGCCGGTGATTGCCAACTGGGCGCTGATCCGCCCGAACCTGGGTAAGATCTTCATCCTCGGCGTGCTCGGCATGGCGGTGTATCAGAGCCTGGCCTACTACGCCGCGACCCTGACCAGTGCCACCAACATGGGCATCATCCTCTCGCTGATGCCGTTGATGTCATTGACCGCCGCCATTATCAGCCTTGGTCAGCGCCTGACCTTCGGCGCGTTGACCGGCGCGGTGCTGTCGTTCGCAGGCGTGGTGGTGGTGGTCTCGGCTGGCAGCCTGGGCGCGTTGCTGCAACACGGGCTCAACTTGGGCGACGCCATGATGCTGATCGCCACCCTGGCCTACGCGATTTACAGCACCCTGCTGAAAAAATGGCAACTGCGCCTGCCGCCGTTGGTGTTGCTGTATTTGCAGGTGCTGGTGGCGGTGGTGGTGCTGTTTCCGCTGTTCCTGTTCTCGACCAAGTCGGGCCTGGGCTGGGCGAATATTCCACTGGTGTTGTACGCGTGCTTGCTGGCCTCGATGGTCGCACCACTGGCGTGGATGCACTCGGTAAAAACTCTGGGACCAAGCCGAACCACGCTGTTTTTCAACCTGCTACCGTTGATTACCGCCTTGATTGCGGCGGTGGTGTTGAAGGAACAGCTGGCGATGTACCACTTGGTGGGTGGTTTGCTGACGTTGGGCGGGGTGATTTTGTCGGAGCGTTGGACGACGCCGGTTCGTCGTCAGGTCAGCGCTGCCTGATAAATAGCCTTCGCGAGCAAGCCCGCTCCCACATTCGATCACATTCCAAATGTGAAACTCGGTCGAATGTGGGAGATTCTATGGTTGAGGGGAAGCCTCCAAAACCGCTTTTGACTGGTATTCGCTCTGATTTTTCATGAGTGAAAACGCAATACGTGCCAGCTTGCGGGCGATGATGACCAGGGCCTGAGTCGTTTTCAGGCCCCTGGCCAGGTAACCTTCATACAGCGGCTTCCAAGCTTTTGACCTGATGC
>NZ_UYXQ01000232.1 GCF_900624995.1 Pseudomonas antarctica
GCATCAGGTCAAAAGCTTGGAAGCCGCTGTATGAAGGTTACCTGGCCAGGGGCCTGAAAACGACTCAGGCCCTGGTCATCATCGCCCGCAAGCTGGCACGTATTGCGTTTTCACTCATGAAAAATCAAAGCGAATACCAGTCAAAAGCGGTTTTGGAGGCTTCCCCTCAACCATAGAATCTCCCACATTGGAATGCATTTCAAGTGTGGGAGCGGGCTTGCTCGCGAAGGCGCCAGTGCCCACAACAAAGGTCCCAATATGAAAAAACGCTGGCAAAACCCCACGGGTCTATGCGCCACTAGCGCCATTCCTTAATAGTGCGTCACGGTCGGCGCCCATCGCCGACCCGTCTGGAGATTCCCGTTATGAGCGAGAGTGTGTTTGCCGATCGCATCGTGCAGAACCTGCTCGACACCGACTTCTACAAGCTGACCATGATGCAGGCGGTGCTGCACAACTACCCGAACGTGGACGTTGAATGGGAGTTTCGTTGCCGCAACAGTGAAGACCTGCGCCCGTACCTGGCGGAAATTCGCTACCAGATTGAGCGCCTCGCCGAACTGAGCCTAAGCCCGGACCAGCTTGGTTTTCTTGAGCGCATCAGCTTTATGAAGCCGGACTTCTTGCGCTTTCTAGGGCTGTTCCGCTTCAACCTGCGCTATGTGCAAACCGGCATCGAAAACGGCGAGCTGTTTATCCGCCTGCGCGGGCCGTGGCTGCATGTGATCCTGTTTGAAGTGCCGATGCTGGCCATCGTCAGCGAGGTGCGTAACCGCTACCGCTACCAGACCGTGATCCTTGAGCAGGCCCGCGAGCAGCTGTATCGCAAGTTCGACTGGCTGACGGCGAATGCCAGCAGCGACGAGCTGTCGGAACTGCAAGTGGCCGACTTCGGCACGCGCCGGCGCTTCTCGTACCGGGTGCAGGAAGAAGTGGTGAGCGTGCTCAAGCACGATTTCCCCGGGCGCTTTGTCGGCACCAGCAACGTGCACCTCGCCCGCGAGTTCGATATGAAGCCGCTCGGCACCATGGCCCACGAATGGATCATGGCCCACCAGCAACTTGGCCCGCGCCTGATCGACAGCCAGATTGCCGCGCTCGATTGCTGGGTGCGCGAGTACCGTGGCCTGCTGGGCATCGCCCTGACTGACTGCATCACCACCGACGCCTTCCTCGGCGACTTCGACTTGTACTTCGCCAAGCTGTTCGACGGCCTGCGCCATGACTCCGGCGACCCGGTGCAGTGGGCCGAAAAAGCCATCGCCCACTACCACAAACTCGGCATCGAGCCGATGAGCAAGACCTTGGTGTTCTCCGACAGCCTGTCGCTGCCCAAGGCCCTGGAGATATTCCGCGCATTGCGCGGTCGCATTAATGTCAGCTTCGGCATCGGCACCAACCTGACCTGCGACATTCCAGGGGTTGAGCCGATGAGCATCGTGCTTAAAATGACCGCCTGCAATGGCCAGCCCGTCGCGAAGATCTCCGATGAAGCGGGCAAGACCCACTGCACCGACCCGAATTTCGTCGCCTATTTGCGCCACGTTTTCAAAGTACCTGCCCTACCTAGCAAGGAGTGAATCATGCAAGCCGTACAGCGTGAGATTGCGCAGCAGCTCAAGGTCCAAGCACCGTTCAAGGACCAGGCCGCCCTGGAGGCCGAAGTCGCCCGCCGCGTGACCTTTATCCAGGATTGCCTGCGCAATTCCGGGCTCAAGGCATTGGTGTTGGGCATCAGCGGCGGTGTCGACTCCCTGACCGCAGGCCTGCTGGCCCAACGGGCGATGCAGGAACTGCGCGCCAGCACGGGTGATGAGGCCTACCGTTTTATCGCGGTGCGCCTGCCCTACGAAACCCAGTTCGACGAAAGCGACGCCCAGGCGTCGGTGGACTTTATCGAGCCGGACGAGCGCCACACCGTCAACATCGGCCCGGCGGTGAAATCCCTGGCCAACGAAGTGGCCGCGTTTGAAGGCAAAGCGGCGGTGTCGCGTGATTTCGTGTTGGGCAACACCAAGGCGCGCATGCGCATGGTGGCGCAATACACCATCGCCGGCGCGGCCGGAGGCCTGGTGATCGGCACCGACCATGCGGCGGAAGCGGTGATGGGCTTTTTCACCAAGTTCGGTGATGGCGCCTGCGACCTGGCGCCGTTGAGTGGCTTGGTGAAAAACCAGGTGCGCGCGATTGCTCGGTACTTTGGGGCGCCGGAGTCGTTGGTCGAGAAGATCCCGACGGCCGACCTTGAAGACCTGTCGCCGGGCAAGCCGGACGAAGCCTCCCACGGCGTGACTTACGCCGAGATCGATGCGTTCCTGCACGGCGAGCCAGTGCGCGAGGAAGCGTTCAAGATCATCTGCGACACGTATCGCAAGACCGAGCACAAACGGGTCATGCCCTTCGCGCCGTGATCTGCGTGGCAAGTGCTCTTGAGTGAACGGGCTTGTTGTGGAAAGCCCGCTCGCCACAGGTATTTGCCAGTGTCTAGTCCTGAAATAGGTTTACACCTGTTTCACCCCAGCGCCCTATGCACTGCATCGGGCGTTTTGTATTTTAAGGACAGGTGTGGGCGTTCCTGGTTATAGATCAGGATCGCTTCTCGCACCAT
>NZ_UYXQ01000233.1 GCF_900624995.1 Pseudomonas antarctica
GTGGTGGCCCAGCTCGGCACCAAGGGCTCGCTCGATCAAGGCCTTTTTGAACGCCATCGACGCATCCTGAATGGCTTCGGCACTCATCGGGCCGCTGACGAACTGGTCGATCAGCTCTTTTGGAATGGCTGGAAGGTCACGCTGGGCCCTGCGGGCCGGTTTCTTTGTGGTTGGCATACATGCACCTCTTCAACATGTTATGCCCGAACACAAAATTTATGACAGTCCCCGCACTTGTGAACAACTATACTACCCTGCACGGTCGTACAGCGTTTCAAGGGCGCCGAGAGCTGTGGCGAATTCAATTGCAACCGCCATCGTTTCTGTAACTGATCCATAAACCCCACCTGTTCAAAAAAAGGTGAGGCGCTCAACATTCAATACTCTCAAAAAAAGACCTTGGCGTCCCAAGGTCTCTTTAACTGCTTACACGGGTTCAACGGATGTACAACACCATCCAATGTGGGAGCTGGCTTGTCGGGTTGCCGCATCGCTGCGAAGACGCCAGCCCAAACACCATCAACTCACCCGCTTACACACCAACAGCCTCCCCCGCCTCCATCACCCCATTGGGCAACATCCCATTCGCCAAATCATCCACCACCGCCTTCGCCATCTCCCCCAAATAATGCGCCGCCCAGGCAAAACGGTCCGCGCCCGTGTCCATGGCCGCATCCAACGCGAGCATTTTGGAACAGTGAAGCAGCTCGGAGGCATGCTCCAGGGCATCGCGAATGGGCACACCAGCATTGACACGGAATAGACGGTGGAGGTTCGGCTGTTTGCCGCAGGTGGAGAAGGTGATGACGCCGAGGGTTTTGTTGAGGGGTGGGTTGATCATTGGACACCTCCGAACTGCGCGGTGGTGGTGGTGACGACGGTGCTGCGAGGGTGCGACCTATCAGAAACGCTCATTGCTTAAGCTCCTAATGTAGTGAGCTGCCACGTTCGTTTCTCATGCGAATGGGTGGCAGCTATGCGCGGGCTGAGAAACCGGGACAATAGGAACCCGGCAGACCCGAAGGTCTCCCACGCATAGCCGCCATGACACAGACATACGAGCACAAAAAAGCGCCAACAGTCTAATGGATGGTGGCGCCTATGCGCCTATTGTTTCTCGGATTCTCAAGTCCGGTCGCTGGGTTGGAAGCGACGGTTAGGACGGTAGCCGAATGTGGGTAAAGCAGGAAACCAAGAGTTTGTGACCAGAGTTATCTGAAAGTGAGCTAACTGGTAACCGTCTGGGCGAGTCGCCCTCTGGTCGCTGAAGTTCTTGGCGCCGTTGGTTCGGCAGGGGGCGGCGTCTCCGAAGATTTCCGAATGATTTTTCCATAGGGTGTTGAACGTGAGCATTCGGCGCATCCATCGCGTATTTGGCTCGCGACCGTAGCAAACGCTTGGCTGCTGAAGATGACTCCAGAAAATCAGAACGGTCCTACTCGCATGTAGACCCTCAATTGCATGACAGGACACACACATCGGCAACACACAAATAAGCGAGCTCAACTACTCGTTCTTGCAAACCGCTAACGCGTAAATCCCCCGAATGCCCTGTTAATTCTGACAGTAGATTTCACCCCTCCTTGGACGGACTATGTGTTCTTTCTCTATCCGACCTACTAAGGAAGTGATTCAGATTATGAAAACCGCATATCAGATGCTATCAACCATTATTCTGATTTTATCTGCCACTGTGTGGGCATTGGACGACAACGAAGAAATCACGCCTAGCGAAGCGGGCTCCCAATACTGGGTCTATACCGTTACATGGCAGCCGAGTTTCTGTTTGCAAAATCCCAAGACTGCTGGCTGTGAGTCACCGCCGGAAAAATTTCTAACCCATGGAATATGGCCCTATAACAACAGTACACCAGAGAAAAACAATCGCCATCCGGCCTTCTGCAATACGGCGCCTGGTTGTGAACAAGGCAAGGAGTGCGAAATCAGCGCAGGCAACTTGGAGCAAATTGCACATGAGCCCGAAATCGCAGCCTGGGTCACGGCCAACCCGGAGGGTATGTTTAAACATGAATGGAAGAAACACGGAACCTGCTCAGGCAAAGCAGTGCAGGACTATTTCAATGACATCGTCAGACTCAGGCCGGCGGTTCAATATGATCAGGCAAAGTTCGCCACTTGGGTGGGTGGCAGCGTGATGTTTGATGAGCTAAAGACAGCATTCCCCTCAAATGCGTCCTATCGTTGCTTTGTCAAAGACGCAAAGCAGTATTTGCATGAGGTGTTCTACAAAATTACCCCCAATGGCGCCCCCTATGAAGACGATGCAGCGTTGCAAATAGGCATCGCCTGTAAAGTCCAGGAAACATTTATTCCTAAAGGGAAATGACACAGAACATTCCGCGGGACTGTCATAAATTTTGTGTTCGGGCATAACATGTTGAAGAGGTGCATGTATGCCAACCACAAAGAAACCGGCCCGCAGGGCCCAGCGTGACCTTCCAGCCATTCCAAAAGAGCTGATCGACCAGTTCGTCAGCGGCCCGATGAGTGCCGAAGCCATTCAGGATGCGTCGATGGCGTTCAAAAAGGCCTTGATCGAGCGAGCCCTTGGTGCCGAGCTGGGCCACCAC
>NZ_UYXQ01000234.1 GCF_900624995.1 Pseudomonas antarctica
ACGTCTTTCAACGCTGCCTTGAAATGGCGGTCGCAGATCGACTGTTCGGCGCCACTCTCGATCGAGGCTTCAATCGCCTCGTCGGCGGCGGTTTCCACCAGCTCGCTGAGGTCCGCGCCCGAGAAGCCCGACGTGTTCTTGGCCAGGAAGGCAAAGTCGATATCATCGGCCATCGGCCGGCCTTTCATCATCACCTTGAGCATGCTTTCGCGCGCCGCACGGTCCGGCGGCGGCACAAACAGCACGCGGTCAAAGCGACCGGGGCGACGGAATGCCGAGTCCACCGACCACGGCACGTTGGTCGCGGCGAGGATCAACACCCCGTGGTTGTCATTGGTAAACCCGTCCATCTCGGACAGGAACTGGCTGACCAGTTTTGACGACGTCGACTCGCGGGTGTTGGAACGTTTGCCACCCAGCGCCTCGACTTCATCGAAGAACATCACCGCCGGCGCCTGGGCCCGTGCCTGTTCGAACAGCGCGTGCAATTTGCGCTCGGATTCGCCGATGTACATGTCCAGCACATCGGAAATGGCCACATTGAAAAACGTCGCCTTGCACTCCCCGGCCGTAGCGCGGGCCAACAATGTCTTGCCACAGCCCGGTGGGCCGTACAGCAGCACGCCGCCGCCGACCTTCTTGCGAAAGCGCTGGAACAAGCCTGGTTTTTGATACGGCAGAATGATCTTTTTGTGGATGGTCTTTTTCAGCTCATCCAGGCCACCGATATCATCAAAGGTCAGGGTTTCCTTTTCCGGCACCAACAGGCGCACCACTTCGCTCTGGTCGGTGTCGTCATTGGAAATCACGCGCAGGCGCGGGCGCCCTTCGGCGGCCGGAAAATCCAGTACCGAGACATTCAAGCGGCGCCACAGCGCCATGTCTTCCAGCGCCGGATTGGCGTCTACCGCCGCGCGGTATTCCACCTGGGCTTCCTTGAGCCGCTCCAGCGCCGCCAGCGCGCGCGCCTTGAGCAGGCGCGCGGCGGGGTCTTCGCCTTCAATCAGTTGCAAGGCTCGCGCAGCATCGCCGGCGCCAAGGCACAGTTGCGCTGCGGCCAGTTTAAGGGCGGTGGCGTCGGCCCACTGTTCAAGGTCGGCCGGCAGTAGCTTAAGCCCGCGCTCATGCTCGCCGCGCTCAAGGCTGGCGCCGAGCAGCAGCGTCAGCAGCGCGACATTGCCGGGCGCCGCAGACAACGCGGCCTCCAACTGGTCGAACGTCGAATCATCCATGGTGCTTCCTTAACAGTTCAGTGACGGTACGCGCAGGCTCATGTGATCACCTGCGGCCGTTCAACATCGACCCACACAAACTTGCGCGGATCCAGCTGGGTTTCCTGATCCAGCCGGTAGGCCACCAGCTTGCCGTACAGCACGGCGCTGTAGTCCAGGCAGGCCAGGTTCGGGCGGATCGGTGCCGGTTTGCCGCTGCGCCAGTAATGCCCGACGAACAGCAAAGGCTCGTCGACGCCATAGCGCAGCAGGGAATTTTTTTCAGTCGACGACAGCGGCGTACGCGCCACAGGCTCCGGCAGCGCATCGGGCTGGAACACGATGTCGCCGTAGGTTTTCGGGTCGTCTTCCCAGAACTTGGTGCGGAAGAATGAGCGCGTCAGCCCATCGCCGCCGGTCAGCGTCAAGCCATCCGGCAGGCGCATGTCGGTGCCGCGCAGCAAGCGGTCGAAGGCGTTGCAGGCAAAACTGCCCGGCACGGCAGCGGCCTGCAGGAAGTGCTGGTCGATGCAGCCATCCGGGAACGTCGCGCGCAGCGGCTGGATAAAGCCCTCGTCCCAACACGCATGCACCACACGGAAACGCCCGGCGTCGACAAATAGCGGCATGTCGTAGAACCAGCCGAGAAAATCATGCCAGTCGGCCGGGTGTTGTTCGAATTGGGTCAGGGTTTCGTGGATCAACCGCGCATGGCGTGGGTTGTGCTCACGCACGAACTGCTTGCCGCTGCCCGGCGGCGCGGGTGTGCTCCAGCCCAGCGCGTTGAACTCGTGGTTGCCCATGATGCACAGCGCCTGGCCGGCCTCGGCCATGTCGTGGACGATATGCAGCGCCTCGCGTATACGCGGGCCGCGGTCGATGATATCGCCGAGGAACACCGCCATTCGCGACGGATGGCGCCAGGTGCCAGCCTGCTTGTGGTAGCCCAGCCGGTCGAGCAAGTGCTCAAGGGTATGAGCGCAACCGTGCACGTCACCAATCAGGTCGTAGCTGCGCGCGGGATCGAGCATCAGTCGCCTCCACCCCCCAAGCGGCTGCCCCAGCCCAGCTTGGTGCGGCACACTTCGTAGTAGTTGTGATCCAGCGGGTGGATCAGCCGCAGCTTCTGCGCCTTTTTGCTCACGGTGATGGTGTCACCGGGGGCGCAGGTGAAATGGTTCTGCCCGTCACAGGAGACTTGCGGGTAGATCTGCATGCCTTTGGACACCACGATTTTCAGCTCACTGTTGCCGTCGACCACAATTGGCCTGCTGGACAACATATGGGGGTACATCGGCACGATCACAATGGCGTCCAGCTTGGGGTGCATGATCGGGCCGCCTGCCGACAC
>NZ_UYXQ01000235.1 GCF_900624995.1 Pseudomonas antarctica
CCTTATCGGCGCTTTGGTGAAGGGGTGGGGCGAAGTCTCCCACGGTCTGTACTGGCTAGAGTCAGATGCTGGCTTTTAGTCCCACCACCCCAACAAGTCTAACCATACAAGCGGGCTTGCTCGCGAATGCGCAGTGTCAGTCAATACATGTGTGACTGATGTACCGCGCTCCCACATGTTTTACTGTGTTCGCCCGAGAAATCAGCGGCGGCTGCTGACCTCGGCCGGCACATCATCACCGGCCATGCGCTTACGGAACAACGCCGTACGCGCCAGCAGCAACGTGGTTACCGGCACCGTGATCGCCAACAAAATCGGAATCAACCAGCCGTGCAACACCGGCGCGGACTTGAGCACCGAAAAGTAGATGATCGACGCCAACGCCACACACCACGCGCCCAGCGTCGAGGCCAGCGCGGGTGGGTGCATGCGCTGGAAAAAGTCCTTCATGCGCAGCAGACCGATCGCGCCGATCAGTGCGAATACGCTGCTCAGCACCAGCAATACGGCCACGCTCACTTCAACCCATAACGGCATCATTCAATCACCTCGCCACGCAGCAAAAACTTGGCCAGGGCGAACGACCCGACGAAGCCAAACAGCGCAATCAGCAGCGCTGCTTCAAAGTAGGTGTCACTGGCATACCGAATGCCGAGCACCAGCATCATCAGCATCGCCAGGATGTACAGGTAGTCCAGCGCCAGAACCCGGTCCTGGGCCGACGGGCCTTTGAACAGGCGCACCAGGGTCAGCACCATTGCCAGGGAAAACAGGAACAGGCTGAACAGGATCGCATTGGAGAGCAGGGCGCTCATTCGAAGATCTCCATCAAGGGCCGTTCGTAGGCGTGTTTGAAATGCTGGATAAACTGCGCTTCGTCACCCAGGTCGAACACGTGGATCAGCAAAACACTGCGGTCCAGCGCCAGTTCTGACCAGACGGTGCCGGGCGTGACGCTGGTGATCATCGACAGTACGGCCAGGCCGTTAGCGTCGCGCAGGGTCAGCGGGATTTTGATAAAACGTGACCGTGGTGGGCGCGAACCGCACACCAACACCCCCCAGGCCACTTGCAGGTTGGAGATGATCACGTCACGGCCCACCACAAAGAACAGGCGGATAATCACGCCGGGGCGGCGGATGCGGATTGGCAACGGGCGCAGCGGCGCCATTAGCAACGGTGCGAGAAAACCCAGCAGCGCGCCCAGCAGCAGGTTGCCCGGGCTGACGGACAGGTTCAGCACCAACCACAACAGCCACAACGCCAGTGATAGCCATGGGGCGGGGAACAGACGCTTCATGGCTGCACCTCCAGGGCGGCGGCCTTGGCTTCAGGGCTCGGAATCGGGCGCGTCGCCATCACGGCCATCACGTAGTGTTCCGGGTTGTTCAGGCTCTCGGCGGTGGCCTGGGTGTAGCGCATCAACGGTTCGGCCTTGAAGGTCAGCAGAATGCTCAGGCCGAGCAGGAAGAAAATCGGCAGGCACTCGTAACGTCGCAGCAGCGGTGAAGGGCGCTCTTCCGGGGTCCAGAAGCGCTGGATACCCAGGCGCGCGAAGGCGATCAACGAGGCCAGGCCGGACAGAATCAGCAATGCTACCAAGCCCCAGGCGGCAGGGCGGATCGGCTCGTCTACCGCATTGCCCAAGCCCATTGGGTTGACCAGCGCGCTCAACAGGCTCAGCTTGCCGATAAACCCGGACAGCGGCGGCATGCCGATAATCAGCAGTGCACAGGCGACAAAGCTCAAGCCCAGGAAGGCCATGGTCCAGGGAATTACCTGGCCGACCACGGCTTTCTGTTCATCGTCGAGGTTCACGCCCGGCCGCGGATGCAAGGACTCCATGGCCTTGGGCAGCGCATCGATTTCTTCATCCAGTGGCAGGTCGTTGGCCGAGCGCGAGCGCTCGATCAATTCCGCCAGCAGGAACAGCGCGCTCAAGGCGAGCGTCGAGCTGACCAGATAGAACAATGCCCCGGCGGTCAGGCTGGGCTGGGCAAAACCCACCGCCGAGAGCAGGATCCCGGCCGACACCAGAATGCTCAAGCTGGCCATGCGCTCCAGACGCTGCGCCGCGATCATTGCCAGCGCCGCGCAGATGATGGTTGCCATGCCGCCGTAAATCAGCCAGTCGCCACCGAACAGCGCCGAGGCGCCGGCTTGGCCGGAGAACAACAGGGTCCACAGGCGCAGCACGGTGTAGACGCCGACTTTGGTCATGATCGCAAACATCGCTGCCACGGGTGCGCTGGCCGCGGAGCAGGCGGGGGCTAGCCAGAAATTCAGCGGCCACATGCCCGCTTTGGCCAGGAACGCTGTCGCCAGGATGGCCGGCCCTTCGTGCACCAGGCCACGATCCGCTTCCGGCACCAACGGGATTTTAAGCGCCAGGCCGGCTAAGCTCAGC
>NZ_UYXQ01000236.1 GCF_900624995.1 Pseudomonas antarctica
TGCCAAGGTGGGCCACGGGCCGATCAAGTATCGCGACAAGGGCTTCGCCGAGTGCATCGCGCAGAAGACCGGCGGCAACGGCGTGAATGTGATCCTCGACATCATGGGGGCCTCGTACCTCAACAACAACCTCAAGGCCCTGGGCATGGACGGGCACTTGGTGATGCTGGGTTTCCTCGGCGGTGCCAAGGCCAATGACGTCGACCTGCTGACCATCCTCGGCAAACGCGCGGTTATCACCGGTTCGCTGCTGCGCGCACGCACCAAAGACGAAAAAGCCGCCATCGCCGAACAACTGCGCGAATACGTGTGGCCAGTGCTGTCGGCCGGGCGCTGCCTGCCGATCATCGACAAGGTCTACGAATACACCGACGCCGCCCAGGCCCATGCGCGGATGGAAGGCGGCGACCACATTGGCAAGATTGTGTTGCGAGTGGAGTGAGGCGGGTCAGCTCACATGACGATCAACGGTGTGAGCTGAGCAGTGATATAGAACGCCTACTCGGCATACATCGGGTAATCGGTATAGCCCAGCGCCGAGCCGCCGTACATGCCTTCAGCGCGCAGCGCGTTCAGCGGCCAGCCGTTGAACAGGCGCTGCGGCAAATCCGGGTTGGCAATGAACGGGCGCCCGAACGCAATCAAGTCAGCCAGCCCCGCCTCTACCAGTTTCGCCCCGCGCGCGGCGGTGTAGCGGCCGGCGTAGATGATCCGCCCACTGAAGGTGCTGCGCACGGCCTGGCGGAAGGTTTGCGGCAAGTCGGGGGCGTTGTCCCAGTCGGCTTCGGCGATGGACACATAGGCGATGCCCGACGCTTCAAGCACCTTGATCGCTTCGATGTAGGTGTGATGCGGGTCTTCTTCCACCAAGCCGATATACACACGGTCCTGGTCGGTGCCGCTGAACAGCGGTGAAAAACGCACGCCAAGGCGTTCCGGCCCCACCACGGCAGTCACGGCTTCGACAATCTCACGCAGGAAACGCAGGCGGTTGTGCAGCGAGCCACCGTACTCATCGTCGCGCTGGTTGGCGTGAGCCGAAATGAACTGATTGACCAGATAACCATTCGCCGCGTGAATTTCCACGCCGTCAAACCCGGCGTCCAACGCATTGCGCGCAGCCTGTGCGTAATGCGCCACCAGTTCCTCAATTTCCAATGCGCTCAACGCTCGCGGCACGGGCGGCTGCATCAACTCGCCCACCCCAGGCCCGGTTTCAATAAAAGCTTTCGCCTGTTCAGCCGCAAGGGCAGACGGTGCAACCGGCGCGGCGCCCTCTGGTTGCAGAGCGTTGTGCGAAACGCGGCCGACATGCCACAGCTGGGCGAAGATCACCCCACCCTCGGCGTGCACCGCGTCGGTCACTTTGCGCCAGCCGTCGATCTGCGCCGGGGTGTAGATACCCGGCGTCCAGGCGTAACCCTGGCCGCGCGGTTCGATTTGCGTGCCTTCGCTGACCATGAAGCCGGCCGTGGCGCGCTGGCGGTAATACTCAGCCATCAGGTCGGTGGCGATATCGCCGGGTTGCGCGCTGCGTTGGCGCGTCAAGGGCGGCAAAACAACACGGTTATTCAACATGTGATGACCCAGTTTGACTGGGGTATTTAAACGGCTAGTCATTTGAAAATATCCAAATTCAAGGCGCACTAAAGCGTTGGCGGCTCCTGAGAGCCGCCAATCAATACAGTGCTTAGTTAATTTAGGCGGTGAGTTTCAGCAGGACTTCAGCAACGTCGCTGGAACTGGCCGGGTTCTGCCCGGTGACCAGCAAACCATCTTCGAGCACAAAGGATTGCCAATCAGCACCCTTTTCGTAGTGGCCGCCGAGCGCCTTGAAATCATCCTCAATCAGGAACGGCACCACATCGGTCAAGCCCACAGCGGCCTCTTCGGCGTTGGAGAAGCCGGTAACACGGCGGCCCTTGACCAGCGGCTCGCCATTGACTGCCTTGACGTGACGCAGTGCGCCCGGCGCATGGCAGACAAAGCCGATGGGCTTGCCAGCACGTTCGAACGACTCGATCAGCGCAATGGAAACAGGCGATTCCGCCAAGTCCCACAACGGCCCATGACCACCTGGGTAGAACACCGTGTCGAAGTCGTCGGCGTTGACCGACTCAAGCTTGACGGTGTTGGCCAGCGCCTGCTGGGCCGCCGGGTCGGCTGCAAAACGCCGGGTTTGTTCGGTTTGCGCGTCCGGCTGATCACTGACCGGGTCCAACGGTGGCTGCCCACCGGCTGGGGATGCCAGCACCAACTCGGCGCCGGCGTCCTTGAACGTGTAATAGGGTGCAGCAAATTCTTCGAGCCAGAAGCCGGTTTTACGACCGGTAT
>NZ_UYXQ01000237.1 GCF_900624995.1 Pseudomonas antarctica
CCCGAAAACGTCCCCTCCTGCAGACCCGTCCGCTCCCCTGCCACTCACTGCACAGCACAAATCACCGTTTCTGTGGACCGAGAACGCCAAAAAACCCTTACATCCGAGTCTGGCGCTTCTCGCCCCCACTTTCCCTCCCCAATAAGCCCCCGCCACACCGCCCGCCAACTTCCCCGTCTCCACATACTTCGCCCGCCGACACTGCGCCTCCCGCCCCTGCACACACGCCTCCTTGATCTCCAACCCTGCCACGCCCACATCCAGTGCCAACCCCACATACGTGCCCTTCCCCAACCACTTCGATGCCTGCGCAATGTCCCGTATCCGCTGCGCATACCCGGCAATCTCACCCTTATGCAGATAGCTTTTGGTTGAAATCCCCAACACCTTCTTTAACGCCTGACTCCCCGTTGGGTGTCCAGCCGCCCGAACAATGCCTTACGCTGGCGAAAAAACGCCTCACGGTCCAAGCCACCGCTTTTCAGGCGCTGATGCAACCGCTCAATCGCCGCCAGCGTCTGCGCCACTTCGTCCAGATGCCGCGCCCACGCCGATGTCGCGCTGCCCACACCCAACGAGCCGTACCCCAGAAAACTTTGCAGCAGGTCATAGTTGTTGACCACTTGGCTTCCGGCGCCCGTGCCCAGCTACCGACTAATCGCCTCGGCCTGGCGCATCAGCCAGGCCTCTTCCAGTGAGCAGGTCACGCTGTAGGGGTTGGGAACGATCACCAACTGCCCAGGCGTCACCAGCCCATGGCGCAGGTGTCGGTTCAGCACGTCGAAATGGTCGGAACGCTGTCGGCTCGGAGCGCCGTCCATCAATCTGGATTTCAAGCTGTAGTAGTCCGTCGCGCGATCGTTGATATAGCCCTGCGCCATGCCTCACATCCTTGGATGCAATGAAGATGGCGTCGGAATATAAGCAAGGGAATACGTCCCGGACACAAGCTCGGGCGGGCTGAGCCACAATTAGGAAGTTACCTACATAGCACGGAGTAAACGCCTACAAAAAGGCCGCTCACCCTCACCTTTGATGGGTGGAGTTAGTGGCATTTGGTCATGGTTTTTAAAAGGCCAGCAAGGCGTGTCTCTTTAAATTGCAGGACGGTTCCTAGACAATCCCTGCCGCCTTGTGCCTGTTGGAATCGATGGCGAGTCTGCCGTCCGTCACTGCTCATCAGTGATCGGGTTTAGTCGCTCGGTTTCAGAACAGGCGCATGGTCCCTCAGAAGTTATGGTGGCTGTGCGCAGGGCGTCTTCGGGCGCGCCGGGTTCCTGTTCTGACCGGTCGACTAACCTGCGTATAGCCGCCACCCTCGTTTAGTCGCGAAGAGTTGCGGCTCCTTGATCAGACAGGTACTAAACAATGAAAAAGTCGTCCCCGACCCACCCCGCAATTCCGCCAAAGACCGCGCTGCCTTTAACCGCGCCATCGACCATTACCTGCCCACCCAAGGTGTTCAAATCGAAGACCTGAGCTTCGAAGACGCCCTGCTCTACACCGCCAGTTTGCTCGACAGCGCCTCGGCCACTGCGGATCGCTCCATTGAGTGCCTGAAGCCCCCAAAGCACCAGCCTGAATAAACACGGTCAAAAAATGTGGGCGCTGGCTCGCCTGCGATAGCCATAGGTATCTACACAATCGCCAGGGGACACAAAATCTGAAGCGGCCGAGCTTTTGTGGCGAGCGGGCTTGCCCCGCGTTGGACTGCGCAGCAGCCCCATTACAGGCGCCGGGTTTATCCAACTAGAACTTGTTCGTCGGGTTTTGGGGCAGCTGCGCAGCCCAAGGCGGATTCAGCACGCCCCGTCATACCACGCATTATGTCGAGTCGGGACCTGCCGATGGGCCACTGAAGGTGTTCATGCACGGTTGGCCGGCGCTCAGTCTGATCTGGCGCGCAGATGGAAGCGTTTGCTGCCGGATGAATACCATCAAGCCAATCAGTTGGGCGATCCAATGCGAGCGGCCTGCGCAGACCTCACCGTGACCAGCCTATCCGGCGGGCATTGGTTGCCGGTGGAGTGCAAGACAGCGCTCGTTGAGCGCTATAAACACCTGGCTACACAGTAAAACGTTTCGATGACGAGCAGGTACGTGACGTTGCTGGCCCCGTGCCTTACTGGGTCGGTCAAATGGGGTTCGGGGGAAGCACGAATGGGCAATGAGTAAATCGCAGAAAAAAAAGAAGCCACTCTCCTGAGTGGCTTCTTCT
>NZ_UYXQ01000238.1 GCF_900624995.1 Pseudomonas antarctica
TGTTCGATTCACACCGTCAACCGCGGTGAAATCCAGCTCGATGACGTGGTGGTGATTGCCGGTGCCGGCACCCTGGGGCTGTGCATGGTCCAGGTGGCCGCACTGAAAACCCCGAAAAAACTGGTGGTGATCGACATGGTCGACGAGCGCCTGGAACTGGCCAAGCAATTTGGCGCCGACGTGGTGATCAACCCGTCCCGTGACAACGCCCGCGAGATCATCAACGGCCTCACCGATCATTACGGCTGCGACGTGTACATCGAAACCACCGGCGTGCCGGCCGGTGTGACCCAAGGCCTGGACCTGATCCGCAAACTCGGGCGTTTTGTCGAGTTCAGCGTATTTGGCGCCGAGACCAGTGTCGACTGGTCGATCATCGGCGACCGCAAGGAGCTCGACGTACGCGGCGCTCACCTCGGCCCGTATTGCTACCCGATTGCGATCGACCTGTTCGAACGCGGCCTGGTCACCTCCAAAGGCATCGTCACCCATGACTTCCCGCTGGATAACTTTGCCGAAGCGTTCGAGTTGGCCAACTCGACCAAGTCGATCAAGGTGCTGTTGAAGCCGGTGGTCTGAACGATGGAATACGTAATGGGTGTCGACATAGGAACCCAGAGCACCAAGGCAGTGCTGGTGGACGGTCAAGGTAGGATCATCGCCCAACACAGCCAAGGGTATCGAGTGGATACTCCGAAAGTGCGCTGGGCCGAACAATGGCCGCAGGTCTGGCTGGACGCCGTCGAGGCCTGCGTGGCGCAATGCATGGCCAAGGCCGGTGTGGCGGCGCAGCAGGTCAAGGCGCTGTGCATCAGCAGCCTGTACGGCGGTTCGGGAATTGCCGTGGATGCGCAGATCACGCCGCTGCACCCGTGCCTGATCTGGATGGACCGCCGCGCCGGCGAGCAGGTGGCGTGGGTGCGTGAGCATGTGGACCTGGAGCGTTTATTCGCGGTCACCGGCAACTCGGTGGACAGCTACTACGGCTTCACCAAGATGCTCTGGCTCAAGCAGCATCAGCCGCAGGTGTGGGCGCAAACGCGCTACTTGCTGCCGCCTAACAGCTATATCAACTGGTGCCTGACCGGTGAATTGGCGGTGGACCATAGCAGCGCCGGCAACATTGGTGGCGTCTACGACGTGGCGCAACGGCGCTGGTCCGAGGAGATGCTGGCGGCACTCGAGATTCCGTTGGCGATGATGCCCGAGCGGCTGTTGTATTCCGGTGAAGTGGTCGGCGGGCTGTTGGCAACCTGGGCTACGCGCCTGGGGTTGCAGGCGGGTACGTCGATCCTCGCCGGAGGTGTGGACGCCGCCATGGCGACGTTGGCCGCCGGTGTCACCCAGCCCGGCAACCATGTGGCGATGATTGGCACCAGCATGTGCTGGGGCTACCTGAACCAGCAAGTGGACCCGCGCCACGGGTTGGTGAGCATGCCGCATGTCTACAACGGCCACCGGGACCTGTACATCTTTGGCGGCGCGATCACCGCCGGGGCGTCGGTCAGCTGGTTTCGCGAGCAGTTCTGCCAGGCCGAGGAGCAGCAGGCCAAAGCCACCGGGCAGGACAGCCTGGTGTTGCTGGAGCAGAGCGCGATGAAGGTGCCGGCGGGCAGCGAAGGCTTGTTGTTCCTGCCGTACTTGATGGGCGAACGCAGCCCGGTGTGGGATGACCGCGCCAGCGGCAGTTTTGTCGGGCTTAACCTGTACCACAGCCGCATTCACCTGTACCGCGCGGTGCTTGAAGGCGTGAGTTTCGCCCTGCGCCACAACATCGAAGCCGGCACGCAAGGCGCCCACTCGCTGGACCCGCGCCTGATTGTGGTGGGTGGCGCGAGCCATTCGGATGTGTGGATGCAGATTATTGCGGATGTCACCCGCTACCCGGTCTACACCATTGTGCAGGAGGTGGAAGCGGCGCTGGGCGCGGCGTTGCTGGCGGCGCATACGGTGGGGTTGGTGAGTGACGGGGAGATGGAGCGGGGCTGGGTGCAGTTGGAACTGCGCGCGCAGCCCAAGCGCGAGAATGTCGCGGTCTATGACCAGGCGTTTGCGGCGTATCTAACGCTGTATCCAGCCCTCAAACCCATCATGCACAGCCTGCAAAACAACTGAAACAACGCGGTCCAAAAATGTGGGAGCAGGCAAGCCAGCTCCCACAGGGGA
>NZ_UYXQ01000239.1 GCF_900624995.1 Pseudomonas antarctica
AACGCAGGCTTGAATCCGTGGGTAACCCGGCAGGACGCCGGGTTAGCCGCGATGGGCCAAGGATGGCCCATGGCGGCGGCCCACGGATTCAAGCCTTCGTTCTGGCATGCCGAGCCTAGGCGAGGCAACGAGTGGTGGGGCAAGAGCCCTTTTGGTTACTTTTGGCTGGGCCGGCATTCCGGGCTCTTTTCCAAAAGTGACCCGCCGTAAGGGCGGAACCAATAGTCGCCGTTACCGCAGCAACGGATATGCACTCATAGCTACCTAAAAACCCGTCATCGGCCTAGCACGACACAAGAAGTTGCGTAGATACCTATGCCCATCGCAGGCAAGCCCGCTCCCACCGTTGACCTACAGTGTTCCGATGTTACTTAGACACGGGCATCGCAAACTCCGCGCCCTGCTCAATACTCTCCGACCAACGCTGCATGATCGACTTCTGCTTGGTGTAGAAGCGCACGCCTTCAGTGCCGTAGGCATGCATGTCACCAAACAAGCTCTTCTTCCAGCCGCCAAAGCCGTGCCAGGCCATCGGCACCGGGATCGGCACGTTGATGCCGACCATACCCACTTCGATGCGTCGCGCAAATTCGCGGGCGATGTTGCCGTCGCGGGTAAAGCAGCTGACGCCGTTGCCGAACTCGTGGTCATTGACCAGTTTGATCGCCTCGGCAAAGTCATCCACGCGCACACAGGCCAGCACCGGGCCGAAGATTTCTTCGCGGTAGATACTCATGTCTTTCGTCACATGATCGAACAAGGTCGCGCCGAGCCAGAAGCCATTTTCCAGGCCGGGCTCGGTGGGCACGTAGTCACGCCCATCGAGCAGCAATTGCGCGCCGGCTTGCACGCCTTGTTCGATGTAGCCGCTGATGCGCTCCAGTGCCGCCCGCGACACAATCGGGCCCATCTCGGCCTTTAAATCGCGGCCGTCGGTGATGCGCAGTAGCTTGGCGCGCTCGGTCAACGCGGCGATCACTTTGTCGCCCACATCGCCCACCAGCACCGCCACCGAGATCGCCATGCAGCGCTCGCCGGCGCTGCCGTAAGCCGCGCCCATCAGCGCATCGACGGTTTTTTCGATGTCCGCATCGGGCATCACCACCATGTGGTTTTTCGCGCCGCCCAGGCCTTGCACACGCTTGCCGTTGCGGGCGCCGGTCTCGTAGATGTATTGCGCAATTGGCGTGGAACCGACAAAGCTCACGGCCTTGACGTCCGGGTGTTCGATCAGCGCATCGACCGCTTCCTTGTCGCCCTGCACCACATTGAATACGCCTTTGGGCAAGCCGGCTTCGCGCAGCAACTCGGCCATGAACAGCGAGGCGCTTGGGTCCGTCGGGCTGGGCTTGAGGATGAAGGTGTTGCCCGCCGCGATGGCGATCGGGTACATCCACATCGGCACCATCACCGGGAAGTTGAACGGGGTCACGCCGGCCACCACACCCAGCGGCTGGCGCATCGTCCAGTTGTCCATGCCACGCGAGACTTGGTCAGAGTGCTCGCCCTTGAGCAGGTTGGGAATGCCGCAGGCGAATTCGAGAATATCGATGCCACGGTCGACTTCGCCCTGGGCGTCGGTGAACACCTTGCCGTGTTCGGCGACGATGATGCGCGCCAGGTCATCTTTGCGTTCACGCAGCAGGTGCAGGTATTCGAACAATACGCGGGCACGGCGGATCGGCGGGGTGTCGGCCCAACTGGCGAAGGCGGCTTGGGCGGCGGCGACGGCTTCACCCACGGTCTGGCGGCTGGCCAAGGCGACGCGACCAGTCACTTCGCCGGTGGCCGGGTTGTAGACATCCTGATAGCGATCATCGCGGCAAACGCGCTGGTCGTT
>NZ_UYXQ01000240.1 GCF_900624995.1 Pseudomonas antarctica
GACCAGGCTGGGGTCCTCGAACAACTCGAAGGTCAGGTGCGTCTCTTCGATCAGGTAGTCCGGCGCCTGATAGTCCTTCAGGTAAATCATCTTCGGTTGTTCGGTACGCATGGGGGGCATCCTTCTACTGATGCACGGCGAGCTGGTAGGCCGTGTACTTACGAATGTTGATAACGCCGGTGTCGAAGATCAGGTATTGGCCCTTGATCCCCAGCAGCGTGCCTTCGGCAATCGGGTTCTTGTCCAGGTTGAAGCTGACGATCTTGGCGGGATACTGCTCCACCGGGTAGCGGATTTCGAGCGGTTCGATGTCGGTTACCGGTTGGATGGCTTGTAGGCCAAAGCGTTCCTGCAAATTCAACAGGCCTTCGGCGCACGAGGCGAACAGCTGATCGCGCACCTGAGCAAGGTCCACCGATTGGGCGTCGCCCTTGAGCAGCGCGCGCCAGTTGGTCTTGTCGGCCACTTGGCTGCGGAACAGGTCTTCGACGAAGCCCGATTGCTGGCGCGTCGCAACGCGCATGATCGGCAGCGCCTGGCTGGCGCCCTGGTCCAACCAACGGGTCGGCAATTGGGTGGCACGGGTGATGCCGACCTTGATGCCCGACGAGTTGGCCAGGTACACCACATGGTCGGTCATGCAGAATGTTTCGCCCCAACCTGGATCACGGCAGGTGCCGGCGTCGTAATGGCAACGCTCGGGGCTCATGATGCACAGGTCACACTGGGCCAGTTTGGTCATGCACGGGTAGCAGTAACCCTGGCTGAAACTGGTTTTGGTCTTGCGGCCGCAATGGCTGCAATGGATGGCGCCGAGGTATTCCAGGCGCACATGAGTGCCGATCAACGGGTTGACCGGCACTTCGGTATCGCCCAGACGAAACGCATATTGAACGGTCGGCTCACCGAGTTGCGCCGACATTTTGCTGACTGCACCGCGACCAATTTCAATCAATGGATCGCATCCGACTTGAACAGGATATTCGGCACTGGCGCCGACTTCGACGCGCATTCCTGCGGGCCCATATAGCCGGTACGCTGCTCTTCGGGCAGGTTCTGGATTTCCCAGGCGATTACCGCTTGCAGGGACAGTTCACGCTGCTCGGCGGTGAGCTTGCGGCCATCGGACCACTTGCCGATTTCCACGGCGAGCTTGAGGCTTTCGTAGATGTCCGGGGTGATGTTTTCGATCATTTCAGCAAAAGACGACATGTGCAGAACCTCTTTATAACGGTCGCTGGTTCAGCGAATACAGTAATGACAATTGACGGCCGGGCTCGATACCGGCGCGTCAGAATTCCTTGGACAGCTTGACCTGGGCCAGCTCCTTTTCCAGTAAGCGCCGGAAGATCTGCGGTGCCGCGAAGGTATAGGCCGCAAACGCCAGCCACACCCAATCAATCATCTGGGCCACTTGCGGGTAACCCCGGGTCGCCAGGGTGATGACCACCACACGATAGACCACAAACATAAACAGCAGCAGGACAATGGCGCGGGTGGCGCTGCGCTCGTTCATCCAGCTGTTGAAGCGCCACCAGGCACCGAGAAACACATTGCTGCGGGCTTTTACCGCCGTCAGCAGGTGCAGCGCCGCGACATTCGTGGCGTTTTCCTGCAAGGCCCAGATGGCATGGTCGCGGGCGCCATTGATATCACCTTCGCGCAGCAGCAAATGCCCAAGCACCACCACCGCGCCCGCATTACTCGGATCGGCCTGCAACGCCTGGCGCGCGAATTGATGCGCCTGGTCCCAATGGCCGCTGCCAGGTTGAAACTTCGCCATGCC
>NZ_UYXQ01000241.1 GCF_900624995.1 Pseudomonas antarctica
TCTACTTGGTCGACAACCGACAATTTAAAAGTCAGCGTGTAATCGCGCTGACTACGTTTTGCGCCCGTATCCATTGCACCCTCCTGATAAGAAGCCAGAAGGTGTAAACCTTATTCAGGACGAGACACTCTGCACTTAAAAGCCTGGCGCCGCACCGCGGGCCTGACGCAGCAGGAAGGCACTGCGCGAACTCAACAGGGTTCAGTGGCGCTGCCAGGTGAACCTCCGGCGACAGGCCACACGCCCTTGGACTTCAGCCGCTCGCTTGCCAGCCCCCAAGCCAGCGCGAAGTTATTGAAGGCATTGCTTGAAATCCATGTGCCGTGGCCCGATGCCTTGCCGCCCCCGGAGGCACGCGGGCGCCTCAAGGGGTTATACAACATCAACACTACCTGGCACGCCAGCGTCGGTGGGCTGTTGTTCCAGGTGAGTGTGGTACCGGGTTTCGGCGAGGTTTACCTGGTCGATCCGCAGCACCCGCAGCATCCCGGTTTCAGGCTGACCAGCGACAGTCAAGGGCATTGGCGGCTGGAGCGACGTGTCAGACTGGAGGGTGGCATGCCTAGGGAGCGGTTGAGTGGATGGCAGAGAAATCGCAACGAGCGGTTAAAAGACCTGAATCAAGACTTGGCAATTCTAAACACAGAAGCGTCAGGCTTGGCCCCACTGGCGCAACAGTTTAACGACGCCGTGACGATTGCCCGGACGCGACTGACTAAGTGCAAAAGCGAACTGAGGGAAGACTGGGAAAGGCTCAACAGTCCCACCTTACTGCCTGCGCTGCGCCCCAGAATCGCTGAACGCCATGAGCAAAGGCAACACGAAATGGTACGTGCCAAAACCGATTGGAATACCGCTGTCGATAACTACCAAGAAAACACACAGGCGTTTATCTGCGCGCTTGAGAAGAGCGCAGTCATCGCCGGCGAACTAATGGAATTGGACAGGACGCAACCGCAATACAAACAAACACGAGATAACGCCACAGAAAACATTTTCAAACACTTGTTAACGTCCTATGCGAGCCTGCATCACAAAATTAGATTCAGCCTGGAAAGCCAGCGCGGCGAAAGCCTTGCTGAGCTCCTGCGCCGTACCGACAGTGAACTGCCTGACGGCCTCACAGACGGCTACGAAGCGTTCATCCACGACGCGACGCAACGACTGGAGACGCTCAAAGAAATACTCACGGCCGCAGAAAAAATCGAAGCACTTCTGCAGAAAGCGCCCACTGCATTACGCGAACAACTCGTGGCGCAGTTGCCGCCTGAGCGCATTCCATCCTCCGTCAGCTTAAAACAACACCAACTGTTGTCGCTTTCCGAGTTGATAGTCAACCGCGCGCTTGGCGCTGGAAGGCCAGAGGAACGCCCCTTCCTCGATGTGCTTGTGGATCGCAAAGCCAATGCTGGCATACTCGCGCACACGGAAATACGCACGACCAGCGGTTACTCGCCAGCCGAGCAAATTGACGTGCTCAAGGATGTGTCCCAACAGTATGAGCGGCTGGAAAACGCCGTTAATACGTTAACCGAAATGGGTTCTGTGCTTTTGCGAGAGCCGTATCGAGCGCCTTTCCTGGAGCAGCTTGGCCAAGCCCGCGCAAGCCTTGAAGCCCAACTGGCCAGCTTGATCCTGGTCGAAGAAAAGATTGCCCCCAAACCCGCTGCCGACAAAACCAAACGCCCTAAAAAACCCAATCGAAGAGTGATCAAAACCCTCGACAATCAGAACCTGATTGGCGACTTGCGCCCCAGTCAGCCTGAGG
>NZ_UYXQ01000242.1 GCF_900624995.1 Pseudomonas antarctica
ACCTCTACGAACCGGACAGCTTCCGGCCTCTGGCATTGCTGGAAGGTTTCGGGCCGAAAGACACCCAGCCCTTTCACTACCAACTCGACCACCTCGGCACCCCGCAAGAACTCACCGCGCCCGACGGCGAAATCGTCTGGTCCGCGCATTACCGCGCCTACGGCCAAATCAGCCGCCTCGACATAAACAAGATCGACAACCCGCTGCGTTTCCAAGGCCAATACTTCGACCAAGAAAGCGGGCTGCACTACAATCGCCATCGCTACTACAATCCAGATATTGGTCGTTACCTGACGCCCGACCCGGTGAAGCTGGCGGGTGGGATCAACGCGTACCAGTACGTGCCCAATCCGACGGGATGGGTGGATCCGCTAGGCTTGAGTAACTGCCCGGGTGAAAATGGATGCGAACCACAGGCGAATAAGAAAAACTCGGGCAAACAGCCAGATGTTAATGAGGGAGCTCCCTCCCTACCCTCGTCCGATAAAAAGCGAGAATATCTATATCGAGGAGATTCGAGACATCCAGACGAAATTTTTGAGAGTGGATTTGAAAGCAGAGGAAAAAGCACAGACCTGTATCTACATTCACAAAATAATGCGAATCCCCCAAGTAATTTTGTGAGTACCTCAGTATCAAGAGAGCAAGGTGTGATGTTCGCAACGACTTATGGACTAGAGGAAGGTTATCTTTATATCTTGAAAAAAATTCCGGGCCGCGATATCAACAAGGAGCTCGGCAATCGATCCGATTATAAAAAAGAACGGGAAATTGCTATCCCCGGGCGAATAGACACTAATGATATTTTAGGCGCTACGCCCTTAAACGATGACGGCACACATAAAGGCTATTCGTTAATAAATCAAAACAGAAGTTTAAAAAAATGAAAAATCTAGAGATAACCATAATCAAAGATTCAAATCGCGAAAAAGCCATTATCGAATGCGACAGAGGAACAGCAACACTCTCGATAACATTCGCTAACGGAATAAGAAAAACGTATAGCGCCATAGACATCTACATATGCTTTGGCATATTGAGAAAAGAGTTCAGAGACATTAAATTCCTGTGCAAAGGTTCCAAAATAAACGTATACCCGTCAGCCATGGCATCACAGATGTCCAGTGGACTCGTAGCTTACGAAACCAAAATAGGTGATCCAGATGCAGAGCTCGTCCGTATATTCGACTATGAAGAAAACGAACTCACAAACGATATAAACGAACAAATTGCTTACCGCACAAAATGGGCCGAATCATTGTGTCGACTTTGACGGCCAGCTCACCGCCTATGTTTAGGACCTCAACGGTAACCTGCTGGAGAAAACCGAACACGGCGACGATGGCAGTCAGCTCGTTACCCGTTACGAGAGAGACGCGGCCGGCCGCCTCGTACGAAAAACCTTACCCGACGGCAACATTGTCGACTATGCCTACGACCGCCAAGGCAATCTCCTCAGCGTCGACGACGGCCACTGGGCGCTAGCCTACGAATAAGACGACCAGAACCGCCTGCACGCCCATGCGGTGACCCAAGAAGAACACAAGCACTACCGCCGCCACTACGACTACGACAAAACCGGCAACCTGACCCGCCTGCTCGACACCCGCAAAGGCGAACACCACTACCACTACGACCCCCTCGCCCGCCTGACC
>NZ_UYXQ01000243.1 GCF_900624995.1 Pseudomonas antarctica
CCCTCAACGGAAAAACCGGCCTCAATTTCAAGCCATTGCAGAACGGTAGCAACCACGGCTGTGATGGCTGCGCGGTGGCGATCAATGGCGATACGATTACCGTGGTGGTGATGGATGCGAAGTCTTCTGTGAACGGTGTGAATGCGGCACGTACGCCCCATGGGGATCCGGAGACAAGATTGAGAGGGTGGTTGGCTGACGATTCGATAACCCAATCCGATCCTGCGTTGGCTCGAGCCTTGAGATCCGCGCTGGGAAGAGATGGAGTCAAAGTCCAAGGCGTTACCGTTAAAGTCGGTTTGCCAGCACCCGCTAAAACAGGTCAAGCAGAAGTTAAGGTGGAACCATGGCCCAAAAAATAAATCAATTTGAACGCGTGGGTGTGAACCCAAGGTGGCCCTCTTACAAATCAGTACTCGCTCGCATCGCCAGAGGGCCGCATGTTGAGGACGCGTTTTATGTCAGCGCGATACGCGAATACGTCACTAGGGAGGATGCAAGGCCCACTGATCCAATGATGGTTCCAAATAAAAATAATGCGACAGATAGCATCCCAGAACAAATGGCGCGGGTAAGACTTTATAAAGTACTTGCCACGGCCCCAGACAACGCGCAATGGTTGCGAGAATTGGCTCATTGGATGCGCTACTACCAAGTAGGTATTTGGCAATTATTTTTTTGGGCACACCAGTACGATCAATTCCATGGCAACCACATTCGCCAAGAAAACTACAGCATCCAAACCGGTGCCAACATGATGGCCGCGATGGCGATCCTGGGTTGGAAGGATGCCGTCATCCATCAGGGCTATCTCACTCATGCGGCTCTTAATCGCGGACATCAGTTGGTGATCGAGTACGAAGAACAGCACCGCCGCGCCCAGGCCTTTATGCTGCGCGTGTTTGCCGATTGGGTGGGCGATGTATCGCATCTTTGGCCGGCCTATGCGTATGACGAGCCCATCTACGAAGCTCTATTGGCCAGCTGGCGCACTCCCAACCCCGACGACTTGTTACCCTGCCTGCTTGCTGCATGTGACCGCCACACCTGGCAAACTGGCAAAGACAGTCAAAAGAATTCCTACGATTTCAATCAGGTTTGCCGCATGGAGCGCGTGCCGGTGGAAATCCTCTACATATTGCGTCTACGCCAATGGGAAGGCTTGCCCAATCCTCAGCAGATTGATCATCCGCTGATGGCCGCGCCCTTTGACCAATTGCCGCCCGAGCAGCCAGTGCCTGAGTTGGACGAATTGATGCAAGGTGTGCTCAAGCGCGCAAGGGAAGACTGGCCACAGTACGATGAAGTGCTGTCTTTGCCAGCATTGAAGAGTTGAATAGGTGCAAAAGGACCAGGGCAGGTTATTCCTGATGCAATCAGCCCACCTAAGTTCAGCCGGGTTGAAGACCTGTTTGGGCAGACATTTGAAAGTATCCCGCTGTCGCACCTTCCCAATTGGAAAACCGGTTCGCTTGTAAATGATGGGGGTGTTGGGCGAGCAACTGGCCCTTCAAACCCTCAACGGAAAAACCGGCCTCAATTTCAAGCCATTGCAGAACGGTAGCAACCACGGCTGTGATGGCTGCGCGGTGGCGATCAATGGCGATACGATTACCGTGGTGGTGATGGATGCGAAGTCTTC
>NZ_UYXQ01000244.1 GCF_900624995.1 Pseudomonas antarctica
CCGCCAGCACGGGCCTGCAGAAACCACAGGGCTTTTGACCCGGTGGACGGTGCCAGCAAAATCCCGTCAACCCGCCGATGATGCAGGGCCGCGACGACCCGCAGCTCCTGCTCCGGGTCATCGCGGGGGTCGACAAACAGCATCATGAAGCCGTGCTTTGTGCACTCGGCTTCAATCGCGTGCACCATCTCGCTGAAGTAATGGTTGGACAGCGCCGAGATCGCCACGCCAATCGTGCTGGTGCTGGAACGCGCCAGCGAGCGTGCCAGGGTATTGGGGATGTAACCCAATTCAGCGATCGCACGCTGTACCGCCTGCACCGTGGCCGCGCTGACCTTGCGGGTGCCGTTCAACACGTGCGACACCGTCGACGTTGACACACCCGCTCTGCTCGCCACGTCATCCATGGTGACCATGACGCGCTCCCCTTCACTGGATCAATGTTTACTCGACCAACCGCTGTACGTAGCAACGTTGTCGCGGGTGATCAGTTTTGGCGTGAGCAAAGTAACCGCTTCGGCCGGGGCTTTGTCATTAAGCATGTCATTGCCCACGTTAACGGCGGTCTGGGCCATGGCCCACGGGTCCTGGCTGGCCGACGCCTGGATTTGCGTGTCGCTCTTCAATGCATGCTCGATATCCGGCGCACCGTCTACCGAGGTGATGATAATGCCACTGCGTTTGAGCTGCTTGGCCGCCAAGTCGCTGCCAATGGCTTGCGGGTCGTTGATCGCGAACAGGCCGTCGATTTTCGGGAAGCGTGTGAGGTAGCCCTGCATCACGTTCAGACCGCCTTCGCGCGAGCCTTTGCCGTCCTGGTCATCGGACAACACCTTGATGTCCGGCGCCGAAGCCAATGCAGCTTTGCAACCTTTGACGCGGTCAGTCACGGCGGTGACTTGCGGGCCATTCTGAATGATCACGTTGCCCTTGCCCGCCAGCTTGTCCACCAGGAACTGGCAAGCCAGCTTGCCGGCTTCAACGTTGTCGGTTTGCACCGTGGCATTCACGCCCTTGGCGTCCACATCCACCGCCACCACGACGATGCCGGCGTCCCGGGCTTTCTTGATCGCCGAGGCCATGGCCGAAGGGTCGACGGCGTTAAGCAGGATCAGGTCGACCTTGGACGAAATGAAGTTATCGATCTGCGAAAACTGCTTGCTCAGGTCATAGTCGGCCGACACCGACGTCACCTTGACGTTGGGGTTCAGCGCTTTGGCCCGCGCCGTGGCGCCGTCGGCCAGGGTCACGAAATAGGGGTTGCCGAGCGAGCCCATGCTGATGCCCAGGGATTTGAGTTCACGGGCTTGCACGACGTTGGACATCACGGCAGCCAAGGCAATAACGGGAAACAGGCGTTTGAAGTTCATGCGGGTCTCTCTTGTGATTGTTGTTGGAGTGAATCAGGTCCGTGCACCGGATTGGCGATAGCGATCCAGCGCCACCGCGCCGATGATCACGATGCCCTTGATGATGTACTGCCAGATATCCGACACCCCCAGCAGCACCAGGCCATTGGTAAGTACCGCGATAATCAGCGCACCGATCAACGTGCCACCAATGGTGCCGACACCACCGGTAAAGCTGGTGCCGCCGAGGATTACCG
>NZ_UYXQ01000245.1 GCF_900624995.1 Pseudomonas antarctica
CCCCCCCAAAACAGGCGGCGGCGAAAGGCGCGGTTTGGAGGGTGCCTGGGTTGGGCGGAGGGGCCAGGGCCGGTGGCGGGAGCATGACCGCGTCGTCAGAGGCGCCAAAGGAGAAGGCTGAGCTTGGGCCGACAAAGGCGGCGAAGGCAAGGGCCGGTAAGCACTTAAGCAGTTTCATTAAACTCACTCCAGAACACGGTTGAATGTGGGCGCTGGCTTGCCTGCGATAGCTGTGTAACTGTGCCAGATGAGTTGGCTGACTTGCCGCCATCGCAGGCAAGCCAACTCCCACATTTATTGGGTTTTCACGTCAAGATTGATGGGTCAGCCGAAGGTGAAGGCGTAAGCCGACACGTGCGGGTCGAGGAATTCGATGCTGAAGGTGCGGTCCTTCACGCCGCTGGGTTGGCGCACCAACTGGTACAAGCGCTGCTCGGTGACTGTGCCGCTGCCGTCCGACGCCACATCGGTGCCGTGGGCATCGACGGGGGCCTGGCCGTCAATCGTTACCTTGAAACGCACCGGCTTGCCATCGGCGCCCGGGCCCAGCACCAGGTGCAGGTCACGGGCGTGGAAACGGTAGACGATGCGCCCACCCGCGTGTTCGAGGGTCGCTTGCTGGCCGCCGACGTTCCATTGGCCTTCCAGGGTCCAATTGTTCAGGGCCAAGTGGCCGGCGGCCGGGTAATTCACTACCTTGTCGGTGCCCAGGGTCGCGGTGCTGACGAAGTTCTCCGCACGCTGGAAGCCCAGGTAGGTTTCCGGCGATTGCACGTCGGACATGTCCGGCGCTTGCTGCACGCCCTTGGCGGCGGCCTCGATCAACCCACCGGCAACGTTTTTCGACCCGGCTTCACGCAACAGCTGCTGGATCACCCGCTCCGACTCGGCGTAATCGCCTTCGCCAAAGTGGTGATAGCGGATCTGGCCCTTGGCATCGGCAAAATAATGCGCCGGCCAGTATTGGTTGTTGAACGCGCGCCAGATCTTGTAGTTGTTGTCGATAGCCACCGGGTAAGTAATGCCAAGGTCTTTCATCGCCTTGGTGACGTTGCCCACGTCGCGCTCAAAGGCGAATTCCGGGGCGTGTACGCCGATCACCACCAACCCTTGGTCTTTGTATTTCTCGGCCCAGGCTTTGACATACGGCAGGGTGCGCAGGCAGTTGATGCAGGAGTAGGTCCAAAAATCCACCAGCACCACTTTGCCTTTCAGCGCCTGGGCAGTCAGTGGCGGGCTGTTGAGCCATTGCACAGCGCCATCCAGCGACGGCAGCGTGCCTTCGATCGGCAGCGCGTCGTTGTGGTTGGCGGCCGCCATCATTGCGCCGCTGGCCATCATCGCTCCGCCCTTCTGCTCAGGCTTGGCGCTGAGTGTGTCCACCAGGCTTTGTTCCAGGCCACCAGTGGAGGCTGTCGACACGCGCGCCAGCACGCCGGTGTACAGGCCCAATGCGATGGCGGCCAAACCCGCCAGCATCAGCGCACCAAGGCCACGGCGCAGCCATTCACCGGCCCCGAGGGAATTTTTCACGAACACAAAGGCTTTACCGACGACCAGCAAGCCCAAGGCA
>NZ_UYXQ01000246.1 GCF_900624995.1 Pseudomonas antarctica
CGGGGGTTGGAGAGGTTTGTGCGGCGCCTGGAGATGAAACGCCAAGGCCAGGTGGGGTGACGCGCGATGATCCAGCGATTTGAGTTGACCGGTGGGAAGTTGCGCAGTGGGGCGGTCGAAGATGCCCCGATCATGCTGTTCAACAACCCCGACCTTGCCGAGCGTGAGTGGCTGCGCGACCACCACAAGCTGGATGAACATGCCCTGGCCTCGGCGCTGGACCCGGATGAAGTGTCACGCATCGAATTTCACCCTGACAACCTGTTCCTGATCTGGAAGCGCCCGGAGAACTATTCCGGCGGTGGCAACCTGGTGTTTGAAGTGTCGTCCTGCGGGCTGTTGTTTTCCCAGGACCGCCTGTTGGTGATCGCCACTGATGAAACCCCGCTGTCTGGGCTCGGCGCACGCCGGCCGCTGCACACACCGTTGGATGTGTTGCTCGACTTGTTGCTCAATAACATTCATCACTACTTGGGCCACCTTAAGGTGATCAAGCTGGTTGCGCGGGAGTTGCAGCAGCAGTTCAACGCGTCGATGAGCAACCATCACTTGATGCAGATGTTCAGCCTCAGCGAGAGTTTGATCTATTACATCAATGCGCTGCACAGCAACGGCGCGGTGCTTTCGCGGCTGCGTAACCATGCGGAAAAGGAGCATTTCAGTGCTGAGATTTTGGGGTTGATCGATGATTTGATCATCGAGAATCATCAGTGCTACAAGCAGGCGGAGATCTACTCCAATGTGTTTTCCGGGTTGATCGATGCGCGTGGGAACTTGATGAACAACAGCATGAATAACCTGTTGCGTAAGTTGACGCTGATCAACGTGGTGTTTTTGCCGCTTAACTTGATTGCCAGTGTGGGCGGGATGTCGGAGTTCAGCATGATGACGGCGGGGACGCCTTGGTGGGTGTCGTATCCGCTGCTGATGGCCGCGATGGCGTTGGGGGCGGGGTTGATGGTGTTGGGGTTGAAGCGGATTGCGGGTGGGGCGAGTGTGGGGTGATGTGATTTGGGTACATATCCGTTGCTGTGGTAACGGCTGATATGGGTTCCGCCCTTACGGCGGGTCACTTTTGAAAGAGCCCAAAAGTAACCAAAAGGCTCTTGCCCCACCACTCGGCACCTCGCTTAGGCTCGGTGTGCCCTCACGCAGGTTTTGAACCGTGGGCCGCCGCGATGGGCCATCCTTGGCCCATCGCGGCTAAACCGGCGTCCTGCCGGTTTACCCACGCTCCAAAGCCTGCGTTCGGCCAGCGTGGTTAACGGGGCGCCTAAGATCAAAATCAAAAGCAGATCAAAAGCAGAGCACGGCGGCCTAGTAGCCGACCTGAGTGGTTAGATCAAAAGCGAAGCCAAGGCGGCGTGACAGCCGACCTGATATTTGAAACTGAACTCAATCTAATGTGGGAGATTCTATGGTTGAGGGGAAGCCTCCAAAACCGCTTTTGACTGGTATTCGCTTTGATTTTTCATGAGTGAAAACGCAATACGTGCCAGCTTGCGGGCGAT
>NZ_UYXQ01000247.1 GCF_900624995.1 Pseudomonas antarctica
AAGAAGCGACCCAGATGATCCTGCAAGGGACGCAGCTGGAGATTGAATATGCTCGCGATACCATGCCGCGCGGCGTGTTGGGCATGAATGCGGCGATGATGGAGGATTACCTCAAGTTCATCGCGAATCGTCGTTTGTCGCAGATTGGGTTGAAGGAAGAGTATCCGGGGACGACGAATCCGTTCCCTTGGATGAGCGAGATCATGGACTTGAAGAAAGAGAAAAACTTCTTCGAGACCCGCGTGATCGAGTATCAAACCGGCGGCGCGCTGAGCTGGGATTAACCGGCGGCCCTTGGACTGTCCATTCACGGTCCATGGGTAACACTCAGTTCGACACCGGCTCCAGAAAAATCAGCTGCAACGGCTCGCTGAGCAGATCATCCGCCGTTGCGGCGAACCGCTGAAAATACGGCGTCGCAAAATGCGCATCGAGTGCCGCCTGATCCTTGAATGCCTCACGCCGGTAAAACGTGCCGGGTTCGGCCCGTATCGGTTCGATCAGGCTCAACAGTCCGGCTTTTAGCCCTGGTGCTCGGCCGGCCTGGCCTTGAGGATGGCGAGGGATACCAGGGGTGGGCGCATGACGGCGACTCCGGTGGGTGAAGGTGTCGGTGTTCACAGGAGGCCTCGAGCACAATCTTGCCCCGGGCCTTGCTGCTTTCGACCAGGGCATGGGCGCGGCGCATATTGGCGGCATTGATCGCCTGCCCCCATCGCGGGCAAATGTCACGTGCCGTCACTCAGTTGCATCGGTGGCTGAGCGACCGGTTCAACGCCTTGAACCTTCCTGTTCCGGATTAGAAAACAGCCGCTATTTATGCCCAATCACACCATCAAGACCCCTTGCGTCGGCCTTTGCTCTACCGTTTACGGTGACCTGGTTTGCCGGGGCTGCAAGCGTTATCACCATGAGGTCATTCAGTGGAATGGCTACAACGCTGACCAAAAGCAGGCCGTGTGGCTGCGCCTGGAGCAGTTGCTGGTGCAGGTGATGTCCAGCAAACTTGAAGTGCTCGACCCGAAGCGCCTGCGCCAGCAGCTGGAAGACCGCAAAATTCGCTTTATGCCGCAGCAGTCGCCGTATTGCTGGGCCTATCAGCTGATTGCGCGGGGCGCGCGGGTGATTTCCAAACTGGACGCGTATGGGCTGGCGTTGTTGCCGGAGTTTCGTGAGCGCAGCCTTGCGGATTTGCGCGATGCGATTGATCGGGAGTTTTTTCTGCTGTCCGAGGCGCATTACGAGCGCTACATCGCGCCGAGGTTTCTGCAGGAAGCATTTGGGCCGGCGCTGATCGCCACGCTTTAACAAACGCCACGAAACAGTGTGGGAGCGGGCTTGTGTCAGTCCGCAGAGCCAGGACGCATCCCGTTCCGCCTGCAAGCCATACCGTTCAATCGCTTCCTGGAAAACCCGCGACTCCCGACTCCCCTGCTCCACCAACGCCGTCAGCGCCGCCCGTACAATCTGGCGCGGACCCACCACAAAAAATCACTCAACGC
>NZ_UYXQ01000248.1 GCF_900624995.1 Pseudomonas antarctica
AGACCGAGAGTTTTTCGTGGCCGAAGCTGCGCACCTTTTCGTTGTCCTTACCCAGCAACACATCCACCAAGTGGCCCACGCCGTAACGCTGGCCAGTACGGTAGATGGCCGACAACGCCTGGCGCGCCGGCTCAGTGGCATCCCAGGTCTGCACACCGTCGACGCAGTTGTCGCAGTGGCCGCAGGGCTCGGGCATGTCCTCGTCGAAATACGCCAGCAGCGTTTGGCGGCGGCAGCGCGTCTCTTCGCACAGCGATAGCATGGCGTCGAGCTTGTGCTGTTCCAAACGCTTGTGGCGCTCGTCGCCTTCGGAGTTCTGCAGCATCTGCTTGAGCATCACCACGTCTTGCAGGCCGTAGACCATCCAGGCATCCGCCGGCAGGCCATCACGGCCGGCGCGACCGGTTTCCTGGTAGTACGCCTCAAGAGACTTGGGCAGGTCCATGTGCGCCACAAAGCGCACGTTGGATTTGTCGATGCCCATGCCGAACGCGATGGTGGCCACCATGATCAGGCCTTCCTCATTGAGGAAGCGTTTCTGGTGGGCAGAGCGCGTTTCATTGGGCAGGCCTGCGTGGTACGGCAGCGCCGGGTAGCCTTGCTCGCAGAGGAACGCGGCGACTTCATCGACCTTCTTGCGTGACAGGCAATAGACAATGCCCGCGTCGCTGCGCCGCTCGGACAGAAACGCCAGCAACTGCTTGCGCGGCTGCTCTTTGGGCACGATGCGGTAGAAAATATTCGGCCGATCGAAGCTCGACAGGAAGCGCTCAGCGTTCTGCAAATGCAGGCGCTCGACGATTTCTTCGCGGGTACGTTTGTCAGCGGTGGCAGTCAAGGCGATGCGCGGGACGTCGGGAAACAACTCCGCCAACTGGCCCAACTGCAAATATTCGCGGCGGAAATCGTGGCCCCATTGCGACACACAGTGGGCTTCGTCGATGGCGAACAGCGCGATTTCCAGGCTCTGCAAAAACGCCAGCATACGCGGCTGCACCAAGCGCTCGGGGGCGAGGTAGAGCATCTTCACTTCACCGCGCTTGATGCGTGCGGCCAGGTCGCGTTGCTGCTCGGCGCTGAGGGTGGAGTTCAACGCCGCGGCGGCGACGCCGAGTTCTTCAAGGGTGGCGACTTGGTCGTCCATCAGCGCGATCAGCGGCGACACCACCACGGCCAGGCCGTTGCGCAACAGCGAAGGCACCTGGAAGCACAGGGATTTGCCGCCGCCGGTAGGCATCAATACCAGGGCGTCGCCGCCATTGGCCACGCGCTCAATGATCGCACCCTGGCGGCCACGAAAACGGTCGTAGCCGAAGATGTCCTTGAGGACGCGTTGAGCCTGCTCGAGCATGTAAAACTCCAAAAATGGTGCCGAAATCCCTCTGTACAGGCTGGCCGAAAAAACACGCTTTCACGGGAATTAATCCGTAAGCGAAGTTTTTGCGGTGTGGCGCGTAGCATGCCGGGGCATCACAAAACGACGGAGTATACCA
>NZ_UYXQ01000249.1 GCF_900624995.1 Pseudomonas antarctica
GTGGGCAACCGGCTGTTCGCGCCTAGGTTACCTTGGGTTTGGCTCCATTCACGGAATCACATGCTAGGCCGACTACCCCAGCTCTTTCGAAGCGACGTTTTACTTCTTCACTGACGATGATTGCGCCTAGATAGTGCTTAAGCCTGAAAATATCTCGGCGAGCTACTTTTACCGGGTCAATAACGAGCCTGGTAAAGCCGCGATAATCCCCCGCCAAGTCTGGCCTCACCGGATCATCTACGGTATACCGCTGATATTCCGAGCGCTGTTCATCAACGCATTCAACCTGCGTCTCGATGATCATCACGAAATAGTCCTGTTCAACGCGCGTGTTCGCGATTTGCACCGGCTCAAGTACGAGGTGGTGATAAGGCTCATCCACCTCCGGCAAGCCCACTAATGCATCACGCGCTCTTCTGCTCAATACCGGGACACTGCCATAACCCGCTAAAGCGTAATCAACCTCAGCGCCTTCAACCCTGACGTCGAGGGTGTAACTGCCTGGCTCCATGTAATTAACCGGCGGATCTCTGAAGTGCCAGTTATTAACGTGCCGTATGTCCCCAAGTACCCATTTTTCCGGTACTGCGTGATCCGGTCTGAGTAAGTAATACCGCATGTCATTCATCCTTTCCCCCGCGCCAGCCGACAGTATGAAGCACCTGAGTCATGTGGGAACCGCGTTTGCTCGCGATGGCGGTGGGTCTGCCAGCGAATGCACGACTGATACACCGCCATCGCAGCATAGGTATCTACACATCTTTTTATGGGTTGAGTTCTTTGGTTGTCGCGGGGGGCGCTGGGTACATATCCGTTGCTGCGGTAACGGCCGCTTGTGGTTCCGCCCTTACGGCGGGTCACTTTTGGAAAAGAGCCCCAAAAGTAACCAAAAGGGCTCTTGCCCCACCACTCGGCACCTCGCTTAGGCTCGGTGTGCCCTCACGCAGGCTTTGGACCGTGGGCCGCCGCCATGGGCCATCCTTGGCCCATCGCGGCTAACCCGGCGTCCTGCCGGTTTACCCACGCTCCAAAGCCTGCGTTCGGCCAGCGTGGTTAACGGGGCGCCTAAGATCAAGATCAAGATCAAAAGCAAGAGCACGGCGGCCTAGTAGCCGACCTGAGTGGTTAAATCAAAAGCAAAACCGAGGCGGCCTGCTAGCCGACCTGATCTTGGTGGCTGAACTCAATCTAATGTGGGAGATTCTATGGTTGAGGGGAAGCCTCCAAAACCGCTTTTGACTGGTATTCGCTCTGATTTTTCATGAGTGAAAACGCAATACGTGCCAGCTTGCGGGCGATGATGACCAGGGCCTGAGTCGTTTTCAGGCCCCTGGCCAGGTAACCTTCATACAGCGGCTTCCAAGCTTTTGACCTGATGC
>NZ_UYXQ01000250.1 GCF_900624995.1 Pseudomonas antarctica
TGTCTCGTCCTGAATAAGGTTTACACCTTCTGGCTTCTTATCAGGAGGGTGCAATGGATACGGGCGCAAAACGTAGTCAGCGCGATTACACGCTGACTTTTAAATTGTCGGTTGTCGACCAAGTAGAAAAAGGCGAGTTGAGTTATAAAGAGGCTCAACGGCGTTATGGGATTCAAGGTCGGTCGACGGTGTTGGTCTGGTTACGCAAGCATGGTCGACAAGATTGGAGCCAAGGCGCCTCCATTCGTACCCTGAGGACTCGACCGATGGACGAGCTAACTTTGCCTTTGACCCCCGAGCAGAGAATCAAAGAGCTTGAGGAGCAACTGGCACTGGCAAATCAGAAAGCCAAATTCTTTGAAGATGTGGTCGATGTCCTTAAGAACGACTACGGCGTATCCATTGTAAAAAAGCGGTCCGGCAAGTCGTTGCGCAAACCCAAACCCTGAGTGTCAGCAGGGCTTGCCAGTTTATGGGGATCAGTCGCCAAGCCTTTTACAAGCGTGATCGCGTCTATCGGGCGCGAGTCGATCAAGATCAGAAACTTATCAAGTTTGTGCAGGCAATCCGAGCGCGCCAACCCCGCATTGGCGCACGCAAGCTGCAGTCATTGATGCACGCGGAGCATGAGAAACCTGAATTGCATGTTGGCCGAGATCGCTTGTTTGAGGTGTTGCGTGAGCACCGGCAGTTGGTTCGCAGGAAACGGGCGTATCACAAGACAACCGACAGCCATCATCACTTTCGCTGCCATCCCAATCTGCTAAAGCCAGGCCCGCAGCAAGTTGTCGCGACCGGTCCGGAACAGGTCTGGGTGGCCGATATTACTTACCTGTCCACCCAGCGTGACAACCCGGTCTACCTGAGTCTGGTCACAGATGCCTTCTCAAGAAAAATTGTCGGTTATCACGTGCATGGCAGCCTACATGCCGACTCGGTGGCCCACGCCTTACGCATGGCGTTAAAGACACGTCGAACGCGCCAGAAACTGGTCCATCACTCGGATCGAGGAGTCCAGTACTGCTCGGCGCTGTATCAAAAGCTCCACGCCAAGCATGGCATCACGTCTTCGATGACGGATGGCTACGACTGCTACCAGAACGCCTTGGCAGAGCGGGTCAACGGCATCTTGAAAACAGAACTATTACTCCACCGGCCGAAAGACTTGGCGCAAGCGGAGCAAATGGTGCGAGAAGCGATCCTGATCTATAACCAGGAACGCCCACACCTGTCCTTAAAATACAAAACGCCCGATGCAGTGCATAGGGCGCTGGGGTGAAACAGGTGTAAACCTATTTCAGGACTAGACA
>NZ_UYXQ01000251.1 GCF_900624995.1 Pseudomonas antarctica
CCTTCCTGGGCCACCACCACGGTTTCACCGACGCTGTCCTGTTCACGCAAGCGGGCTTCGATTTCACCCAGCTCGATACGAAAACCACGGATTTTCACTTGGTGGTCAACCCGGCCCAGGTAGTCCACCACGCCGTCCGGGCGCCCACGGGTCAAGTCGCCGCTGCGGTACACACGGCTGCCGGGCTTGCCGAACGGGTCCGGCACGAAGCGCTCGGCGGTCAATGCCGGTCGCTCCAGGTAACCCCGCGCCACGCCCTCGCCGCCCAGGTACAACTCACCGGCGACGCCGATGGGTTGCAGGTTCAACTGCGCGTCCAACACGTAGCCGCTGCGGTTGCCCAGCAGCGTACCAATCGGTGCGTAAACCGCACCGCACGGGTCGCCCTTGCGTGCCTTCCACAGCAGCGGCGTCACCACGGTTTCGGTGGGGCCGTAACCGTTGAACAGGTAGGTCGGCTTGAGCGCGCGCCAGGCCAGGTCGTAGCTCGCCTGCGCCACCGCGTCACCACCAAAGCAGTAAACACGCACTGCCGGTGGGTTGCCGTCGCGTTCGGCGTGCTCGGCCAGTTGTTGCAGGTAAACAGGTGGGAACACCGCCAGGGTCACGTGGTGGCGGTGCATTTGCGCGTAGGTGTATTCCGGCAGCCACAGGCTGTCATCGCGGATCAACACGCTGGCGCCGTTGATCAGCGGGTGCATCCAGCCTTCGTGGGCGCCGTCGAACGCGAACGACATAAAGTGCAGTTCGCAATCCGCCGGGCCGGTTTCATAGCGTTCGCCGGTGGCAATAATGTGCGCCACCAACGGGCCGTGCGACACCGCCACGCCTTTGGGCATGCCGGTGGAGCCGGAGGTGTAGATCACGTAGGCCAGGTTGTCGCCGTCCAGTGCGACCTGTGGATCGCTGTCATCCACCTCGGCCCAGGCTTCGGTCCGATCAACCGCCAGCGCTTCCAGCCCTTCGGGGATCGGCAGCCGCTGCTGCACCGTCGAGTGGGTCAGCAACAGTTTGGCGCGGCTGTCTTGCATCATGTAGAGCAGGCGATCGCGCGGGTATTCCACGTCCAGCGGGACGTACACACCGCCGGACTTCATCACGGCGAGGAACGCCACCATGATTTCGGCACTGCGCGGCATGGCGATGGCCACGCGCACTTCAGGCCCCACGCCACGGGCGATCAGCGCATGCGCCAGGCGGTTGGCCTGAGCATCGAGTTCGCCGTAAGTCAGGGTCTGCGCATCGAATTTAACCGCCAC
>NZ_UYXQ01000252.1 GCF_900624995.1 Pseudomonas antarctica
GAAACCGCCGCCGACGAGGCGATTGAAGCCTCGATCGAGAGTGGCGCCGAACAGTCGATCTGCGACCGCCATTTCAAGGCAGCGTTGAAAGACGTGCGTGCTACCACCTTGGAGTGGCTGACCACGGCGCGCAACTACGCGCGCTATGCCAATGAAGGCAATCAATATGACGAGGTGTTGGCCTTCCTCGACAAACACGGGAAGGGTCGCTGATGGCGCAGTACGGTGGTTATCGCATCGAAGATGAACCGCGCCCGGGCGCCTTGGCCAAGTGGGCGGTTTCACCGCTCTGGCCATTGCTGGGCCTGATGCTGGGCGGTGCCTGGCTCGGCTTGCCATGGTTTGTGTTCAACTCGATTGCCGTGGGCAGCCCGACACGCGTGCGTGAGTGGGTCCTGGCCGGCGTGGCGTTGGTGGGCAGCGTGGTGATCGGGTTCGGCTTGCTGCAATTGGTAGGCTTTGGCTACATCCAGAGCCAGGCCGAGATCCAATATGCCTTGCTGGTGCTGGTGGTGTGGAAATTGAGCATTGGTTACCTGTTGTATATGCAACAGAACGCGACCATCGAGATTTACCAGTACTACGGCGGTGTCCTCAACCGCTTTGGTCTTCCCTTGGCGCTAATTGGTGGCTTTGTGCTCAAGGGCATGGTCGTCAAATGGGTGCCCAGCACCCTTTGGTATCTGGTGATGAGCTGATGAATACCGATTACTTGCTGCAATTGGCCTATCAACGCCTACAGGCTGACCACAATGACGGCGCCATCGATGCGTTGCGCCAGTTGCTGGCCAGCGATCCGCATTCGGCTGAAGCCCATGCGTTATTGGCGATCTGTTTGATGAACATGCGGCGGGTGCACGCGGCCAAGCGTGAAGTGCAGCTGGCCCTGGCGGCCGATGCACAGATGCCGTTGGCCCACTACGCGGCGGCCCAGGTGGCGATTGCCCTGCGCAAATTCAGCCTGGCCCAGGAACACCTGACCCAACTGCTGGATATGGAACCGCTCAACCCCGTCAATTACCGCTGCCTGGCCGAACTGTATCAATTGACCGGCCGCCTGGCGCAGAGCCGCGAACCACTGGAAAAAGCCCTGGAGCTGGGCCCCGACGACGCCTCCAATCTGGTTGCCATGGCGCAGTTTCATCGTGCCAGCGGCCATTGGGACCAGGCGCATCAATTCGCGCGCCAGGCGTTGCAGGCCGATCCGAGTAATGCG
>NZ_UYXQ01000253.1 GCF_900624995.1 Pseudomonas antarctica
GCCTGAACCGTCAGTACCTGAACCTCTGACGCCACGGTAGTTCCCCCCACCGTCACCAAGTAACTTAACTTGATAGGTTGGCCCGCGCTTTGGGCGATGATTGTCGCGCTGATGGGAAATTGGACAAGCCCGTTGGCATTGCCGGTCTGCGCAGGAATAACGGCGACGGTACCATCGAAATAGCGCCAAATAAGTTGAATTACGTGCGCTGTACTCATGCTTGGGAACCCTACCGTCGTAGTGGCCCCGTTCGGATAGTTCTGTGGGACGATCGTCTGAGGCCCAAGCTTGCCATCGAAGGCTGGCGCCGGATACGTCACGACCAGCACGCCCTCCAATGACACCGAGGTGCTGCCCGACTTTCCGAGTAGTGCTCCAGTAGAACTGAACATCTCGTAGCTTATGTGAACAAAGTCGAACCCTGGTTGATTGAACACCTCGCTGGAAACAGGAATGATCTCGCCGCGTGCTTGCGTTTGGGCAAACGACGGTAAGCGCGTGACTTTTTTAGTTCCCTCGTTTTTGGTAAAGGTCAGCGTCACAACGATCTGGTTGGGTGGGCTGGCGAGCCGTATCGAGCGCGGCGGTGTGACCGACACGCTGAATGGGAGACTGCCGTGGGTCCCCAGATTTAATCGAGTGGTCTCAACGTTATTGACCAACAAATACGGAGGGTCAAACAGGGAGGGATCCAGATCACTGTTCAGGTAGTAGGGTGCGGAAAGCGTGGTATTGCCCGCGGGGGGATTTTCAGCCACATCTTCCACTGTATAGAGAAGGGGTAAGAGACCGAATTGAGTGATATCCCGGAAAACCGAAGGGGGGATGAACACCCGGTACGGCCCAGGCCCGGCGGCCTCTGCGGCGCTCAGACGATACGGGGTGGGAACCCCAGCGAGGAAGACTGTAAACAGGTCGTTCGCTCGGGCGTTCGCATGCTTACTCAGCAGGACCCACATCCCCTTTGAAGCCACGTACGAATCGACAGTAGAGTATTGCGGCAGGCCTTCAGCTACCACGCGTAATCCATCGTGGCCCTCCACGTCTGGCCGGCTGTCGAAGCCAGCAGGGCTGGATTTTTTGAGCAGAAATGTCACGGAACGCGATCGGCTTATCTGTTTGCTACCGACACGCGCCAGCTCCAAGTACATCGTGACCAAGCCCTCCTGCTGGCC
>NZ_UYXQ01000254.1 GCF_900624995.1 Pseudomonas antarctica
AATCGCAAATTGGTTCATCGCACTCTTCCAGTCATGTGCCGGTTTGCCCCAGTTAGCAGTGATATTTCGCAATCCCAACCAGATTAATTTTGTTGCAGCATCGTCCGTTGGGAAGTGCCCTCGGGTCTTGATGATCTTGCGCAGTTGAGCATTGATGCTTTCGATGGCGTTGGTGGTGTAGATCACTTTTCGTATCGGCGGCGGAAAAACGAAAAATGGAATCACCCGATCCCAAGCCCGCTGCCACGCTTTCGCTATCGTTGGATATTGCTTGCCCCAAGGTCCGGCTTCGAAGGCCGCCAGTGCTTGCTCGGCGGCTTCAGCGTTGAGTGCCTGATAGATCGGCTTCAGTGCCTTAGCCAGCTCGCGACGCTTATCCCATGGCGCGTAATCAAGGCTATTGCGGATTAAGTGGACGATGCAAGTCTGAAGCGTTGTCTCTGGAAATACCGCACTCAACGCCTCTGGCATGCCTTTCAAGCCGTCCGTAACAGCGATCAGAACGTCCTCTACGCCTCGTGTCTTGAGATCGTTGAAGACCTTCATCCAGAACTTGGCACCTTCTGTAGTTTCAATCCAAATACCCAAAATATCTCGCGTACCGTCTGGCAATACACCCAGCGCCAGGTAGATGGCCTTGTTACAAACTAGGCCTTCATCTCGGATTTTGACACGCAATGCATCGAAGAAAATAACTGGATACATGGGCTCAAGCGGTCGTTGCTGCCAAGCAGCGACTTCGTCCAAAACAGCATCGGTGACGGAGCTGATGAAGTCGTGAGAGACGTCTGTTCCGTACTGTTCCGAGAGAAACGCACGGATTTCGCGAACCGTCATGCCGCGTGCATACATCGCAATGATCTTGTCATCAAAACCTGTAAAACGCCGCTCGTGCTTGGGGATCAAGATCGGAGCAAAGCTTCCATCGCGATCTCTGGGAATGTCCAAGCGCAGCGGGCCATCATCGGTTAGAACCGTTTTACCGCTTTTGCCGTTGCGCTGGTTACTCGAATCCTCAGGGCGCTCCGCGCCCTGAGGATAGCCGAGGTGGTGGCCCAGCTCGGCACCAAGGGCTCGCTCGATCAAGGCCTTTTTGAACGCCATCGACGCATCCTGAATGGCTTCGGCACTCATCGGGCCGCTGACGAACTGGTCGATCAGCTCTTTTGGAATG
>NZ_UYXQ01000255.1 GCF_900624995.1 Pseudomonas antarctica
GCGGCATGGCGATGGCCACGCGCACTTCAGGCCCCACGCCACGGGCGATCAGCGCATGCGCCAGGCGGTTGGCCTGAGCATCGAGTTCGCCGTAAGTCAGGGTCTGCGCATCGAATTTAACCGCCACAGCCTCCGGGTTTTCCCGCGCGCGGTCGGCGACCCTTTCATGCACCAGGCGCTTGGCCGAGAAGCCCGAATCGGTGTGATTCCACAGCTGCAGAATCTGTTGCTGCTCAGCACTGTCCAACAGCGGCAATTGGCTGAGGCTTTGCTGTGGGTTGGCGACCATGCCCTGCAACAGGTTCTGCCAATGGCGGGCCATACGTTGCACGGTGGCGGCTTCAAACAAGTCCTGGGCATAACCCAAGGTGGCCCAGATGCCTTCAATGGATTCCTGGATATCCAGGTCCAGGTCGAAATGCGCGGTCTTACTCTCCCAATCCAACCCTTCTACACGCAAGTGCGGCAGCTGATGCTGGACCTGCGCCTGGCCCACATCGGTCTGGTGGTTGAACATCACTTGGAACAACGGGTTGTGGCTCAGGCTGCGTTCCGGTTGCAGGGCTTCCACCAATTGCTCGAAGGGCAGGTCCTGATGCGCCTGGGCATCCAGCGCGCGCTGACGCGTGTGTTGCAGCAACTGCACGACGCTCATCTGGCCGTTCAGGTCGGCCTTGAGTACCTGAGTATTGACGAAAAAGCCGATCAGACGCTCGGTCTCGCTGCGATTGCGGTTGGCAATCGGCACGCCGACGCGGATCTCTTCCTGGCCGCTGTAGCGGTGCAGCAAGGTCTGGAACGACGCCAGCAGCAGCATGAACAGCGTCACGCCTTGTTGCTGGGCCAAGGCCTTGAGGTCGTGGGCCAGTGTCGGCGCCAGTTCGATCGCCAAGCGCGCACCACGGTGGCTCTGCACGGCCGGGCGTGGGTGGTCGAAAGGTAACGCCAGCACACTCTGCTCACCGCCCAATACGTCCCGCAAGTACGCCAATTGCCGAGTTTTTTCGCCCTCATCCATCCACTT
>NZ_UYXQ01000256.1 GCF_900624995.1 Pseudomonas antarctica
ATGACCGACGATAGAAGCAAGCCAGCGCAATGGTGAAGCCCCGACAAGCCTGCAAACCCTAACCCGGAGCGTTTTTCATGGCAATGACTGTCTCGCAATCAATCATCGGTGTGGATGTCGCTAAAGCGGAAGTTGTGATCTACCAAACTGAAACTGATGAACTAAAGATCGTACCGAACACCAAAACCAAACTTAAAGCGTGGCTCGATACCTTGCCGGCGGGCAGCGCTATTGCGATTGAGGCCACCAACATCTATCACTTGCAGACCGTAACCCTGGCTCACTCGATGGGTCATAAGGTCTACGTGGTCGATGGGTTTCGCCTTAATCACTACCGAAAAAGCACTGGAGGCCGGGCTAAAACAGATGCCAGCGATGCGCGCTTGCTGGCCCGTTACTTGAAAAATGAACAAGCAGATTTACGCGTTTGGAGCCCACCGCCGAAAATTTATACCAGGCTTCAAAGCTTGCTTCGTCGGCGTGCAGCTCTGGTGAAAACACGTATCGCCCTTAATCAAAGCTGGGCGGGTGAACCGTTACTCAAAGCATCATCAAAAAGCGTCTCTGCTTGCCTGGAAAGGCACGAAGCACTCATTGAGAAACGGATATTAGACGCTGTCACTGAAGCTGGGCTTCTACATCAGGTCAAGCGCTGCCAAGCCGTCGAAGGTATTGGTTTTCTTACGGCAGTTGCACTAACGATGGCTTTTCAACGAGGAGAGTTTGAAAGCGCAGATGCGTATATCGCGTTCCTTGGGTTGGACTTGAGAGTAACTGACTCCGGGCAGATGAACGGACGTCGCGCATTGAGCAAGAAAGGTGACGGCGAGATACGTCGATTACTGCATAACGCTGCGTCAGCCGGCATCAGGTCAAAAGCTTGGAAGCCGCTGTATGAAGGTTACCTGGCCAGGGGCCTGAAAACGACTCAGGCCCTGGTCATCATCGCCCGCAAGCTGGCACGTATTGCGTTTTCACTCATGAAAAATCA
>NZ_UYXQ01000257.1 GCF_900624995.1 Pseudomonas antarctica
TGTTGACGTTGCAGTTGGCGGGGAATGTGGATGCGATGCGGCAGCGGTTGGCGAAGACGGCGAGTCATTGGAAGATTTGAATGGGTGATAAAAAGGGACAGCCTACGGTTGAGTAGGACTGTCCCGATTATATAGTTATGACTTATACCCTGAACCACCGTATGACATTAGAGCTCACATTTTGACCGCCTTCAAGTTCGTACATTGCCACGTTATACCATTGATTCAACAGATGAAAACCTGTCCAGCGCTCCCAATTCGTAGTGCCTGGGGTAATAGTCAGCGTATAGCCTCCGCCCTCGGGCGTCCCCAACCTAACGTTCCGATGATAGGGACGAGCGTCACAGGTTCCAGAAAACAACACGCCATACCCTAATGCAGCAGCGTACGATCCCCCGTTAGGGACACTATTACCCGTTGAAACGATGATCGCACGGGTAATAACCGGCGGATTAAACCGAGTATCTGCGGTATAAAATGTTGACGGCGACGCCCTAGCGGTTTCTATGTTTGTGCTGCCTGCCTGACCTACATAAAGCCTTACTTCGATCTTAGTATTATTTGGCACTCCCGCTATCCAATCGCGCGATACCGGCTTGTCCATTAAACCTCTCGTTACTTCCCCTTCGCTGATCAGATAGCCATCCAATACCTTCAGCTCCCTCGCACCGTTAATCATTGTCAGCCACACGACTTGCCCTGCTTGAATCCCACCCCATGGCACCACAGATGCTCTAGCATCCCCATTAAAACTGTTCAAGACCAAGGTAGCGCCAGGGTCCAGACGGTTAATTAATGGCTGCGGCAAAACCAACAGAGGGGCAGCCTGAACCGTCAGTACCTGAACCTCTGACGCCACGGTAGTTCCCCCCACCGTCACCAAGTAACTTAACTTGATAGGTTGGCCCGCGCTTTGGGCGATGATTGTCGCGCTGATGGGAAATTGGACAA
>NZ_UYXQ01000258.1 GCF_900624995.1 Pseudomonas antarctica
CCCACCGCCTTCGCGAGCAAGCCCGCTCCCACAGTTGGATCTCGGTACATCAGACAGAGAGTGTGCTGCTGTGCTTTTGCCCTGCTTTTGCTTCAACCACTCAGGTCGGCTACTAGGCCGCCGTGCTGTAGATTTTGATCTTGATCTGACAGGCCCCGTTAACCACGATGGCCGAACGCAGGCTTGAATCCGTGGGTAACCCGGCAGGACGCCGGGTTAGCCGCGATGGGCCAAGGATGGCCCATGGCGGCGGCCCACGGATTCAAGCCTGCGTGAGGGCATGCCGAGCCTAGGCGAGGCACCGAGTGGTGGGGCAAAGACCTTTTGGTTACTTTTGGGGCGTTTGCCAAAAGTGACCCGCTGTAAGAGCGGAACCCTAAGCCGCCGTTACCGCAGCAACGGATATGTACTCATATCTACCTAAAAACCCCGCCAAAAGCTTAGCGCAACACAAAAAGTTGCGTAGATACCCATGGCTATCGCAAGCAAGCCAGCTTGTATGGTTAGACTTGTTGGGGTGGTGGGACTAAAAGCCAGCATCTGACTCTAGCCAGTACAGACCGTGGGAGACTTCGCCCCACCCCTTCACCAAAGCGCCGATAAGGAATGCATCGGCTATGACCGACGATAGAAGCAAGCCAGCGCAATGGTGAAGCCCCGACAAGCCTGCAAACCCTAACCCGGAGCGTTTTTCATGGCAATGACTGTCTCGCAATCAATCATCGGTGTGGATGTCGCTAAAGC
>NZ_UYXQ01000259.1 GCF_900624995.1 Pseudomonas antarctica
GATTGAGTTCCGTAAATCGTTGTTGGGCGCTTTGTGTTTGTTGCTGGGTAGCCCGTTTGTGTTGGCGGCCGACCCGGAAATTCATTGGCCCAGCGGCTGGCAAGTCGAGGAAGTTGAGGCTGACGGCGAGGCGCCGGTAAAACCCCAGGCGGTGTCTCGCTTGCGCGCGATCAAGAACGATGAAAATGGCAATACCTTGATGGTCATGGAGTTGACGGGCACGCCGATTGAGCCCGGTCATAAAGTTAATCTTCAAGGTGTATTGCTGGAAATGCGTAAATCTATCCAGAAAGATTTTGCCGGCAGCGGTTATCAAAGCGTGTGCACCAAGATGCACCCGACCACACTGAGCCGTCTTGATGCGTTGGAAACGACTTGCGTGATTACTGAGAATGGGCGACACGTGTTGTCGCAAACATTGGTGGGCGCAGTTGATACCGATAAAGCCTATGTTTTTTCATACGCCGGTCAAGCGCAAGCCTACGAGGCCAGCCAGGAGGAAGTCGGCTCGGTACGCGACAGCCTGAAACTTTAAATGCGTTATATTGATCGATGTTGAACACAGTGAACGGTCAGTTAAGTTCCTTTTCGAGCCTGTCTAGTCCTGAAATAGGTTTACACCTGTTTCACCCCAGCGCCCTATGCACTGCATCGGGCGTTTTGTATTTTAAGGACAGGTGTGGGCGTTCCTGGTTATAGATCAGGATCGCTTCTCGCACCAT
>NZ_UYXQ01000260.1 GCF_900624995.1 Pseudomonas antarctica
CCGTCGGGCGCGGTGAGTTCTTGCGGGGTGCCGAGGTGGTCGAGTTGGTAGTGAAAGGGCTGGGTGTCTTTCGGCCCGAAACCTTCCAGCAATGCCAGAGGCCGGAAGCTGTCCGGTTCGTAGAGGTAACTGCGATGGCGATCCGCGTGATGTTCCGCAACCAGCTTATCGCCTTGCCAGAAAAACTCCGTCGTTATCCCATCAACGGTTTTGCTGATCCGCCGACCAAACGGGTCATAGCGGTAGCTGGCGGTTTGCCCGTTAGGCTGGGTAATGCCGATAAGCCGATGCTGACAGTCGTAGCGGTACTCGGTGACGAGTTGATGGCCCTTGCCGCGTCTTTGGCGAATGAGGTTGCCGAAGGCGTCATAGTCGTAATGATGATCGCCCTGGATCATCAACCGATTCCCCGCGACGATGTCCGGGCCGGGACGGTCTTGCATCAGCAGGTTGCCGGCTGGGTCGTGGCCGAAGCGTTCCTGCACATCTTGCGAGTGATCGGCCCGGGTCAGGCGGGCGGGGGGGTCGTAGTGGTAGTGGTGTTCGCCTTTGCGGGTGTCGAGCAGGCGGGTCAGGTTGCCGGTTTTGTCGTAGTCGTAGTGGCGGCGGTAGTGCTTGTGTTCTTCTTGGGTC
>NZ_UYXQ01000261.1 GCF_900624995.1 Pseudomonas antarctica
AACGAAGGCTTGAATCCGTGGGCCGCCGCCATGGGCCATCCTTGGCCCATCGCGGCTAACCCGGCGTCCTGCCGGGTTACCCACGGATTCAAGCCTGCGTTCGGCCATCGTGGTTAACGGGGCGCCTAAGATCAAGATCAAGATCAAAAGCAAGAGCACGGCGGCCTAGTAGCCGACCTGAGTGGTCGAAGCAAAAGCAGGGCAAAAGCACGGCAGCACACACTCTGTCTGATGTACTGAGATCCAACTGTGGGAGCGGGCTTGCTCGCGAAGGCGGTGGGTCAGTTACACATGAGCTGGCTGACCCACCGCCTTCGCGAGCAAGCCCGCTCCCACAATTTTGACCGAGTTTAGCTGCCAGCACTGCAATGCTCTGCTTTTCTGTGGGAGCTGGCTTGCCTGCGATGCAAGCACCTCGGTGTGTCAGGCATAACCAGCCGATGCCATCGCAGGCAAGCCAGCTTGTATGGTTAGACTTGTTGGGGTGGTGGGACTAAAAGCCAGCATCTGACTCTAGCCAGTACAGACCGTGGGAGACTTCGCCCCACCCCTTCACCAAAGCGCCG
>NZ_UYXQ01000262.1 GCF_900624995.1 Pseudomonas antarctica
CTTGATTACCACCCCAACGGGCTGATCCAGCAGGAAATAGGCTTTGACGGGCAGCGCACGGCCTACGTCTATGACCTCAACAGCAACCTGCTGGAGAAAACCGAACACGGCGACGATGGCAGTCAGCTCGTTACCCGTTACGAGCGAGACGCGGCCGGCCGCCTCGTACGAAAAACCCTGCCCGACGGCAGTGTTGTTGACTATGCCTACGACCGCCAAGGCAACCTCCTCAGCGTCGACGACGGCCACTGGGCGCTGGCCTACGAATACGACGCCCAAAACCGCCTCACCGCCGAACACCAAGGCTGGGGCACCTTGCGCTACGGCTACGACACCTGCGGCCAGCTGAAAAACCTGCGCCTGCCGGACAACAATCGTCTCACCTTCAACCACGACAAAAGCGGCCACCTCGCCACCGTCGAGCTGAATGGTAAAACCCTAACCTCTCACCTGTTCAACACCGGCCGCGAACGCCAGCGCCAGCAAGGCGAACTGCTCAGCCATTACGACTACGACGAACAAAACCGCCTTCACGCCCACGCGG
>NZ_UYXQ01000263.1 GCF_900624995.1 Pseudomonas antarctica
TCAACATGACCGCCGACATCGCCCTGTGGAAAACCCCCGAAGGCCTGACCGACGACGAGCGCCGCATCGTCATGCGCAACCTCGGCTTCTTCTCCACCGCCGACTCGTTGGTCGCCAACAACCTGGTGCTGGCCGTGTACCGCCTGATCACCAACCCGGAGTGCCGCCAGTACATCCTGCGCCAGGCCTTCGAAGAAGCGATCCACACCCACGCCTACCAGTACTGCATCGAATCGCTGGCCATGGATGAAGGCGAGATCTTCAACATGTACCACGAGATCCCATCGGTGGCTAAAAAAGCCGCCTGGGGCCTCAAGTACACCCGTTCGATCTCCGATCCGAAGTTCGAAACCGGCACCGTCGACACCGACAAAGAACTGCTGCGCAACCTCGTCGCCTACTACTGCGTCCTCGAAGGCATCTTCTTCTACTGCGGCTTCACCCAGATCCTGTCCATGGGCCGCCGCAACAAAATGACCGGCGTCGCCGAGCAGTTCCAGTACATCCTGCGCGACGAGTCGATGCACCTGAACTTCGGTA
>NZ_UYXQ01000264.1 GCF_900624995.1 Pseudomonas antarctica
CGATCCGCGTGATGCTCGGCAACCAGCTTGTCGCCTTGCCAGAAAAACTCCGTCGTTATCCCATCAACGGTTTTGCTGATCCGCCGACCAAACGGGTCATAGCGATAGCTGGCCGTCTGCCCATTGGGTTTTGTGATCGATATCAGCCGGTGTTGGCAGTCGTAGCGGTACTCGGTGACGAGTTGGTGGCCCTTGCCGCGTCTTTGGCGAATCAGGTTGCCGAAGGCGTCATAGTCGTAATGATGATCGCCCTGGATCATCAACCGATTCCCCGCGACGATGTCCGGGCCGGGACGGTCTTGCATCAGCAGGTTGCCGGCTGGGTCGTGGCCGAAGCGTTCCTGCACACCTTGCGAGTGATCGGCCCGGGTCAGGCGGGCGAGGGGGTCGTAGTGGTAGTGGTGTTCGCCTTTGCGGGTGTCGAGCAGGCGGGTCAGGTTGCCGGTTTTGTCGTAGTCGTAGTGGCGGCGGTAGTGCTTGTGTTCTTCTTGGGTC
>NZ_UYXQ01000265.1 GCF_900624995.1 Pseudomonas antarctica
GACCCGAGGGCACTTCCCAACGGACGATGCTGCAACAAAATTAATCTGGTTGGGATTGCGAAATATCACTGCTAACTGGGGCAAACCGGCACATGACTGGAAGAGTGCGATGAACCAATTTGCGATTTTGTACGGAGATCGATTTATCAGGCCTACCTGGTAAAACTAAGGCCTGCCTGTCGGCAGGCCGTTACCGGCCCGCACACAAAAAATCTGACACTCTCTCTGACTCTAGCCAGTACAGACCGTGGGAGACTTCGCCCCACCCCTTCACCAAAGCGCCGATAAGGAATGCATCGGCTATGACCGACGATAGAAGCAAGCCAGCGCAATGGTGAAGCCCCGACAAGCCTGCAAACCCTAACCCGGAGCGTTTTTCATGGCAATGACTGTCTCGCAATCAATCATCGGTGTGGATGTCGCTAAAGC
>NZ_UYXQ01000266.1 GCF_900624995.1 Pseudomonas antarctica
CTCTTGCCCCACCACTCGGCACCTCGCCTAGGCTCGGTGTGCCCTCACGCAGGCTTTGGACCGTGGGCCGCCGCCATGGGCCATCCTTGGCCCATCGCGGCTAAACCGGCGTCCTGCCGGTTTACCCTCGCTCCAAAGCCTGCGTTCGGCCAGCGTGGTTTAACGGGGCGCCTAAGATCAAGATCAAAAGCACGGCGGCCTAGTAGCCGACCTGAGTGGTTAAATCAAAAGCGAAGCCAAGGCGGCCTGACAGCCGACCTGATCTCTGAAACTGAACTCAATCTAATGTGGGAGATTCTATGGTTGAGGGGAAGCCTCCAAAACCGCTTTTGACTGGTATTCGCTTTGATTTTTCATGAGTGAAAACGCAATACGTGCCAGCTTGCGGGCGAT
>NZ_UYXQ01000267.1 GCF_900624995.1 Pseudomonas antarctica
TTCGCGATGAACTTGAGGTAATCCTCCATCATCGCCGCATTCATGCCCAACACGCCGCGCGGCATGGTATCGCGAGCATATTCAATCTCCAGCTGCGTCCCTTGCAGGATCATCTGGGTCGCTTCTTCCTTCATCTCGGCATCCCACAAATGCGGGTTTTCGATTTTGATCTGGTTGATCACGTCGATACCGAAGTTCAGGTGCATCGACTCGTCGCGCAGGATGTACTGGAACTGCTCGGCGACGCCGGTCATTTTGTTGCGGCGGCCCATGGACAGGATCTGGGTGAAGCCGCAGTAGAAGAAGATGCCTTC
>NZ_UYXQ01000268.1 GCF_900624995.1 Pseudomonas antarctica
GTCGAGCTGAATGGTAAAACCCTAACCTCTCACCTGTTCAACACCGGCCGCGAACGCCAGCGCCAGCAAGGCGAACTGCTCAGCCATTACGACTACGACGAACAAAACCGCCTTCACGCCCACGCGGTGACCCAAGAAGAACACAAGCACTACCGCCGCCACTACGACTACGACAAAACCGGCAACCTGACCCGCCTGCTCGACACCCGCAAAGGCGAACACCACTACCACTACGACCCCCTCGCCCGCCTGACC
>NZ_UYXQ01000269.1 GCF_900624995.1 Pseudomonas antarctica
GTCGAGCTGAATGGTAAAACCCTAACCTCTCACCTGTTCAACACCGGCCGCGAACGCCAGCGCCAGCAAGGCGAACTGCTCAGCCATTACGACTACGACGAACAAAACCGCCTTCACGCCCACGCGGCGACCCAAGAAGAACACAAGCACTACCGCCGCCACTACGACTACGACAAAACCGGCAACCTGACCCGCCTGCTCGACACCCGCAAAGGCGAACACCACTACCACTACGACCCCCTCGCCCGCCTGACC
>NZ_UYXQ01000270.1 GCF_900624995.1 Pseudomonas antarctica
CTTATCGGCGCTTTGGTGAAGGGGTGGGGCGAAGTCTCCCACGGTCTGTACTGGCTAGAGTCAGATGCTGGCTTTTAGTCCCACCACCCCAACAAGTCTAACCATACAAGCTGGCTTGCCTGCGATACAGGCGACTCGGTGTATCAGGCATCTCGAGGTGGTGCTATCGCAGCATAGGTATCTACACATCTTTTTATGGGTTGAATGCTTTGGTTGTCGCGGGGGCGCTGGGTACATATCCGTT
>NZ_UYXQ01000271.1 GCF_900624995.1 Pseudomonas antarctica
ACTCAATCTAATGTGGGAGATTCTATGGTTGAGGGGAAGCCTCCAAAACCGCTTTTGACTGGTATTCGCTTTGATTTTTCATGAGTGAAAACGCAATACGTGCCAGCTTGCGGGCGATGATGACCAGGGCCTGAGTGGCCTGAGT